>CBIHNN010000028.1:0-59811 GCA_966211315.1 uncultured Micromonosporaceae bacterium | reverse complement strand
CGCAAGGTAGGACTATCGATCGTGCGCTCGCCAAGGCGCACTGAAAGGTAACGGTAGATCCTCACCGTCACGATCGATCACATTGCCGGGTCTGATGGCACCGGTCCGCCGGGGGGCCGACGGCGGCCTTCAGCGTGCCCGGGCAGCCCGAGGGCGGGGCCGGAGCTACGCGTGGCCCCGCCCTCGGTGAGCGGTCAGTGCTGCTGGTGTTCCTTGCGGACCGCGTCGGCGATGTGGGCGGGCATCGGTTCGTGGCGGACGAAGGTGCGGCGGAACGAGCCCGCGCCGGAGGTCATGGCGCGCAGCTCGACCGCGTAGCGGACGAGTTCCGTGGCGGGGACCTCTGCCCGGACCAGCGTGCGGCCGTCGGAATCGGGGTCCGGTTCGGTGCCGAGGACGCGGCCGCGGCGGCCGGAGAGGTCGTTCATCACCGCACCGACGTGCTCGTCGGCAACGCGGACGACCACATCGTCGATGGGTTCGAGGAGGGTCAACTGACCCTTCTCGGCGGCTTCGCGCAGGGCCAGGGCGCCCGCGGTCTGGAACGCGGCGTCAGACGAGTCGACGCTGTGCGCCTTGCCGTCGTAGAGGGTGACGCGGATGTCGACGAGCGGGTAGCCGGCGATGAGGCCGCGGTCCATCTGGGCGCGGACGCCCTTCTCCACGGACGGAATGTAGTTGTGCGGGACGGACCCGCCGACGACCTTGTCGACGAACTCGAAGCCGCTGCCTCGGGGGAGCGGTTCGACCTCGATGTCGCACACGGCGTACTGGCCGTGACCGCCGGACTGCTTGACGTGCCGGCCGTGCCCGGTCGCCGACACGCCGAAGGTCTCCCGCAGCGACAGCCGTACGGGCTCGGTGTCCAGCTCGACGCCGCCGGCGCGTAGCCGTTCCAGGACGACGTCGGCGTGGGACTCGCCCATGCACCAGAGGACGAGCTGGTGGGTGTCCGGATTGCGCTCCAGGCGCAGGGTCGGGTCCCCCGCGACGAGCCGGGCCAGGTTCTTGGCCAGGGCGTCCTCGTCGGAGCGGGACTTCGCGACAATGGCGATGGGCAGCAGCGGCTCGGGCATCACCCACGGTTCGACGATGAGCGGGTCGTCCTTGCCGGAGAGCGTGTCGCCGGTCTCGGCGCTGCCGGACTTGGTGATCGCGCAGATGTCACCCGCGACGCAGGCCGGGACCTCACGCAGGGTGGCGCCGAGCGGCGAGTAGATGTGCGCGATACGTTCGTCGGCGTCGTGGTCGGGGTGGCCGCGCTCGGCGAGGCCGTGGCCGGAGACGTGTACGGCGGTCTCGGGGCGCAGCGTGCCGGAGAAGACCCGGACCAGCGAGACGCGGCCGACGTGCCGGTCCACGGTGGTCTTGACGACCTCGGCGACCAGCGGGCCGTCCGGGTCGCAGGTCAGCGGGGCCCTGGGGGAGCCGTCGACACCGGTGACGGTCGGCAGGTCGTGCTCGGCGGGGGTGGGGAAGCCGGAGATGAGGCCGTCGAGCAGCACGTCGAGCCCGACGCCGGTGCCCGCGCACACCGGGATCACCGGGTAGAAGTGGCCGCCCGCGACCGCGGTCTCCAAATCCTTGATGATCACTTCGGTGTCGATCTGCTCGCCCGCGAGGTAGCGGTCCATCAGGGTCTCGTCCTCGCTCTCGGCGATGATCCCCTCGATGAGCTCGTTGCGGGCCTCCGCGATCGGCGGCAGGTGTGCGGGGTCGGGCTCGCGGACGGTCGCGGGTCCGCCGGCGGAGTAGTCGTAGACGCGCTGGGTGATGAGGCCCATCAGGCCGGCGGTGGACTGCCCGTCGTCGCCGAGCATGGGCAGGTAGATCGGCATGACGTTCTCGCCGAAAACCTCCTGGCACTCGGCGAGGGTCTCGTCGAAGTCGGCGCGCGGGTGGTCGAGGCGGGTCACGGCGACACCCCGCGGCATACCGACGGCCGCGCACTCCTCCCAGAGGGTGGCGGTCGCGGCGTCCATGCCGTCGACGGCGGAGACCACGAACAGTGCGGCGTCCGCGGCCCGCAGGCCCGCGCGCAGCTCACCCACGAAGTCCGCGTACCCGGGGGTGTCGAGCAGGTTGATCTTGACTTCCTGGTGGACGACCGGCGCACACGACAGGCTCACCGAGCGCTGCTGGCGTACCGCCGCGGGGTCGTGATCGGTGACCGTGGTGCCCTCGGTGACCGAACCGGCGCGCGGGATCGTCCCGGACGAGGCGAGCAGCGCCTCGACCAGAGTCGTCTTGCCCGCACCGGAGTGGCCGACCAGCACCACGTTGCGCACCCTGCCGGGTTCGCTCACCACCGGCGTCGGGCCGGTGACCCCCTTCTCCTGCGTCTTCTGCGCCATCGGCGCACCTCCCGAATCGTCGCGGTGGCCCGAAATTTGCCGGCGGCCGGACGCACGCGGGAGGGCACGCACCCGGTGGAGCGGCCGGGTGTGCCGTGCCGGTCCGCGGGTGGCCGGTGGCGCCCCTCACGAGGCGCCCCCGGCACCCCGTCGTCCTTGGATCCCACACCCCGGGCGCTCCCGCCGCAACCCCCCGTAACCGGTGGCGCTGGGTGGTTGAGGCGAAGACCGGGCGCCGACCGTACCGCGGGTCACCGTACGCCGTTATGGTGGGACGGCCATGGCAAAGATCTTCAGCGTGTCGGCCCGAGCGGTCCTCTCCCACGTCGTCGCGCCCACCGCCCGTACGCTGCTGCGGCTCGGCGTGTCACCGGACGCGGTGACCGTGGCGGGCACGGCCGGCGTGCTGATCGGCGCGATCGGCTTCGGTGCGCGGGGACACCTGTTCGTCGCCGTGATCATCGTGACACTGTCGGCGCTGACCGACCTGCTCGACGGCACGATGGCCCGGATGCGCGGTGGTGGCGCAACGAAGTTCGGCGCGTTGCTCGACTCGACGATGGACCGGGTCGCCGACGGCGCGGTCTTCGCCGCGGTCACCTTCTGGCTCGGTACGCGGGGCAACCCGTACCTGGGCGCGGTCGCCGGCCTGCTCTGCCTGGTCCTGGGGCAGGTCGTGTCGTACGTGAAGGCCCGCGCCGAGGGCCTCGGGCTCAGCGCGGACGTCGGCGTCGCCGAGCGCGCCGAACGCCTCATCCTCGTCGGCGTCGGTGGCCTGCTCGGGGCGGCCGGGCTCGACTGGGGCCTGCCCGCCGCACTCTGGCTTCTCGCCCTGCTTTCCCTGATCACTGTCGGCCAGCGGATTCGCCACGTGTACCGCGAGGACAAGGCGCGGACGGCGTGAACGAGAAGATCGTCGACCTCGGGTACGCCGCCGGCTGGCGCCTGGCCCGGGCGCTGCCGCTGCCGGTGGCCCGCGGCCTGTTCAACGCGGGCGCCGACCGGTCGGCCCGCAAGCGCGGCCCCGGCGTGACCCGGCTGGCCCGCAACCTGCGGCACGTGGTCGACCCGTCGATCACCGGGGACGCGTTCGACGAGATCGTCCGGCGGGGCATGCGGTCGTACGCGCGGTACTGGATGGAGGCCTTCCGGCTGCCGTCGTACTCGCCGGAGCAGCTCCGCACCGCCCTCCGGGTGACGAATCGAGAGGTCCTCGCGGAGGCTGTCGCCGCCGGTAAGGGGCTCGTCCTCGCGCTGCCGCACGCCGGGAACTGGGACGTCGCCGGGGCCTGGGCCGCCGCCCAGGGCTGGGGCATCAGCACCGTCGCTCAGCGGCTCAGACCCGAATCGCTGTTCGAGCGGTTCGTGGCGTTCCGCGAGTCGCTCGGCATGGAGATCCTCCCGCTGTCCGGCGGTGAACGACCCCCGCTGGACGTGCTCGCCGAGCGACTCGGCCAGGGCTGGGTGGTGCCGCTGCTCGCCGACCGTGACCTCTCGGTGCGCGGCGTCGACGTGCGGTTCTTCGGCGGCACGGCGCGGATGCCCGCCGGTCCGGCCCTGCTCGCGCTGCGGACCGGGGCGCCGCTGTTCACCGTCGACATGTGGTTCTGCGAGGACACGCCGTGTGCGCAGCTGCGCTCGATCCCGCTTCCGGGCCCGGACGAGGGCCGGCTCGACGCCCGCGTACGGCTCGTCACCCAGCGGGTCGCCGACGCGCTGGCGGCCGGGATCGCCGCGCACCCGCAGGACTGGCACATGCTGCAGAAGATCTGGATCGAGGAGCCGGCCACCTGGTCCGGTCCGCCCCTCGACGCCGCGTCGCCCGCCCGAGCCGGATCCTAGGGGGTACGACGTGCGGATCGGCATCGTGTGCCCGTACTCGTTCGACGTCCCCGGCGGGGTGCAGAACCACGTCATGGACCTCGCCGAGGCGCTGATCGCTCTCGGTCACGAGGTGAGCGTCCTGGCACCGGCCGACGAGGACGCCCCGCTCCCGCCGTACGTGGTGGCGGCCGGGCGGGCGGTGCCGCTGCCGTACAACGGTTCGGTGGCTCGGATCGCGTTCGGGCCGGTCTCCACGACCCGCGTACGCCGCTGGCTGAACCGGGGCGCCTTCGACGTGCTGCACGTGCACGAGCCGCTGACGTTGAGCCTGTCGCTGCTGGCTGTACTGTCGGCGCGGGGCCCGGTCGTCGCCACGTTCCACACGGCGATCACCCGGTCCCGGGCCCTGTCGGCCGCGCAGGGGATGCTCCAGCTGGTCCTGGAGAAGATCACTGCCCGGATCGCGGTCAGCGCCCTGGCCCGCAAGGTCCAGGTCGAGCACCTGGACGGCGGGGCCGTGGAGATCCCGAACGGGGTGGCGGTGGCGAAGTTCGCCGACGCCGAGCCGCTGCCCGGGTGGCCCGGTGAGATCGGGGTGGGCACCGGCGGCACGATCGGGTTCCTCGGGCGCTTCACGGAACCGCGCAAGGGCTTCGCCGTACTCCGGCAGGCTTTCGTGACCCTGGCGCCGCACCGGCCCGGCATGCGTCTGCTGGTCGCGGGACCGGGCGACCCGGACGATCTCTTCGACGGCATCCCGGCGGACCTGCGCGCCCGCGTGACCCACCTCGGCCTGGTGTCGGAGGCGGACAAGGCGCGAATGCTCCGCTCCGTCGACGTGTACGTCGCCCCGAACACCGGCGGCGAGTCGTTCGGCATGATCCTCACCGAGGCGATGGCGGCCGGAGCGCCGATCGTCGCCAGCGATCTCGACGCGTTCCGGCGGGTCCTGGGTGGCGGCGAGGCGGGGGCCCTGTTCGGCACCGGCGACGCCGAGGAGCTGACCGCGGTCCTGGCCGCCCTGCTGGACGATCCCGGCCGCCGGACCGAGCTGGCCACCTGCGCAAAGCGGACCGTGGCGGCGTTCGACTGGCCGTCCGTGGCGGCCCGGGTACTCGAGGTGTACGCGACGGCGATCGAGGCGACCGACGGGCGCGTCTTCGACGCCGAGTGGGCCGAACCGCGGTAGCTCCGCCGCCGGCCGGTAGCACTTTCCCACTACGATGCCCGGCATGTGGTGGCTCGTGGGCGTCCTGCTGGCAGGGCTGCTGCTCTCGGCGTACCTGGCGTGGACCGCTCGCCGGGTCGACCGGTTGCACGCGCGGGCCGGTTCGGCCGCCCGCGCCCTCGACGCGCACCTGGTCCGCCGCGCCGCCGCCGCCGCCGTCGTCGCGGAGGCGACCGGCGCCACCGAGTTGTACGCGGCCGCCCGGATCGCCCTCGACGCGGCCCCCGACGGCCGGGAGGCCGCCGAGAACGACCTCACCCGAGAGCTGCGTTCGGTCGCGTTGATCGAACCCGATCCCAGCGTTCACGCGCTGGTCGCGACCAGCCGCCGGGTGGCGCTGGCCCGGCAGGTGCACACCGATCTCGTCCGGGACGCCCTGCTGGCCCGCAACCGGCGGCTGGTGCGCCTGCTGCGGATGGGCCGCGAGCACGAACGCCCCGCGTACTTCGACATCGTCGACCCGACACTCACCGTGCCCGTCACGGTCCCGGCGCCGACGCCGCAGCGTGACGACCAGCCGGTGCTGGACACGCTCTGATCAAGGGTGAGATGCAGGCCACCGGGGGGTCGATTGGCCGTCGGACACCAGTTCTCCCACGCGTACGATAGGTGTGATTATCCCTTCTGTGAGGAGCCGATCACCGTGAGTGAGCAGCCGACATCCACTCCTGCGTCCGCCGTCACGGGGACCGCCCGCGTCAAGCGCGGCATGGCGGAGATGCTCAAGGGCGGCGTGATCATGGATGTGGTCAACGCCGAACAGGCCAAGATCGCCGAGGACTCCGGCGCCGTCGCCGTCATGGCCCTCGAACGCGTCCCGGCCGACATCCGCGCCCAGGGCGGCGTATCCAGGATGAGCGACCCCGACATGATCGACGGCATCATCGCCGCCGTATCCATCCCGGTCATGGCCAAGGCTCGCATCGGGCACTTCGTCGAGGCTCAGGTCCTGCAGGCTCTCGGCGTCGACTACATCGACGAGTCCGAGGTACTCACCCCCGCCGACTACGCCAACCACATCGACAAGTGGGCCTTCACCGCTCCGTTCGTCTGCGGCGCCACCAATCTCGGTGAGGCGCTGCGCCGCATCACCGAGGGGGCGGCCATGATCCGTTCCAAGGGCGAGGCGGGCACCGGCGACGTCTCCAATGCCACGACCCACATGCGCACCATTCTCGGCGAGATCCGCCGGCTGACCTCTCTGGCCGACGACGAGCTCTACGTCGCCGCCAAGGAACTCCAAGCCCCGTACGACCTGGTCAAGGAGGTCGCCGAGACCGGCAAACTGCCCGTCGTCATGTTCACCGCCGGTGGTATCGCGACCCCGGCCGACGCGGCGATGATGATGCAGCTCGGTGCCGAGGGCGTCTTCGTCGGCTCCGGCATCTTCAAGTCCGGCAACCCGGCGCAGCGTGCCAACGCCATCGTCAAGGCCACCACCTTCTACGACGACCCGGACGTGCTCGCCAAGGTATCCCGCGGCCTCGGTGAGGCCATGGTCGGTATCAACGTCGACGAGATCCCCCAGCCGCACCGCCTCGCCGAACGCGGCTGGTAGAAGATCAAGACGCCGCGAACGTACCCACCGGTTGTCAATATGATCTTGGCCGGAACGTAGGGTGAGCGTATGACAGTCACCGTCGGTGTACTCGCCCTCCAGGGCGACGTACGCGAACACCTCAGCGCCCTCGCCGAGTGCGACGCGCTGGCCCGGCCGATCCGCCGCCCCGCGGAGCTCGACGAGGTCGACGGTCTGGTGCTGCCCGGTGGAGAGTCCACGGCGATCAGCAAGCTGGCCGTCGCGTTCGAGTTGCTCGATCCGATCCGCAAGCGGATCGCCGACGGCATGCCGGTGTACGGGTCCTGCGCCGGCATGATCATGCTGGCGGGCGAGATCCTCGACGGACGTCCCGACCAGGAGTCCTTCGGCGGGATCGACATGACGGTGCGGCGTAATGCGTTCGGGCGGCAGGTGGATTCCTTCGAAGCCTCGGTCGACATCGACGGCATGGCCCTGCACGCGGTGTTCATCCGTGCGCCGTGGGTCGAACGGGTGGGCGACGACGTGCAGGTCATGGGCCGCGTCACGGACGGTGCGGACGCCGGTAGGATTGTCGCGGTCCGGCAGGGCAACCTGCTGGCGACGGCCTTCCACCCCGAGCTCACCGGCGATCTGCGCGTGCACCGGTACTTCGTGGAGCTGGTCCAGGCCGCAGTCGACGCTCGGTAGCAACGGAGGTTCCTCATGTCCGGCCACTCCAAGTGGGCGACGACCAAGCACAAGAAGGCCGTCATCGACGCCAAGCGCGGCAAGATGTTCGCCAAGCTGATCAAGAACGTCGAGGTCGCGGCCCGCACGGGTGGTGGGGATCCGGCCGGCAACCCCACGCTGTTCGACGCCATCCAGAAGGCGAAGAAGAGCTCCGTACCGAACGACAACATCGACCGCGCCGTCAAACGCGGTTCCGGCCTCGAGGCGGGTGGCGCCGACTGGCAGACGATCATGTACGAGGGCTACGGGCCCAGCGGTGTCGCGCTGCTCATCGAGTGTCTCACCGACAACCGGAACCGGGCCGCCACCGAGGTCCGCACCGCGCTGACCCGTAACGGCGGTTCGCTCGCCGACGCCGGCTCGGTCAACTACCTCTTCACCCGCAAAGGTGTCGTGCTCGTCCCCAAGGCCGGCCTGTCCGAGGACGACCTGATGCTCGCCGTTCTCGACGCGGGTGCCGAGGAGATCAACGACCTGGGCGAGGCGTACGAGGTCGTCAGCGAGCCCACCGACCTGATCCCCGTGCGCAACGCCCTGCAGGCCGCCGGAATCGACTACGAGTCGGCCGAGTCGTCCCTGGTCCCGAGCATGACGATCCCGCTCGACGAGGACGGTGCCCGCAAGGTCTTCAAGCTCATCGACGTGCTCGACGACTGCGACGACGTGCAGAACGTGTACGGCAACTTCGACGTCTCCGACGAGGTCATGGCCGCGGTCGACGCCTGAGTCCCGGTTCTCCCGCCCGGCCCGCCGTCATGTCGGCGGGGTGGGCAGGAACTGCGCCGCGACGACGAGCACGATCAGGGTCGTCAGCGCGATCCGGGTCCAGCGCATCCAGCGGTGGCGACGGTACGCGACCGCCCAGGCGATGGCCGCCTCCGCGGCCGGGATCCACTCGCGCCGTGCGGTCGACGGCAGCAGTCCCGCCTTGCGCAGCGCGATGCTGACCCACCGGGTGACCGCCGGACGTGCCTCCCGGAGCACCTCGACCGGATAGACCTGCTGCTCGCGCCAGTGCGCGGCCCGGGCGCGGAGCCGCCGGTCGAGCAGCCGGTCCACATCGACCAGACGCCGCCACTGCCAGCCCGTCGCGACGTCCGCGAACGCCTCCGGGTACACCTCGTCGGCGTACCGGTCGGCGCCGGTCAGCCGCCCCGCCGCCGTTCGCGCGCCGGGCAAGGTCCGCGCGACGAACGCGACGAACTCCGGCGGCGGCTCCGGCGGGAACACGATTCCATCGTCGCGGCTCACCGACCGGTCCGCCCGGTGATCTCGGCGTGGTCGATCCCGCCGTCTGCCGCGATCCGAGGTCTCCGATTGACGCGTGTCGCGTCCGGGCGCTGGGGCAGCCCCGTACTAGGGTGTCGAACGCATGTTCGTCTCGGTTCGGAGGGTTTCGCATGCGGGTGCTCGGCATCGACCCCGGGTTGACCCGGTGCGGCGTGGGCGTGGTCGAAGGCGTCCCCGGCCGGCCGTGCACGCTCGTCGCGTACTACGTGGTGTGCAGTGATCCCGGCGACGACATCGCACAGCGGTTGCTGCACCTCGACCGGTCCTTGACCGACCTGGTGGCGAAGCACCGGCCGGACAGCGTCGCCGTGGAACGGGTGTTCAGCCAGCACAACGTCCGTACGGTCATGGCTACCGCCCAGGCGAGCGCGGTCGCCGTGCTGTCCGGGGCGCGGGCCGGGCTGCCGGTGCAGACGTACACCCCGAGTGAGGTCAAGGCAGCCGTCACCGGTTCCGGAACGGCCGACAAAAGGCAGATCACCGCCATGGTGACCCGCCTGCTGGGCCTCGACGAGCCACCCCGCCCCGTGGACGCCGCCGACGCCCTCGCCCTCGCCATCTGCCACATCTGGCGTGGGGGCACCCGCGTCCGGATCGCCGCCGCCGACGCGAAGGTCCGCGCCGCGAACGCCGCAGCCACCCTCGCCCGCCCCCGGAGGAACCCCAGATGATCGCCAGTGTTCACGGGCGGGTCGCCGCCGTGGCCCCCGACAGCGCCGTCATCGAGGTCGGTGGCGTCGGCCTCGCGGTGCACTGCTCGCCCGGCACCCTCGCCGGGCTGCGCCAGGGTGCCGAGGCCCGCCTCGCCACCAGCCTCGTCGTCCGCGAGGACTCCCTCACGCTCTACGGTTTCGCCGACGACGACGAGAAGCAGCTCTTCGAACTCCTGCAGACCGCTAGCGGCGTCGGCCCCCGCCTCGCTCAGGCCGTCCTCGCCGTGCACTCCCCGGACGCGGTCCGCCGCGCGATCGGTAGCGGCGACCTCGTCGCGCTGACCACGGTCCCCGGCATCGGCAAGAAGGGTGCCGAACGCCTGGTCCTGGAGCTGCGCGACCGGATCGGACCCGTCCCGGTCGGCCCCGACGGCAACGCGGGCGTCGTTGCGGGCGCCTGGCAGGACCAGGTACGTCAGGGCCTCGTCGGGCTCGGCTGGAGCGCGTCCCAGGCCGACCAGGCGGTCGCCGCGGTCGCGGAGACCGTCGACGGGCCGATCCCGCCGGTGCCGGTGCTGCTCCGGCACGCGATCCGCCTTCTGGGCAAGAGCCGATGAGCGACGACGGTCTGGTCTCGGCGTACGTCCAGGACGAGGAGCTGGACGCCGAGGCCAGTGTCCGGCCCAGGCGGCTCGCCGACTTCATTGCCCAGCATCGCGTCCGCGACCAGCTGGAACTGCTGCTCAAGGGCGCAATGGGACGCGGAACCCCACCCGACCACATCCTGCTCTCGGGGCCGCCCGGCCTCGGCAAGACCACCCTGGCGAACATCGTGGCTTCCGAGCTCGGCACCGGCATCCGGGTGACGAGCGGGCCGGCGATCGAACGCTCCGGCGATCTCGCCGCGATCGTCACCAGCCTCGCTGAGGGCGACGTGCTCTTCATCGACGAGATCCACCGGATCGCCAGGCCCGCCGAGGAGCTGCTCTACAGCGCGATGGAGGACTTCCGGGTCGACGTCATCGTCGGCAAGGGGCCCGGCGCGACCGCGATCCCGCTCGACGTCGAACCGTTCACCCTGGTCGGGGCGACGACCCGGTCCGGGCTGCTCACCGGGCCGATGCGGGACCGGTTCGGGTTCGTCGCGCACCTCGACTTCTACGCGGCGGCCGACCTGGAGTCGCTGCTCAAGCGGTCCGCACGGATCCTCGGTGTCCCGATCACCGACGAGGGAGCCGCCGAGGTCGCGGGGCGTTCCCGGGGAACGCCCCGGATCGCCAACCGGCTGCTGCGCCGTGTCCGAGACTTCGCCGAGGTCCGCGGCGAGGGCGTGGTCGACCTGGGCACGGCTCGCGCCGCGCTCAAGGTGTACGACGTCGACGAGCTCGGCCTCGACCGGCTCGACCGTGCAGTGCTCACCGCCCTCGTCGACTCGTTCCGTGGCGGTCCCGTCGGATTGTCGACGCTCGCGGTGGCGGTCGGGGAGCAGCCGGACACGGTCGAGGAGGTGTGCGAGCCGTTCCTGGTCCGGGCCGGTCTGCTGGCCCGTACGCCCCGGGGTCGGGTGGCCACCGACGCGGGGTGGAAGCACCTCGGCCGTACGCCTCCGCCGCCGCCCGGCGCGCCACCTGATCTCTTCGCCCCCTGATCTCCTAGGGTGATCTTGCGCGTGACGGGACCGTGATCAATGTCGGTGTCCGACTCCCAGCTGAGAGGACTAGACTCGCCGCCGTTCACCAGGGATGTGCACATCGCCCCGCTGCGTCACGCAGCGGGGCCCACGGAAGGTCGAAAAAGCGTGTACGACGCAGCAGCACCCGACGGCGGGGGCGGGAGCGCCCTCCCCCTGATCATGATCGTTCTGCTTTTCGGTGTCATGTATTTCATGATGATCCGTCCGCAGCAGAAGCGGCGCCGCGAGGCTCAGGAAATGCAGTCGACGCTGGGTCCCGGCGACGAGATCGTCACCATCGGCGGCCTCCACGCCACCGTGGTGAGCGTCGGTGACGACACCGTCGAGCTGGAGATCTCGCCCGGTGTCACCGCGCGGTACGCCCGCCCGGCGATCGCCCGCGTTCTGCCCCGCGCCGCCGCCACGATCGACGAGCCCGAGACCGAGGTGCCGGCTGACGGGCCGACCGCGGACGACATCATCAAGCGTTCCGGCAAGGACTGACCTTCGGGTACGTTCGTCCGACGTTCATCATTCGTCGCTGGTGTCACGCACCGGCGACTGAGGCTGGCTGACCGCCGGCCGCCAGCCGACCCACCGCTCGTCCGGCCGCATCCGGGCGGCCGATCCGAATCGGGAGACCGACAGCCGTGGCACCACCTCAGGGACAACAGCGTCCCGGCCGGCAGCTTGCCGTGCTCGGTCTGCTCTTCGTCGTCCTTTACCTCATGGTGTTCTTCCTGAACGTGCCCAAGGGTGGGAGCAGTTTCCACGATCGGCTGCAGCCGCGACTGGGCCTGGACCTCATCGGCGGCACACAGGTCACCTACGAGGCGCAGATGCCAACCGGCGTCGCCCCGCCGCCGGAGAGCCTCGAAGAGGCCCGGGCGATCATCGAGCAGCGGGTCAACGCGCTCGGTGTCTCCGAGGCCGAGGTCGTCGTGGAGGGCGACCGGAACATCGTCGTCTCCAAGGCGGGTGAGGACGCCGAGGCGCTGCGCGAGGTGGGTCAGGCGGCGCAGCTGCGCTTCCGCAAGGTGCTCAAGGCGGCCGACGGATCGGGCCCGCCGCAGCCCCAGCCCGCCCCGAGCAACAGCGCCGCGCCGAACCCGGGCGCGCCCGCCCCGGCTACCAGCGCGAAGACCAACGCGGTCCCCGACGCCAAGCCGTCCTCCGGTGGTCAGGGCGGCGGAGCTCCGGCGCCGTCCGCTCCGGCTCCGGCGCCGTCGGCTTCCGCATCGGCACCGGTGCCGCCCGGCCCGGCCGTCCCGGTGGGCAACAGCAAGATCCCGTCGGTGGAGGACGTCCGCAAGGTCGTCGGCGAACCCGCCTGGGACGCCGCATCCAAGCTGCAGGCACCGGCCGACGTCACCCAGAACGAGGTGCTCGCCCCGTTCGCGACGCTCGACGGCAAGCAGGTCGCCGCGCTGACGCCGGAGATGCAGTTCAACGTCCCGGCGATCACCTGCGCCACCCTCGACACGCGGCCGCCGGGCGTCATCGCCGAGGTCTCGAAGAAGGCCGTGGCCTGCGAGGCCGGCGCCAAGTACTACCTGGACATCGCCAAGGTCGAGGGCACCGACATCAGTGATGCCAACGCCGTCATCGACCAGTCCAACGGCCAGTGGGTCGTCTCGCTCGACTTCACCAGCGACGGCAAGAAGCAGTGGACCGAGCTGACCCGCGAGGCCTTCAACAACACCGGCAACGCCTGCGACCAGGGCGCCCTCGGCCAGGAGGGCAAGTGCCGCGTCGCGGTGGTTCTCGATACCACCGTCATCTCGGCGCCTCAAATTCAGGGCGTCCTCACCGGCCAGTCGCAGATCACCGGGTCGTTCGACGCCGCCAGCGCCAACGACCTCGCCAACAAGCTGCGGTACGGCGCGTTGAAACTGACCTTCGTCCAGCAGAGTGTCGAGGTCGTCACGGCGACCCTCGGCACCGAGCAGCTCAAGGCCGGTCTGCTCGCCGCGGGCATCGGCCTGCTGCTGGTCGCGATCTACGCGTTCTTCTACTACCGGCTGCTCGGCTCGGTCATCTTCCTGAGCCTCATCCTCTCCGGCCTGCTGACGTTCGGCGCGCTGGTGGTGCTGGGCCGCGGGATCGGGTTCACGCTGACGCTCGCCGGTATCGCCGGCTTCATCGTCTCACTGGGTGTGGCGGCGGACTCGTTCGTCATCTACTTCGAGCGGCTCAAGGACGAGATCCGCGACGGCCGCAGCCCGCGCAGCGCCGTCGAACGGGCCTGGCTGCGCGCCCGGCGGACGATCATCTCGGCGAACGCGATCACCATCCTCGCGGCCGTCGTGCTCTACGTCGTCTCCATCGGTGCCGTGCAGGGCTTCGCGTTCGCGCTGGGCCTGTCCACCATCCTCGACCTCGTGGTCGTGTTCCTCTTCCGACACCCGATCATGACGATGTTCGCGCGAACCAGGGCGTTCCTGTCGCCCCGGGTCAGCGGGCTCGGCCGGGTTCTCAAGCGCACCGACGCCGACCCGGCGTCGCGCCCGTCCCGCGTGAAGGAGGCCTGACATGGCCGGCAGTGGTCTGGCGAACCGCCTCTACCGCGGTGAGGCGGGGCTGAACATCGTCGGCCGCCGCAGGATGTGGTTCCTCATCGCGGCCGCCGCGGTGCTGATCTCCATCGGCAGCTTCGTCTTCAACGGCTTCACGCTGGGCATCGAGTTCGCCGGTGGCAACAAGTTCCAGGTCCCGGCGACCGTCGGCACCCAGCGGATCACCCAGCAGCAGGCGTCCGACGCCGTCTCGCAGGCTCTCGGGCAGTTGCCCGCTACCGGCGAGCATCGGCCCGAAATCGCCACGGTGCAGCAGGTCGGCCAAGGGGCGAAGGCGTCGTACTCGGTCCGGACGAGCCAGCTCACCCCGGAGCAGTCCACCACGGTCAAGGCGGCCGTGGCGCAGAAACTCAACGCCCCGGCGACCGCGATCAGCGAGAGCCGGGTCAGCCCGGCCTGGGGTCAGTCGGTCACCCGGCAGGCGATCATCGGCCTGCTCGTCTTCGTCGCGCTGGTCATGGTCTACCTGATCCTGCGCTTCGAGTGGCGGATGGCCGTCGCCGCCGTGTCCTCGCTGCTGCTCGACCTGGTCCTCACCGCGGGCGTCTACTCCATCGTCGGTTTCGAGGTCACGCCGTCGACCGTCATCGGCTTCCTGACAATCCTCGGCTTCTCGCTTTACGACGTCGTCGTCGTGTTCGACAAGGTCCAGGAGAACACCCGCGGCATCACGGCGAGCGGTGCCCGGACGTACAGCGAGGCGGCGAACCTGGCCGTCAACCAGACGCTGATGCGGTCCATCAACACCGGTCTCGTGGCGCTGCTGCCGGTCGGCGGCCTGCTCTTCATCGGTGCCGGCCTGCTCGGCGCGGGCACCCTGAAGGACCTCGGCCTAGTGCTCTTCGTCGGCATGGGTCTCGGCGTCTTCTCGTCGATCGTGTTCGCGACGCCGGTGCTGGCCGGGCTCAAGGAGCAGGAGCCGCGAATGAAGGCGCACCGCCAGCGCGTCCTCGCCCGCCGCAACGCCGCCGCCAAGTCCGACGACGTGGCGAAGGCGTCCGCCGTCGGCGGCGACCTGGTGGGCGAGCAGGTCGCAGCACTCGCCGGCGCGACTCCGAAGGTCGGCGCCCGCCCGGCGGCCAAGCGTAACCAGAACAACCGCGGTGGTGGCGGCCGTCCCGGAGGAGCCGGTAACCGGCCCTCCGGCAAGCGTCGCTGAGGTACGGAGCACGCCGTTCGAGCGCCTCGCCACCTGCTGGTGGCGGGGCGTTCCCGTGTCTCTAGGGTGTTGACCGTGACCGAAGACGTTGCCGCGCTCGTAGCCAGCCGTGTCCTGGATGTCCCGGACTTTCCGAAGCCGGGCATCGTGTTCAAGGACCTGATGCCCCTGTTCGCCGACGGTTTCGTGTTCCGGCAGGTCGTCGACGGCATCGTCGCGCACTACGGGGCGGACTCGTTCGACGTGGTCGCCGGCGTGGAGGCGCGCGGGTTCGTCATCGCGGCGGCGATCGCGTACGCGACGGGGACGGGGGTCGTGCCGATCCGTAAGGCCGGCAAGCTGCCCCGGGCTACCCATGCGATGGCGTACGACCTGGAGTACGGGCAGGCGACCCTCGAGGTGCACACGGACGCGTTCAGGGCGGGGCAGCGGGTTCTCGTCGTCGACGACGTCCTTGCCACCGGTGGCACCGCCGCGGCCGCCCTCGACCTCGTCGAGCTGGCCGGTGGGACGGTTGCCGGGTTCACCGTCCTGATGGAGCTCGGGTTCCTCGACGGCCGCGTCCGGATCGCGGCCCGTCCGGTCCATGCCCTGCTGACCGTTTAGGTATCCCACCTGTCCCCCGAAGGTCCTAGCAGGCTCGCCAGTGAGGACCGGACGGGTAGGATGACTGTTCCGGCTGGGGAAGTACATCCTGGTGATGACGGACAGGACACGGGCGAGGAATCCCCGCCCGTCCGGGGCGAAGGTGTGAGGAGGCCGGTGTCCAGCGACGTCGCCCCAACGGGCCCGGGCACGGTACATCGGGAGGACGCGGTGCAGCCACAGGATGCTGCGCAGCCGGCTGAGGACGCAGCGCAGCCCACCAAACCCACGCGGCGCAGGGACTCCGCCAAGCCCGGCAGCACCACCATGCCGGACGGTTCCGCGCGACCCGGCGACCCGCCGGCCGCCGCCGACGTGACACCGTCGTCAGCCGAGGCGGGTACGACTGGCGTGGCCGCCCGCAACGGCCGCTCGGCCGATCTCGGTGCGGCTGGATCTGCGGCGTCCGAACAGGCTCCGCCCGCAGCGGCTGCGTCCGCGCCGGCTGCGTCCGCGCCGGCCGCTTCCGCGCCGGGCGGCAGTACTTCCGACGATGCCGGGGGCGGCGGGTCGGCGTACCCCCAGGGGAGCACGAGTGACGCGAACGGTGACCGGCCCGCGGCCGGGACCGGCGACGAGCTGACGAGCGCCTTCGGCCTTGCCGGAGCACCCACCGGGAGGCGGGTGCGGGCCCGGCTGGCGCGGTTCAACGCACCGTGGCAGACACCGCAGGTCAGCGAGGTGCTCGAGCCGCTGATCGCGACGCACCGGGCGAGCCACCCCAAGGCCGACGGCCGCGCCTTGCAGCGGGCGTTCGACGTGGCGGCGCGCTGGCACTCCGGGCAGTACCGCAAGTCCGGCGACCCCTACATCACGCACCCGCTCGCCGTGGCGACGATTCTGGCGAATCTGGGGATGGACACGACCACGCTCGTGGCCGCGCTTCTGCACGACACGATCGAGGACACCGACTACGACCTCGACGCGATGCGGGCCGACTTCGGTGGCGAGGTGGCGCTGCTGGTCGACGGCGTGACGAAGCTCGACCGGGTCAAGCTGGGTGACGCCGCCAAGGCGGAGACCATCCGCAAGATGGTCGTCGCGATGGCGAAGGATCCACGGGTGCTCGTCATCAAGCTGGCCGACCGGCTGCACAACATGCGGACGCTGACGTTCCTCCCGCGGCCCAAGCAGGAGCAGAAGGCCAAGGAGACCCTGGAGATCCTCGCGCCGTTGGCCCACCGCCTGGGTATGAACACGATCAAGTGGGAGCTGGAGGATCTGGCGTTCGCGACGCTGTTCCCGAAGCGGTTCGAGGAGATCAACCGGCTGATCGGTGAGCACCAGCCGCAGCGGGAACACCTGCTGCGGCAGGTCACGAACAAGGTCCAGCTCGACCTGAAGTCCGCGAAGATCAAGGCCGAGACGACCGGCCGGCCGAAGCACCTCTACTCGATCTACCAGAAGATGATCGTCCGGGGTCGCGACTTCAACGATATCTACGACCTGGTCGGCGTGCGCATCCTCGTCGACACGGTCCGGGACTGCTACGCCGCACTCGGGGTGATCCACGCGAACTGGCAGCCCGTCCCGGGCCGGTTCAAGGACTACATCGCGATGCCGAAGTTCAACATGTACCAATCCCTGCACACGACGGTCATCGGCCCGACCGGCAAGCCGGTCGAGATGCAGATCCGTACGTACGCGATGCACCGTACGGCCGAGTTCGGCATCGCCGCGCACTGGAAGTACAAGGAACAGAAGGGCCCCAGCGCCACCATCGTCGGCCCACCCGCGCACATCGACGAGATGACGTGGCTGCGGCAGCTGCTGGACTGGCAGCGCGAGGCCAGCGACCCGAGCGAGTTCCTGGACGCGCTGCGCTTCGATCTGTCCAGCCAAGAGGTGTACGTCTTCACCCCCAAGGGGGACGTCATCCCGCTGCCGACCGGCTCGACGCCGGTGGACTTCGCGTACGCCGTGCACACCGAGGTCGGGCACAAGTGCATCGGTGCCCGGGTCAACGGCAAGCTCGTCCCGCTGGAGTCCACGCTGTCCAACGGCGACGTGATCGAGGTTTTCACGTCGAAGTCGGCGACGGCGGGTCCGACTCAGGACTGGCTGGGATTCGTCAAGTCGCCGCGGGCGCGTACGAAGATCCGGCAGTACTTCAACAAGGAGCGCCGTGAGGAGGCGATCGAGGAGGGCAAGGAGTCGATCGTCAAGGCGATGCGCAAGCAGGGTCTGCCCCTGCAGCGCATGCTGACCTCCGACAACCTCCTCGCGATCGCCCGGGACCTGCACCTCGCCGACGTGGCGTCGCTGTATGCCGCGGTGGGGGAGAGCCAGGTCTCCGCGCAGTCCGTCGTGCATAAGCTCGTCGTCGGGTACGGCGGCGAGGAGGGCGCGGCCGAGGACATCGCGGAGACCGCGGTCGCGACCCGGCCGCCCCGGGCACGCAGTACCTCCAACGACCCCGGTGTGGTCGTGAAGGACGTCGACGACGTCTGGGTGAAGCTGGCCCGCTGCTGCACCCCGGTGCCCGGCGATGCCGTGTTCGGGTTCGTCACCCGTTCCGGCGGGGTAAGCGTGCACCGCGACGACTGCGCGAACGCCGAGGACCTGCGGGTCCAGGGCGAGCGCGTCGTCGAGGTGAGCTGGAAGCCGACGAGTGCGTCGACGTTCCTGGTGGCGATCCAGGTGGAGGCGCTGGACCGGCACAAATTGCTCGCCGACGTCACCCGGATCCTGTCCGAGGAGCGGGTGAACATCCTGTCGGCGACGGTGACGACGACCCGGGACCGGGTCGCGGTCAGCCGGTTCACCTTCGAGATGGCCGACCCGAAGCACCTGAACCACCTGCTGGCGGCCGTCCGCAAGGTCGACGGGGTGTTCGACGCGTACCGGGTCACGTCGGGAGCATGAAAAGGGGCCCCGGCCGGGGCCCCTTTTCATGCTACGTCTACGCGACCGTCAGGGTCTTGATCAGAACCTCGGTCTTCGGGTGCCCACCGCCGGCCTGCGCCGCGAACGCCTGGTCGTCGCCGGCCGCGGCGGCCTTCTTCACCAGGTCGAGGCCCTCGGTGATGGTGCCGAGCACGGTGTAGTCCGGGCTGAGCTCGGTGTCGCCGAAGACGATGAAGAACTGGCTGCCGGTGGTGGCCGGGGCCTGCGCCTTCGCCATCGCGATGGTGCCGTCCGGGTACGTCGGCTTGCTGTTCGTCGGGAGGTTCTCCTCCTTGAACCGGTACGACGGGCCGCCGGTGCCGTCGGTCTCCCGGTAGCCGTCGCCGGTCGCGGACGGGTCACCGCACTGCAACACCTTGAAGGTGGCCTCGTTGACCAGCCGGTGGCACTTGCTGTTGTCGAAGAATTTCTTGCCGCCCAGGTACGCGAAGCTCGCCGCGGTGCACGGCACCTTCGACAGGTCCAGCTTGGCCTTGATCGGGCCGAGGTTGGTGTCGATGGTCATCACCTTCGTGCCGGTGTTCGGCACGGTGGTCGGCGGGACGCCGACGTTCTTGACGCCGGGTGAGCCACCCTCGTCCTTGTTCCACTGGCAGGTGGCGCCGGCCGCGGTCGACGTCTTGTCGTCCTTGCCGAGCTTGACGACCAGCCAGACCGTGCCCGCCGCGACGAGCAGCAGCGCCAGGCCGGAGCCGACGATGGCGTACGCGTGCCGGCGTTTGCGGGCCGCCTGGGCGCGTTCGGCCATCTCCCGCTCGAGGCGAGCTCGCGCCGCCGCGCGCTGCCGGTCCTTGATCGTCGACACGTCTTCCTCCCGGTGCTTGGTTCAGGACTGGCTGCTGGCCGACGGCGCCGGCGCGCCCCCGGACGTGATGGGTGCTGCGGACGGGTCAGTGGCGGCTGGGGCCACCGCGCCGACGGTCAAGCTCTGTACGACGATGTCCTCCTTCGGCTTGACCTGGGCGCCGGCGGCATTGCCCACCGTCGGGATCTTCGCGATCTTGTCGAGGGTCTCCGCGCCGCCGGTGACTGTGCCGACGACGGAGAAGCGGGTGCTGGCGTCGGTGGGCGTGAAGTCCTTGAGGAAGATCAGGAACTGGCTGTTGTTGCTGCCCGCCGTCGCGCCCGTCACGGCGACCGTGCCCTTCGGGTAGAGCGGCGAGGCCGGTACGGACGGGTTCGGCGCGGGCGCCCGGGGCTCGTACTCGCTCACGAAAGAGTACGTCGGGCCGCCCTGGCCGGTACCGCTCGGATCACCGCAGCGCAGGGCGCCCTCGGCGGTGATCTCGTGGCACGTGGTGTTGTCGTAGAACTTCCTGCCGGCCAGGAACTCGAAACTGGCGGCGGCGCACGGCGACTTCGACAGGTCCAGCGACGCGACGATGGGGGCGCCCTGGTTCGTGGTGACGGTCATCGGGCGCGTACCGGCCTGGGGCATGCCGTTCGTCGGGGGCGTGCCGCCGACGTCCTTCAGGTTCGTGTTCGTCTTGGCGTCCTGAGGAAGCCAGGTGCAGGTACTGGCCGTCTGGGCTGCCGGTTTCGCGTCCGACTCGAACCCGCCGGCGATCCACACGCCGCCCACGGCGATCAGCAGCACCGCTACGGCGACGCCGACCCCGGCGCGGAGCTGGCGGCGACGACGCGTCCGCGCCGCGCGCCGGGCCAACTGCCGGTCGAGCTTGGCGCGCGCCAATTTGCGCTGCCGCTCCCTGCTGGAAGGCACCGACGTTCCCTCTCCTTCGTCGAACCCCGGCCGTCGCACCGCATGGTGCGCCGCGCCACACGCCCGGTGAGTGTACGGGTAACGGCTGAGAAAGTGGTGTGTGAGGTTCGGTCACGGTGTGTGCGGTGGGAAACGTTTCGGAGCAGGCGGCTAGGCTCGGAGGACCGGAACCGACGAACGGAGGCGATTCGCCGTGCTCGTGACGGGCTTCCCCGCGGACGCCTTCGGCACCAACTGCTACGTCGTGGCCCCTGCGGCCGGCGAGCAGTGTGTCGTGGTGGATCCCGGCATCGGCGTGTCGGCCCGTCTGGACCAGGTGTTGACGGAGCATCGGTTGCAACCGGTCGCGGTTCTCCTCACGCACGGTCATCTGGATCACACGTTTTCGGTGGCGCCCGTCTGCGGCGCCCGGGGCATCCCCGCCTACATCCATCCGGCCGACGCAGAGCTGCTTGCCGACCCTGCCAAGGGATTCAGCGCCGACATGAGCGCGATGTTCGGCGGCCGGTTGCAGTACACCGCGCCGGACGACGTCGCCGAGCTGATCGACGGCGAGGCGCTGATTCTGGCCGGGTTGGAGATCACCGTCGACCACGCACCGGGCCATACCGGCGGGTCGGTGCTGTTCCGGTTGCCGGGCGCCGGCTCGTCGTGGGAGGCAGAGCAGATCTGCCTCTCCGGTGACGTGCTGTTCGCCGGCTCCGTCGGGCGTACCGACCTGCCGGGCGGGGACGACGCCGCGATGCGGGCGAGCCTGCGGGACAAGATCCTGCCGATGGCCGACGACACGGTGGTCCTGCCCGGCCACGGGCCCATGACGACCATCGGCCGGGAGCGCGCCGCCAACCCGTACCTGACGGGTCTGGGCGCGCCGAGCCGCGGCCTGTAAGCCTAGGAGAGATCTTGAGCAAGCCCATGCCCATCTCCGGTTTCCCGGAGTGGCTGCCGCCGCAGCGCATCATCGAGCAGTACGTGCTCGACCGCATTCGCACGACCTTCGAGCTGTACGGCTTCGCACCGCTCGAGACGCGAGCCGTCGAGCCCCTCGACCAGCTGCTGCGCAAGGGGGAGACCTCCAAGGAGGTCTACGTGCTGAGCCGCCTGCAGGGCGAGTCCGAGGAGGGCACGCTCGGGCTGCACTTCGACCTGACCGTGCCGTTCGCCCGGTTCGTGCTGGAGAACGCCGGCAAGCTGCAGTTCCCGTTCCGCCGCTACCAGATTCAGAAGGTGTGGCGCGGGGAGAAGCCGCAGGCCGGCCGGTATCGCGAGTTCCTTCAGGCCGACATCGACATCGTCGACCGGGACGTTCTGCCGTTCCACTACGACGCCGAGATGCCGCTGGTCATCGGTGACGCCCTGGGCGGTCTGCCGATCCCACCGGCGACGATCATGGTGAACAACCGGAAGGTCTGCGAGGGCTTCTACCGGGGACTCGGCCTCGCCGACCCCGATCCGGTGCTGCAGGCCGTCGACAAGCTCGACAAGATCGGTCCGGACAAGGTCGCCGCACTGCTCGTCGAGACGGCCGGCGCCACCGACGCGCAGGCCGCGGCGTGCCTGCGGCTGGCCGCCATCTCGTCGTCGGATTCGTCGTTCGCCGACCGGGTCCGCGTCCTCGGGGTCACGGACCCGCTGCTCGACGAGGGCCTCGACGAGCTCGTCCGCGTCGTCGACACGGCCGCGGCGCACGCGCCCGGCCTGGTGGTCGCCGACCTGAAGATCGCCCGCGGTCTCGACTACTACACCGGCACCGTCTATGAGACGCAGCTCAAGGGGTACGAGCAGAACGGCTCGATCTGCTCCGGCGGCCGCTACGACAACCTCGCGACCTCGGGAACCGACCGGTTCCCCGGCGTCGGTATCTCCATCGGCGTCTCCCGGCTGCTGGGCCTGCTCTTCGGGCAGAACGCGCTGTCGGTCAGCCGGTCCGTGCCGACCTGCGTCGTCGTCGCGCTCGCCGAGGAGCAGGCGCGGCCCGCCGCCGACCGGGTCGCCGCCGCCCTGCGCGGCCGTGGCATTCCGACCGAGGTGTCGCCATCCGCGGCCAAGTTCGGCAAGCAGATCCGGTACGCCGAGCGGCGGGGGATCCCGTACGTCTGGTTCCCGGGCGAGGGCGGTGACTCCGTCAAGGACATCCGCAGCGGCGAGCAGGTCGACGCGGACCCGTATTCGTGGGAGCCGCCGGCGGGGGACCGCTTCCCCGTGGCGACTGGTCCGGTCACCTGATCCCCGAGGAGACGGCGAGGGCGACGACGGCCGGGGGCGACCCACCAGCCGAGACAGACGAGCATCGCCCGGTTCGTCGTCGGGTGATGCTCGTCTGCGGGGCTGGTCAGGTCCTCCCTGCGGGACGTGTGCCGACCGCTGCCGAGATCTGGTTTCGCGTGGTCCGCCGGTCAGCGAGTCGGGAGCACGTCCGGCTGGCGAGGCCGGAGCTGGGTGGGCGGTGTCGTGGCGCTGCGGGTGTTCTGCGGCTGCGGCCCGCACAGGGCCGTCACGAGGAACTCCGCGCGGGCCTGGTTGATCGGGTGCGCCGGGTCCAGCTCGACCCAGCCGTCGCGCATGTTCTCGCCGAGGGCGACCTGACGACTGCTGTCGGGGCTGCTGAAGGCGAACGTCGCCTGGCCGACGACGCCGCCCGTGTGACCCCAGAACGTCCCGCAGGGCAGTGGCAGATTCATCAGGCCGAGGCCATAGCCGCCGTACTCCGGGTGATCGGCCTCCAGCGGGACGGTGGTGCGCATCGCGTCGAGCAGCCGCTCCGGCAGCAGCCGGCCGCTGAACAGGGCGCGGTAGAACCGGTCGAGGTCGGCGCCGGTGGAGACCAGCTCACCGGCCGAGTCCGCCCAGGTCGCACTGAACCGTGCGAAGTCCCGCAGCGACCCGTCGGTCCAGCGCAGATACGCGGCGGCGTGCGGTCCACGGATCTCCAGCTCCGTACCGGGCAGGTAGGTGTCTCGTAGTCCGAGCGGCTGCAGGATGCGCCGCTGGACGGCCTGCTCGTACGGGCGGCCCGTCAGCTTCGCGATGAGCTGGCCGAGGATGATGTAGTTGGTGTTCGAGTACGACCAGCGGGCGCCGGGCGCATTGGTGGACGGCATGCCGAGGCCGATGGCGATCAGCTGCGCCGGCTCGTACGTGGTGTCGGCGAGCCCCTCGAGCGCCTGTGGGCTCGACAGCAGGGCGTTGGTGTAGTTGCCGATGCCGCTGGTGTGGTTCATCAGCATCCGGACGGTGACCTGCTGCCCGACCGGGCCTCCGACGAGCTGTGGCAGGTACCGCCCGATCGGGTCGTCCAGGCGCAGCCGGTGTTCGTCGACGAGCTGCAGCAGCACTGTCGCGACGAACGTCTTGGTGACGCTGCCGACCCGGTGTCGCAGGTCGGGGCGCGTGGGGCGGTTCGTGGTGAGGTCGGCGAGGCCGGTGGCGAGGTTGTAGGTGCGGCGGCCGTCGCGGACCTGCCCGTACGCGCCGGGCATCCCGGCGGTGTGCTCGGCGTCGAGGAGTCTCTGCAGCGTGGCGCGGGTGGCGTCGGCGGGTGCTGCGACGGCCGGAGCGGCGGTGAGCCCGAGCGTGATGGCCAGGGCTGCGGCGAACGCGGTGGTACGCGACATTCTTCCTCCCGTTGGCTGTTCGACCTCTACAGCGTGATTCGCCGGGGGAGGGGCACGCGTCGTTCGGTGTGACGAACCGGTCGCCCTCCGTGCGGAGGACGTGCCGGGCGCCGCGGAGGAGGGTCGCGCCGTCCCCGCGGAGGACGTCGCGACGCGTGCCGGGATCTACGCGGGCATGTCGAAGATCAGGCAGGTCGAGGTGGCGTGGGCGGCGAGCTTGCCGGTGGCGTCGTGGAGCCGACCCCGGCGGGCAGGGTGCTGTGCACCGAGCACGCGGCGGCGGTGTCGAGCAGCGTGGACAGGACACCGCCGTGCACCGTGTAGTGGAACTCCTGCGGGTGGATGAGGACGGTGACCGTGCCTTCGTCGATCTCCAGGCCGTCGCCGCCGATGGTCTGCATGATCGGCGGCGGGGGCAGGTGGCCGTCGCTGATGGCGCACCCGGATGACCGACCGCATTCGGGGGTACGACACGTCGCGATGACGACCACCGAAGTGTCCACGACGACCCCGGCGCCGGGCGCCTGGGCGCCGCTGCGCCACCCCGCGTTCCGTGCACTGTGGCTGGCCGTGCTCCTCAGCAACGTCGGCACCTGGATGCAGACCGTCGGTGCACAGTGGCTGCTCGTCGACGCCCCGAACGCGGCGACCCTCGTCGCCGCGGTACAGACGGCGACGACGCTGCCGGTTCTGCTGCTCGCCCTGCCCGCGGGAGCCCTCGCCGACATACTCGACCGGCGGCGGTTGATGCTCGCCGTACAGCTGGGTCTGGTGCTGGCCGGGGCGGCCCTGACCGCGCTGACGTTCCTCGGGCGGATGCCGCCCGCGCTGCTGTTGACCTTCACCTTCCTGTTCGGCGTGGGGCAGGCGCTGACCCTCCCGGCCTGGCAGGCGATCGTCCCGGAGCTGGTCGGCCGGGCAGAGATCCCGGCGGCGTCTGCGCTGGGGTCGATCAGCGTCAACCTGGCGCGGTCGGTCGGCCCGGCCCTCGCGGGCCTGCTCGTCGCGCAGGCCGGCCCGGGCGTGGTGTTCGCGGTGAACACGGCGACGTTCGCCGTCTTCGCGGTCGTGCTGCTGTTCTGGTCCGGCACCGACGACAGCGGTCGGGGTGCCCCCGAGCGGTTCGTGCCCGCGGTCCGGGCCGGCGGCCGGTACGTCCGCTTCTCACCCGTCGTCCGCCGGATCCTGCTGCGCGCCGCCCTCTTCGTCATACCCGCCAGTGCGCTCTGGGCGCTGCTGCCGCTCGTGGCCGGCCTCAACCTGAAGCTCGGGGCGGGTGGCTACGGCGTCATGCTCGGTGCCCTCGGCGTCGGCGCCGTCCTGGGCGCTGTCGCCCTGCCGCCGATCCGGGCGAAGATGTCCGGCAACCGGCAGCTGCTGATCGCCGGGCTGCTCTACGGGGGATCTCTGGCGGTCCTCGGGGTCAGCCGGGTCATGTGGCTGAGCCTTCTCGTCCTGCTCCCCGCCGGGCTCGCCTGGATGACCGTGCTGTCCACCGTCAACGCGTCCATGCAGCTCTTCCTCCCCGCCTGGGTACGCGCCCGCGGGCTGGCCACGTACCAGATCGTCTTCGGCGGCGCGCAGGCGTTCGGCGCGCTCGCGTGGGGCGCCCTCGCGCAGGTCGCCGGTCTGTCCTTGGCCCTCGTCGCGGCAGCGGTGGTCCTCGCCGCGGCCACGTTCACCATTCTCGTCTGGCCGCTGCACGACCTCGCCGGGCGTGACCGCAGCGCCGCCGCGTACTGGCCCGAGCCGCATCTTGCGCTCGCCCCGGACCCGTCGGCGGGTCCGGTACTCGTCACGCTCGCCTACCGTGTGGACCCGGAACGGCAGCCCCGGTTCGTCGCGGCGATGCAGGCTGTCCGGCGCTCCCGGCGGCGGACCGGCGCCAGCCAGTGGGGCCTGTTCCGCGACGGCGCGGACCCGTGGCGCATGGTCGAGGTCTACCTGGTCGACTCGTGGGACGAGCACCTGCGCCAGCACGAGGGGCGTCTCACCGGCTCGGACCGTGAGGTCGAGGCGGCGGCCCACGCCATCGCCGAGGACGCACCCGAGGTGAACCACCTGCTGCCGCCCGGCGGGGTGTGACCGCCGTCCGCTCGGCAGATTCCGTAGCTTCATGAAGAAGATCCGCGTTGTTGCGATAATTCGCGTTTGAGACGCTTAGCCTCTGGGTAAGCCGCGCCGCCCCGAAGGGCCGCGGGAACCCGGTGGACTCAGCGGAGCGTGGAGCGTGGCGCGCAGACGGAACACCTCCGGAGCGGGTCTCGGCCAGCTGCTCGTCATCGGCGGCGCCGAACGCAAGCGACCCGGCGACCCCGCCATCCTGCGCCGCTTCGTCGACCTGGCCGGCGGCCCGGACGCCGTGCTCGTCGTCATCGCCACGGCCAGCGAGGAGCCGGACATCCTCGAGAAGGAGTACGCCGAGGCCTTCCACGCCTGCGGCGCCCTCGTCGTGCACCCACTCAGGCTCATCACCCGGGAACAGGCCAACTCCGACCAGGCCGTCTCCGTGCTCGCCGACGCCACCGGGGTCTTCTTCACCGGTGGTGACCAGCGCCGGATCACCACCGTCCTCGGCGGAACCCGCTGCGACTCCCTCCTGCAGGCCCGCGTCGGCGCGGGCGAGCTGGTCGTGGCCGGAACCAGCGCCGGCGCCGCCATGATGGCGAGCACGATGATCGTCGGCGGTGACCAGGCCGGTGTGACCACGGCCAGCGTGCAGACCGGCCCCGGCCTGGAGTTCCTGCCGGGCGTCCTCATCGATATGCACTTCACCGAGCGCGGCCGGTTGAACCGGCTGCTCAGCGCCGTCGCGCTCTACCCGCACGAGCTTGGCCTCGGCATCGACGAGGACACCGCGATCCTCGTCGACGGGGACCGTCTCGAGGTGATCGGCAGCGGTTCGGTCACCGTCGTCGACGCGGGCGCAGCCGACCTGATCCAGGTGCCGGCCGACGGCGACGGGCCGATCGCACTGACCAACGCGCGCATCCACGTGCTGCCCGAGGGCTGCACCTACGAACTGACCGGCCGATGCCCGTCGACCGCCGCCGTAAACGATTTGGGGGATCCGGCATGAAGCTCCTGCACACCCGGCACCTGCGTGGGCCGAACGTCTACCTGTCCCGTCCGGCGATGATCGCCAGGTTGCGGCTGGACGAGCTGACGGGGCGGGAGAGCACCGACGTCGCCGGGTTCACCGAGCGGCTGCTGCGGATCCTGCCGGGCCTCACCGACCACCACTGCGCATCGGGCGCCCCCGGCGGATTCGTCAGCCGGTTGCGCGGCGGCACGTACTTCGGACACATCACCGAGCATGTGTGCCTGGAACTCTCCCAGCTGATCGGCCGCGAGGTCAGCTTCGGCCGGACCGTGTACGCGGGCGAGCCGGGTCTCTACGACGTCATCGTCGAGTGCCCCCTCGACGAGGATCCACATTCCGCCCTCCCGGTGAACCTGGTCGAGACGGCGCTCGAACTGGTCACGGCGACGGTCGACGGGGACGGCGACCCGCAGCGGCACGCCGAAGTCGCGCAGGCCCTGCGGGACCGGCTTGCCGACCTGCGTACCGTCGGGGAACGCGACGCCGCCGGGCCCAGCACCGAGGCGATCATCAACGCCGCCCGGCGCCGCGGCGTCCCCGTCGAGCGGATCGGCGACACCAGCCTGCTGCGGCTCGGCTGGGGCAACCGCCGCCGGCTCGCCTGCGCGGCGATGACCGACCGGACGAGCGCGGTCGGCGTCGACATCGCCTGCGACAAGCAACTCACCCGGCAGCTCCTCGACGATGCGGGAATCCCGGTTCCCGCCGGCGGGATCGCCGCCTCCGCCGAGCAGGCGGAGCGGATCTTCGCGCGCCTGGGCGGGCCCGTCGTCGCCAAGCCCCGGCACGGCCGGCACGGCCGCGGCGTGCACCTCAACCTCAGCAGCTCCGACGACGTACGGGACGCGTACGCCTCGATCGGCGGGGACGTCGTCGTGGAACGGCAGCTCGGCGGGCGCGACTACCGGGTGCTCGTCGTGTCCGGCGAGGCGGTGGCCGCTGCGGAACGGGTCGCCGCGCATGTCGTCGGGGACGGCGAGCACACCGTGTCCGGGCTGATCGGCCAGGCCAACGCCGACCCGCGCCGCGGCGACGGCCACACCCGTACGCTGACCCGCCTCACCGTCGACGACGCCGCCCGGCACCTGCTCGCCCGGCAGGGCCTCGGCCTCGACAGCGTCCCGATCGCCGGGCAGACGGTGTGGCTGCGCGACAACGCGAACCTCTCCACCGGCGGCACCAGCCGGGACGTCACCGACCGCATGCACCCGGACGTGGCACGGCTCTGCGTGCGGGTCGCCGGGATCGTGGGGCTCGACATCGCCGGGATCGACCTGCGGCTGCCCGACATCGCCGCGCCGCTGGCCGCCGTCCACGAGCCCGCCGACGTCGAGGCCGGCGTGATCGAGGTGAACGCCGTTCCGGGGCTGCGGATGCATCTCGCGCCCGTGCAGGGCCGGGCCCGCGACGTCGGCGAGACCATCGTCGGGGCGATGTTCCCGGCGGGCTCCGACGGTCGCATCCCCGCCGTCGCCGTCACCGGCACCAACGGCAAGACCACCGTCGCCCGGCTGGCCGCGCACCTGCTCGGCGGGTCAGGGGTGAAGGTCGGCCTCGCCACGACCGACGACGTGCGCATCGACGGCCGTGCGGTGCTGCGCGCCGACGCCACCGGCCCCCGCTCCGCGCAGACCGTCCTCGGCGACCCCACGGTGCAGGTCGCCGTCCTGGAGACCGCCCGCGGCGGCATCCTGCGCCGCGGACTCGGCTACGACTGGACCGACGTCGGCGTCATCACCAACATCACCGCCGACCACCTCGGGCAGGACGGGCTGGAGAGCATCGAGGACATCGCCCACGTCAAGGCGCTCGTCGCGGAACGGGTCCGCGACGGCGGCACACTGGTGCTCAACGCCGACGACCCGTGGGTACGCACCCTCGTCGACCGTCCCCGCGTCCGCGCCGACCGAAAGCGCATCGTCTGGTTCGGCACCGACCCGCAGAACCCGACGCTGAGTACGCATCTGGCCCGGGGCGGGACGGCGTACCTGGCCGAGGACGGCTGGCTCGTGCAGGCCGTCGGATCGAGGCGTACGCCGATCGTGCGCACGGTGGAGCTGCCCGGGGCGTACGGGGGTGCCGCCGCGCACGCCATCGCCAACGCGCTCGCCGCGATCGCCGCGGCACGATCGCTCGGGGCCGGCCACGACACCGTTGTCGACCGGATCGCCTCGTTCGACGCCCGGCACGACAATCCGGGCCGGGGCACCCTGCTCCGGCGCGACGACGTCTACCTCTTCGTCGACTACGCGCACAATCCGGCGGCGCTCGCCGCGGTGACCCGTACGCTGCACCGGTTGTTCGGGCGGGACCGCTGCCTGGCGGCGATCACCCTGCCCGGCGACCGACGCGACGACCTGCTCGCCGCGTCCGCCCAGGTGGTGGCGGACGGCTTCAGCCGCATCGTCGTCTACGAGGACGAGGACCTGCGCGGGCGTACGCCCGGCGAGGTGCCGGCCCTGATCCACCGCGAGGTACGCGCCCGCCGCTCCAACGCCCGCTGCGAACGGGTCACGCACGCGCGTGAGGCGCTGCCCCAGGCCGTCGCGATGGCGAACCCGGGCGACGTGATCCTTGTCTGCTACGAGGACCTTGACGCGATCACGGAGCTCCTGGCGGAACTGGGCGCGGTTCCCGCGCAGGCCGGACTGGTGGGCGTGGGCGCGCTCTGATGTCCTCCCGGTATACGAGATGGCGTCGTATCGGGTATTCGTCCCCCAGGCCCACCCCGGCCGATTGACGGATGTGAGTGGACGGTCGGGCGACGACCGGTCTTTCCGGGGTTCTCATGAGGACCGTGGGTGGGGATCGCTGGGCCGCGGTGGCGGCGAGGCTCGACGGGCTGCGGCGATGCGCTGGACTCTCGTGCACATGATCGAGGAGACGGCGCGTCACGCCCGGACACGCGGACATCCGCCGGGAGAAAGATCGACGGTTCGACGGGTCGCTGACCTACGTCAACTGTGCGACTTTCGCGACACAACCGGCTCGCAACCGTCCGGTTCTCGATTGCGCACCCCCGAAGGGGTTATGTACATCACAGGTAGAGGGTGTATGTAACCGGGGGAGTAGTCATGATCAGCACCGTTCTGGACCTGGCCGCCGAAGCGCTGTTCGTCTCCGACCTGCAGCCGTCCGATGCGCCGGCGTCCTTCGCCGTCGAGCAGGCCGTCACCGCGACGCTGCTGCGGCATGGCAGCGACGGGTGCGCCGCGAAGGTCGCCACCGAGTTCGGAGACCACCCCGAGATCGCCGTCGCCCGGATGGGCTGGGCGCGTACCCAGATCTCGCACATGGCCCCGCTGATGATCGGCTCGCAGCGGGCCGCGCTCGCGGGCTGACATCCGCCACCACCCGGCGCGGCGCCACGCCGTGACTGAGCGTTCTCACCGGATTACAACTCAATAGCAACCGGATTCGGCTGCCACTGCACCCGTGAACGCCGAGAGTCCTCCTCGTCAGCCGGTCAGCCCATCGGCTCACACGAACAGGAGGACCACGTGAACGGCTTACTCGAGCGTCCCGCCGAAACCTCCGACCTCACGGTCGCCACGCCAGACCCCCGCGAGATCGAAAACCTCGTGCGGGACAACATGCCAGTCGTCGGCCATCTCGTACGGGAGTTACTCTCCCGCGTTCCGGCCCACATCCACGCCGACGACCTCTGTTCGGCCGGATTCGCCGCCCTGTTGGGTGCCGCCCGGTCGTTCGACGCGAGCCGGAGCATCCCGTTCCACCGGTACGCCGCCGTCCGCATCCGCGGCGCCCTGCTCGATGAGTTGCGCGGCCAGGACTGGGCCAGCCGCTCGGTGCGCAGCCGGGCCCGCCGCATCGACGGTGCACGCCAGGAACTCACCGCGGCGCTCGGCCGTACGCCGAACGACCACGAAGTCGCGCAGATGCTCGCCATCAGCGTCGACGAGGTGGCTTCGCACGACGACGACGTGCAGAAGGCCGCCCTGCTCAGCCTCCAGGGCTTCGCCTCGGGCGTCGCCGACGAGATGGTGACGGAACAGGCCGACGGCCCGGAGGACCTGCTGCTGCGCCGCGAACGCCTCGGTTACCTGCACCAGGCCGTTCAGGCCCTGCCGGAACGGCTGCGGCACGTCGTCACCGGCTCGTTCCTGCAGGAGCGCCCGATCGGCGAGATCGCCGCACAGCTGGGCGTGACGGAGTCCCGGATCTCCCAGATGCGTACCGAAGCCCTGCGGATGCTCCGCGACGGCCTGAACAGCACCCTGGCGCCGGAGCTGGCGAGCACACCACGGTCCGACACCCTCGTCGGGCGGCGCCGCACGGACTACTTCGCCCGCATCGCGGAGAACGGCAACCTGCACACCCGGCTCGCCCTGACGGATCACCACGGCGTCCCGATCGCCGTGGCGGCCGCCCCCCCCCCCCCCGCCGGCGCGCCCCCCGCCCCCCCCCCCCCCCGGGGCCCCCCCCCCGGGGCTGTAACTGCTCGCGTGTCGGTCGTCATTAGTGCTCACTAGTCAGCTATAGTTGGCGTCGTGAACTTGAAGGAGTGGGCAGCGGCATCCGGGATCTCGTACGCGACGGCACGTCGTCGCTACGGGTCCGGAACACTGCCCGTTCCCACCTACCGCCTCGGCCGACTGATCATGGTCGGAGAGCCGGTCACCGGCGCGTCGGTCGAGACCGGGCAGACGGTGGTGTACGCCCGGGTGTCGTCGGCCGACCAGAAACCCGACCTGGACCGACAGGTTGCCCGCGTGACCGCTTGGGCCACCGGCCAGAAACTCGGCGTGGACCGGGTGGTCACCGAGGTCGGGTCCGCGCTGAACGGGCACCGCAAGAAGTTCCTCGCCCTGTTGCGCGACCCGACCGTGTCGACGATCGTGGTCGAGCACCGGGACCGGTTCGCCCGGTTCGGTGCCGAATATGTCGAGGCTGCGTTGACCGCTCAGGGCCGGCGTCTGCTGGTGGTCGATCCGGCTGAGGTCGATGACGACTTGGTCCGCGACGTGACCGAGATCCTCACCAGTCTGTGTGCCCGACTGTACGGTCGTCGCGCTGCCGCGAACCGTGCCCGACGCGCGGTCGAAGCCGCCACCGAGGATAAACCGGCGTGAAGACGATCCAGGCGTACCGATTCGCCCTCGACCTCACTGCACGCCAGGAACGCGACGTCCTCACACACGCCGGGGCAGTGCGCGTAGCCCACAATTGGGCGCTCGCGCGCGTGAAGGCGGTTATGGACCAGAGGGCCGCCGAGCACTCCTACGGTGTGCCGGAGGAGTTGCTGACTCCGTCGCTGTCGTGGTCGCTCGCCGGACTGCGCAAGGCGTGGAACGCCGCAAAGCCGCAGGCGGCCCCGTGGTGGGGCGAGGTGTCCAAGGAGGCGTTCAACACCGGCCTCGACGCACTCGCCCGTGCCCTGAAGAACTGGGCCGACTCCCGCGCCGGGAAGCGTGCCGGCCGTCCGGTCGGGTTCCCCCGGTTCAAGTCCCGCCGCCGCACCACCCCGTCCGTGCGCTTCACCACCGGCGCGATCCGCGTCGAGCCCGACCGCATGCACGTGGTGTTGCCCCGGCTGGGTCGGTTGAAGCTGCACGAGTCCGCCCGCAAACTGGCCCGCCGCATCGACAACGGCACCGCCCGCATCATGTCCGCGACGGTGCGACGGAACGGTGGGCGCTGGCACGTCTCCTTCTGCGTCGAAGTGGAGCGCGCCGACCGAACCCCCGCCCGGCCGCAGTCGGTTGTGGGCGTGGACGTCGGGATCAAACACCTCGCGGTGCTGTCCACCGGCGAGCTGGTCGACAACCCGCGTCATCTGGTCGCCGAGCAGGCGCGGCTCCGCGCGTTGGGCCGGGCGCTGTCCCGCAAGACCGGCCCGGATCGGCGAACCGGCCAGCGGGCGTCGAAGCGGTGGGAACGCGCCGCGGCCCGGCTCGGCCGCGCGCACGCCCGCGTGGCGAACCTGCGCCGCGACGGCCTGCACAAGCTCACCACCCGCTTGGCCCGCGAGCACGGCACGGTCGTGGTCGAAGACCTCAACGTGACCGGGATGCTGCGCAACCGGCGACTGGCCCGGCACATTGCTGACGCCGGGTTCGCGGAGATTCGCCGCCAGCTCACCTACAAAACCGAATGGAACGGTGGTCGGCTGCTGGTGGCCGACCGCTGGTATCCGTCCTCGAAGACCTGCTCGGGTTGCGGCGCGGCGAAAGCCAAGCTCGCCCTGTCCGAGCGTAAGTACCACTGCGAGGCGTGCGGCCTGATCATGGACCGGGACCGCAACGCCGCCTTGAACCTGGCCGCCCTCGCGGCTGAGTTCGAAACCGCCGGGAGTGGCCCGGTGGCAGGACGTGGAGCCGACCAGAAGACCCGCATCCGCGGGCAGGTGGCAGTGAAGCGTCAACCCGGCACCACACCCGTGGGTCAGACCGGGACCGTTCCGCCGCAAGGCAGGACTACCAACCGTGTGCTTGCTAAAGCGCACTGAAAGGTAACGGTACGGACCCTACGGACCCGTCGGCAACGGCCGATCCAGCGCGTACGTGAGGGTGGCCGGGCCGGCGAGCGGCATGACCGTGACGCCCGGCGCGGCGTACGGCGTGCACGGGTTGCCGGCGTTCACGACCAGCTCCGAGCGGAATACCCGATGCCGGCCGAGGATCGCGGCGGAGCCGGTGCCGGGGCCGACGGACAGGGTGTGGCGGTGCAGGGTGCGGCCCGCGTACCGCACGGTGGTGTCGGTGCGGACCGTGCCGGATTCCTCGCCGTGCCGGCCGCGGACGATGTCGTCGCGCAGGTCGTCCCCGCCGAGGGGCCCGGCGGCGCCGCCGACGAGGTGCACCGTCATGCCGGGGCCGGGCGACAATGTGCGGCGCGGCAGCAGCGGCACCTCACCGCGCAGCACGGCGAGCCGGGTGGTCCCCCCGTCGGCGACTGCGACGATCCGCGCGACCGCCCGCATCCCGGCGCTGGAGCCGGACCGTTCCGACACGCCGAGCCGCGCCGTGCCACCGTCGGCGCGTCCGGGCGTGGCGGAGAATCCGGCTGGCAGGACCGCGGACGGGCCGGCGGTGAGGGCCGCGGCAGAGCCGGCGGGCGTGGCGGCGGTGGTCACCCGGCGATGGGGGAGCGGGAGGCGACGATTCCCCGGACCCAGTTCGCGACCGGGGCCGCGGCGGGGTCGCCGACCAGGGACAGGAACACGGTGGGCAGGTCGCCGCGGCGGGCGGCGGCATCGTGTTCCATGACGGCGAGGTCGGCGCCGACCAGCGGCGCGAGGTCGATCTTGTTGATGACGAGCAGGTCGGCGGTGGTGACGCCCGGACCGCCCTTGCGGGGAACCTTGTCGCCGCCCGCGACGTCGACGACGAAGATCTGCCGGTCGACGAGGCCGCGGCTGAACGTGGCGGTCAGGTTGTCGCCGCCGCTCTCGACGAGCACGAGGTCCAGGGCGGGGAAGGTGGATTCGAGGTCCTCGACGGCGTCGAGGTTGGCGGAGATGTCGTCGCGGATGGCGGTGTGCGGGCAGCAACCGGTCTCGACGGCGCGGATCCGGTCGGCGGGTAGGACCCCGTTGCGGCGCAGGAAGTCGGCGTCCTCGGTCGTGTAGATGTCGTTGGTGACGACGGCGAGGCGCAGTTCGTCGCCGAGGGCCCGGCACAGGGCTGCGACCAGTGCGGTCTTGCCGGAACCGACCGGGCCGCCGATCCCGACCCGCAGCGCGCGCAGGACGTTGGCGAGTGCCGGATGCGGGTCGACGCCAGGGTCGGGGTGGGTGTGCGGCACCTGGTCGTCGTGCTGCGGGTGGTGGTGGGACGCGGGGACGACGGCTTCAGGATGCAAAGAGACGCACCTCCCAGGTGGCGTGGTGTTCGGCGCCGAGGTCGAGCAACGGGGCGCTGTCGGCGGGCATGTCGTCCACCGGGTCGTCGAGGCGGAGCACGGCGCCCTCGGCGAGGGCGTCGACCTGCGGGGCAAGCCGCGCGAGGAGCCCGTGCACCGCGAACGGGTCGAGGCCCAGGAGGCGCACCCCCGCCGTGGCCGGGCCGGTCAGGACGCCGTGGGTCGCCGCGACCGCGGCTTCGCGCGGTCCCAGACCGGCGGCGGCCGCGACCGCGCCGACGGCCACCGGGTGGTGCAGGTCGCGGGCGTCGACCGGCCACAGCGACCGAGCGGCCCGCAGCAACGCGCGCCCCTGGTTGCGCGACGCCCGTCGCAGCGCCGGCGAGGGCGTCCGCGCGTCCAGGCCCGCGTCCAGCTCCGCCCAGGCAGTGGTACGGGCACAGCCCACCGCCGCGAACGCCGCCGTTACCCGGCCTGTGGTGGCGAGCCGCCCGCGCAGGAACCCGTCCAGCGATGCGACGTCGTGTACCCGCCCGGTGGCGACCGCCTCCTCCAGCCCACCCGAGTGCGCGTGCGATCCGGCGGGCAGCCGTCCGTCCGCGAGCACGAGGAGGGTGGCGAGCGACGACATCAGAACAGGAAGTACCGCTGGGCCATCGGCAGCTCGGTGACCGGTCCGGGCTCGAAGGTGTCGCCGTCGATTCGGACGGTGAAGGTGTCCGGCTCCACCTCGATCCGGGGTAGCGCGTCGTTCAGCGGCAGGTCGGCCTTGCCGCGCGTACGCGTGTGGGCGACCGGTGCGAGGGACCGCCGGATGCCGACCCGGTCGGCGAGCAGCGCGTCGAGCGCCGCCGGCGCCACGAAGGCGACGCTGGTCCCGGCGGGGACGCGGCCGTACGCGCCGAACATGGGGCGGGGCAGCATCGGCTGCGGGGTGGGGATGGAGGCGTTCGCGTCGCCCATCTGCGCCCACGCGATCATGCCGCCCTTGATGACGACGTGCGGGCGTACCCCGAAGAACCTCGGGTCCCAGAGGGCGAGGTCGGCGAGCTTGCCGGGTTCGACGGAGCCGACGACGTCGTCGATGCCGTGCGCGATGGCGGGGCAGATCGTGTACTTCGCGACGTACCGCCGGGCCCGCATGTTGTCGGCGTCGGTGTCTCCGGGCAGGGCGCCACGACGCGCCTTCATGACGTGCGCGGTCTGCCAGGTCCGGATGATCACCTCACCGGCCCGGCCCATGGCCTGCGAGTCGGAGCCGATCATCGAGATCGCCCCGAGGTCGTGCAGCAGGTCCTCGGCGACCATCGTGGTGGGCCGGATCCGGCTCTCCGCGAAGGCGAGGTCCTCCGGCACCGCCGAGTTGAGGTGGTGGCAGACCATCAGCATGTCGAGGTGCTCGTCGAGCGTGTTGCGGGTGTAGGGCCGGGTGGGGTTCGTGGACGACGGCAGCACGTTGGGGTGCGAGGCGACGGTGATGATGTCCGGCGCGTGCCCGCCCCCGGCGCCCTCCGTGTGGTACGCGTGGATGGACCGCCCGCCGATCGCGCGCAGGGTCTCCTCGACGAACCCGGCCTCGTTCAGCGTGTCCGTGTGAATGGCGACCTGTACGCCCGAGACCTCGGCGACACGCAGGCAGGCGTCGATGGCGGCCGGGGTCGTACCCCAGTCCTCGTGCAGCTTGAAACCGCCCGCGCCGCCGCGCAGCTGCTCCCACATGGCCTCTTCGGAGACGGTGTTGCCCTTGCCGAGGAGCAGCACGTTCACCGGCCACGGGTCGACGGCTTCGAGCATGCGGGCGAGGTGCCAGGCGTTGGGGGTGACGGTGGTGGCCTTGGTGCCCTCGGCGGGGCCGGTGCCGCCGCCGATGATCGTGGTGACGCCGGACGCGAGCGCGGTGTCGAGGATCTGCGGGCAGATGAGGTGTACGTGCGAGTCGATGGCCCCGGCGGTGAGGATCTTGCCGTTGCCCGCGACGACCTCGGTTCCCGGCCCGATCACCAGGTCGGGATGGACTCCGTCCATCGTGTCCGGGTTCCCGGCCTTGCCGAGCGCGACGATGCGCCCGTCGCGGATCCCGAGGTCGGCCTTCACGACGCCCCAGTGATCGAGCACGACGGCGCCCGTGATGATCGTGTCCGGAGTGCCCTCGGCGCGGGTGGCCCTGGACTGGCCCATCGACTCGCGGATCACCTTCCCGCCGCCGAACACCGCCTCGTCGCCGCCCGCGCACCGGTCCTCGGTGACCTCGATCAGCAGGTTGGTGTCGGCGAGCCGGATCCGGTCACCCGCGGTGGGACCGTAGAGGGCGGCGTACCGCCGCCGGTCCATCGTGCTCACGAGATGTCCCCGTTCGGCGGGACCTCATGCGGGGCCGCCTGGTGCGGGAAATCGTCGGGGATCGGCTCGGCCGGGGTCGCGTCGAGCGGGCCGCCCGCCAGGCCACGCAGGCCCGGCACGATCCGGCGCCCGCCGAGCGGGATCAGCTCCACATCTCGTGGTACGCCCGGTTCGAAGCGCACCGACGTCCCGGCCGGTACGGCGAGCCGGTGTCCCCACGCCGCGTCCCGGTCGAAGTCGAGCGCCGTGTTCGCCTCGGCGAAGTGGAAGTGCGAACCGACCTGGACCGGCCGGTCCCCGATGTTGCTGACGCCCATCGACAGCACCGGCTTCCCGGCGTTGATGGTGACGTCGCCGGTACCGGGCAGGATCTCTCCCGGCTTCATGAGACCGGCCCGTGCACGGTGACGAGCTTGGTGCCGTCGGGGAATGTCGCCTCGACCTGCACCTCGACGAGCATGTCGGGCACCCCGTCGAGGACGTCGTCGCGGGTCAGCACGTGCCGCCCGGTCTCCATCAGCTCCGCGACCGTACGGCCGTCGCGGGCGCCTTCGAGCAGGAACGCGGTGATGATTGCGGTCGCCTCCGGGTGGTTGAGGCGCAGGCCGCGTTCGCGGCGCCGGCGGGCCACGTCGGCGGCGACGTGGACGAGCAGGCGTTCCTGTTCGTGCTGACTGAGGAACAACGTGGTCCTCCCGGTGGGTCGCGAAGCGATGCTTCCAGGGAGAAGTTACCGACTTGTTTCCCTCATGCGATGACGACACGGCATCTCAAGATCACTCTCCGGAAATGCACGACATCGTGCGCGAGGCGACGCCGACACTCCTCAGGCGCCTGCCCAGCGCTCCGGGCGTCGGCCAGGCCCGCTGGCGGGCGCCGCCGGGCTCGGAACCCTCATTCGCAGCGGACCCGTCCCGCGGCGGGCGCGCTTGACCTCGTACATCGCGGCGTCCGCGTGGGCCAGGAGGTCGTCAAGGGTGGCCGGGTCGCCGGGCTCGAAGAACGCCTTGCCGATGCTGAAGGCGAGTCGGTACGGCAGCCTGGCGGTCGCGTTGAACCGGGCCACGAGTTCGCTGATCCGCTCCACCACCGCAGCGTCGGGGGTGCTCGCGGCGTCGCCGACGAGCAGGACGCAGAACTCGTCGCCGCCGAGCCGCCCGACGATGTCGCTCCGCCGGGTGCTGGACTGCAGGATCTCGGCCATGGTGCGGATCGCCGCGTCGCCGGCGTGATGTCCGATGGTGTCGTTGATCTCCTTGAGGCCGTCGAGGTCGAGGTACAACAGCGCGGCCCGGTGCCCGTCGGTCCGGGCCGCGTTGAGCTGCCCGCGGGCGACGAGCAGGAACCCGCGCCGGTTGTTGACCCCGGTGAGCTCGTCGAGGATCGACAGCCGGTGCAGCTCCTCGGCCATCCGGTATTCGGTCGTGACGTCGCGGATCGCCGTCATGGCGTACCGCAGCCGCTGCCCGTCGCGGATGGGTGCGCCCACGACCAGCAACCGGCGCCGCTGTCCGCCGTCAAGGCTGACCTCGACGTCATCGACTCCCATGAACTCCCCGCGCAGGGCGCGCACCGTGGGCAGCTGCTCATGCGGGTACGGTTCGTCGGTGCCCGACAGGTACAGGTTGGGCAGCACCGGCGAGGCGGTGACCTGCAGCGGGTCGTAACCCAGGAGGCTACGGGCGGTGCTGTTGACATAGGTCGGCTCGCCGGAATGCGCGTCGATCACGGTGACGCCGATCGGGACCGCTTCGAGGAACTGGCGCATCCGCTCCTCGTTCGCCCGCGCCTGCTCCTGTTCCCGCCGGGAGGCTGCGACGACACCCGCGATCAGGTCGGCAACCCGTGTGAGTAGCAGAACGAGCATCAACGCGAACGCACTGGAGAGCACCACCGACTCACTCCGCTGGCCGCGCAGGGCCACGTAGACGGCCAGCCCGGGCAGGGCAAGGCCCGCGGCCCCGAGCGCGAGGACACGGCCCCGCCCGGACACCCTCGGCGTCTCGGCCGCCTCGGCCAGCTCCCGCATGCTCGGATGCAGCGCCACCGCACCGATGAGGACGAACGTCGCGATCATGGCGTACTGCGTCCAGGAGCTGTACGTGAACGTGCCGCTGACCTGGTAGATGCCGTAGAAGAGGTCGCCCAGGAGCTGGGCACCCGCCCACCCGCACAGCAGCAGCACCGACAGGCTGCGCCGGCCCGCGCCGAGCAGCAGCCTGCTCACCAGGGCCAGCAGGCAGATGTCGAACGCCGGGTAGGCGACCGCCACGGTCTTGGCGGGCCAGGGCATCTCCGAGCTCGCGAGCGTCGGCCCGATGACGAAGACGTAGAGCACGCCGGTGAACGGCACCGTGGTGACCAGCGCGTCGAGGAGCGCGGAGCGGTCCGCGCCGACGCCGCGGGCCCGGATGAACCGCATGAGGGCGACCGCCGTCACCGCGTACGAACCGAGGTAGAGGGCGTCGGCGTAGGAGGGGAACGGAAGGGCGTAGCCCCTGGCCACCGGGATCACGACGCAGGCCCAGGCCACGAAGTAGCACGCCTGGCCACTCGCCAGCCACACCCACATGCCCCGCTTCGCGGGCCGGAACACCACGATCCCGGCGACGATCGCCACCACGGAGACCAGGCTCGCGGCGACGAACACCACCGCCTGCCCCAGCTCGTGCCCGCGCCCGGCGGCGTAGGCCAGGGTCAGCGCCGCCTCCACGGCGACGAACGCCCCCAGCAACCAGGGCCACGAAATCCGCGGCCGCCTCGGCACATCGACGCTCATCGGTCCGCCTTCCGTGTCCGGGACTCGTCTGCGTCCTGATCGGTAGGCGTCGGTGCGACTGAAGCCTTCGCCGCCGGGAATCACTGTCCGGGTACGGCGTCGCCGGCCTCTTCCTCGAAGCGAGGAGTGTCGGGTGCAGGCGTCGATGCGGGCCCTCCGCGGCGGTGGTCAGGAGACTGTCAACAGCTTCCCTGTCAACTGGCCGCGGTGCCGTTCGTGCGTATGACCATCTCCTTCACGATCGCGGTACCTGTTGGACCGTCTCGCTTGACCTGACGGCGTACCCCGTCGGGCTGGGTCACCGGGCAGAGGGATGGGCTGATCACCCGCTCGGGGCCTAACGTACCGGTACGCCCATTTGCGCGTTGATATGTCCCCTCCGGGCGTTCCATCCCTCACGTCCCAGGAGTCCACCGTGTTCGGACGCCGACGCTCTGCGCCTTCCGCCCCGCGACCCGTGCCGTTCCTGGAATCGATGTCGGACGGCCCCACCGTACGCCTCAACCCGCCCCCCGAACCGGCGCCCGCCCGCCCCCGCCGCCCCGCATTCGCCGTCTTGCTCGGCGTCCTCGCGCTCAGCGGCGCGGTGCTCGCCGCTGTGCTCGGATGGCGCGCGCTCGACCAGGCGCAGACCGCCCGGGCTCTGGCCGGGAACGCAGCCGCCCTGTCCCCGTCAGCGCAGCCGCCCCCGGTCACGGGGCCACCGGGCGACGGCACCGTCCTCGTCGAACCGTCCGGCGGCCCGCCCCCGTCCGGGCCAGCCCAGGCCGAGTCCCCGACCCCGCCGCCCGGCTACACCAACCGCGAACTCATCATCCCGCTCGGCTGCGCCGCCACCATGTTCCTCGACGCCGACGAGCCGCACATCTCCGTCAGCGAGTCGCCCGCAGCCGAGCCCACCCCGCGACGCGCGTGCCGGGGAGCTTCGTCGGTTCTCCGGCTGGGGCCGGGCGCGAACGCGGGCGCCTCGTTCGCGATGCCCGTGCCTGCGGCGCCCGCGTCCAGCTCGCCCGTGTCCAGCCTGTCCGCGTCCGGCCCGCCCGCGTCCAGTCGGGGCGGTGAGCCTGGGCAGGGTGGCGCCGGGCGGACCGCCCAGGCGTGCGAGCAGCAGATCCGTAACACTCCACTCGACCCCGGAACCACCGTGCCCATCAAACCGGGCGCTGCCCTGTGCGTACGCGCCACGACCGGCCGGATCGTCCTTCTGGAGGTCGTCGCCGTCGACGCCGACCGGGCGACGATCCGCGCCAATTCGTGGCGGTAGACCCTAGCTTGTGACGGTCGCCCTACGGAGTACGAGGATCTGGTGCGGCTTCTCGCACTCCAGCTCGAGCACAAGATCGCGGGCGCCCGGGACGCGGGCGGTCAGCTCCTTCTCCGGGCCGTTCGCGGTCACGTCGGCGAAGGTCTTGTACTCCTTGACCATCGTGCCGTCGCGCTGCGGCAGGTTCACATAGATCTTCAGGAGGAGGCGGTCCTTCGCGCCGCCGTCGGCCCAGCCGCCGACGGTGAGTGCGACGCCGCCGTAACGCTGGTCGAGCCTGTACACCACCTGGGAGATCTGGGACTTCTGGTTGTCGGGGCAGTCGACGTACCGGGCGCCGTCGTAGCCGGCCGCGTCGCGCAGCGCATCCGGCCGGTCGGTGCGCGCCACACCCTGGGTCACCGGCAGGGTGAGCAGGCTCTGCCCGCCTTCGGTCGCCGACGGGCTCGCGGACGTACCGGCCGACGCGGGCGACGGCGGCGGGAACACCGTGGCGCTACCGTCCGGTGCGGCTCCGGCGCCCCGGGTGTCGTCCTTGAGCCACTGGCCGAAGCTCGGGACCAGCCCGATCACGGCGACCAGCAGCGACACGACGCCGATCCGGGCCCCCCAGCTCAGCTGGCGCCACCATCCGCGCAGGCCACCCGCGCGGGCGTCCGCAGTGGAGTCGGCGGGCGGTTCCGCCGTGGATCCGGTCACGTTGAACTCACCTTGTCGAGGGATGGAGATCCGTTGGACGAGGCCCTATCGTCCCCGCGGTGCGGTGACTCGGACCGATCGAGCCGTCACAGTAAGCAGATGGACGAGTTTACAGTTTGGACGGGTCACGGCCTGCGCGTCACGTCCGTCCCCCTTCCCAGCTTCGCAGCCGAGCCCAACCCTCCGCCCGAGTGACCACAGGAGTCGTCGTGACCGTGCAGCCGCCCCCCGTGCCGTCCGATCCGCACCGCCCCAGCGGGCACGCCCAGGTGCCTCCGGCCGCCCGGCCACCGGTTTCCGGGCCGCCCTTCGGTGGTGCGGGAGCCGCAGCGCCACTGTCGCCCGTCTCCCCGCCCGCGTCGGCGGCCCCGCCGAAGGAGACGCGCAAGCGCAACTGGGCCGGGCCGATCGCGTTGCTCGCCCTGCTCGTCGCCGCCGGTTCGGCGGTCCTGGCCTGGCGGGCGATGGACCAGGCCGCAGACGCGAAGGCGATCGCCCTGCGCGGCGGCGCCCCGGCGTCGACGGCTGGGCCGCAGAACTCCGTGGCCCCGCCGGGCGGCGCCGCGAAACCGACCGGCGGGACGGCGTCCGGCGTCGCCGACCCGAGTATGCCCCCGTCGCTGAACGCACAGACGGTCTTCGACCTGAAGTACGACAACACCGAGATGCGGGTGCAGGCGCCGTGCGGCGCGGTGAGGTACCTGGACGTCGACCGACCGCAGGTGGACAGCGGCAGTACCGGCTTCGACCTGGCGTTGCGCGGATCGTGCCCCTCGGCGGACGCCGTCACCGTGCAACTCGGCGACGACGTCAAGGCGATCAACGACGTCAACCCCGACATCACCCCGAACGACTGCTACAGCAGGATCTCCCTCAGCGCGGTCGCCCCGGACTCCAAGGTCGCCATCAAGCAGGGATCCGTGCTGTGCGTCTGGACGTCGCTGAATGCGGCGCAGGGCCGGGGTGACCTGTCGCAGCTCGTGGTGATCGAGGTGCGGGGCATCGCCACCGACGACACGGTGACGATGCGGCTGAAAGCGTGGAAGGTCCCGGCGTAAGGCCTGTTCGGCCCTGCTCGACACAGGCGCGGGGCGGCCCTGACACAATGACCGGGCGCCCCGTGGACCCCGTGTGAGGAGATTCTTCCGTGATCCGTACCCATGACGCCGGCAGCCTGCGCGCGAGCGACGCCGGTACGACGGTGACGCTCGCCGGGTGGGTCGCCCGCCGGCGCGACCACGGGGGTGTCATCTTCGTGGACCTGCGGGACGGGTCCGGCATGGCGCAGGTCGTCTTCCGTGAGGAGGACGCGCACGCCCTGCGCAACGAGTTCTGCGTCACGGTCACCGGCGAGGTGACGAGGCGGCCCGAGGGTAACGAGAACCCCGAGCTGTCCACCGGCGAGATCGAGGTGACGGCGACTGCCCTGGAGGTGCTCTCCGAGGCGGCGCCACTGCCGCTGCCCGTCGACGACAACGTCGACGCGGGCGACGACATCCGCCTCAGGTACCGCTACCTCGATCTGCGCCGCTCCGGCCCGGCGAAGGCGCTGAAACTGCGTTCCAGGGCCAACCAGATCGCCCGCGAGGTGCTGCACGCCCGCGACTTCCACGAGATCGAGACGCCGACGCTGACCCGGTCCACGCCGGAGGGAGCCCGCGACTTCCTGGTGCCGGTCCGGCTGCAGCCCGGCTCCTGGTACGCGCTCCCGCAATCCCCGCAGCTGTTCAAGCAGCTGTTGATGGTGGCCGGGATGGAGCGGTACTACCAGATCGCCCGCTGCTACCGCGACGAGGACTTCCGCGCCGACCGGCAGCCAGAGTTCACCCAGCTCGACATCGAGATGTCCTTCGTGACGCAGGACGACGTCATCGCCCTCGGCGAGGAGCTCGTCAGCAGGCTCTGGGGTGAGCTGGCGGACTACCAGGTGCCGACGCCGATCCCGCGGATCACCTGGACCGACGCGATGAACCGTTACGGCTCCGACAAGCCCGACCTGCGCTACGGCGTCGAGCTCAACGACCTCACCGACTACCTGCGCGGCACCGAGTTCCGGGTGTTCGCCGGGGCGATCGACGCGGGCGGCTACGTCGGCGCGGTCGTCATGCCTGGTGGCGCGGCGCAGACCCGCAAGGAGCTCGACGGCTGGCAGGACTGGGCGAAGGCCCGCGGCGCCCGCGGTCTCGCGTACGTGGTGCTGGACGCCGAGACCGGCGAGCCGCGCGGCCCGGTGGCCAAGAACCTCTCCGCGGACCACCTGAACGGGCTCGCCGACCACGTCGGCGCGAAGCCCGGCGACGCCGTCTTCTTCGCCGCGAGCAATGAGCGCCGGGAGGCGCAGGAGCTCCTCGGAGCCGCGCGCATCGAGATCGCCAGGCGCGCCAAACTGATCGACGAGGACGCGTGGGCGTTCTGCTGGGTCGTCGACGCCCCCATGTTCGAGACGACGGACGACGGCGGCTGGACGGCGGTCCACCACCCGTTCACCTCGCCGAACGAGGAGTGGCTCGACCGGTTCGAGGAGGCCCCCGACCAGGCACTCGCGTACGCGTACGACATCGTCGTGAACGGCAACGAGATCGGCGGCGGCTCCGTTCGTATCCACCGCGCGGACGTGCAGTCGCGGGTCTTCGACCTGCTCGGTATCAGCCCCGATGAGGCGCAGGACAAGTTCGGCTTCCTGCTCGAGGCGTTCAAGTACGGGCCGCCGCCGCACGCCGGGATCGCGCTCGGCTGGGACCGGACCTGCATGCTGCTCTCCGGTAACGAGTCGATCCGCGAGGTCATCGCGTTCCCGAAGACCCGTGGCGGCTTCGACCCGCTGACCGGGGCGCCGACCCCGATCACGCCTCAGCAGCGTCTCGAGGCGGGCATCGACGCAAAGCCGAAGCCGCCCGCGGGCGCGGGGACCGCGGGCGTCGCGGCGCCCGTGGAGAAGAGCAACTGACCCTTCGGGTCACCGGCGCGAGCGGCTATGTCGGCGACGACATGGCCGCTCGCGCGAGGTCTTCGTGGTGTTCCTGCTACGGGTCTATCGGCCCTGGACAGTGGCCCCCTCGAAGCCTGGTACGTCTGCCTCATCGCACGGCGTTCGGAAACCCGTCACCCACGGTCGCGTGATCAGGTCCACGGTGGAGTTTCGACTGACGATCAGTCGGGGTATCAGCAGCTCGCACCATCCGACACCCCTTCGGAGGATCTTGTGCTGGCCATCGCTGCAGCCGTCGTTTTCGGTATCGCCCTGCTCCTCGACTTCCTCAACACCGACCTTGGAGCCCCCGATCTGCTGAACGGCGCCACGCTCAGCCTGATCGGTTTCCTGCTGCTGTCGCTCTACCTCGCCGGCGTCGGCAGCGGACCGCGCACCGGCGGCGGCCGGTGGTACCGGGGCCGCCGCCCGGGCCGCGGCTGACCCCCAGATCACGAAACCGGCACCGGTCCCACCTCGGCACATTTCCGACCTCCGAGGCGGGGCCGGTACTGTTTGTCCCGATGGAGCTCGACGGCCTCTTCCCCCTGGCCGCGTCGGGCGGTGTGCGCACCGCGTCCGCCGCGGGTGCGCCCACCGCTTTCACGGCGGTCCGCGCGGACTCGCCCCTGCCTGTCCGGATGCGGCCGCAGACCATCGACGAGCTCGTCGGCCAGGAACACCTCCTCGCCCCGGGCGCCCCGCTGCGGCAGCTCGTGACCGGGCAGAGCCCGATGTCCGTCATCCTCTGGGGGCCGCCCGGCACCGGCAAGACCACCATCGCGCACCTGGTCGCGGGGGCTACCGACCGCCGGTTTGTCGCCCTGTCCGCCCTGACGGCCGGGGTCAAGGACGTACGCGCGGTGATCGACGAGGCCCGGCGGCAACGCCGTACCGGCGGGACGCCGACCGTGCTCTTCATCGACGAAGTGCACCGCTTCTCCAAGACCCAGCAGGACTCGTTGCTGGCCGCCGTCGAAGACCGTACGGTCACGTTGCTGGCGGCGACCACCGAGAACCCGTACTTCACGGTCATCTCTCCGCTGTTGTCCCGCTGCGTCCTGCTCACCCTCCAGCCCCTGGCGGAGAGGTCCGTCCGTGGCCTGGTGCGGCGGGCGGTGTCCGACGAGCGCGGCCTGGCCGGCGCCGTCGCCCTCAGCCCGCCCGCGGAAGACCACCTGGTACGCCTGGCAGGTGGCGACGTCCGCAAGGCGCTCACCGCCCTGGAAGCCGCAGCGGCCTCCGCCGAGGCCCAGGGCGCCACCGAGATCGACCTGCCCACAGCCGAGAAGGCCGTCGATGTCGCCGCCGTCCGATACGACCGGGACGGCGACGCCCACTACGACGTGACCAGTGCGTTCATCAAGAGCATGCGGGGCTCGGACCCGGACGCCGCCCTGCACTGGCTGGCCAGGATGCTCGTCGCGGGGGAGGACCCGCGCTTCATCGCCCGGCGCATCGTCATCTTCGCCAGCGAGGACGTCGGCATGGCCGACCCGCAGGCATTGGTCGTCGCCACCGCGGCCGCCCAGGCCGTCCAGCTCGTCGGCCTGCCCGAGGCCCAGCTCAACCTTGCCCAGGCCGTCGTGCACTGCGCCACCGCGCCGAAGAGCAACTCCGTCACCACCGCGATCTTCACCGCCCTCGCCGACGTCAAGGCCGGCCGCGGCGGTTCCGTTCCCACCGGGCTACGCGATTCGCACTACCCCGGCTCGAAGGGCCTCGGCCACGGTAAGGGCTACCGCTACCCGCACGACGACCCCCACGGTGTGGTCACCCAGCAGTACCCTCCGGATGATCTGCTCGGCGTCGACTACTACCGCCCCACCGAGCACGGAGCCGAGCGCGCGGTTGCCGATCGGCTGCCCCGTCTGCGTCGCATCGTCCGCGGCCTGCCCTCGGCCACCGCCTCTTCCCCGCCCGCCCCCTCCTGCTCGCCCGGTACGTCGTCCACCTCCGCTTTGTCCGGTGCCTCTGCCGGTGCCGATTCGGAGCCTTCCTCCTGTGAGAACGGCGGCACGCCCGCCGGAAAGGACACCCTGTGAGATCCCGCGGTGCCGACGGGCCCGACGACGAGCGGCAGGAGCAGACCAGCCGCTCGCGGCGGCGGTTCGGTCGTGGGAAGTCCGCCCCCGCCGTCGAGCAGGAGATCAGCGGCGAGGAGACCGGCTGGCTGGACGACCTGCGTTTCGCCAAGGAAGAACGCACCGCCATCGGCCCGGGCGCCGCTGACGTCTCCGAACCGAAGCGCCGCCGCCGCGCCCCGGGTCCCGACGACCTCATCGGTAGCCCAGCGGCTCCCTCCTCCCCGGCGGCTTCGGCGTCGCCGGCCCCCGACCCTCGATCCGACGTCACCCCGCGGTCTGAGGTCGCCTCGCCCGGCCGCGACGCCGCCGTGCCGCCTCGCGGTGGTGCTGCTGTTCCTCCGCGTAGTGGTGGTTCCGCCCCGTACGGCTACACCTCGCATGAGGCGCCCGGCGCCGTTCCTCCGGGCCATTACCGCGGCGGCGCCCACTCCGCCGAGCACCCGACGGTCCGGCCTCGCTCCGCCCCACCCGGCCCGGCATTCCCCGCCCCACCCGGTCCGGCATTCCCCGGCCCACCCGGCCCGGCATTCCCCGCCCCGCACGACCCGGCCCCGTACGACCCGGCCTCCTATGAGCGGGGCCGTCCCGACGCCGGCCGCCCGGACGGCCTCGCACCTCGCCGGTCGGGCGGCCGCCACGGCGTGGCCGAGCCGACCGTCATTGTTCCGGCGAGCGGCAACGCCCCCGAACCCCCGCCCACAGGCGCTCACCCGATCGTCGGCCCGCCCAGTCGCTCCCGTGTCCCGGGGGCGGCCGCTTCGGCTCGCGTTCCCGGGATCCAGGGGCCTGACGTACCGACGGCCGGTTCGGGCGGGCAGGCCCCCGTCGGCACCGGAATCGGCCGCCGGTTTGCCGGGGCGAGCACTCCGTCGTCGCCGGTGCCGCTGCCTCCGGTCGTGCCGGGACCCCAGGGGGCGCGCGCCCCTGTCATGCCGGGCCGAGCCGGTTCCATGGCGGCGTCCCCGGTCTCACCCCACCAGGAGACCCGCGGCAGCACCGGCGCCATCGACCCGCGCACCATAGTCCGGCACGGCGCTCCGGAAGAGCCTCACCACGCCCTCGGGTACACCGCCGACGTCGACGAGCGTCGCGGCGGCGGCGATCGGCGGGCCGGCGAGGACCGTCGGGTCGTGAACCGTCCGCTTTCGCCCGGCCAGGACGGCGTACCAGAGTCGCCGCGTCCGGTCGACCGTCGGTCGGGCGACGACGGGCCTCGACCCGGCACCCCGGTCCGCGGGACCGATGCGACGGGTTCCGGTACGCAGGGCCGTTCCGCTGCGCCCCGCCCGGCGGGTCCACCGGTACGTGACGGCGCGCAGGCCGGATCGGCGGCTCTCGCCGCGTCCGTGGCAGCAGGAAACGGCCAGCCCGCCGGTGCCGCCCCAGGCGCCGGGGCCGGTGCCGTTGGGCCTGGTGCGGTTGGGGCCGGTGCGGCTGGGGCCGGTGCCGTTGGGCCCGGTGCCGCCGCGGTCGCGCGCGTGCCCGGCGCCGTTCACCCCGGCCGGACCGCACCGGGTCGCCCGAGCCAGAGCCGTCCCGATACCGGTCGCCCCGAAGCCGGCCCGGCGCTTTCCGGACCCGATCAGCTGGGATCGCGCCGCCAAGGCCCGCCGACGACGGATCAACTCGGCGTCGACCCGTTCGTCGCCGACCCGTCCGGTACGGACCGCGACCGCCCGCGATCGGAACGCGCGGACCGCGACCGTCCTGGTGACGGCCGCGCGGACCCGGGCCGCACAGGCGGGGGGCGAACCGACTCAGGCCGCGGCGACGCCGCCCGCGCAGCCGCAGGTCTCCAGGACCACGATATGGTCCCGGGACAGGGCGAACCGGGCAATCCGGTGTGGGCCTCGGCCCGCGCCGCGGCGCTGCCGCAGCGTATCGACGAACCGTCCGCGGGCCAGCCGACGGGCCCCGCCCGCGGTGCCGCCCGCCCGCCCGTCCCCGGCGCCTCGACCGGCTTGGCGGCGGTGGGCGGCGGGGTGGGCGGCGCGCCGATCTACCCCAGTGGCGGTACGACCGGCAGCGTCGCGGTCGGCGCCGCCGGTAGCGCATCGGTGACCCCAGGGGTTCGCGCGGTCCGGGTGCCCGCCGGCAAGGCGTCGGTGGCGATCGCACCGGTACGGCCCCTCGGCATCACCGACACCGGTGAACGCAAGCTCGGCACGATCGATGCGACCGGCGCCGAGCAGGTCACGCCGGGACGTGGCGGGCTGGGCGGTAACCTCCGGCGTACGCTGCGCGAACGTCGCCGCCTGCGGATGATCGCCCTGCTGACCATCAGCCTCGTGGTGCTCGGTGCACTGCCGCTGTTCTTCGGCATCCGTACGGCGTCGCGGGACCCGGTCTTCGCCGCGCTGGACGACCTCGACGTCGCCCCGCAGTTGGCCGCGGAAACGGACGACCGCAGCACCGGCAACCGCTGGTGCCTGCTCGAATGCCGCTTCCGGGAACGGAGCGCGCACTCCAGCGAGCCGGTGCAGCAGACGATGGCGGCGTATCAGGCGGCGTTGACTCGGGCCGGGTGGCAACCGTGGAAGGTGGCGGGCTGCCCGGACGAGCCGACGGTGGAGGGCAGTTACACCTGCTGGCGACGGGACGAGTTCACGTTGGACCTCTGGGTGCGTGCCCCCGCATGTCCGGAGGCGGACCAGCAGCCTGCCGACGGCCAGCCGACGACGTCGCAGGCTGCGGCCTGCGCTGGGGCCGAGGTGTCCATCAAGGTCCAGGACGCGATCGCGGACAACCGTGGCCGGCCCGGCGCGAATCCGGGCCCCGGTCTGGTCGGTGAGACACCGGACGCCACACCGGCCGTCGACCCTTTGAAGCAAGCGACACCGACGCCGTCGTGACGTGCCCAGCCGTCACGGACGGTAGGGTCTGCACGTTGTTCGCCGACGTCTGTACCGGGCCGTCCATGTGCTGTTCGTGGCGCCGGCCCACCTGGGAGGAATGGTTCCGTGGGTGCTGGAGAGGTTGCTGCGCTGGTCGCGGCCGGCGCGTTCCTGATGCTCGTGCTCGTGTTGGCGGTGCCGATCCTGCGGTTGCGGCACACCGTGGACGCCGCGACGCGTGCGATCAACGATGTCAACGACCGTACGGCTCCGCTGCTGGCGAACGTGACGGCCACCGTGGACAACGTCAACACCGCGCTCGGCCAGGTCCAGGTCTCCCTGGACGGTGTGAACGTCCAGCTGGCGAAGATCGACACGATGACGTCGCACGCCCAGAACGTCACCGCCAATGTCGCGAACCTCGCCACGGTCGTCTCCGCGGCGGCGGCGAACCCGCTCGTGAAGATCGCTTCGTTCGGGTACGGCCTGCGGCGCGCGGCCGCCGCCCGCCGGTCCGCCGAGTCCGAGCGCGAGGTGCGCGACACCCTCAAGCAGCGGCGCAAGGCGCAACGCGCCGCCCGCTGAGCTGAATTTCCCGGAAGGAATGTGTGTTGTGAAGCGTCTGCTCTGGCTGGGGATCGGCCTGGCGGTCGGCGTGATCGTGGTGCGCAAGGCCACGAAGACGGCGAAGCAGTTCACGCCCGGCGGCATCGCATCGTCGCTGTCCGAATCGGCTGGCAGCCTCGTGGGGAGCGTGCGTAGCTTCGTGGACGACGTCCGCGACGGCATGGCCGAGCGGGAACGGGAGATCCACGCCGCGTTCGCGGAGGGCGCCCTCTTCGAGGACGAGTTCGACGATCTTCGCAACGAGAACGGGTACAACGGACAGCACCAGCAGAAGGGCGCCCGATGAAGACGGCGGACATCAAGAAGCGGTTTCTGGAGCACTTCGAGCGCAACGGCCACACGGTCGTGCCGAGCGCCCCGCTGCCCGCCATCGACGACCCGAACCTGCTCTTCATCAACGCCGGTATGGTGCAGTTCGTCCCGTATTTCTTGGGGCAGCGTACGCCGCCGTACTCGCGCGCGGTGAGCGTGCAGAAGTGCATCCGGACGCCGGACATCGACGAGGTCGGCAAGACCAGCCGGCACGGCACGTTCTTTCAGATGAACGGCAACTTCTCCTTCGGCGACTACTTCAAGGACGGCGCGATCCCGCTCGCCTGGGAGCTGTCGACGAAGTCCGTCACGGACGGCGGTTTCGGCCTCGACCCGGAGCGGATCTGGGCGACGGTCTACCTCGACGACGATGAGGCGTACCAGATCTGGCGGGACACCGGCGTGCCGGCGGAGCGGATCGTGCGACGCGGCAAGAAGGACAACTTCTGGTCGATGGGCATCCCGGGACCGGCGGGTCCGTGCTCCGAGCTGTACTACGACCGCGGTCCGGCGTACGGCGCGCAGGGCGGCCCGGAGGTCGACGAGGATCGTTACCTGGAGTTCTGGAACCTGGTCTTCATGCAGCACGAGATCGCCGACGTGCAGAGCAAGGAGGAGTTCCGGATCGTCGGGGACCTCCCGAAGAAGAACATCGACACCGGCATGGGCCTTGAGCGCATCGCGTCGATCCTGCAGGGCGTCGACAACCTGTACGAGATCGACGAGGTCCACCCCATCCTGGCGCGTGCGGCGGAGCTGACGGGCAAGCGGTACGGCGTGCACTCCGGCCACGCGGCGAACCAGTCCCACCCCGACGACGTACGGCTGCGGGTGATCGCGGACCATGTCCGTACCTCGCTGATGCTCATCGGCGACGGCGTGACGCCGTCGAACGAAGGCCGCGGGTACGTGCTGCGCCGCATCATGCGTCGCGCGATCCGGGCGATGCGCCTGCTCGGCTGGCAGGACAGGGCGATGCCGGAGCTGCTGCCGATCGCGCGCGACTGCATGGCGCCGTCGTATCCGGAGCTGACGACCGACTTCGAGCGGATCTCCACGTACGCGTACGCGGAGGAGGAGGCGTTCCTGTCCACGCTCCGCGCGGGCACCACGATCCTGGACACCGCGATCGCGGACACGAAGAAGTCGGGCGGCGCGAAGCTGGCCGGTGACAAGGCGTTCCAGCTGCACGACACGTACGGCTTCCCGATCGACCTGACGCTGGAGATCGCGGCGGAGCAGGGCCTTCAGGTCGATCAGGAGGGCTTTCGCCGCCTGATGACCGACCAGCGGACCCGCGCGAAGGCGGACGCGAAGGCACGCAAGACGGGCCACACGGACTTGTCGGCGTACCGGGAGGTCTTGGACGACGGCGGCCCGACCGAGTTCACCGGGTACGCCGAGGTGGCCCGGGAGTCCCGGGTCCGCGCCCTGCTCACCACGGGCGGCGTGAACGTGCCGACGGCGGGCGAGGGCGACCTGATCGAGCTGGTCCTCGACACCACCCCGTTCTACGCGGAGGGCGGCGGCCAGCAGCCCGACACGGGCGTCATCAACGTCGGCGGGGGCCGTATCGAGGTCGTCGACGTGCAGTCGCCGGTGCCGGGACTGATCGTGCACCGCGCTCGGGTGCTGGCGGGGGAGGTGCGGGCGGGCGAGTCCGCGTACGCGGAGATCGACGTCGTCCGGCGCAGGGCGATCTCGCGGTCGCACACCGCGACCCACCTGATCCACCAGACGATGCGCAACTTCCTCGGCGACACCGCTACGCAGGCGGGTTCGCTGAACGCGCCGGGCCGGTTGCGGTTCGACTTCAACACCCCGGGCGCGATCTCGCCGAGCGTGTTGCACGACGTGGAGCAGCAGGTCAACGAGGTGCTGCTGAACGACCTGGAGGTTAATGCGTTCGTCACCACGCAGGCGGAGGCGCGCCGGCTGGGTGCGATGGCGCTGTTCGGCGAGAAGTACGGCGACGAGGTCCGGGTCGTCGAGGTCGGCGACTACGCCCGGGAGCTGTGCGGCGGTACCCACGTGGCACGCTCGGGTCAGCTGGGCCTCGTCAAGATCCTCTCTGAGGCGTCTGTCGGGTCCGGCGTGCGTCGGGTCGAGGCGCTGGTCGGCATCGACGCGTTCGGCTTCCTGGCGAAGGAGCACCTGATGGTGTCCCGGCTGGCCGAGCTGTTCCGGGTACCGGGGGAGCAGGTCGCCGACCGGGTCGAGCAGACCGTCACGGCACTGCGGGACGCGGAGAAGGAGCTGGAGAAGCTGCGCGCCCAGATGGTGCTCGGCGGAGCGGGTGCGCTCGCCGCGCAGGCCAAGGAGCTGCGCGGGATCGCGTACGTGGGCACCGAGGCGCCCGAGGGTGCCGCGGGCAACGATGTGCGTACCCTTGCGCAGGAGATCCGCGGCAAGATCGACGCCGCGCGACCCGCGGTCGTGGCCGTGGCTTCGCGTTCCGGCGCCAAGGCGTCACTCATCGTGTCGATCAATGCGGCGGCCAAGAGCCGCGGCGTGTCGGCTGCGGATCTGGTCAAGGGCGCGCTGTCCGGCCGCGGTGGTGGCAACGCCGACCTGGCGCAGGGCGGCGGCGTGCCGGCCGAGCAGGCGCCGGCGTTGCTGGCCGCAGTCGAAAAGGCGGTCGGTGAGATCGTTTAGGATCTGTGCTTCTGATCTTGGCGAGCCCAGACGGGTCTAGGCGGCGATCCCGCGCCTTCGGGCGACGCGGCCGGTTGTTGCGGGGGCCCGTCGCGGGCCGTCACGATCGCAGGCACAGGTCTAGACCTGTTTGGGGAGGGTAAGGGCTTTGGCGGGACTGCCGAGGGGCAGGCGGCTGGGCGTCGATGTGGGTAAGGTCCGCGTCGGCGTGGCCGTCAGTGATCCTGACGGAATTCTGGCCAGTCCGTTGGTCACCGTGGCCAGGGACCTTACTGTGGGTGACGATCGCATGCCGTCCGATATAGCCGATATAGCCTGCCTTGTCGTGGAACATGAGGTGGTCGAGGTCGTCGTGGGCCTACCGGTCCGGCTGTCCGGCGCCGAAGGACTGGCCGCAGTCGATGCGCGCGGGTACGCTGCGCGCTTGGCTATCGCAGTAGATCCAGTGCCCGTGACCATGGCCGACGAACGCATGTCGACCGTGGTGGCGACCCGGCGACTGGCCGAGCGCGGTGTCCGCGGACGTAAGCAACGGGCGGTCATCGATCAGGCGGCCGCGGTGGAGATCCTGCAGAGCCGGCTGAACGCGCAGCGGGAGCAGACGACATGAACGACGAACTGGACCTGGCGTTCGGCGAAGCGCCGGACCACACGCCGCGAGGGCACCGCCGCAAACGTAGCGGGGGCCGCTCCGCGGCGGCGTTCGTGCTGGTTCTGCTGCTCTTCGGGCTGCTCGGTGGCGGCGCCTGGTACGGCTACGGCAAGGTCAAGGACTTCTTCACGGCGGCCGACTACGACGGCCCCGGCTCAAACCCGGTCCAGGTCGAGATCAAGACGAACGACACCCTGACGGACATGGGCAACACGCTTGTCGGTAAGGATGTCGTGAAGAGCGCCGCGGCGTTCATCCAGGCCGCAGAGAAGAACTCCAAGAGCAAGAACATCCAGGTCGGGTTCTACACGGTCAAGCAGCAGATGTCCGGCGAGCAGGCCGTGACGGCCCTGCTCGACCCCAAGAACCGGGTGGTACGCGGCGTCACGATCCCCGAGGGCCTCACGTACCTGGAGACCTTCGCCAAGCTGGCCGAGCAGACCAAGATTCCGGTCGACCAGTTCCAGGCGGCGGCGAAGGACCCCATCGCCCTCGGCCTTCCGGACTGGTGGTTCAAACGCACCGACGGCAAACAGGCGCGCAAGGACGACATCGAGGGCTTCCTCTACCCGCAGACGTACGAGTTCCCGCCGAACGCCGACGCGACGGCCATCCTCCGGACGATGATCGGACACTTCAACGAGGAGATGGAGAAGCTCGGCTTCGTCGCCAAGGTGCAGAAGGACCGCGGCATCTCCCCGTACGAGGCGCTGATCGCCGCGTCGATCGCGCAGCGTGAGGCCATGCACAACGAGGACATGGGCCCCGTGATCCGGGTTCTCTACAACCGCGTGTACACCGGCAAGTTCCCCTGCAACTGCCTGCAGATCGACAGCGCGGTGAACTACTGGCTCTCGATCACCGGCAAGGGTGCGAAGCCCTCCGAGCAGCTCCTGAAGTCGGAACTGCACAACAAGACCAGCCCGTACAACACGCACGACACGCCGGGCATGCCGGCCGGCCCGATCGGGAACCCGGGCGAGGCGGCGCTCAAGGGCGCGATGGATCCGCCGCCCAGCGACAATCTCTTCTTCGTCTCCGTCGACACCAAGGGCACCATGGCGTACGCGAAGACCAACGCCGAGTTCGAGCAGAAGAAGCAGATCGCCTGCAGGAACGGCGTCCCGATCTGCAACATCAAGTGACCCGCCTCGCCGCCGTGCTCGGCAAGCCGATCACGCACTCACTCTCCCCGGTCATCCACACCGCGGGGTACGCCGCCGCGGGGCTCTTCGACTGGTCGTACGAGGCCATCGAGTGCGACGAGGCCGCCCTGCCGGCGTTCGTCGCGGGCCTCGGTCCCGAGTGGGCGGGACTGTCGCTGACGATGCCGCTCAAGGAGGTGGCCCTTGAGGTCGCCGACGAGGTGTCCCCGGCCGCGTCCGCCATCGGCGCCGCCAACACCCTCGTCCACCGCCCCGACGGCCGCTGGTTCGCCGACAACACGGACGCCCCCGGCATGGTCCGCGTCCTGAACGACGCCGGCGTCACCGGCAGGCCCACCGTCACGGTCATCGGAGCGGGCGGCACCGCCCGCGCCGCCCTCGCCGCGGCCGCCGCCCTCGGCGCCGCCTCGGTGACGCTGGTGGCCCGCCGTCCGGAGGCCCTGGACGAGCTCAGCCCGGTCGCCGCCACCCTCGGCCTCGCCCTGCACCACGTCGGCTGGGACGACGCCACCACGGCGTGCGCCGCCGACGTCGTCGTCTCCACGGTCCCGAAAGGTGCGGCCGACGCGCTCGCCCTCGCGGTCTCCTGGCAGCCCGGCACGGTGCTCTTCGACGCCCTCTACGACCCGTGGCCCACGCCCCTCGCGGCGTCCGCGGGCCGGGCGGGCTGCCGGATAGTCTCCGGCCTCGACCTGCTCCTGGCGCAGGCCCTGGGCCAGTTCGAGCGGTTCACGGGCTTCCACCCGGCCCCGGAGTCGGCGATGCGCAACGCTCTGATGGCGGCCGCGACAGCTCGCTGAGCCCGCCACCTGGGCCGAGGTGCTGCCCGTCGCCCTGGCAGCGGCACGCGCCCTCGGTCGTGTCGGTCACCGCCATGCCGCTCCTGCTACCCGAAGGCCGCCGAAGGCCCGCGCCTCGGTGGCCCGCGCCCGGACCCCGGAAGTCGTCGAACCGAATTCGGAGACGTCAGCCGCGCCACCGAACCCGCGGCCCGTGTCCGTACGGCGGGACAGTGGTGGGTGGGCGGACGCCGACGGGTGCGTCGTGCCAGACTGTTGCCCGTGTTGCGCTGGCTGACCGCAGGTGAATCCCATGGCCCCGCGCTCGTCGCCCTTCTCGAAGGCGTCCCCGCGGGCGTCGAGGTGACGAGCGCCGAGATCGGGCACGAGTTGGCCCGTCGGCGCCTCGGCTACGGCCGCGGCGCGCGGATGGCGTTCGAGCAGGACGTCATCGAGGTCATCGGCGGGCTCCGGCACGGCGTCACGCTGGGCAGCCCCGTCGCCGTCCGCGTCGGTAACTCGGAGTGGCCGAAGTGGCAGACCGTCATGGCGGCCGACCCGGTCGACCCGGCCGAGCTGGCCGCGCAGGCGCGCAACGCCCCCCTCACCCGGCCGCGGCCGGGCCACGCGGACCTCGCGGGCATGCAGAAGTACGGGCACACCGACGCCCGCCCCATCCTGGAGCGCGCGTCCGCCCGGGAGACCGCCGCCCGCGTCGCCGTGGGTACGGTCGCGAAAGCCCTGATCAAGCAGGCGCTCGGCATCGACATCGTGTCCCACGTGATCGAGCTCGGTTCGGTGGCCGCCAAGGCGGGCGTGGTCCCGCTGCCGGAGGACGCCGGCCGCGTTGACGCCGATCCGCTGCGCTGCATGGACCCGGAGGCGAGCGCGCGGATGGTCGAGGAGGTCGACGCCGCGAAGAAGGACGCCGACACGCTCGGCGGCATCGTCGAGGTCCTCGCGTACGGGGTTCCGCCGGGTCTGGGCAGCCACGTCCAGTGGGACCGCAAACTCGACGCCCGGCTCGCCACGGCACTCATGTCGATCCAGGCGATCAAGGGTGTGGAGATCGGTGACGGGTTCACCCAGGCGCGTTCCCGCGGGTCCATGGCGCACGACGAGATCGTCAACACCCCGGACGGCGTCAGGCGGATCACCGACCGCGCGGGCGGCCTCGAGGGCGGCATAACGAACGGCGAGCCGTTGCGCGTACGCGCTGCCATGAAGCCGATCTCCTCGCTGAACCGGGCCCTGCAGACGGTCGACGTCACGACGGGCGAGGCCGCCACCGCGATCAATCAGCGTTCCGACGTCTGTGCCGTCCCCGCGGCGGCGGTGGTAGCCGAGGCGATGGTCGCGTTGGTCCTGGCGGAGGCCGCGACGGAGAAATTCGGCGGCGACTCGGTGGCGGAGATCCGCCGCAACGTGGCCTCGTACCTCGAGAACCTGTTGATCCACTGATGGCGCCTGTCTGCGTGCTGGTCGGCGTTCCCGGTGCCGGCAAGACGACCACGGGGACGGCCCTGGCCGATCTGCTCGGCGTCGGTTTCATCGACACCGACGAGGTGATCGTGGCGACCGCCGGGAAGTCGGTCCCGGAAATCTTCCTCGACGAGGGTGAGGCGTACTTCCGCGCCCTGGAGCGGACGGCCGTCGCCACGGCTCTGATCGAATCGGACGGCGGCGTGCTGGCTCTGGGCGGCGGCGCGATCCTCGACGAGTCCACCCGCTCGGCGCTGGGCGGGCACACCGTGGTCTTCCTCTCGGTGGATCTGACCGACGCCGTGAAGCGGGTCGGTCTCGGCACAGGCCGGCCCCTGCTGTCGATCAACCCTCGGGCCACCCTCAAGCACCTGATGGACCAGCGCCGCCCCCTGTACCGGTCCGTCGCGAAGCATGTCGTCCGGACCGACGGCCGTACGCCGGCCGAGGTCGCGGCCGAGGTCGCCGACCTCCTGCGCTCCTGAACGACCGGCCCCGGCGATCAGGCCGGGGCAGGGCGCGGCCAGGAACACCACCAACAGCTGGGCCGCCACCCACACCTCAGCGCGGGCTCACGGCCCGAGGCGTCGTTCGAGGGCCTCGACCCGCGCCACGACCGGTTGGAGTTCGGCCCGCACGGCGGCGATCACGGCCGCCATGGCCTCGGCCGGAGGTACCGCAGGGGGAGACGACGGTGCGGCTTGGGCGCGGAGGTGCACGTACCCGGCCAGGGCGGCGGCGACCGCGCGGCGGGTGAGGCGCGGGTCGGCGCCTGCCGTGCGCAGGGCACGCCCGGCGGCGCCGTCGGCCTCGGCGACCAGCCCGAGCAGCAGGTGTTCGCAGCCCACGTAGTTGTGCCCGAATGCGGCGGCCTCCGCGACCGCCGATTCGACGGCGTTCGCCGCCGGCACGGTGAAGTGCTGTGGTCCGGTACCGGCCGCTTCGACGACGGCCGTGCGGGCGAGGGCGGCGGCGACGTGCGCCGGGGCGACGTCCATCGACTGGAGAACCCGCAGTGCCAGGTTCGTTCCTTCGGTGAGCATGCCGTTCAGGAGGTCGCCGGTGCTGATGCCGGTGGGGCCGGCGCGTTCCGCGGCGAGGGCGACAACCGCGCGGGTACGGGCGGTGAGCTGCGGGAACTGCTCGGTGAGTCCGTCGGCGTCAAGGCCGGTGAGGGTGGTCTGCCGAATGGCGGTGATGCGGCGTACGGCCTGCTCCAGGGCCCGTTGGCAGATCGCGGAGACGGGAATTCCGGCGGAGCGGACGGCTTCGGCGAGCTCGTCCGGCAGGTACACGTTGATTTTCGGCACCCGTTAGTCGTACCCCCTATAGGGTTATGTGTCTATAACCCCTTGGTTGTGGGACTATGGTGAGCCGCGATGGACGACATGACGCGCATTCCGGTGGCCGGTGAACGGCCTTATGACGTACTCATCGGCCGGGGCCTGGTGGACGCGCTCCCGGCGCTGCTCGACGGCGCCGTCCGGGTGGCGGTTCTGCATGCGGCCCCGTTGAAGGCGCATGCGGCGGCCGTGGCGGACGCGGTGACTGCCGCCGGGATGCGGCCTCTGCCGATCGAGGTGCCCGACGCGGAGGCCGGCAAGTCGATCGAGGTCGCGGCGCGCTGCTGGGACGCCCTCGGCGAAGCCGGTTTCACCCGCACCGACGTGGTCGTCGGGGTCGGCGGGGGAGCGGTCACCGACCTGGCCGGGTACGTAGCCGCGGCGTGGCTGCGCGGCGTGCGCTGGATACCTCTGTCGACGTCGCTGCTCGGGATGGTCGATGCCGCAGTCGGCGGCAAGACCGGCGTCAACGTCGCCGCCGGCAAGAACCTGGTCGGCGCGTTCCACCCGCCCGCCGGCGTGCTGTGCGATCTGTCCACGCTGGACACGCTGCCGCGCACCGACCTGGTCGCCGGCCTGGCCGAGGTGGTCAAGTGCGGCTTCATCGCCGACCCGGCGATCCTCGACCTGGTCGAGGCCGACCCTGCCGCGACGACCGATCCGCGCGGGGCCGCGTTGCGTGAGCTGGTCGAGCGCTCCATTCGCGTCAAGGCTCACGTCGTCGGCAATGACCTGCGCGAATCCGGTCTGCGCGAGATCCTCAACTACGGTCACACGTTGGGGCACGCGATCGAGAAGCGTGAGCGTTTCACGTGGCGGCACGGCCACGCCGTCGCGGTCGGCGCGGTGTATGCGGGTGCCCTGTCCCACCTCGCCGGCCGCCTCGACGCCCCCACCGCGGCCCGGCACCGGTCGGCCTACGAGCTGCTTGACCTCCCGACGACCTACGACAGTGAGGCATGGCCCGACCTGCTCGCGGC
>CBIHNN010000027.1:0-60752 GCA_966211315.1 uncultured Micromonosporaceae bacterium | reverse complement strand
GAACATCGATTCGCACTCGGTGACGGGACGCGGGCCGAGCACGCAGTGCAGCCGCTGGTAGTTGCACCAGGCCGGCCACCGGCTCCGCAGGTTCTTCGCCAACTAGACTGCGAGCGACTCGGTGCCGTGCACGAGCAGCTCAACCGGCCAGCCTCGCCCGCTCCGCAAGTCGCGGTGCGGTGCCTGAGGATCGCCGTCGGGCAGCACCACGACGATGTCCAGGCGCGCGCCCAAGGGGTGCGCTACGCGGTGGTCACGGAGCCGCAGGGCCAGCATCGTGACGGGTGGCTATGCCGGCCCAGCACTGCGGGACCGCCGCGCTAACGCCCCGCCGACCGACTCAACCTGTTGACCGGAAACAACCCCACCTGACACGCGGTCCTAGCCGTCGGTGACGGAACGGCGGGCCCACGTCCAGGCGTACGCGGTGTCCTCACATGACAGCGCCGCGTCGCACAGATCAAGCGGGCGGAACGTGTCGACCATCACCGCCAGCTCGTCGAACGCCTCCGCACCGATCGCCCGTTCGACCGCTCCCGGCTGCGGGCCATGGGTGAATCCGGACGGGTGCAACGAGATCGAACCCTGCTCGATGCCGGAGCCGCGCCGCGCCTCATAGTTACCGCCGGTGTAGAAGAGCATCTCGTCGGAGTCGACGTTGTGGTGGTTGTACGGCACCGGCACTGCCAGCGGGTGGTAGTCCACCTTGCGCGGGACGAACGAGCAGATGACGAAGTTCGGACCCTGGAACGTCTGGTGCGCGGGCGGCGGCTGGTGCACCCGGCCGGTGATCGGCTCGAAGTCGTGGATCGAGAACGCCCACGGGTAGAGATGCCCGTCCCAGCCGACCACGTCGAACGGGTGATTCGCGTAAACGTGGCGGGTCCAGCCGCGGCGGTGCTTCACGTACACCTCGACGTCGGTCCCGTCGACGTTCAGTGGCTCGGAGGGGCCACGGACGTCGCGTTCGCAGTACGGCGAGTGCTCCAGGAACTGGCCACGGACCGACAGGTAGCGCTTCGGGGGGCCGATGTGGCCGGTCGCCTCCATGGTCAGCAGTCGTACCTCGGGCGTCGGCATGATCCGGTGCACCACCGAGGTAGGAATGACCAGGTAGTCGCCCGGGCCGACGTCGAGCACGCCGAAGCTGGTTTCGACCGTGGCGGAGCCGGCCTCGACGTACAGGCACTCGTCGCCGACGGCGTTGCGGTAGAGCGGCGAGGGGCGGTCCGCGACGACGTACGAGACGCGGACGTCCTCGTTGGCGAGCAGCGGGCGGCGGTCCAGGACCGCGTCCCCGGACGCGTCGAGCTTGTGGGTACGCAGGTGGCGCGGCTTCAACGGCCGGTTGGGTACGCGGCGTTCGGCGGGCGGGTCGTACTCCTCGGCCGCCACGATCGCCGTCGGCAGGTGCCGGTGGTACAGCAGGGACGAGTCGGACGAGAAGCCCTCCTGGCCCATCAGCTCCTCGGCGTACAGTCCGCCGTCGGGTCGCCGGAACTGGGTGTGCCGCTTGTGGGGCACCTCTCCGACGCTGCGGTAGTACGGCACGGGACCTCCCGGTGGAACTGCGCTGTTGTCCGGTTATCTCAGCGTCCGTTAGGTTCAGATTCGTGTCAACGCCGCTCGTGCCGCCGCTCTTCGCCGGCCTCGTCGACGACGCGGCGGTCTTCCCGCCCGGCTCGGCGACGCTGACCGACGCCGTGATCTCGCACCGGGCCCACCGGATGGCCTGGTACAACTCGCTGGTCGGACCGCTGCTCGTACCCGCGAGCGACCTTCCGGCACTCGACCCTGCCCGCGCACCGGTCATCGGCATCATCGGCGACACCGGCCTCGGTTCGCTGCCCGGCGCGATCGAGAAGGCCGTCGCCGCCGGGATCAGGGTGGCCCAGGTCGAGGCTGCCGTCGCCAAGCGCGGGGAAGATCCCCAGCCGGGCCTGACGCGTCTGCGCGAGCTCACCACCGACCATCTGGTGTACGCCGAGATCCCGCTGACGTGGGGTCTGCTCGCCGCCCTCGACACGATCGCGTCGGCCCGGGGCGCCGGTGAACGGCTCGCACCGAAATTCCGGACCGGCGGGCTGGCCGCCGAGCTGTTCCCGACACCCGTCGAACTGGCCGCCGTCATCTGCGCCTGCCGGGACCGGGAGCTGCCGTTCAAGCTGACCGCCGGGCTGCACCACGCCGTACGGCACACCGACCCCGAGACCGGGTTCACCCACCACGGGTTCCTCAACGTGCTCGCCGCGACGCTGCTGGCCGCCAGCGGTGCCGAGGTCGCCGGGGTGGCCGAGCTGCTCGGCGCCACCCACCCGCTCGCGCTCGTGGAAACCGTACGGGCACAGCGCAACGCCGACCGGCCGCTCTGGGTCGGCTTCGGCTCGTGCAGCGTCCTCGAACCCCTCACCGATCTGATCCGGCTCGGCCTGGTGAACGGCGGATACGAGTGAGCGAGCTGTACGGCGTGCACAACCTGCCGTACGGGGTGTTCTCCGTGGGCCGGGGGCGGCGGCGGATCGGGGTGCGCGTACGCGACGACGTGCTGGACCTCGACGCGGCGGAGGCGGCCGACCTGGTCCTCGCCGGTGGTGCCCTGCGCCGGCCGGTCCTGAACGACTTCCTGGCGCTCGGGCGCACCCACTGGGACGCGGTCCGGTGCCGGATCGCGGAACTCCTCACCGCCGGGGACGGCGACCTGGTCCCGCTCGCCGACGTGGAGCTGCACCTGCCGTTCGCGGTCGGCGACTACGTCGACTTCTACTCGTCCGAGCACCACGCGGCGAACGTCGGCCGGATTCTGCGACCCGGTCAGCCGCCGCTGTTGCCGAACTGGCGGCATCTGCCCATCGGCTACCACGGCCGGGCGGGCACGGTCGTGGTCTCGGGAACGCCGATCGTCCGGCCGCACGGGCAGCGACCCGGGCCCACGTTCGGTCCCACGCAACGGCTCGACATCGAGGCTGAGGTGGGGTTCGTGGTCGGCGTACCGTCGCAGCTGGGTGAGCCGGTCCCGGCGGGCCGGTTCCGCGACCACGTCTTCGGGGTCGTGCTGGTCAACGACTGGTCGGCGCGCGACATTCAGGCGTGGGAGTACCAACCTCTCGGGCCGTTCCTGGGAAAGTCGTTCGCGACGAGCGTCGCACCGTGGATCGTGCCGCTGGACGCCCTCGACGCCGCCTGGGTGGAAGCGCCCGAGCAGGATCCGCCGGTTCTGCCCTATCTGTCCGACGGTGGCCGGGCCCTCGACCTGAGACTGGCGGTCGATTGGAACGGGACGCGGGTCAGCGAACCGCCGTTCTCGTCGATGTACTGGACGCCCGCGCAGCAGCTCGCCCACCTCACCGTCAACGGCGCCTCGATCCGCACCGGCGACCTGTACGCCTCCGGCACCGTCTCCGGGCCCGAGCGCGAACAGGTCGGCTCGTTCCTCGAACTCTGCGCCGACGGGCCCGTCGAACTCGCTGACGGCTCCGCCCGTACCTTCCTGCTCGACGGCGACACCGTGACGATCAGCGCCACCGCGCCCGGCCCCGGCGGCACCACCATCGGCCTGGGCGAGGTCACGGGAACAATCACCGCGCATCGAGGGTGAATTCCCCAGTACGGTGAAGGCATGTCGACGGTGGTGGTGACCCGGTTGATCGACGCGCCCGCGGCCCGCGTCTGGCGGGTGTTCACCGACCTGCCCGGCCGCTGCGGCTGGCTGCACACCGTCGTCAAGGTCGACCTGCTGACCCGTGGCGCGTTCGGCACCGGCACCGTCTGGCGGGAGACCCGGACCATGCCCGACGGCTCCGAGGTCAGCGAGGAGTTCCAGGTACGCGTGTGCGAGCCGCCGACGACGTTCGTCGTCGTATCGCCCGGGCTGGGCGCCGACTACCGGATGACGTACACGTTCACGCCGGTCGAGTCGGGCAGGCACGCTGGTGGAACGACGGTCACCGTCGTCCAGGACGGCTCGCCGACGGCGCCCGCCGGGCGGCTGCTCGCGATGGTCTTCGGCGGGCTGGCCGCCCGTACCCTCGAGGGGGCGCTCCGGCGTGACCTGGACGATCTCGCCCACGCCGCCGTTGCGGACGCCGCAGCCGCCTGATCGGTGGGGGCCCGCTATCGTGCCCCCGTGATGTGGACGAAGCGTCGCCGCTTGCTCACGGCAGTCCTCGTGGTGTCGGTCGTGGCCGGAACCGCCCTCATCGCCTACCGCGTTCTGGCGCCGGCCGAGGTGAGCATCGTCGGCCCGGCCGCCCTACCCGCGTCCCCGAACCCGCACGCCCGGCTCATCGGCCGGTACTCGGCCGCCCCGCTCTTCGCGGACGGCCGCGTCCGCGTCTACGCCACCAAACGCCAGGTACGCGCCGACGGCCCGGTCGACGGCACGACACAGAACACCCCGCGCTGGTCGTACCGCCGCTGGCCCGCCCAGGTGACCGCGGTGAGTACGGTCGGCGCGACCGTGGTCACCCGCTGGTCCGACGGGAGACTCGTCGGACTCTCCGCGGCCGACGGCCGGGTCGTCTGGCGCCTCGACGGCCCGGCCGGTGGCGTGTACAACGGGCGGCGTACCGGGTCGGCCGTGGTGTGGAACCCGGTGTACCTGCACCCGTCGGGGGACGCCGTGCTGGCGCTCGCCGGGGGACGGCTTCGCTCCGTCGACGCGGCCACCGGCACGGTCGGGTGGGACGTGGCCGTCCCGCCCGACTGCACCGACGGGTTCGTGTCGGCGGGCGGACGATTCCACTGCCTGGCGTCCGGGGCCACGTACTCCCCGGCCGGGCAGCCGCTGGCAGGCTGGCCCACCGGCCCGCTGACCCCCCTCGGTTGCTCCGTCGCCGCGTCGGCGTGCCAAGGCGTACGCGACGGCGCCGGGCGCGGCTGGCTCCTGAGGGGCCCCGTACCGCTCCGCGCCCCGGCCCTCGACCCGGCCGGGACGATGCTCGACGTCACCGGGCACTTCGTCCTGCCCACCGCACCGGGTACGGCGATCACCGCCAAGGACCCCGTCACCGGCACCGAACGTTGGACCATCGGCGACTCCCGTACGACGTACCGGGTCCTCGCCACCCAGCAGGGTACGGTGCACCTGCTCGTCGGCCGCAACGAGCTGTACAACCTCGACCTCGCCACCGGCCGTAAGCGCTCCAGCCTGATGCTGCGGGTGGATTGGGAGAGCGACAAGTGGCTCCCCAACGTGACGTACGCGGCCGACGGGTTCCTCGCCGTCGAACGCGTCTCGCTGACCGGCAAGCCGGCCGACGACGACCACGGCTACTACTTCCAGGATCAGAACGTCATCATGGCCGCCACGGTTTGACCGGTCACGTCCGAGCGAACGGCGCAGTCCAGCCGGGCCACTGCGCGGCCCAGCCGGGTCCCGCGGCCCCGTCGCGGCCCGGGCCGGTGCCCCGTCCACCCGACCAGCGACGATCGGCGGCGGGGAGATCCGCTGTCAGGCCGTGAGGGCGGACTCCGCGGCGGCGAGGAGGGCGTCGTTCTCGTCAGGGGTGCCGATCGTGACGCGGACCCCGTCCGGTTGGAACGGCCGGACGATGATGCCGCGGGCCTCACAGGCGGCGCCGAAGGCGGCTGCCCGGTCGCCCAGCGGCAGCCACACGAAGTTGGCCTGGCTCGTCGGGACCTCCGGCACGAACTTGCGCAGCGCCTCGGTGACCCGGTCACGTTCGCCGACGACGAGGGCGCAGCGACGGCGTACCTCGTCCTTCTGGTCGAGGGCGGCCAGGGCCGCGGCCTGCGCGGCCATGCTCGTGGAGAAAGGGGTCACGACCTTGCGGACCGCGGCCGCGACCGACGGGTGCGCAACGAGGAAGCCGATCCGCAGGCCCGCCAGGCCCCAGGCCTTCGAGAGGGTACGCAGCACGGCCACGTTGGGGCGGTCCGCGTACTCGACGATGCCGTCCGGGACGTCGTCGTCGGTGACGAACTCGCGGTACGCCTCGTCGAGGACCACCAGCACGTCCTCCGGTACGTTCGACACGAAACGGTCCAGGTCGGCGCGGCGCACGCTGGTGCCCGTGGGGTTGTTCGGGTTGCAGACGACGACCATGCGGGTCTGGTCGGTGACGGCGTCCGCCATCGCGTCCAGGTCGTGGCCGTGACCGGGCAGATTGGGTACCCGCACACTCGTCGCGCCCGTCGTGGCCGCGATGATCGGGTACGCCTCGAAGGAGCGCCACGGGTAGACGACCTCGTCACCGGGCAGGCACGTGGCCCGCATGACGTGTTCGCAGAGCGCCACCGACCCGCAGCCCGTGGCGATCCGGTCCACGGCGACGCCGTAGTGGTCGGCGAGCTTCTCCCGGAGGGCGACGACGCCCATGTCGGGGTAGCGGTGGGACTGGGCGACCGCGGCGGTGACCGCCTCCACGACGCCGGGCAGCGGCCCGTACGGGACCTCGTTGCTGGCCAGCTTGACGGCCTCGGCCACGCCGAGGTCCCGGGCCAGGTCAGCCGGGCTGCGGCCGGGTACGTATGACGGCAGCGCGTCGAGGTCGGCGCGGGTGAGCCGGGTCATGAAGATCCTCCGGTGAGATCGTTCCGGGCGTCCAGGTGCTGCTCGTCGCCGGGCAATGTCCCGCCCAGCGGCAGCTGCACGACGACGGTCCCGGCGAGCCGATCGTGCCAGGCCCGGCGCAGCGGCTTGTCGAACAGGGCAGCTCCCACGCCGATCAGCTGCATCAGCAGGCCGAAACCCACGCACCCCCAGAACGGGGTCCACCCGCCCAGCCGGAACCACCGGCCGAACGCGCGGGCGCCGCCGAGCGGGTCGGTGCTCTCGATCCGGACGACCCTGATGTTCAGGATCCGCTTGCCGAGGGTCTGTCCCCGGCTGCTCATCGCCGGGACCTCGTACGCGGCCCACAGTGCGGTGGTGATGAGCAGGACGGTGAGCTGGAGCCACTGGAAACGGGCGGTCGGCTGGGCAACCGTGTTCGCCGGGTCGGCCATGTACGCCCGCATCAGCGGCGCGAATTCGAGGTACATCTGGTACACGAAGTAGCCGTTGACGGCGGCGGAGAGCAGGAACACCGCGACGATGTCGATGATCCGTGCGACCAGCCGGGAACCGTACGACGCGAGCGGGAGCCCGTGCACGAACGGCACCGGCTGGCCCGCCCCGTACGGCTGGGCCGTGGGGAACGGGTCTGTCCCCCGCATCGGCGGCTCCGCGCCCGTACGGGGTGCGACGCTGGTGGGAACCGGCGGAGCGGCCGGCGGAGGCGCCGGCTCCGGTGCGGGCTCGGGTGGCGGTGGGCCGTCCGGAGGCGTGACGTCCGCCGGCAGACGGGCGCCGACCCAGCCGTCGCCGTCCCAGTAGCGTTGGGTCGACGGATCGGCCGGGTCGTTGTACCAGCCCGGGGCAATGTCGGTCATCGCTGCACTCTCACGTCGCTGATTTTCCCGCCATCGCCAGGAGTGCGGCGCGCGGGGTGCGCTCAGCACGGGAATGATCACAACCGCGTTCGCGAACCTCGCGTATCGCCCTGCCGCGGGTGGCCGGTCGCGCTGGAGGGCGGACAGCCCGCGGCGCCGTTGTCCGGTGACGTCACCCGGACGACGTCACCCCGGCCGACGTCACCCGGGACGGCGTCACCGGACGGCGTCACAGGTTGCCACGCCGCTGCTGTTCCCGCTCGATCGCCTCGAAGAGCGCCTTGAAGTTGCCCTTGCCGAAGCCCAGCGATCCGTGCCGCTCGATGAGCTCGAAGAAGACGGTCGGGCGGTCCTGTACGGGCGCGGTGAAGATCTGAAGGAGGTAACCGTCCTCGTCCCGGTCGACGAGGATCTTGCGCCTTTTGAGCTCCTCGATCGGCACCCGGACGGTGCCGATCCGTTCACGCAGCGAAGCGTCGTCGTAGTACGAGTCCGGCGTGTCGAGGAACTCCACGCCGGCCGCGCGCATGGCGTCCACGCTGGCCAGGATGTCGTTGGTGGCGACGGCGACATGCTGGGCTCCGGGGCCGCCGTAGAACTCGAGGTACTCGTCGATCTGGGACTTGCGCTGCGACACGGCGGGCTCGTTGAGGGGGAACTTCACCTTGCGGGTGCCGTCGGCGACCACCTTGGACATGAGCGCGGAGTAGTCGGTGGCGATGTCGTCGCCGACGAACTCGGCCATGTTGGTGAAGCCCATGACTCGCCGGTAGAACTCCACCCACTCGTCCATCTTGCCCAGTTGAACGTTCCCGACGACGTGGTCCACGGCCTGGAAGTACCGCTTGGGCTGCAGGCCCGCGGCGATGGCGGCGGAACGGTCGACGACCGGGCCGCGTGCGACGAAGCCGGGCAGGAACGGCCCGCTGTAGCGCGACCTGTCGATGAGGGTGTGCCGGGTGTCGCCGTACGTGGCGATCGCGGCAAGCCGGACGGTGCCGTGTTCGTCGGTCACATCGTGCGGCGCCTGCACGGACCGGGCGCCGGCCGTGACGGCGTGCGCGTGGGCGGCGTCGGCGTCCGGGACGCCGAGGGCGATGTCGGAGATGCCGTCGCCGTGCGCGGCGACGTGGGCCGAGGCGGGCGCGGCCGCGTGCACGGCGCCGGTCAGCACGAACCGGGCGGAACCGCTGCTCATCACGTACTCGGCGTGATCGCGGTAGCCCTGCTCGGGGCCGCGGTAGGCGACGACGGTCATCCCGAACGCGGTCGAATAGAAGTGCGCGGCCTGCCGCGCGTTGCCGACGAGAAACCGCAGGTGGTCGACCCCGGTCACCGGGAAGACGTCCTTGGTTGCGGTCGTGGCACGGTCCAGGGCCTGGGTCATCGTCATCGCCTCCGCGTGGGTGGGTGATGGCATGAGGTTCGCGCGCCGCGCGCCGATGGGCAACAAGCTGTTGATCGTCTGGTCATGTTGCACATTTGGTACGGTCAGATGTGTCTTCGACTGAGCAGGATGTCCAGCTCGATACCCTGGATGCCCGCATCCTCGATCTGCTGGCGGCGGAACCGCGGATCGGTGTACTCGAGATGTCGCGTCGCCTCGCGGTGGCCCGCGGCACCGTCCAGGCGCGCCTCGACAAGGTGGTCTCCCGAGGCGCGGTCCGCGGTTTCGGCCCGGACGTCTCGCCCGCGGCCATCGGCTTCGGGGTGATGTCGTTCGTGACCCTGGAGATCAGCCAGCGGTACGGCCACCGGGCCGTGACCCAGCACCTCGCGGACATTCCCGAGGTCCTCGAGGCGCACACGATCACCGGCTCCGGCGACCTGCTCTGCCGGATCGTGGCGCGCTCCAACACCGACCTGCAGCGGGTCATCGACCAGATCGTGGGGTACGAGGGCATCGTACGGGCCTCGACGATCATCGCTCTGGCCGAGCAGATCGCGTACCGCACGATGCCCCTGGTCCGCGCCGCGGCCCGGACCGATCAGGCATAACCCATCGACACGGTCTCATCCACCTGCGGCACTCGTTGGACCGGTCAACCTGGGCTGGTCGGGTGGCGAGACCGGCCCCCGGCGGGTACGTTTCCGCCCGTCGGCCGGCTGGCCTAGGCTTGCCGCTCATGAGCAGAGCCGCCGCCTTCTCGTACGCCCCCCTGTTGCCGACCGGCGCCGACCTAACGGACTACCGGCTGGTCACCGACGAGGGCGTGGACGTCGTGAACGGGCCGGGCGGCCGCCGCTTCCTGACGGTCGAACCCGCCGCGCTGACCCAGCTCACCGCGGAGGCGATGCACGACATCGCGCACTACCTGCGCCCGGCGCACCTCGCGCAGCTCCGTTCGATCATCGACGACCCGAAGGCCTCGCCGAACGACCGATTCGTCGCCCTGGACCTGCTGCGAAACGCCAACATCGCGGCCGGCGGCGTACTGCCGATGTGCCAGGACACCGGGACCGCGATCGTCATGGGCAAGCGCGGAAGGCACGTCCTCACCGACGGCCTCGACGAGGAGGCCATCGCCCGCGGCGTCTATCAGGCGTACACCCGGCTCAACCTGCGCTACTCGCAGCTGGCGCCGCTGACCATGTGGGACGAGCGGAACACCGGCTCGAATCTGCCCGCCCAGATCGAGCTGTACGCCGAGGACCCGGGCGGTCAGCCGGACGCGTACAAGTTCCTGTTCATGGCCAAGGGCGGCGGCTCGGCTAACAAGTCGTACCTGTATCAGGAGACCAAGGCCGTGCTCAACCCGGCGCGGATGATGCAGTTCCTGGACGAGAAGCTGCGGCTCATCGGCACCAGCGCGTGCCCGCCGTACCACCTGGCGATCGTCGTCGGTGGTACCTCGGCCGAGCATGCGTTGAAGACCGCGAAGCTTGCCAGCGCGAAATACCTGGACTCGATGCCCACCCAGGGCTCGATGCTGGCGCACGGCTTCCGCGACGTGGAGCTGGAGGCCGCTGTCCTCGAACTGACCAGGGACTTCGGCATCGGCGCCCAGTTCGGCGGCCGCTACTTCTGCCACGACGTACGGGTGATCCGCCTGCCCCGACACGGCGCGTCGTGCCCGGTCGCGATCGCCGTTTCGTGCTCCGCCGACCGGCAGGCCACCGCGAAGATCACCCCGTCCGGGGTGTGGCTGGAGCGCCTGGAGACCGACCCGGCCGGGTTCCTGCCCGACGAGCAGCTGTCCGACGTCGACGAGGTGATCCAGGTCGATCTCCGGCGCCCGATGGACGAGATCCGCGCCGAGCTTACGAGATACCCGGTCAAGACCCGTCTCTCGCTGACCGGCCCGCTGGTCGTCGCCCGGGACATCGCCCACGCGAAGATCGCCGAGCGTCTCGACGCAGGCGAGCCGATGCCGCAGTACCTGCGCGACCACGCCGTCTACTACGCCGGCCCGGCCAAGACCCCTGAGGGATACGCCTCCGGCTCCTTCGGCCCCACGACGGCCGGGCGCATGGACTCGTACGTGGAGAAGTTCCAGGCCGCCGGTGGCTCCCAGGTCATGCTCGCCAAGGGCAACCGGTCCGCCCAGGTCACCCGCTCGTGCCAGGCGCACGGCGGGTTCTACCTGGGTTCGATCGGCGGACCGGCGGCCCGGCTGGCGCAGGACTGCATCCGGCGGGTGGAGGTCCTCGAGTACCCGGAACTCGGCATGGAAGCCGTGTGGAAGATCGAGGTCGAGGACTTCCCGGCGTTCATCGTCGTCGACGACAAGGGCAACGACTTCTTCGCCGAGGTCACCAAGCCGGTCCTCGGCATCGGCCGCCGCTGAGGCGCCAGGGTCAGCCGCAGAGGCGTCAGCCGCAGAGGCCGGCCAGGGGCAGGAACCAGGTCATGAAGTCGTTTTGGACGTCCTTCTCCAGGCTGGACACGTCCTTGATGTTGTTGTAGAACTCGTCGCTGCCGGCCGACTTCCTGATGTTCGCGGCGGACTCCTCGCCGGCTGCCTTCAGAGCCGGATCCTTCGCGGCGGCGGTCTTCTCCGTGATCTGGTCGGCGAACTTCACCAGTTCGTTCCTGGCCGCTTCCTGAGCCTTCTTCGCCTCGGCGTCGTTCTTCGCCCCGCGCTGCACCAGCAGCACGCCCAGCTTCTGGCCGAAGCCGTTCATCGCGGGCTCGATGCCCTTGTCGAACTCGTCGCAGATCCGCTTCGTGTCCGCCTTCGTCTCGGACGATTCCGTCGCCGGAGCAGCCGCCGAAGCGCCCGCCGGCGCCGCCGCAGTCGGTGCACTGGTGGGGGTGTTTCCCCCGGTCGCCAGGTCGGGAGTCTTGCTGCACGCGGAACCGGTGAGCAGAATGCCGCTGAGCGTGACGGCGAGCAGAGCACGTCGCATGGAAGATCCTATTCAGAGGGGGTAGGACCTCGGGACCATACGGCCTGTTACCGCATACGTCCACCGGGTGAGCACAGTCCAGCTCCGGTACGGGAGCATCCGCGCTCACCCGCGCTGTGGATCGTCTGCGCCGACCCGGGCCGCGGGGCACGATGGGGGGTGTGACGACTGACGAGAGCGGCTACCGCATCGAGCGCGACACCATGGGCGAGGTACGCGTCCCCGCCGATGCCCTCTGGCGGGCACAGACCCAGCGCGCCGTCGAGAACTTCCCGATCTCCGGCCGCGGTATCGGCGCCGCGCACATCCGCGCCCTGGCTCAGATCAAGGGCGCTGCGGCGCAGGTGAACGCGCAGTTGAAGGTCCTCGATGAGGATGTGGCGACGGCGATCGCGACGGCTGCCGCGCATGTCGCCGACGGCGGGTACGAGGATCAGTTTCCGATCGACGTGTTCCAGACGGGGTCTGGCACGTCGTCGAACATGAACACCAATGAGGTCCTCGCGACCCTCGCCGCGCGCGAGCTCGGCCGGCCCGTCCACCCGAATGATCACGTCAACGCGTCGCAGTCCAGCAACGACGTCTTCCCGTCGTCGATCCATCTTGCCGCCACCGAGGCTGTCACCAGCAGCCTGCTGCCCGCGCTCGACCATCTGGCGGCCGCGCTCGAAGCCAAGGCCGAGGCGTGGAAGGAGACCGTCAAGAGCGGCCGTACGCACCTCATGGACGCGACCCCGGTCACCCTCGGACAGGAGTTCTCGGGGTACGCCGCACAGGTCCGCTACGGCATCGAGCGGTTGGAGAGCTCTCTGCCCCGGCTGGCGGAACTGCCGCTCGGCGGCACGGCTGTGGGCACCGGGGTGAACACGCCGCCCGGGTTCGCGGAGAAGGTGATCGAGCGCCTGCGGGAGACGACCGGCCTGCCGTTGACGCAGGCGCGGAACCATTTCGAGGCCCAGGGCGCCCGGGACGGTCTCGTGGAGGCGTCCGGGCAGCTCAAGACCGTTGCGGTCGGGCTGTACAAAATCGTCAACGACATCCGGTGGATGGGTTCCGGGCCGCGTGCGGGCCTGCGGGAGCTGCGGCTGCCCGACCTACAGCCCGGCTCGTCGATCATGCCCGGCAAGGTGAACCCGGTGGTCCCGGAGTCCGTGCGGCAGGTCTGTGCGCAGGTGCTCGGCAACGATGCCGCGGTGGCGTTCGCCGGGACGCAGGGGGACTTCGAGCTCAACGTCATGCTGCCGGTCATGGCCCGCAACCTGCTTGAGTCGATCCGGCTCCTGGCGAACGCCAGCCGCATGCTCGCCGACCGCTGCGTCGACGGCCTCGACGTGAACGTCGAGGTCACCCGGGCGTACGCGGAGGGGTCGCCGTCGATCGTGACGCCGCTGAACCGGTACCTCGGGTACGACGAGGCGGCCGCCATCGCCAAGCAGGCGTTGAAGGAGGACAAGACGATCCGGGCGGTCGTCCTGGAACGCGGTCACGTCGCCGACGGGACACTCACCGAGCAGCAGCTCGACGACGCTTTGGACGTGCTGCGGATGACCCGCCCTTGATGATCACCACCGTCGTCCACATCGGCGACGACGTCGATCACGACGTGGCCGGTCCGGGGCCGGCCGGCATGCGATCGGTGTGGCTCGATCCGGTGACGTTCCCTTGTCCGACGGGTACACGGCGCCAGGTGCGGTGATCCGGGATCTGCCCGAACTGCCTGTCGTTCTGGGCCGACTTCAAGGGCAGCCCCTGACCGATACCCAAATGAGACCGCTCTCCGGTGGAATGCACATGTCCCGTATCGAGAGGAAGCGTTCCATGAGTAGACGCCTCACGGCCGGCGCCGTCGCCACCGCGACCGGCCTGGCGCTCGTTCTGTCCGTACCCGCCAGCTCCGCGACGGCCGCACCCGTGGCCACTGTGGAGTACACGGTCGTCGCCGAGGACGGCGTGGCCGCGGACAAGGCGGTAGCCGCGATCACCGCGGCCGGCGGTACCGTCGTGGGTCGCAACGACAGCGTCGGCCTGTTCACGGTGACGTCGCAGCAGAGCGATTTCGCCGCCAGGGCGACCGCCGCCCCCGCCCTGATCGGCGCCAGCGAGCGCAAGGCCATCGGGTACGCCCCGAAGGCCGACAAGATCTCCAAGATCGAGGGTGAGGCCCTCGCCGCCAAGGCCAAGGGTGCGGCCACGAAGACCGGCCCGGCCAAGGACCCCCTGGACGACAAGCTGTGGGGCCTGTCGATGATCAGGGCGGACAAGGCGCACAAGAAGGAGACCGGTAAGAAGTCCGTGACCGTCGGAGTCCTCGACACCGGACTCGACGCGTCCAACCCGGACCTCGCACCGAACTTCAGCGCTTCGCTCTCCCGCAACTTCGCTCCGGACATCGAGTCGATCGACGGTCCCTGTGAGGTCGAGGGCTGCGTCGACGCGATCGGCACCGACGACGACGGGCACGGTACGCACGTCGCCGGCACCATCGGCGCGGCGGCGAACGGCGTCGGCCTCTCCGGCGTCGCCCCGGACGTCACGCTGGTCGAGCTCAAGGGCGGCCAGGACTCCGGTTACTTCTTCCTCGACTCGGTCGTCAACGCCCTGGTGTACGCGGGCGACAGCGGTCTCGATGTGGTCAACATGTCGTTCTACGTCGACCCGTGGCTGTACAACTGCCTGAACAACCCGAAGGACTCCCCGCAGGCCCAGGCGGAGCAGAAGGCCGTCATCCGCGCCATGAACCGGGCCCTCAACTACGCCCACGACCACGGCGTGACCCTGATCGGCGCGCTCGGCAACAACCACGAGGACCTCGGCAAGCCGCGTACGGACACCTCCAGCCCGGACTTCGGCGGAACGCCGTACGAGCGGCCGATCGACAACGACTCCTGCTGGGACCTGCCCGTCGAGGGCCCGCACGTGATCGGCGTCTCCGCGGTCGGCCCGTCGGGCGAGAAGGCCGACTACTCGAACTACGGCCGTGAGCAGATCAGCGTGGCCGCGCCGGGCGGTTGGTTCCGCGACGGCTTCGGTACGCCCACGTACCGGACGAGCGGCAACGAGATCCTGTCCACGTACCCGAAGAAGGTGCTGCAGCAGGAAGGCACCGTCGACGCCGACGGCAACGTCGTCGCGGGCAACGAGGATTTGGTCTTCAAGTCCTGCACCGCCGACAACGTCTGTGGGTACTACACGTACCTGCAGGGCACCTCGATGGCGGCGCCGCACGCCGCAGGTGTCGCCGCGTTGATCGTCAGCAGGTTCGGCACGGCCGACCATGCGCACCCCGGTGGCCTGACGTTCGCGCCGGACAAGGTCGAGTGGCAGATCACCGGCTCCGCCGCGAGCCACGCCTGCCCGACGCCGCGCCTCAAGTCGTACGCCAACGAGGATCGTGGCCCCGAGTTCGACGCGCTCTGCGAGGGCGGCGTCGACGACAACGGGTTCTACGGCGCCGGCATCGTCGACGCCAACCGCGCGGTCTCCACGCGGCTCTGGCCGTGACGCCTGTGAAGTGAACCGGGGGCGGTCCTGCGGGGCCGCCCCCGGTACCCTTGTCCGGTGACTCTCCGCCTGCACGACACCGCGACCCGCTCGGTGCGGGACTTCGTCCCGCGTGTGCCCGGACAGGTGGGCGTCTACCTCTGCGGTCTGACCGTTCAAGGCGTTCCCCACATCGGCCACCTGCGCTCCGGCGTCAACTATGACGTGCTGCGCCGCTGGCTGACCCGCTCCGGCTACGACGTCACGTTCATCCGGAACGTCACCGACGTCGACGACAAGATCATCCAGAAGTCGGCGGAACGCGGCGTGCCGTTCTGGTCGATCGCGTACACGAACGAGCGGGTGCTCGCCGCCGACCACGCCGCCCTGAACGTCCTGCCGCCGACATACGAGCCCCGGGCCACCGGGCACGTGCCGGACATGCACGAGCTGATCTCGGAGCTCATCGCCGGTGACTACGCGTACCCGTCCTCGGACGGCTCCGGCGACGTGTGGTTCGACGTCGCGTCGTACCCGGGATACGGCGACCTGTCCGGGCAGAAGCCCGAGGACATGCAGACCCAGGGCGGCGAGACGTACGGCAAGCGCAACATCAACGACTTCGCACTGTGGAAGGGCGTCAAGGCCGATGAGCCCGCCGACGCGGCGTGGCCCTCGCCGTGGGGCCGCGGCCGGCCCGGCTGGCACATCGAGTGCTCGGCGATGGCTCGGCGCTACCTCGGCGCAGAGTTCGACATCCACGGCGGCGGCCTCGACCTCACGTTCCCGCACCACGAGAACGAGATCGCCCAGTCGAAGGCGGCCGGGCTGCCGTTCGCCCGGTACTGGGTGCACCACGCCCTGCTCAACCTCGGCGACTCCAAGATGAGCAAGTCGCTGGGCAACGTCATCGATCTCGACGCCGTGATCGCGCTCGGCATACGCCCGGTGGAGTTGCGGTACTACCTCGCGTCCCCGCACTACCGGTCCCGGATCGACTACTCCGACGATGCGCTGCGCGAGGCGGCGGTCGCGTACAAGCGGATCGAGGGGTTCGTGCACCGGGCGGCCGAGCATCTCGGCGCCGGGGAGCTGTCCGTCGTACCCCCGGATTTCGCGGCGGCGATGGACGACGACCTGAACACGTCCGCGGCCCTGGCCGTGCTGCACGAGACGCTGCGTGCCGGGAACACGGCGCTGGCGTCCGCCGATGACGCCACCGCCCGTGCTGCCCTGGCCGCCACGCGGGCGATGCTCGACGTCTTCGGCCTCGACCCGTTCGACCCGGCGTGGTCCGCCGGCGAGTCCGGCAACGATCTGCGGCCGGTGGTCGACGCCCTCGTCGCCCTGGCTCTGGAACAACGCGCGCAAGCCCGCACGCGCAAGGACTGGGCGGCCGCCGACGCGGTGCGCGACCAGCTGAAGAACGCGGGCGTACACGTCGAGGACACCCCGGCAGGACCGCGGTGGACGGTAGGGGAGCAACACTGATGCCGGGCAATTCCAGTAATCGTTCCAAGCGTGTGACGTCCAAGAAGGGTGCGACCGTCGGTTCCGGCGGGAAGAACCGCTCCGGCCTCAAGGGCAAGGGCAAGACCCTCCCGGCCGACGAACGTCCCTGGCACAAGGGATATTCGGGTACGGAGAAGTTGCCGTCGAAGACAGCCTGGAAGCAGGAAAAAGAGCGCAAGGCCGCCGCGGCCGAGGGCCGAGCCCCGAAGATCGGCAAGCCCGGCACCAAGGACACCACCTGGGGCGCGGGCGGCCACGGCAAACCGCAGCAGCGGCTCACCGGCGCGCAGCGGCGATCCGGCGGCGGTGGCCGCTCGTCGGGTCCCCGGGTCGCCCCGGGCCGCCGCTCCAACCCCGGCCGGGACAGCTCCGAGCTGCTCGTCGGCCGTAACCCGGTCGTCGAGGCACTGCGTGCCCGCATCCCCGTGACAGCCATGTACATCGCCCAGGGCATCGACATCGACGAGCGGGTCGCCGAGGCCGTCCGGATCGCGGGCGACCGGGGCATCGCGATCCTCGAGGTCAGCCGCGCCGAACTCGACCGGATGACCGGTGGCGTGCTGCACCAGGGCATCGGCGTGCAGGTTCCGCCGTTCGCGTACCAGCCGTTCGAGGACCTCGTCGCGAACGCGCTGGAGCAGCCCGCACCGCTGCTCGTCGCGCTCGATGGCGTCACCGATCCGCGAAACCTGGGCGCCGTGATCCGTTCGGTCGCGGCGTTCGGTGCGCACGGCGTCTTCATCCCGGAACGCCGCGCCGCCGGTATCACCGCGACCGCCTGGCGCACGAGCGCGGGTGCGGCCGCCCGGGTCCCGCTCGCACAGGTCGTCAACCTGACCCGGGCGATCAAGCAGTGCCAGTCCGCCGGCTTCGTGGCGATCGGTCTCGACGCGGACGGCGACACCGATCTCTACCAGTTGGAAGCCGCCGTCGGCCCGCTGGTCGTCGTCGTCGGCTCCGAGGGGCGCGGCCTGTCCCGTCTCGTCGGCGAGACCTGCGACATGCGGGTCGGTATCCCGATGGCCTCCGACGTCGAGTCCCTCAACGCCAGCGTCGCCGCCGCGGTGACCCTGGCGGAGGTGTCCCGCCGCCGCTCGGCCGGCTGAGCTCCGTCCCGGGCCCCCGCTCCCTGCAAGGGCGCGGGGCCCGGCATGCAGAGGAGGCGGCCCCGTGACGGGACCGCCCCCTCTGTTGCTGCTTGCGTCAGATACGCGTCCCGTTGGCGGAGTGGAACGCGTGGATCTGGTTCGGCTGCGGCTTGATGAAGACCGTCTCGCCCATGCTCGGCATCGACCGGCGGTCGGTACGCACGACGAACCGTTCCGAGCCGGCATCGAGAGCCGCGTGGCCGTAGACGTTGGCGTCCGAGCCGAGGTCTTCGACCAGATCCACCACGATCGGCAGGCCACCCTCGTGGGCGCCGACCAGGTCGGTCGCCTCCGGGCGGAAGCCGATGGTGACCTTGCCGCCACCACTGGAAGCGGCGGCGACCTGCTCGCGCGACAGCGGCAGGATCATCTGCGCGAAGGCCGCGCCCTGCTCGTTCAGCGGAACCGTCTTGATGTTCATGGCCGGCGAGCCGATGAAGCCCGCGACGAAGACGTTGCGCGGGGTGTCGTACAGGGCCCGCGGGGTGTCGCACTGCTGCAGGACGCCGTCCAGCAGGACCGCGACCCGGTGGCCCATCGTCATGGCCTCGACCTGGTCGTGGGTCACGTAGACGGTGGTGATGCCGAGCTTCGCCTGCAGGGTGGCGATCTGCGAACGGGTCTGAACGCGCAGCTTGGCGTCGAGGTTCGACAGCGGCTCATCCATGAGGAAGACCTGCGGCTCACGCACGATCGCGCGGCCCATGGCGACGCGCTGGCGCTGACCACCGGAGAGCGCCTTCGGCTTACGGGACAGGTACTCGTCCAGCTGCAGCAGCTGAGCTGCTTCCTTCACGCGACGGTCGATCTCCGACTTCGACGTCTTGCGCAGCTTCAGCGCGAACGCCATGTTCTCGTACACCGTCATGTGCGGGTACAGCGCGTAGTTCTGGAACACCATCGCGATGTCGCGGGACTTCGGCGGCAGATGCGTGACGTCACGCTGGTCGATCATGATCTGTCCGCGGTCCACATCCTCCAGACCCGCGAGCATGCGCAGGCTGGTGGACTTACCGCAACCCGACGGGCCGACCAGAACCAGGAACTCGCCGTCAGCAATCTGGAGGTCCAGCTCGTTGACCGCGGGGCGCTCCTGACCTTGGTAGATCCGGGTCGCCTTGTTGTAACTGACCGTAGCCATGATGGATGCTTCCTCTCACCGGCAGGAACGTGCCGGACGATCCGAGTGAAGGAGCGGCCGGCGTTTTAAGCCACCGGCCTGAAGGCGAACAGGTGCGCCCGCCTTCCGTGTGCGCTCACCGTAATTGCTTTCGCCTTAACTGCCAAGTGCAGGCGACAACGACGGGGCGCTGAGGCGGGGCGTACGTCCCGGTATGCTGGGCGCGTCGCCCCTGTAGCTCAGTTGGCCAGAGCACTCGCCTTGTAAGCGAGATGTCGTCGGTTCGATTCCGACCGGGGGCTCAGGACGGTGCCCTGACCAGCCCTTTCACGGTCAGGGCATCCCGTTTCATCTATGCGGTTTTGAACCGCCCCCCGTAAACCCCCCAGAAACGCCCGTCGACAATCAGGTTCACCCCGCCACCGTCGCGATGATCCGGTGCTGTGTCGCCAGGCGGCCTCGCACCCCCTGGGGTGGTCTGGGTGGTCCCTGGCGCCGCCCAGACCAGGCAACGGGTCATCCGCGACGTGTCAGGCCGGTGGCGGTCACAGATTCGGTGCTTCCGACTGGACCCCCTGCTCCGTGCGAGAGGGCGCCGAAGGGCGTAACCCGACGGAGGGACACCTCCCCGTGGGCCTGCCCGTGCGCCTTGCGGCCGTTGGGGCGTCGTGCCCGGAAAGCCTCGCTATGACAGGGTGAACGCATGGACACCGATGAGGTGCTGAGCGCCGTGCCCAGCGACGATCTTCGGGAGGCCGAGCGTCTCACTCTCAGTGGCCGCCCGGACGGGATGTTGATGGACCGCGCGGCGGCTCGCTTGGCGAGCATCTGTGCGCAGAGACTTCAGTCGCGCTTCGGCGGTGTCTACGGTCGCCGTGTCGTCCTGCTCGTCGGCACGGGCAACAACGGCGGCGACGCCCTTCTGGCTGGTGGTCACCTCCGTGCGCGCGGTGCCCATGTCGGCGCGCTCCTGATCGGCGATGTCGCGCATGAGCGGGGCGTACGGGCGTTGCTGTCTGCGGGCGGCCAGGTGTACCGGGTTGCTGACGGAGTCGATGAGCGTGCTACGGCCGCTCTGGCAGCGGCCGACCTGGTGCTCGATGGGATTGCCGGCATCAGCGGCAAGCCCGGCCTGCGGGGTGTCGGGGCGGCCGTGGTCGAAGCGATTCCGCGGGCTGCTGTCGTCCTCGCACTCGATCTTCCGAGCGGCGTGGACCCGGAAACAGGGGAGACCCCGGACTCGCACGTCATCGCCGACGCGACAGTGGCGTTCGGCGCCTTGCACCCGTGCCTACTGTTGCCGCCCGCGGCGCACGCGGCAGGTGAAGTCATCTTCGCGGACGTGGGCGTTCGTGGTGCGCTTCGCAGCGAGCCGGTAGTGCAGCGACTGACCGGCGTCGGAGTCGGTCGGCGCTGGCCCGCGCCGGAACGTGCGGATCACAAGTACACCCGTGGCGTCCTGGGGATCGTCGCTGGATCGGACACTTACCCAGGGGCGGCAGTGTTGGCGGTCGCTGGCGCGGTACGTGCCGGTGTCGGGGTGGCCCGCTACGTCGGACCAGCCCGGGTCACAGATCAGGTGTTGCGGGCTCGACCGGAGGCGGTACCCGGAGTGGGCCGGGTGCAGGCGTGGTTGCTCGGGTCTGGGGTCGAAGACGACGCTACCCAGGATCAGGCGATCGAGACGGCACTGACGTCCGGATTGCCGTGCGTCGTGGACGCCGGTGCTCTCGATGCCTGTGTTCAGAAGCGTGCGGCTGGCACGAGGCCGGCGCCAGCGTCATCCGTCCTGCTCACACCACACGCTGGAGAACTCGTGCGGGCGCTCGGGGTGCTCGGTCACACCGTAAGCCGACCGGAAGTTGAGGCTCGTCCCTACCACCATGTTCGGTGGCTGGCCCGGGAGATTGACGCCACGGTGCTGCTCAAAGGCTCGACAACGCTCATCGCCGCGCCGGACGGGCCGGTGTACAGCCAGGCAGACGGGCCTGCATGGATGGCTACCGCTGGCTCCGGCGATGTGCTGGCTGGTATCGCGGGGATGCTTCTGGCGGCTGGGCTCGATGCGCGTGAGGCGGGGGCGATGGCGGCGCTCGTGCATGGGCAGGCAGGAGCCCGAGCCTGTGGCGGCGGCCCGTTGGCGGCCATCGACATCGCAGACGCCATCCCGGCTGTGGTGGCAGGACTCCTGAAGCAGGCCGATGCGGCGTCCGCGACGTAGCGGGCGCGGCGGCTCGGCCGCCGCGCCCGCGCTGTCACGCCGCCGTAAGCCCGGAGCGTTGGGCAAGCGCCCGGACGTGAGCGCGGGCGCGGGCACGGTCTCGGTGCATCAGTTCCCGGAGTAGCTCCCGGACCAGGGTGGAGTCGTGAACTTCCTCCTGCGAGATCTTCTCGGCGTCCAGCAGGACGAGAGCGGCAGCTTCGTCCTCACCCCGACGCACATAGCCGCGAGCGGTGTTGATGAGGGCCGCTGCCCTGCGTTCAACGCTCGGCATGTCATCGATGTGTAGCCGGGAGGAGTACTCGACCACATCGTCGGCCCGGCCCAACTCGGCCCGAAGGGCCAAGCCGTGAATGTCCACGTTTCCTCGCCCGAAGGCTGTCCACGGATCGTAGTGCTCGCCAAGCGCCCGCGCGGCATCCTCCGCCACACGGTGCAAGGCCCAGGCGCGGCTGTCCTCGTCAGACTGCGCCGCACTCACCGAGGCTGCGAGATGCAACATGCCGTAGTCCGCGAGAAGCGATGGGTCCGGCTCGCGATCGTCCAGCCGCGCCTTCAGCTCGTCTGCGGCGGCTAGGCAGATCCGGGTGGCTTCGTCCTGCTGACCGGCTCGACGGTATGAGGCGGACAGAGCCCACGCCCCGAGCGCGATCAGGTGTGGGTCGTCAGCCTCTCGAGCCGCGCTCATGGCGCGGTCGGCCGCAATCCACGCAAGTTCGCCATCCGGGATGTGGTGCAACCACTGACGCGTGACTTGATACGCACCGGCCAGAGTTCGCGCTGCGGCACGACGATCAGGTGAAGACCGATAGGCGGCGTTAGCGTCGCTGAGCAGGCCGGGCAGTTCGCGTCCGAGGTCGGTGTGCGCCGTAGGCGACCCGTGCCAGATGGACCAGGCGGCGGCGACACGCAGTCCGACGTCTTCCAGCGTGAGCGTCGGTTCGGGAATCGCGAAGGGCACTGCTGCACGCATGATCACCGCCCGTACGGCGGCGACCGCTTCGGCTTGCGGAGCCCGTGTGGCGCCAGGCGTGAGGGCGTTCATGGGACCACCGATCAGGTCGTCCACGGTGCAGCTCAACACCTTGGCGATGTTGACGAGGTCCGTCAGCCTCTCCGCGTGCCGGCGCCCTTGCTCGACTGCTGACACCCACTGGACGGACTTACCGATCCGCGCTGCGAGGTCGACCTGGGTGATCTCGCGGACGCGTCGATGCGCCGCGATACTGGCGCCGATGCCCGCAATGGGCGAATTGGTGGTGTCCACCCGTCCACGATAGCCGTTTCGGACGGCGCAACTACCACAGCTGTAGCAGTGTCAAAACGGACAACTACCTAGCGTTAACCCCCGTACACGGCAGTGACCATGCTCGATGTGGGGCGTTCCTCGCATCGGCCGTCGGCCACGGTCGCCGCTAGTCGAGGATCTCAGGGGGAACGATGGGACGGGCCAAGAGCTTCCGACTTGCCGTTGCGCGGCTGATCGGCACCGCCGTTGAGCCGCTGGCGCATCCCCCGATTAGCTATCGACGGGCAAGTAGGACTTCGCTGCACGCAATCTCGGTCTCCGCCTACCGAGCGCATCGCGAAGGAAGCTTCGGCGTATGCGTGCAGTGTGGAAGGTCGGCTCCCTGTCCTGCTCGGGGTTTCGCTAGGACCGTGATCGAGGCGCACGCCGATGATCCCTGCCGCTATGACGATCTCGACAACAGTGATGTGCAGATTGTCGCTGGTGTAGTGGTGGTTCGTCGCAAATAACGAGCCGACTGAATGGACTCCCCGCCGCTGCGTGCCGGTCCGAGCGCCGTGGTGGTGGGTGAAATGGGGCGCCGTGTGGAAACCGCTTCCCCCGTGGCGTATTACACACGGCGCCCCTCTGAGTTCAGTCGAAGACTTGAGGCAGTGACTACCAGCGCGATTGCAATTGTCTGACTCGCGATCCGATGAAGAAGGTGTGACGTGGTGAGCGTCGTGGTCAAGATGCAACCCGAGATTCACGTCCCTGCGGCCAGCCGGGCCGCTCAGGAGGCCGATCGCGCTGGCCTGGCCCGACTTACCGCCGAGGCTGCCGCTGTGGCGGCCTGTCATGTCGACGAAGGTGGGATGTGCCGTGCGTGCCTTCGCGATGCCGCTCGGCTGGCGCCTGTGCCATGCGAGTCGGCGCGCTGGGCGACGGCGGTGCTCGCCGCTTACGGGTGCCCTCACGACAGCGGCGTGGCGGAGGTGAAGCAGCCGTGACGCGCCCGGTGCTGCCACCGTTGCCACAGCGCATCCCGGGAACCCACCTTCCGGGAGTCGCACTCATTCCGCAGACCCGATACGTCGGCCGTGCGTCGGTGCCCGGTCAAGAGGGTCGATTCTCCAATGACAGCGGAACGATCGAGCGACTCGCCAGCGCACTGCGCCGGTTGGAGGTGTGAAATGACGGAGGCTTCTTCGTCCTCGCATTGTGTTCAGCTTGGCGATGAGCAGTACAAGTTCGGCGTCGGCCCCATTGTGGTTCGCGATGCGGTGGTCGAGTCATCGATCCTCGATGGAGGCGAGACCTGGTACCTGGTTGGGGCTCAGGTCGCCACCGGGACCGTGGATCGCCACGGCGAATGGCTGCCGCGCCAAATCTATGTCCCCACAAACGTCGTGAACATCCTCCGGCGGGCCGGGCAAGTGTCCGTGCGGAGGCCCGCGTGAACCTTCCGCATAGGCAATCTGCCGACGGCCTGATATGTCGGCTCCCTAGTTCCTGGCTCGCCGTTCACCGGCCTGACCAGGTGTCCCAACCCCTTTCGAAGGAGTGATCTCATGGCGCCTACCAACGGCACCCCTGTCTCGATCCTCGGCGGCCTGCCGTCGTTCACGTCCGAGTGCGATGCCGCCCTCGACCTCGACGTGCGAATCGTCGTGGACGGCCCCGTGTCCGCCGCGCTGCTGAGCAGCACCGATGACGGCTGCGACACCGTCCGGGGAAGCGACTGCTGACACCCGATGGCGCGGCCCGTCTCTGCCCGGGGGCTCACAGAGACGGGCCGCGCGCCCCCGGTCCAGCGCCTCATCACCAGGAGGGTCGAGTGTCTCGGGCACCGTCGTACCAGCAACCGGCCGTGGCGCTACTTCGCGCGCCTTCGCAGCAGCACGTCCAGGTTCCGCCGTGGCCCAGCCTCGACAGCGCATCGGTCGATGACTGGTGCAGGTGGCTGACCGGCGTGTGGTCGCACCCCCATCTCGCCGCGTCGATCCGCGTGGCGAGTCCCGTCCTGGCTGGCCGGGTCGACCTCGTTCGTGCTGGTGCCCGGCCCATCGTGGATCAGGCACGCCGGATGGCGCTGGCAGTGGCGCGCTACCTCGTGCGCGCCACCGGTCGTGCTACGCCGTTCGGCTTGTTCGCCGGGGTGGCCCTGGCGGACTTCGGAGCCGCCGCCGTCGCCCGGACCGGCGATGACGTGCCTGTGCGGCGCGCGGATGCGGCCTGGATGGCTGAGGTGATCGCCCATCTTGAGGGAAGCGCTGCGGTGCGGCGGCGGCTGCGCGTCACCGTGAACAACCTCGCCTTCGTTCGCGGCGACCGCCTGGTTGTCGGCTGGCAGCCGCACACCGGACACGGCACGAAGGGCGAGGTGTCCGTGCGCCACAGCCCGGCAGTGCGGGCCGCCCTGTCGGCAGCGCAAGCGCCCGTGCCGGTCGCTGAACTGATCGAGAAGCTTGCCGCGGAGTTCCCCGCCGCATCTGGTGACGCACTCGACGCGATGGTGCATCAACTGATCAAGACGGGCGTGCTGGTCACGAGCCTACGCGCGCCCTCCACCACTACTAACGCCCTGCTCCACGCCCTTGATCGGCTGGCCGAGGTCGCTGCCGGCGAGGAACCGGAGGCGTCGACCCTTATCGGCAAGCTGCGCTCCATCGCCGCCGCGCTGACCGAAGACCTCGCCCATGGCGAAGATGTTGCAGCACGGATGCGCCTGCTCTGCGGCACCGCCCAACCCGTTGCGACAGATCTGCGCCTCGGCAAGGGCGTGACGCTGCCGCTGGCGGTCGCGAAGGAGGCAGCAGCGGTCGCAGCCGTCCTGGTGCGCCTGTCCCCGGCTCCACAGGGAAACGCTGCCTGGCGCGCGTACCACGCGAGCTTCCTCGACCGGTACGGCCCCGGCTCGCTCGTGCCGGTCGCCCACCTCACCGATGCGGCTACCGGCCTTGGCTTCCCCAGCCACTTCGCCGCGCCGACTCCGGCCCGCGTCCTGTCGAGTCGGGATGAGCGGCTGCTGACCCTGGCTCAGCAGGCCGCGCTCGACGGCGTCCACGAGGTCGTCCTGGACGAGACGACCGTGAACAGCCTCGCGCCCGACGGAGCGGCGTACGGGGTCGCCCCGCATCTGGACGTGTGCGGCGACGTGCGTGCGCCCAGCCTCGCCGCCCTTGCCGGGGGCGCGTTCACCTTCGCCGTGTCCGGCGTCGGCCGGTCCGCGGCGATGACCGGCCGCTTCCTCGACGTCCTACCCGAGGGAGACCGTCTGCGGCTGGCAGGTGCGTACGAGGGGATGCCCGCACGAACCGAGGGCGCTCTGCTCACGCAGCTGTCCTTCCCGCCCCAGCAACCGCGCATGGAGAACAGCCAGCGTGGACCCCGCCTCCATCCCTACCTGATCGCGCTGGGAGAGCATCGCGACGACGGCGATGTCCTTCCGCTGTCCGACCTCGCCGTGACGGCGGACGCGTACCGGCTGTGGTTGCTTTCGCTGTCGCGTCGGCGGCCAGTCGAGACGATCCTGGCGCACGGCGGCGCCCGGCACACCATGCCACCGCTCGGCAGGTTCCTGCTGGAGCTGTCCCGCGCTGCTGGTCCGGCCGTGGCGTCGTTCGAGTGGGGCGCGGCGGCCTGCCTGCCGTTTCTGCCGCGTGTCCGATACGGCCGGGCCATCCTGGCGCCCGCCCGCTGGCGCATCGCCGCTGACGCGCTGCCGGGCTCCGACGCCTCGGAGCCCGCGTGGGCAGCGGCCTGGTCCGCGCTCGCGGCACGGCTGCACCTGCCCTCGACCGTGTCGGTCGGCGCCGGTGACCGGCAGCTCCGGCTCGACAGCACCAACCCGATGCACCTTGCCATCCTGCGCCATCATTTCCGTGCTGCCGAGGGGCCGGTCGTGGTGACCGAGGCAGCCACGCCAGCGGATCACGGGTGGTTCGGCGGTCGCGCCCACGAAGTTGTCATTCCGCTGACCGCCACGATCCCTCCAGCCCGACCACCGGCCTTCCTCAGCCTCCGAACACCGGTGCGCCCGGCTCGGGTGGACGACGGGCGGCTGCCCGGGTCCGGCGTGCTGTACGCCCGGCTCCACGGTCATCCCGGCCTGGCGGACACCATCCTCACCGAACACCTCCCGGCCCTCCTTACCGCTTGGGAACTACCGGACGATGCGATGACGACGTGGTGGTTCGTGCGCTACCGCCACCCGACGCCACACCTACGCCTTCGGCTACGCACGACCGCGTACGGGCCAGCCGCCGAACGCCTCGGCACGTGGGCCGCTGACCTGCGGCACCACGGGCTCATCACCCGCCTTGTCCTGGACACCGACCGGCCCGAGTTCGGGCGGTACGGGCACGGCACCGCGATGGCGGCGGCCGAGGAGCTGTTCGCGGCCGACTCCGCCGCCGCCATCGCGCAGCTTCACGCGCCGCCGGCGAGGCGGCAAGCGGTCACCGCGGCCAGTCTGGTCGACCTCGCCTCCGCTGTCATGGGCAGCCGCCGCGCCGGGTTCCGATGGCTCCTCGACCACCGTGACGTCGCCGGACGCGATGCGGCGGACAGGGATGTCGTGCGCGATGCGGTGGCGCTGGCCGCCCCGGGCGGCGCCACGCTGCACGCCCTTCCCGGCGGTCACGGCATCACCGCCGCTTGGCGGCGCCGCAGCCAGGCCGCTGCCGCCTACGTGCGCCAGTTGGCCGCCGACAGCAGTCACGTCATACCGGAGGCCGTGCTGGGATCGCTGATACACCTGCACCACGCCCGGGTGCACGGCATCGAGCCTGACCGGGAGACGACGACGTACCGCATCGCCAGGGCCGTCGCGCTCGCCAGCGAAGCGCGCCGAGGACGGCGGCCATGACACCGGAGTCCACGACAAACGCGCTCACGATGGCCGCACACATCAGCGACAGCCTCGCCGTGCCGCCGCCCTTCCAGTCCGGTCAGGACTGGAGCCCGGCCAGCCCCCGCTGGCGGGACCAATCCCTGTCGAAAGGCGCCGCCGGAGTCGCCGTACTCCACGGCGTCCGCGCCCAGCACGGCCACGGCGACGGCGACCGCATCCATGCCTGGCTGGCTCGCGCCACCCGCGACGGCCTCGGCGCAGCCGGTGGCGCCGGGCTCTGGTTCGGCGCCCCCGCAGTCGCGTTCGCCATAGCGGTCGCCGCACCAGACCGGTACCCCCAAGCCCTCGCTCGCCTCGACGACGCCGTGGCCGGCTACGTCCGCCGTCGCCTGGAGGCGGCCCAGGACCGCATCGATGCCCACCGACGCCCCTCGCTGTCGGAGTTCGACCTGGTGCGTGGGCTGACCGGCCTCGGCGCGTACCTCCTTCGTCGCGACCCATACGGGCCGCTGCTGCCCGGTGTGCTGTCCTACCTGGTCCGGCTGACCGAACCCGTCGAGGCAGCCGACGAGGCAGGCCGCTTCGTCCCCGGCTGGTGGACCAACGACGTTCCGGCCGCATGCACCGAAGGGCGCACCTTCACCGGCGGGTACGCCGACTCCGGCATGGCGCACGGCATCAGCGGACCCCTCGCCCTCCTTGCCCACGCGATGCGTGCGGGCGTGGCCGTCGACGGCCACACGGAGGCCATCACACGCATCTGCTCGTGGCTCGACCGTTGGCGGCAGCCCGGCCAGGCCGGACCTTGGTGGCCCGAACGACTCACCCTGACGGAGTTGCAGGCAGACCACCCGGACCAACCCGGCCCCGCCCGCCCGTCCTGGTGTTACGGCACGCCGGGCGTCGCCCGCGCTCAACAACTCGCCGGGATCGTCCTCAACGACCCGGTACGGCAGACCGCCGCCGAAGACGCGCTCGCCCGCTGCCTCAGCGACCCCGTGCAGCTCGGACACCTCTCCGACCCGGCGCTCTGCCACGGCTGGTCAGGACTCGCCCTGACGGCATGGTGCGCCGCGCTCGACGCCCGATCACCCGGCATCAGCGCACACCTGCCGCCCGTGGTCGGCCAGCTCCTCATGCACGCGCACCAGGCTCACGCCGACCACGTCGGGCTCATCGAGGGCCGGTCCGGTATCGCCCTCGTCCTGCACACGATCGCGACCGGCAAGCCCGCCCCGTGGGCCGCCTGTCTGCTGCTCACCTGACCGACACAGCGAAGGGACCACCGCATGACCGATGACCACAGCGCCGTTGCCGCCACCTGGCATCAGGTGAATCTCCGGTTCCCGCACTGGCGGGACGCTGAAGACGCGCTCATCCACCACGTCGGCCCGCTCCTGCGCGACGCCGAAGACACCGGAAGCATCGGCGGATGGTGGTTCGTACGCAAGGGCGAATGCCTCCGGGTGCGCCTGCGAACAGGTGAAGCGGACGGCGCGACGGCCACGCTCGTCTCCGACCTGGTCCACACGTTAGCCGAGACCACGACGCTGACCCGCCACGCCGAGGTGACCTACGAGCCCGAGATCCACGCCTTCGGCGGACGCGGTGCGATGAACCTGGCGCACGGCCTGTTCGAGCAGGACAGCTACTTCATCACCGGGTACCTGGCCGAAGCGCAAGCCGATCACCGGGAGGAGATCGGCATCGTCCTCGCCACCCGCCTCCTGCGTGCGGCCGGGCTCGACTACTACGAGCAGGGCGACGTATGGGCGCAGGTCGCCGCCCATCGGGCACCCACCCACCTCCATGCACCGCGAACAGGGGATCTGCTTGCCGTGCAGCGGCTCATCACCTCCACGGGCGACGCCGACGCAAGCCCGCTCGCGGACGAACCGGAGTGGTCCATCGCGTTCGAGGCAACAGGCTTCGCACTACGCGACCTGCATGACCTTGGACGGCTCGGCCGGGGCCTGCGCGCCGTGCTGACCCACCACCTGCTGTTTCACTTCAACCGCCTCGGCATCTCCGCCGAGGACCAACACCAGATCGCCACCGCCGCACACCAGGTCGTCTTCCACCGCGACACCAGCCTTGTCCCGCCCGCCACCACCCTCCTGGAGCCCGCCATGCCCGATACCGTCGACCCGGTGACCGCCGACACCACCACCGCCGACCCGGCCCGCCTGCGCGAAGCCCTCGTTGCCCACATCGACCAGTTCGGCACCTTCCGCACCCCCGAGGTGCGAGCCGCGTTCAACACCGTTCCCCGGCACCTGTTCCTTCCCGACGTCGACATCACGACCGCGTACGCGCCGCGCGGCGCCCTGGTCACGAAACGAGCCGACGACGGCACCGCCATCTCGTCGGCCTCCAGCCCCAACCTGGTCGCCGCCATGCTCGAACAGCTCGACGTCCGCCCCGGCAACCGCATCCTCGAGATCGGCGCCGCCACCGGCATCAACGCCGCCCTGCTCGCCGAGCTGACCGGTCCGGCCGGGCACGTCGTCACCATCGAACTGGACGAAGACCTCGCCGACGGCGCACGCGCCGGCCTCACCCGCGCCGGCTACTCGCACGTCGAGGTGATCTGTGGCGACGGAGCACTGGGTCACGCCGACGTCGCCCCGTACGACCGGATCATCGTCACCGCCGGAGCCTGGGACATCTCCGCTGCCTGGTGGGATCAACTGGCCGTCGGCGGACGAATCGTGGTCCCGCTGCGCCTGCACGGCAGCGGCCTCACCCGCTCGCTGGCCTTCGACCTCGCCGAGCATGGTCGCATGGTCAGCCGGTCCGCCGCCGTCTGTGGGTTCGTCCCCATGCGCGGCGCCGCCGAGCAAGCCGAGCAGCACATCCGACTCGCCGAGGACGCGCTTCTCAAGGTCGACGCGGACGACCTGCCCGACGAGGCAGCGCTCACCGTGGCGCTCAACCACCGTGCCGTCGAACGGTCAACCGGCATCCAGGTCCGCCACGACGAACCCGCCGAGCACCTGGACCTTTGGCTGGCGACCAACGCCGCCGCCTCGTTCGGCCGCGTTTCAATCGGCACCGCGGCGCAGACTCAAGGGCTGACGAAGCCCGCTCCGCGCTGGGCCGGCGCGGCAATCTACGACGGGGGAACCCTCGCCTACCTCGTCACCCGGCCACACGGCGCCGACGCCGACGAGATCGTGGCCGTCGCTCACGGGCCGGAGAGCGGCAAGCTCCTCGACCAGACGGCCGACCTGCTCAGCCGATGGGCTCAGGACCGGCCAGCACAGCCCACCATCTCCGCCCACCGCACCGACCCGGGCGCCACCGAGGGCATGTCGCTCGTGCACCGGCCGGAGACCCACCTGCCGATCACCTGGTAGCGCCGCCTAGCCGAAGCCGGCCGCCGGCCCCGGGTCATGCGACCCGGGGCCGTCACACGCCAGCCACTACCCCCGCCATCCACCCAGCCAACAACGCTGGCCCAAATGGCAGGGTCCGTCGCCGGTCAGGAACCCAGAGCGCCCGGCAGGCCACCACAATGCCCTGCACCGCGAGGCCGACAAACAGACCGAGCGTGGCGCTCTGAACACTGAGCCAGCCCAGCGACGCCGTCACCACACCGGCGAAAACCACATCTCCCAATCCCAACTGTCCGGGCAGGGCCAGCGCCACGCAGAGAAGGACGGTGGCCGTGATAACGCCTGTGACGGCCGCCCGCACCACAGCCACTCCACTCCCAGAAACGACGGCGTGCACGCTGAAAAACAGAAGGCATTCAGCTCCGAGAAAGCCCGTCAGGGCGTGCGGTAGCCGATGATGCCGAAGATCGACGACCGCAAGACCGACACCCACCACTGCGAAGATCACGAACGCCAGCCGGACCAGGAGCGGAAGGGGGAGGATGCCCAAGGCTCCTGTGCCGATCCCTGTTATCGCGGCAAGAGCTGCAACAACACGGCTTCGTGTCGGGGCGCCGCACCACCATCGCGGATGCAACGACGGGGGGCCTGCGGGCGGTACAGCGAACGCGATGCCTGCCATCGGTAGCGCACCAGCGGCCCCGGCCAACATGTGCCCGCCCACCAGCAGCCACAGCTCGTTCGACACGGCTCCGGTGCTTCAGTCCGCCGGATCGAACCGGCTGATCATGACCTCGATGTCGCCGAGGATTCGGACAAGCTGCTCACCGATGTCGGTCAGTCGATAGTCGGCAGATCGGCCGTCCTGGTGCTTCTCGATGTACCTCCGCTCACGCAGCCACTCCAATGTGTCGGTGAGAGTATGGGCGTGCAAGTTCTCCCGGGACTGGACGATCAAGTCGTGCTGAATGTCTGTGTAGCGCATGGGTCCGGACTCAAGAATGCGAATCACGGGAACCGCCCACTTGCGTTGAAAAAGTGGTCGAAGGACGTCGTTCCAAGCGTTAGGCAGCGCAGCTCACCTCCCCCCGTTCGAGCGCGTTGCGCAACGGCCGCGTCAGTGTAAGCGGGGAACTGAAAGGTTCGCTAAAGGTTCCGGTGTCGAAACCTGCCTCAATCACCAGCTTCGCGCGGATCTTGATGGAAAGATCCCAATTCGCAGTTGGCGCTCCCCAGTGGACCGTCAGCGATGCTCGCGAGGCCGCCTCGACGGTGGTCGATGCTGCTCACGGGCACGGTCTTCCGCCCACTCGGCGAGCACATTCAAGTGGGCCACCATTTGGTATCCCCTTGCCGTTAATGTGAACAAGGTGGTACGGGTCGGCGCCGTGTCCCACGTACCGCACCGGCCGACGAGCCCTTCGATAGCGAGTGCGCGTAGAAGTCGCAGAGTCCGCTTTCTCGCGCTTCTGCCGATCTGGTCCAACGTGGAGCCGCGACTACTCTCCGCCAACTTTTGGAGTGCTTCGTACGCTGTCCTGTCGGCGAGGAGATGTAGCGGAAAGCCGGTAGCCCTGGGGTGGTCGCCCATGCCTCATCCCCTTTCGCCGCAACATTTTCGGCAGTGTAACTGCCAGCAAACTAACTACTTCTGTCGGCTCGGTGACACCCTCCTGTGCGCATCTGCCCGTTTTACCACCGCGTCGGTTGCCCGTACGTCCCCGAATGTACGTACGTAATTGCGGGGTTGCCGTGCGTACGTTCAGGTGCGTCTCCCGTGATCCTTCGGTTGCAGACAGTGCGGGGTCATGTGGTTCTCTCGATCGTGGATCTAGGTCATGCCGAGGGGTAGCCATGAACGCTCTGTACCCGCCAAGTTGGACACGTCGACTCGAACACGGGAGGTACACGGGATGTTGCGGCGCAGCTCGGTCATTGGCACGGCGGCACTCATGGCGGTCGCAATGAGCGCGTGCACGAAGGAGGAATCCTCCGTGGCGCCGTCTCCGGCGCCCCCTGCCTCCGCCGTGGCTACCTCTGCACCCGCGTCAGACGGGCAGCGGGTGCTACTGGCGTATCGCGGAATGTGGGACGCGTACGTCGAGGCCGCGAAGACCTCCGACCCTGACGCGCCGGACCTCCGCCGCTACGCGTCGGACAACGCGTTGAAGCTCATCGTCAGCGCGCTCGTCACCAATCGCGAGGACAAGAAGATCATCCTGGGTGACCTCAAGATCGATCCTAAGATGGCGGCCGTCAAGGCGAGCGAGAACCCGCCGACCGCCACTGTCACGGACTGCGTGGATGACACGAAGTGGCTCGTGCACAAGTCCTCTGGCGAACTTCTCAATGATGTGCCCGGCGGCCGGCACCGTACGACCGCGACCGTCAAGTTGGTCGACGGCGAGTGGAAGGTCAGCCAGTTCACCTTAGAGGGGTCAGGAACATGCTGACGAGGCGAGCGGCGGTCCTGGTCGCGGCTGTGGTCGGCATGCTTCTCGGGACGTTGCAGGCGACGCCAGGTCATGCCGACGGCGGTACGGGCGGGGTGCAGTGCAACCCCGGTGATTCAAGGCCAGTCTGCAACGTGGACGCTGGCAAGGGCGGCGATAGTCCCATCAAGGGCGGCGAGAAGCCAGGCAAGGGTAACGGCGGTGACGGCAAATGCCGGAACCCTTCCGGCAAGGAGATCCCCTGTGAGCGTGACGGGGCTCACGCCGGGCCGGATGGTTGCTATTACAAGTCGATCGATGTTTCGCCGGCCACGATCGAGGCGCTCGGCGGGCAGCCCGAGGGTCCGGGTGGCTGGTATCAGCGGGTCTGTTATGGCAAGGACGGCACTGCCACGACCGGTCTTGGTGGGCCGGTGTGGGTGCCGGGTGCACCACCGACCGTTTCACCGGAGGAGTTGGCTCGACGGGCGCGGTCACAACTGGTTCTTCCGAGGGTGGAGATCACGATGAATCCGCCAGGGGATCAGCTCGTGAACCTGCCGTCGTGGCTGAGTCTCGATCCGGCCTCGTGGCGGCCGGTGTCGGCGACAGCGTCGGTGCCCGGGGTGTCGGTGACCGCGACGGCGCGGCCGGTGAAGGCCGTGTGGTCGATGGGTGACGGCGGCTCGGTGTCGTGTGACGGGCCCGGTGCGGTGTGGAAGGCCGGTATGGACCCGAAGGCGACGTCGCCGGATTGTCCGTACACGTTCCGCCGTTCGTCGTCGTCAGGGCCAGGCGGCCGGTTCACGGTGACGGTGACGGTGACGTGGGAGGTGATCTGGGCCGGTGCCGGGCAGTCCGGCACGGTGCCGGGGTTGAGCACAACCGGGGCCGTACCGGTTCGGGTGCAGGAGTCTCAGGCGGTCGCCCGCCGCTAGTTCGTCGTCGTTCACATCGAGCGCCTTTCGCAAGGGGGAAGACATGGCGCTAGGTTCCGTGCGCCCAAAATCTGAGCTTGAAGATCGTCCGGTGGTGGCTGCGCCGCGTGCCGGGCGTGGTCCGTGGCGTGCGGCCCGCCGCCGTCGGCGCCTGCCGTTCGTGGCGCTGGGCGCGTTGCTGGTCATCGTGTGCGTGCTGGGATTCGCGTACGCGGCGGTCCGGCTGGGTGACCGCGTGCAGGTGCTGGCGGTGGCACGTCCGGTCGCGGCTGGGCAGGCCATCGCGTCGGCCGACCTGACGGCCGTCTCTGCGGCCGAGGACTCGCAGGTGCCGCTCGTGCGGGCGGCCGATGCGGACAGCATCGTGGGCCGTACGGCGGTCGTCCCGCTGGTGCCGGGGACGCTGTTGTCGCCGTCGATGGTCGGCGAGTCGGCGTTTCCGCCGTCGGGCAAGGTGACGGCGTCGGTGGCGGTGAAGCCGGGGCAGTACCCGCAAGGGCTCGCCGCCGGTGCTCGGGTGCAGGTCTACGTGTCGACTGCGGCAGGTCAGTCCGGTGGGGAGGGCAAGCCGGAGTCGGAGGCGACGCCGACCCGGTTGGACGCGGCCGTTCTCGGTGTCGACCTCGCAGGCGACGGCCAGGGCGCGACGGTGGTGACGCTGCTGCTCGACAGCGCCGACGCGGGGCGCCTCGCGGTAGCACCGCAGGGCGGCGTGGTCCTCATGCAAGCCTCGGCGTAGGGGCGGTGACCCGATGCCGCTCATCGCTGTGACCTACGTAAAGGGCCGCCCTGGTGCGACAACGGTCGCGCTCGGTCTGGCTGCCGTGGCTGCCGCCGGGGCACGGCCGGTGGTGGTCGAGTGTGACCCCTCGGGCGGGGACCTGATGCTGCGGCACCAGTTGGCCGCGAAGCCCAGCATCGTCGATCTGGCCGCAGCCGCTCGCGGCAGCGCGGACACCGAGACCGTCTTCAGGGCGGCCGTGCAGTCGGCGGCCGTCGGTGAGGTGGAGGTCGCGGTGGTGGCCGCGCCTGCGGGCGGGGGCCAGACGAGGGCCGCGTTGCCAGAGCTTGCCGACGCCGGACGGCATGTCCTTACCACCGGCGACCGGTTGGTGGTTGCTGACTGCGGCCGGTTGGAGGTCGGCTCGCCGTCGTGGGGTGTGCTTCGCCTGGCGGACGTGGTGCTGGTGCTGTCCCGCGCTCGCGCGGACGAGCTGGCGCATGTCCGCGATCACCTCGGCGGCCTGTTGGACACGATCGCGGGCCGCCTGGTGGTCGGGTTGACGCCGGGGGGCCGGTACGCGGCGGCTGACGTTGCCGACGTGCTGCACGCGCACGTGGCCAAGGAGCTGGCGCGCGATCCACACACCGTGGCGGTGTGGGGTCCGCTGCCAGAGGACCAGCGGGCGGCGGCCGTGTTGGGTGGCGAGCTGCTGGCCGCGAAGCGGTGGCGGCGTCTGCCGCTGATGCAGGCACTGACGTCGTTGCTTGCTGACCTGACGGCGAGCGCTGCGCTGGTGGACCGCGACGAGGCGAGGACGAGAAGCGCATGACGCAGCCCTATGTCCCCTTCCCGCTGCAGGCCGCGCTCGTACCGGGCGCCGGTAGTCGGGTCAACGGTGGCCCGGTGAATGGTGGCCGGGTCAACGGCCGCCCCGCCGGTCCGAACGAGGCGGACCTGGCGGCGCAGATCCGCCGCCAGGTCGCCGAGCGGTTGACGCAGGAGACCCGCGACCACGAGGTGCGGACCGGCGGCCCGATGACGGCCGAGGATCGGTCGGCCGCGACGCGGCGGCTGATCGCCGAGGTGCTCGACGCGCATGCGCGGGCGGAGATGAACGCTGGTCGTCCCCCACTGCGCCCGGAGGTGGAGTCGCGGATCGGTCGGGCCGTGGCGAACGCGCTGCTCGGCGCTGGCGGTTTGCAGCCGATTCTCGATGACGATCAGGTCGAGGAGGTCAACGCCGACGGCTGCGATCAGGTCTTCGCCCGCTACGCCGACGGCACCCGCAAGCAACTCGCCCCGATAGCCGAGACGGACGCGGAGATGGTGGAACTGATCCGCCGCCTCGCCGCCGACGCCGGCCGCGCAGTCGACGGCGGCGAAGGCGGCGAGGAGCGCCGATGGGACCGGGCTTCGCCGGTGCTGAACCTGCAACTGCCGGACGGGTCGCGGCTGCACGCGATCATGTCGGTAGCCAAGCGCCCGGCGCTGTCGATCCGCCGCCACCGCTACGTGAAGGTCACCCTCGCGGATCTGGAACAGCTCGGCACGGTGAATACGGTCCTTCGGGAACTTCTGGCCGCCGCTGTCCGGGCACGGCTCAACGTGCTCGTTGCCGGACGTACCGGGGCAGGGAAGACGACGCTGCTGCGGGCGCTGGCCTCCGAGATCGACCCGACGGAACGGCTCGTCACGATCGAGGACACGTACGAGCTGGCGCTGGACGCCGACCTCGCCCGGCACCCCGACGTGGTGGCGTTGCAGTCGCGGGAGGCCAACGTCGAGGGTGAAGGCGCCGTCGACATGAGCACCCTGTTCCGGTCCGGTCTGCGGATGTCCCCGGACCGCGTCATCGTCGGCGAGGTCCGCGGCCACGAGGTCATCCCGATGCTCAATGCCATGAGCCAAGGCAACGACGGATCGCTCGGCACGATCCACGCCTCGTCGTCCGCCGGCGTGTTCAACAAGCTTGTGCTCTACGCCGCGCAGTCTCCGGAACGGTTGGAACCGGCGACGACGAACCTGCTCGTCGCCGAGGCGGTGCATCTGGTCGTGCACGTCGGGTTCACCGCCGACGAGACCGGCCGCGTGCTCACGTCGGTGCGAGAGGTCGTCGACGCCGACGGGTTGTCGGTGTCGTCGAACGAGATCTTCCAGCCGGGGCCGGACGGCCGGGCCGTCCCGCGTACACCGCCGTCGACCGCGCTGACCGACCGGTTGGCGCGGGCGGGATTCGACCCGGGCCTGGTGGAGCTGGCCCGCCGGTCCCCGGGCGGGGGGTGGCGGTCATGACGCTCACAGTGCCCCTAGCGGGGATGCTGGGGCTGGGAACGGCGGTCGGCCTGGTGCTGGTAGCCCTGGGGCTGGTCGGGCGTGAGAACGGGCCCGCGGATCTCGATACCGAGTCGAAGCTGTCGAGGTTCCTCGCGCGCCGTGCCCCGGTGGACCGCCGCCGGGTCGTGCTGTGCCTGGCCGTGGGGCTGGTCGTGGCGGTGGTGACCCGGTGGCCGGTCGCGGCGATCCTCGCGGCGGCCGGGGCGTGGGCGCTGCCGCAGGTCATCGGCCCGGACCGCGACCACGCCCGCCGGGTCGCCCGGATCGAGGCCATCGCCACCTGGACGGAATCGCTGCGGGACAACCTGTCCGGCGCGGCCGGGCTCGAGCAGGCCATCAGCTCCAGCGCCATCGAGTCACCGGAGCCGATCCGCGACGAGGTGACCCGGCTCGCGACCCGGCTCTATCGCGGCTGGCGGATCAGCGACGCGCTACGCGCGTTCGCCGCCGAGCTGGCCGACCCCACCGCCGACCTGGTCGTCGCGGGACTGCTCATGGCCGCCCGAGGTGCGGCGGGTCAACTCGGTGAGGTGCTGGGCGAGCTGGCCGCGTCCGCGCGGGCGAAGGCAGCCTCCCGGCAGCGGGTGGCCGCTGGCCGTAAACGCAACCGCACCTCGGCCCGGGTGATCGTCGGCGCCACACTGGCGATGGCAGGCATCCTCACGCTCATCAGCACCGGGTACCTCGACCCGTTCGATTCTGTGTTCGGGCAGATGGTGCTGCTGCTGGGTGTGGGTGGCTGCTTCAGCTTCGCGTTCTGGTGGATTGCCCGGCTCATGCGCGATCGGGACAGTGCCCGCATCTTGCAGGGTGTTGCCGGGCGCCCGCCTGCCGAGCCGCCGGTGGCGGTGACGCGATGACTCTGACAATGCTGCTCGCCGGTGCGGGTACAGGTCTGGGTTTGTGGCTGGTCGTCGTGGGCTGGTATCCGCGTCCGCCTCGGCTGGACAAGGCCCTCGACGCGCCGCACGGACTGAACCGGGCCGCCGAGTCCGCTGCTGCGGATGTCGGGGTCGGCTGGGCGAGCCGGTACGGGCGACCGGCGGTGCGGTTGCTGCGCCGCGTCGGCCTGCCGTTGGCGCGGACCCGCAGGGACCTCGCCACGGTGGACAAGCCGGTCGACGTGCACCTCGCCGAGCAGGCCACGTCGGCGGTGTTCGGGTTGTTGCTGCCGCCCGCCGCCGCGTCGCTGCTGGCCCTCGGTGGCACCGAGCCCGGCTTCGTCGTCCCGGTCGCCGCGTCGCTGATCTTCGCCGTCGTGGGTTTCCTCGCCCCGGAACTGTCGGTGCGCTCGGAGGCCGAGAAGTACCGCCGGCAGTTCGTTGACGCGCTCAGCTCCTTCCTCGACCTCGTCGTGATCAGCCTGGCCGCCGGGTCCGGCGTCGACCAGGCCCTGGACGAGGCCGCCGCGATCGGTTCCGGACCTGCCTACGACGAGCTGCGGTACGCCCTCACCGAGGCGCGGCTGTCCCGCGTCCCCCCGTGGGACATCCTCGCCGTCCTCGGCCGCCGCCTCGCACTGCCGGACCTGCAACAGCTCGCCGCCACCGTGGGGTTGGCCGGCAGCGAAGGCGCCAAGGTCCGCTCCTCGCTGCGGGCACGGGCTGTGGCCTTGCGGGAGCGGCAACTCACCGACGCCGAAGGCGACGCCAACGCCGCCACCGAACGCATGGCACTGCCCCTCGTCGCGCTGTTCGCGGGCTTCCTCATCTTCCTCGGATACCCGGCCGTGGCTGCCGTGCTCGGTGGCCTCTGAAACCCCCGTCAGTTCACCAATCCCGAATGACCAACACCCGCAAACAGGAGGCACAGACCATGACCGACCTGCTCGCCTACGTCACCGCCGAGATCCGGCACCGGTGGAAGGTTGTCCGCGACACCAAGGACGGCGGGTACCAGACCGAAACCGTCCTCGTGACCGCGTTGCTCGTCGTCGCCGCCATCGCGATCATCGCGATCATCGTCACGAAGGTGACCAGCAAGGCCAACAGCATCAACCTCGGTTGAGCCCACCGATGCGACTCTCCCGGCTCCCGATCCACCGTGCCGGGCACCGAACCTCCCCCTCGGTGCCCGGCACGGTCGGGCGGCTGCGCGCCCGTTGGCAGCGCGTCACCGCCAGAGGCAGTGATCACGGCGGGGCGACCGCCGAGCTGGCCGTCGCCATGCCGTTGCTGTTGTTGCTGGTCATGTTCGTCTTCCAGGCCGGGGTGTGGATGCACGCCACCCACGTGGCCCAGGCCGCCGCCACCCGGGCCGCTACCACCGCCGCCGGATACCAGGCCAGTGCCGGGACCGGGAACGCCGCTGGCCGCGACACCCTCACCGCGCTCGGCGGCGGCGCGTTGAAGAACCCGTCCGTGTCGGTCACCCGCACCGCCACCGAGGTACGGGTGACGATCACGGGAACCGCGCAGACGGTGGTGCCGGGCGTTCGGTGGTCGGTGCGCGCCGTGGTGGTGCGCCCGGTCGAACGATGGGTGCCCGACACCGGAGGCCGAGCATGACGACCGCACGACGGCGCCTAACGTTGCGCGACCGGTGGCGCGGCGTCGCCGTCACCGGTGACACCGGGTCAAGCACCGCCGAGGCAGCGCTGCTCACACCGTTGCTCGTCATGGTGTTGCTGTTCCTGGTCCTTTGTGGCCGACTGGCGTCCGCGCAGATCGACCTCAACGCCGCTGCGAGCAGCGGTGCCCGCGCCGGATCGCTGGCACGCACTGAGGGAACGGCCCGCGCCAATGCGCAGCGCGCCGCCCTCGAAACCCTCGCGGCGCGCGGCGTCATCTGTCGGCAACCGGCCGTCTCGGTCACCACCGGAGGGCTGCGCCCCGGCGGCGCCGTCACCGTCACGATCTCCTGTTCCGTCCGCATGTCGGATCTGACCCTGCTTGGCGTACCCGGAAGCCGCGAGGTGAGCGCGACCGCTACCTCACCTATCGACACATGGAGGGGAGCTGCATGATCTGCCGCCTTCGGCATTCCCTCCGATGGGCCGCCGGCCGCGCCGGAGGCGACAGTGGTCGAGCGTCCGCTTTCGCCGTGCTGCTCTGCGTGGCCCTATTCGCCGTCGCCGGTCTCGTCCTCGACGGCGGCCTCGCCATCGCCGCGAAGGTGCAGACATTCGACGTCGCCCAGTCCGCTGCCCGCGCGGGAGCCCAGGAACTCAACCTGACCCTCTACCGCACCCGCGGAATCACCGAACTCGACCCCGGCCGCGCCGCCGCAACCGCCCGCGCCTGGCTTGCCTCGGCCGGTGTCCAGGGCACCGCGACCGCCACCACAACCACCGTCACCGTAACCGCCCACCAGACGACCTCGACGCAGCTCCTACGCGCCGTCGGCGTCGGCCAGCTCCGCACCTCGGCCACCGCGACCGCTACGGCCGTGCACGGCGTCACCGGCCCGAACACCTGAGCCGCAAGGAGTCCTCGCCCATGCTGCGCGTCTTCGCCACGGTCGTCCGTCTGCTGCGCGCCGTGACCGCACTGACGGCCCTCGTCGCCCTCGTCGGCGGCGTGCCGTGGCTGCTCGCCACGGTCGCCGGGTGGCCGCTGGATTGGATCGGGTGGCGCCACCCCGCCCAGGTACCCGCCCTCTCCGAGGTCGCCGTGGCAGTGACAAGCCCGTGGTCCGACGAGATGCTGTTCGCGCTCATCGCCTGCCTCGGCTGGGTGCTGTGGCTCACCTTCCTCCGCGACGTCATCGCCGAAGTCATCGAGGCCAGTGCGGCGGCGACCGCCGCCCGCCACGGCCGCCGCCGATACGCGCGCACCGGCCGAGGCCCGGTCCGGTGGGTCGCCGCTGTTCTCGTCGGCGCGATCGTCGGCACCATCCTGGCCGACAGCCTCCACGCAGGCACGCCCGCATCGGCAGCCGCCGCCGAAAATGCCGCCGCCCACCGCCCCGCCGTGGCGGTCGCACCAGTCCAAAGTTTCCCGGCGTCCGCCCACCAGGCCATCCACGAACGCACGACCGCGACCAGTCAGACACCAGCTCATCGACACGGCGACGACATACCGTCCTGGGCGAAGGACGCCCCGGGAGGCGTCCACCACGTCAAAGCCAACGACAACCTGTGGGACATCGCCGACAGCGCACTCGGCGACCCGCACCGCTGGCGCGAAATCTACGTCCTCAACCGAGGCCACGAGCAGGCCAACGGCTACGCCCTGACCGATCCCGACGAGATCCACGTCGGATGGGTGCTGGCCCTACCCGCCCGCGACGACACCACCCCACCGGCGGAGACCACACCCGGACCAGACACCAGCCGGCCCGCCGACCCACCCACCGTCACCGCCCCGGCCCCAACGCCCCCGGCCGAGGCGGCACCGGCGCCCGGTCCCACCACAGCACCGCCGAGCACCCCGGCGACGAGCGCCTCGCCCACACCGACCACGAGCACGACCGCCCCGGAATCCACGACACCGGAATCCACGACGGACGAGCGAGAACATCCGACCCACGGCGTGAGCCTGCCCTCGCAAGGTTGGATTAGCCTCGGCCTGGCCGCCACCATCGCCGCTGTCGCCGCCCTCCTTCGACTGCAACGCCGCCGGCGTGCCCGCCTCATCTTCGCCTCGCCGGCCCGTACCCGACCTGAACCGAGCCTCGTACCCGAGGGGCTCACGGCAGCCGACGCTGTCGGCAGCCGCTCTTTCACCCTCGACCCCGCCAGTCCCGACTACGTCCTCGTGGCCCCGCCCGCCGTGCCCGCGCCGATCGGGCACACCGCCACCGGTGACGAGTTGAGCCTCTATGACCTACCCGGTCCGGGCGTTGCGCTGTCCGGCGACGGCGCGACCGCAGCGGCCCGCGCCATCCTCGCCAGCGCGCTCGCCACCGGCGTCCTCGAACCGGTCGACGCCCGCCCCGTCGTCGTCACCACCACCGCACTCCTGGCCCGTCTCCTGCCCGGTAGCGCGCCGCTGGTCGGTCTCGACCCTGCCGGGAACAGCTTCGACGGAGAGCGACTCATCGTCCTCAGCGATATCGCCGCGGCCGTCACCCATGCCGAGGAGGAGATGATTGGGCGGCGTCGCCTCCTGGACACGTTCGACGCGGATACCGTCACCGCACTCAACGCCCGCACCGACCACGCCGAGAACCAGCCCGCGTACGTCCTGCTCATCGAGGGCACAGAGCGCCACGCTGCCCGCCTCGCTGCTGTCGGCGCCCACCGCCACGCTCTGCACCTCCATCCGATCACCCTCGGAATTACCGCGGGCATGGCGCCGGTCGAGGTGGCCGCAGATGGGACGCTCACGCACCCCGACGCTGGAGCGGACCGGTTGGCGACGCTCGCCGCCGACGACCTCGCTGGGGTCCTCGCCATGTTGGGCGAGGCGACGGCCCGCCCCGAAACCGGCGCAGACCTCGACGTCGACCTGCCAACGACCCGCGACGACGTACCGGCGGACGCGGACGACATCCCGCAACCGGCCGACACGGGCGCGACGCTGGTCGCGCTGCGGGTACTCGGCCCGGTCGAGGTGACCACCGTCGCCGGGCCGATCACCACGGGGATGCGCAGCGGCTCCTACGCCGCGCTGGCCCTGCTTGCCGCTCACCCGCACGGCCGCACCCTCGGCCAGATCACCGACGCGCTCTACCCCGACACCGATCCGGCCGTGGCGATCAAGCGCGTACGGACCGACATCACCACAACCCGCCGTGTGCTGCGCGCCGCCACCAAGGAGCGAGAGCCGAAGTTCATCGAGTACGACGAGGGCACCGGCCTGTACCGACTCGATCCCAACACCATCACCGTCGACCTGTGGCAGATGCTCACCGCCCTCAACCAAGCCAGCAACACCGCCGACGACGCCGAAGCTCTCGCCGCCCTCGAACACGCCACTCAGCTGTACCGAGGCGATTTCGCCGACGGCCACGATCGGGCCTGGGTGACCGATTACGCCACGTCCTACCGCCACCAAGTCCTGACCGCGTACGCGCGCATCGCCGAGATCCTGGAACCCGACCAACCCGACAAGGCGACTGCCTGTCTGGACGAGGCGCTGCGCCTCGACCCGGTCAACGAGGAGCTGTACCAGCGGCTCATGCGAATCCAGGGCCGCCAACACCGACCCGACGCCGTACGCCGCACCCTGCGACTGCTCGAAGAACGCCTCGCTGACCTGGGCGCCGAACCTTCCGAAGCCACCCGCCGCCTCGCCGCCCGCCAGTTCACCCCCGCCGCAACGGCAGGCCGGATATGACCGGCTCGAACCTGCGCCGCCTGCAGTGGGCCGTGCGAGGCGCCCTCACCCTCGGCGTGGCCGCCTCGGTCACGGCGAACATCCTGCACGCGCGCCCCAATCCCATCTCGCAGGCCATCGCGGCATGGCCCCCACTGGCCCTGCTCCTCACCGTCGAGCTGGTGTCCCGCGTACCCGTCTACCGGCGGTCGCTCGGTGCGGTGCGCCTCATCGCGACCGCGTGTATCTCGGCCATCGCCGCGTGGGTGAGCTATTGGCATATGGCCGGGGTCGCGAGTCGGTATGGCGAGACCGGCACCTCCCCGTACCTCCTGCCGCTGTCCGTTGACGGCCTCATCGTCGTCGCGTCGATATCCCTCATGGAGCTGTCCAACCGCATCCGTGATACCCCCGAGGCGGTCACACCCACGCAAAGCTCTGCCAGCCCCGAACCCGGGAGCGCCGAGGAACACCGACCGGCAACGGCATCCGTACACCTGCCGGAAGTCGGGGAGCCAGTCGCCGCCGAACCTGATAAGGGCCAACCGACACCCCCCGAAGCCTCGACTGGCGAGCCGCCCAACGACGAACCCACGGCAGACACCAGCAGCCATCACCAGGACGACGAACACAGGGAGGACGACCCGGATGACCGCGCGGACACGCTCGACGTGCCGGCCGAACTCGCTTCGCTTCTTCCTGCGGCCCGCGCCGCCCGCGACACCCTCACCGAGGCCGGACGAAGCGTCAGCCGCGACGCACTCGCCGCCCAAATGCGCCGCGACGGTCACCCCGTCCGCAACAATCGCGCGTCCGAGCTACTCAACGTCCTGAAACAGGAGTCCGTCCGCGCGAACGGCCGCCAGCCCGCCTCAACATGATCCACCGATCTACCGAGCGCCATTTCGGCTGGTACGGCTCGGTCGAGCAAACCGCACGCAGGGATGCAGCCGCTCGGCGGGTCAGGCCCTTTCCCTCAGCGTGAGGAGGTACGCCACGGCGCTTCCCTGCCGCCAGTGCTAGCTGGAAGGACCAGCAGCGGGAAGATTGCTTCATGTCTGCTCACAGCTTCTTAGAGATCGGCAGTCGCTCGCTGCTGGGCTGCCGAAATGGTTACCTCCCGGACCTCGCAGCGTTGTTTACGGAGGGCGAGCTGGTGCAGGACGACGAGGTCTACGGCTACGCCTCGACCGTGCAGAGGATGCGGGACCGGCTTCAGCTGCAGGGCTTCACGGCGAGTAGAGCGCGGGCCGAGCTGGATGAAGCAGTGCAGGCTTGGCACGCTGAGCATCCGAACCCAGCCGCTGATGAACTTGGCGTGCCGGTGCGGGACGGTGCAATGATCTGCTCTGAGCTTGCCGACTACGTGAATAGCACTGACGAGTGGGCCAGCTACGACCTTCCGGAAGACGTGCAGTGGCGGCTGGATTCCCGCGCTCTACTACGGTTGGCGTTGGACGTCAGCACCGACGCGGATCGGGCGGTGTATTACAACCTCGATGACCTCCGGCGTTGGCGCCTGCTAGCTCCTGGCACCCCAATCACGTGGAACTCCCGCGAGGAGCGACTTCGCGGCATTGCGACAGATGCGCCGCTTGTCATCCTTACCGAGGGGTCCAGTGACTCGCAGCTCTTGAGCGAGGCGATTCGGGTGACGCACCCGCACTTAGTGGAATTCTTGCGATTCATGGACTTCGGTAGCGGGGCGGAGGGTAGCGCAGGCAGCTTGGTTAAACTGGTGCGTTCTTTTATGGGAGTGAGTATCGCCAACCGCGTGCTAGCCGTAGCTGACAACGACACAGCAGCGTATGACGCCCTCAACAGGCTGAAGCGCGAACGCTTGCCCGACGAGTACCGCGTCATGCATTACCCGGACCTGCCATTGCTACGGCAGTACCCGACGCTTGGACCTCAGCTCGCCGATCCCGTCCTCATGGATGTCAACGGCAAGGCCGGATCGTTGGAGATGTACTTGGGCAGCGAGCTACTGACAGTGGACGGCGCGCTAGTGCCGGTGCAGTGGACAGGATACGTAGAAGGGCAGAAGTCCTACCAGGGCGCCATAGCAGCAGTTGAAAAGAAGCGGGTCCAGGAAGCCTTCCGAAAGAAGGTGAAGGACGCATTGCAAAACCCGGCGGTTCGGCAGGGGCAGGACTGGAGCGGGATTGAAGCGATTGTGAGGGCCATTCTGGGAGCTTTCGACCTTCCCTCAGGTGGAACGGAAGATCCTAAGAGGGGGGAGTGAACCTCGTATTGTCGTTTCTTCTTGCATAGCACGTTTTTTCCATCCCGAACGCGCTATCGTCGCGCGGTGGGCGCCCCGTCAGTCCCCGTGTCGACAGTGCACTTGACGGCGCGGCAGAGTCGGGGATTCATGGTCGCGGGCGTCGTTCGTTGCCCATTGCGATCACGAGAAAGGGGCGGGAAATGGTAGCCGCACAGCAGAACCTCGTCTACGTCGATGACGAGGTTTTCGAGGTTCTTCAACGGACCGCTGCAACGCGCGGAACTGATCCCGGTGAGGTCGTGAAGTACCTCCTGGAGGCGCTGCCCGTGCGTGAGGCGGTCTCGGACGACGACGAGTAGGGCGTGAGCGCGCCGCCTCCGGGCGGCGCGTTCATCGAGAGTCGTCGGCGGCCTCGGCGAGGAGGCGCTGCGCGGTGCGTTCGGTGATGCCGAGCTGCCGCGCGAGCACCGCGCCGAGGCCGCGTCGGTTCGTGTCGGGACCGTGGGCGGCCAGGAGTTCATGTGCGGCGTCGAGGCGTGGGTCGTCGGCGTACGGGTGCGGTTTCCTGGCGCCGGTGGTGCCGGGGGTGCGTCCGGTGGACTGGCGGCCGGTCCGGTTGTCAGCGACGGCCCACACGGTGCGGCGGCGCCAGTAGCGACGGATACGCCCGTCAGACAGCCTTTCGACCCGGTCGGGTTGATCGAGCAGGGCGTCCGGGAGATTGCGATACGAGCGGTAGCCCAGGATCTTCGCGGCCATGCCGGAGGCAACTTCCTCGTCGGGGTCACCCCGGCGATCGACTCGCGTCAACTCGGCCCGTTTCGCGGTGCGGTGGTGGGCGTGGAACGCATCGATCTCATCGAGCCAATACCACTCCCGGCCGTCGCTGCCGGTGAAACCTTCGGGGAAACCGGTCCGGGCGCGATGGCGGCGCCAATGGTTGACGGTGGAGTACGCCGCTCCCGTGTGCTCGGCAACGCCGGCTCGGTCGAGGGCGGGTCGGCCGTCGATGTCGCGGTGGGCCACGAGTCGCATCCTTCCACCCTTCGTGGCTCGGCGTTACGTCGCGTCGTGCGGTGGGGTGGCGCCGTTACGATCGGAGCCACATCCGTCCGGTAGGAACGGTCAGAGGTTGGCCGGGGTTGGCCGGGAACGGGTGAGGTGGTCGGCGGGGTTTCTCACACCCTCGGGCGTGCCCGCCGACCACCGACCGCAAGCCCTACGGGGTGTGCCGCACGAACCGCCACGCCAGCTCGGCCATACGAGGCAGCGGAAGCGCAGCGATCTTCGCCTGCGTCGCGGGTTTCGCCGCGTCGTACACCGTCAGGATCGCGGAGGCGGTGGTGGCGTCGACCACGACACCGTCGATCTTGCTGAACTGGCCGCGGCGGACTTCACGCAGAACCTCGATCACGTGCGGGTCACCGGCGGTGGCGTCGTTGGTGAGCGCCTCGATCGGTGCGGCGTCTTCGCAATCGGGGCACGTGACGGCGGTCGGGTCGTCGGTCACGATCGTGACGGGTCCGTCGTCGGCGCCGCACGCGGCGCCGGTGTGGTGGGTGGCCCGTCCGTGGGTGTACGTCGGACTCATGGCTGCACCCGATCTTCATCGGTGGTGATGGCCTGCTCGGGCAGGGTCGCCGGGTCGAAGGTCATGCCGAGGCGCAGCTTGGCGGTGAGGACGAGTTTCGTCAGCAGGTACACGACGTCGTCGCTTAGCTTCGGGTCGAAGTCGTGCGCGATGCGGCAGGCGTCTCGCAGCGAGCGGCCGGCGCCGACGAAGGCGGCCTCGAGCGCGGCCCGGTCGTCGTCGCGGGAACACAGGGCGACCTCCTGACCGGAGTACGTCTGTTCCTGCCCGGTCGGAAATCGGAGCTGACAGCGCACGACGTACGTCGTGAAGGGTGCATATGTGATGTCGGTGATGGTGGCGAGTCGGTACTCGAACGGACGGCGCGGATTGCGCACTCGGACGAAGTCATAGAGTTGCATTGCGGTCTCCTTGGTGAGTCAGGCGGTCGGGTGGTCGACCTCGCCGCCGCCGTTGATCTCGAAGGCGATGCATCGGTCGTTGGTTTCGGTGGTGTCGGCGTGCAGGTAGAGGTCCGATTCCCGTCGTTGGAGCGCGATGGAGACGCCGTGCACGTCGAGCACGACGTACGCCGTGACGGGGGCGTCGGGTGGCGCGGGGTAGGCGCGCAGGTTGAGGTGGGTCAGGACATCGGCGCAGACCGGGTCGACGTCACCGAGCAGGCGAAGCGCGCCGACGAGCTGTCGACTGTCGATCACGTGCTGTCCGGGGTCAAGGTCCGCCGTGTGCGTCGGCGTGCCATCGGTGCTCATGACGGCTGCCGCGTCGGAATGCTGGGGCGTAGCAACGGTCCTTTGGTGGGGGCCGGGGTGGGGTAGGGGCCGAGCAGGTTGGTGAGGTCGATGTCGGCGGGGCTGTCGCTGATTGCGGCGCACGCGATGAGGGCGGTTCCGGCCGCAATTGCCTGCGCCGGGGTGTAGCGGATGCGGACGCTGCGGTCTCCGTCGTCGGTGATGGCGCGTACCTCGACGGTTCCGCGCTGGTGGGTGCATACGGGGAGCCGCACGTCGGGTCGGGCGTGCACGGTGCCGTGCAACGCTTCGTGCAGTGCGTTGCGTAGCGCCTCGCGGTGTTCGTCCGCGCGTCGCCGGATGCGTCCGGCGTTGGCTCGGTCTCTGGTCTGCTGTTCGTCGTCGGTGGTGAAGGTGGATTTGGTGAGCCAGCGCGCGGCACGGGTCGCGTCTTCGGTGTATCGCACGGCGCGGTTGAACAGGTCGTCAGCGTTCATCGTGAGTCCGTTCGAGTAGGTGGGTGGTGGGGCGGCGGGGCCGCCCCCCCACGGGCGGGTTGTCGGGGGCGGGGACACCGACCACCGGCGGCGGCGGCGCCGGGGGCTCGGGTGCGGTGGTGAGGGGGTGGTCGATGGGCGGGAGTACGGCGGCGACCTTCCCGCCGGTGCGGTCGAGGCCGAGCGCGGCGTACGCGGTGAGGTGTGCGCCTACGGCGACGGCCTCGGCGGCGGTGAACCGGACGAGGACTGTCCGGGCTTGCTGGTCGCGCAGGTGGAGGTGAACGTCGCCGGTGGACAGCGGTCGGACGGGCAGGAACGTCTCGGCGTGGATGACGTCGGGAATGAGGTCGTTGAGGGCTGAGTTGAGGGCCTCGAACCGGTGGCGCACGGCGCCGTCCCAGTGCTGGGCGACTTCCAGGTCGAGGGCTCGTCGTGCCGGGTCGTCGGTGTACCCGGCGAGGGTCCGGGACACCTCGGCCCGCGCATAGGCGTGGCAGAGCTGGTGCACGGCGGCGAGGAGCGCGCTGACCGTCATGGAGGTTTCCTTCGGGATGGAGTGCGGTCGAGGAGGGCCGGGTCGAGTGCCGGTCGTGGTCGCCGGTCGGGGCCGGGGGGTCGGCGCGGGTACCGACGTGGCCGGGAACGGCTCCGGCGGCCGTAGTGGGCCCGGTTTCTGCGGTGGGCGGGCGGCGGCAGGCCGGGCGGTCCGGTCGGCGGTGCGGGTGCCCGCCGGTGCCGGGGTCGGCCGCCGCCCGGTGCGGCGGTGCCGACCCCGATACCGGGTCACGTCAGACCTTCAGCAGCTCGAACGCGCGGCCCTTGCGGTCGCCGTCCGTGCCGGTGACGGCGCGGGTGGCGCGCACGAGGTCGGTCTTCGCGGGGGCGAAGTGATCGATGTACTCCGCGATGGCCTGGAAACCGGCCCACCGGGTGCCCTTGATCGCCTTCTGCGTGTCCGCGTCGCGGATGAGATACCGCAGTACGTTCGTGCGCTTCTTGGCGTTGTTCCGCGTGGCCTCGGTCGCGTCGTCCTCGACAGGCCACACCTGCGCGACGATCTTCTCAAACTCGCCCATCGTCAGCGTCTCGTTGAGCATCCGCTCGGCGGCGGCCTCGAACGACCCGAACGTCTTCCACATCAGACCGAGGGCTTGCCTCGCCTCGCTGATCTTCGCGTTGATGTTTGAGGTGTGCCGGAACGTGTACGAGCCGACCGACCGGTCATAAGCCAGGCGCTGCGTGTTCGCGCACACGATCCGCACCGGGGTCGCGTCGAGGCGCAGCGAGGCCGTGCCGTCGTGGCTGGTGGTCGCGGCGAGGTAGAGGTCCAGCCTGTCGACTCCGGCGATCTCCATCGCGTTGGGCAGCTTCATCGTGACGAACACCGAGCGGCCCTTGCGCATCGAGCCGGCCGTCTCGAAGTGGGCGCCGGACTCGTCGACCAACAGGTTGAGTAGCTCGGCGACCTGCTCGTTCTGCACGGTGGTGTAGTCGTCGCCAACGATGCCGAGGTACTCCGTCGCACTCGTGACCGGGTTGGTCCGGACCGTCATGAACTTGTCGGGGCAGTTGACCTTCGTGACACCGGCGTCGTTGATCTCGATGCCCTGCAGGGCGATCTTGCGGACGGCCCACCCGCCGAGCCACGCCTTCGTCATGACGTCCTCGGCGGTCATGCACTCATTGGTGACGGTGCCGAGCTGGTGCCAGGCGGACAACCGCGCCGAGGCGAAGGCTGTCTCGCCGTTGGCGAGGGTTTCGAGTTCGTGTGCCATGACTGGCATTCCTTCCGTGAGGTTGATCGGGGTTGTCCGGCGCGACCGGGTGTTTCCGGCCCGGCCGAGCCGTCAATAACAATGTTGCCTACCTTCACGGGCGGATCAAGTCGATCCGAACCGGTCCATGAAGGTTTCTGGGGCGAATCTGTGTGACATTCAGTCGTACTTGTCACCGGCGGGAGGCTTGACCTGCTGTCGCGGACGCTGCGGTCAGCGGTAGTTGTCACTGGGTTTGAGGGATAGTTGTCACCGGGCTGGTTTTCGAGGTTGTTGTCACCGTCTCGGCGCGTCACGGCGCTTGCATGACAGTGATCTGATTCGATGTCTTGATGGCGCCGATTGAGCAGGGCGTGGCTGCGTTCGGTCGAGTGGTGGCCGGTGATTCGGCCCGGTTGTGGTCGCATGACTGCTCCTGGGATGAGCTGGCTGTGTTGTGCGGTGGGCTGGCGGGCGTGCGCGGCGAGCTGGATTTGGCGGCGGACTGGCCGCGCCGCTGGACGGCGGCGTGGCGGTACGCGGGCGATGAGGTGGCCTGCGCGGTGCGTGATCTGGGGTGTCTGCCGGTTACGGGGGGCGAGCCGGTGCGCCGGTTCTCGTGGCGGCGTGCTCAGCGGCATCGAGCTGGGTTGCAGTTTTTGGTGAGCACGGGCCGGCATCACGGGTTCGAGTCGCTGGAGGAGGCTCGGCTGCTGCTCGCGTTGGACTTCGCCGGTGATCTGGTCGACGTGCTCGGTCAACCGCTGCGGCTGCGGTACTTCACGCGTGAGGGGGCGCGGGAGCACGTGCCGGACTTCCTTGCGTTCACCCGGGCCGGGCGATGGTTGATCGATGTGCGGCCGGCGGCCCGGGTCGAGGTCGAGGATTTGGTGGCTTTCGCCGCTACTGCGGAGGTGGCGGCGGCGGTGGGCTGGCGCTATGCGGTGGTCACGGGGTGGAGGCCGCACGTGCTGACCACGGTGGACACGCTGTCGTCGCAGCGCCGCCCGTTGACCGACCGGCTGGGCATGGTGGGCCAGCTGTTGGCCGCGGCGGCGTGCGGGCCGAGAACGTTCGGCGAGCTCGCCTCGCAGACGGTGGCGCCGGCGGTGGGCCGGGCCTTTCTGCTGCATCTGTTGTGGCACCGCCGGTTGGGCATGGACCTGGGCACCCCGCTCGGCGACGGGACGCTGATCTGTCCGGGTGAGGTGCGGTGAGCGGCGCGGACGTCCTCGTGGATCTGGCGCCTGGTGCGGCGTTGGTCCTGGACGGCGCGGAGTGGGTCGTCGAACGCGCGGAGCCGCAGTACGGCCGGGCGGTGCTGGTCTCGGCCGGCGGGCAGCGGCTACCGGTGACTTTCCGGTTCTTGATCAACCATCCCGGCTGTCGGTCGTCCACCCGCACGTCGGCGGGGCGGGCGGCCGACCGGGACCGTCAGCCGGCCTCGATGGCGGACTTGACGGCGCGGCAGCGGGAGTTGGTGACGTTGCGGGTGGCGCACCTGCTGGAGGTGGAGACCGGCTTCCGGGGCGGCGACGCGCTGCGTCCGGGGCCCGGTGAACCACGGCCGGGTTTCGACCCGGCGGTGACGACCCGCACGAAGCGACGGGAGGCGAAGGCGGCCGAGTTGGCGGCGCTGGACCGCGAGCAGGCCCGGCTGCTGGGGTTGGATCGGGTGGGATACCGCACGCTGCTGCGGTGGGAGGTACGCCGTCGCCGGTTCGGGCCGGTCGGTTGCGCGGACGACCGGTGGCTGCGGCCTCGGGCGGGGCATCCGTGCGTGGGCGAGCAGGTCCGGGAGGCGATCCACGCCGTGCGCCAGGAGACGCTGCACCGTTCCCGGGTGAGCATGCGCACCCGGGAACGGATGATCCACCAGTATGTGCGGGAGCAGCACGGCCCGGACGCGGAGGCGGCGATCCCGAGTTACGGCACGCTGCGAGCTGTCTGGCGGGAATGGTTCGGCCCGGGTGGGGCACGCCAGCGTTACGCGCGCAGCGCCGAGGTGCCGACCAGTGGCGGGCATGTGGTGGTGCACCGGCCGGGGCAGGTCGTCGCTCTGGACACCACGATCCTGCCGGTGAAGGTCCGCGAGGGCGTGTTCGACGAGCCGGTATCGGTGCATTTAACTTTGGCGTTGGATGTGTACACGCATTCGTTGGTGGCGTTCCGGTTGACGCTGGTGTCCGACGCGGCGGTGGATGTGGCGATGCTGCTGCGGGACGTGATGATGCCGTTGCCGATGCGCGCGGACTGGGGTCCGGAGATGGCCTGGCCGTATCCGGGGCTGCCGGCCGCGGTGGTGGCCGAGTTCGCCGGCTACGAGGTGGCCGGTCTGCCGTTCTTCGCGCCGGAGACGATCACCACGGATCATGGCAGCGTCTACCGGAACCACCAATTGGTGGAGGCGCAGCGGGTGTTGGGGGCCAACATTCTGCCGGCTCGCGTGCTTCGCCCCACGGATAAGCAGGCGGTCGAGCGCGCGTTCGGCGCGGCACGGTCGCTGCTGTTCGAGCATCTGCTCGGCTACACCGGTGTCGATGTCGCCGACCGGGGTGCCGATCCGGAGGCCGACGCGGTCCTGACGGTGGATGCCATGGAAGGTTTGGTCGCTGCCTGGGTGGTCGCGGTTTGGCAGAAAAGGCGGTTGGGGGAACATGCCCCGTGCTGGGATCCGGTCGGGGACCACAGCCCGAACACGCTGTTTGCCGCGGCGATGGCGCAGGGCGGCTTCGCGTTGGAGATCCCGTCGCCGCAGTTGTACTACCAGTTGCTGCCCGCGCATCACGTGCGCATCCACGGGCAGCGCGGGGTGAAGGTCCGCGGATTGTGGTACGACGGGCCGGTGCTGGAGGAGTACCGGCACACCGGGCCGGGTCGCGGTGGCCGGCACCGGGACCGGTGGGTGGTCCGCCGCGACCCCCGCGATGCCCGGACGGTGTTCTTCCAGGACCCGAAGACGCATGACTGGCATCCGCTGCGGTGGACGGGGCTGCCACCCGAGGGTGAGGTGCCGGCGTTCTCTGATGCCCGGGTCCGTGACGTGCTGGCCGCCGCTCGCCAGGCCGGGCTGCGACCCCGCACGGACGCGGAGTTGCTGCCGGTGTTGCTGGAGCTGATCGGGGCGCATATCCCGGTCGAGGCGTGGCCGACCCGGATGGGCAAGACCGAGCGCACCGCGCATGCGCGGGAAGCCCGGCAGGCGCAGGCCGCCGCGACGGACCGCCCCGACCATCCGCGGCCGGTGTCCGCCGCGCCTGCCCGGCCAAGTGATGACGGCACGGGCGGCGCGAGCCCTTCGGTCACCGGCCCCGGCGTGGCCGACACGGCGGCCGGGCCCGGGTGGCGGCGCCGGGCGCGTCAGGCGCAACAGGCTGTGGATGAGGACCGGGCGCAGCGGCGGCAGCGGGCATTGGCGGGTCAGCCCGTGGTTCCTCCGCCCCGGCTGGGCGAGGCGTTCCGCCGCCGCAACCTGTTCCTGCTGCCCGACGACGACGAAGACGCGGCGCCGGCCATGGACGACACGGAGGTCCGGTGAGCAGCGTCCCGACGATGGCGTCGGCTGATGATGTGGTGCCGTTCATCCTGCCCGGACCGATCGCCGACCGGGAAACCGTGGCGGGGTGGCGGCAGTGGCGGCTGACCCGGCACAGCTTCACGCCCGCGCCCCGGCTGAGCCTGGCCGACTACCGGCGGCTGAGCCCCCGCAAGCGGCAGCTGCACGACCTGCACCGCGCCGCCACCCACGCGAACCTGCCATTGCAGGACACCCCGATGAGTCTGGCCGTCACGAGGATCATGCGGTCGCGGTTGCAGACCAACGCGTTGAAACACAAGCCGACCACCCGCCCCGGGCTGATGATCACCGGCGGTGGTTATCAAGGCAAGACCGAGACCGCCTGCGAGATCGCCGCCGCGTTCGAGGACGCCTGGCTGGCGTTGCACCACCAGCTCAACCCGAACGCCGTGCCCGGGACCCGGGACCTGCACGCCCCGGTCGCCTACGTGCAGACCCCGGTGACCGCGAAGCCGAAAAGTACCTGCGAGGCGATCCTGGACTTCTTCGGCGCCGATCACCACAAGATGACCCTGCCCCAGCTGACCCGGGCGGTGCGCACCTCGCTGCACGATCACGGCGTGCGCGTCCTGCTGCTCGACGACTTCACCCGGTTGAAGATGCACCGGGCCGACGACCAGGACAGCCTGGACCTGCTGCGCGCGTTCATGAGCATGCACACCACCCTGGTCCTGATCGGCGTGGACATCCCCGGCTCCGGGCTGCTACGCGAAGGCCGGCACGACCCGCGCACCGGCCAATGGGTGTTCCCACCACCGGGCCACGCATCGACCGAGGGTTTGGCCACGCAGACCGAGCGGCGTTTCGACCTGGTCACTCTGGAGACGTTCCGGTACGACACCGACGAGCACATCGCCGCGTGGACCGCGCACCTGGCCGGGCTGGAACAACACCTACGTCTACTGAAGACCACACCGGGGATGCTGACCACCGGCCGGATGCCGGAGTACCTGTTCCGCCGCACCAGCGGCGTGGTCGGCCTGCTGGAACGACTGGTCGAAGACGGCTGCGCCGAGGCGCTGGACAGCGGCGCCGAGCAGCTCACCGAGGCCCTGCTGGACCAGGTCACGATCAACCTGGGCAACGACCCCGGCCGGGACGCCGCCGCCGGTGAAATACCCCAGGTTCCGGCCGCGTCCACCCGAGATCCGCGAGCGGGGCGGCGGGCGCGCAACACCGTGTTCGACGACCCGGGCGTGCCGGTCACGGCGGCGCGACCCGGTCGGGGCGCGTGAGCGGCGTCGGTGTGCTGCCCCGCAGCCTGGCCCCGCTGCCAGACGAGTCGATCACCGGGTTCCTGCTACGCCTGGCGCACCGCCTCGACACCTCCCCGCTCCGGGTGGCCCGCAGCACCGGGCTGCTCGCCGGGCAGTCCACCGCGCGGATCCCCGCGCGGGTGCTGCTGGAGATGACCACCGACACTGCGGCACGGTTCGCTACTGCGACTCGAACGAGCATCGGCGAGGCGGCCGGGCTGACCCTGGCCACTCTGCGCGGGAGCTTCCCACCCGTCGACCCGGGCTTCGGTTTCCACCGCCGTCCCGGAGGCGCTGGACGCACCGTCAACGGCGTGTTCGTCCAGGAACGGTGGCTGCTGGCCCGCTCCAGCCAGTACTGCCCCCACTGCCTGGCCGGCGACGGCAGCACCATCCAACAGGAGCATGGCGGGGCATGGAACAAGCTGTGGCACCTGCCCGTGGTCTTCGCCTGCCCGGCCCACCTCCGACTCCTCGATCACACCTGCCCCGCCTGCGCCCAACCCGCCCTGTCGCGCAGCAGCGCCACCGGCCTGCTCCGCCCCGCCATCGACGTCCTGCACCCTGCCGCCTGCCGCAACCGACCCGCCGCCCCAGATCCCCACTGTCGCGACTCCTGCGGCCACCGCCTCGACACCACACCCGTCGCCGAGCACGACCTCGACCTGGGCCCGTTGCTGACCCTGCAGAACCGTCTACTGAGGTTGCTGCACGGCGACCGGGCGACCGCAAGCGCCGGACGACCGGCCACCGCAGCCCAGTACTTCATCGACCTGCGGGTGCTCGCGTGTCTGATCACCGCGTCCTGGCCCGCCGCCGACACCCTCGTCCGCGCCGCCGGTCACGGCGACCTCATCGACGCCCACGTGCAGCACACCCGCCGGCACATCGAGCAGGCCCGCCGAGCCGGGCGCAAGGCCCGCGACCACGCCCACTACGACACACCCCCACCCGGCGCCGTGTCCTGCGCCGCGCTGCTGTCCGCCGCCGAGACCATTACCCGGGCCGACGACCCGGAAAGTGTCCGGGACCTGGTAGCGCCGCTGCTGGCCGGGCTGCCCGCCACCGGACGCGACTGGATCAAACAGTTTTTGCACGGTAACGGCCACTGCTCACCCGGCCTGCACACCGCACTCGGCCCCGCCGTCGGCGCCGCACACATCGTCGCCCGCACCGGCATCTCCTCGTTCACCGCGAAACGGCGCTATCCGCAGCCCCGAGCGGTGCGCTTCGGCCTGCACCACATCCCCCAACGCATCCCCACCGGCTGGATCGACGCATACTTCCTCGCGTTCACCGACCTGCCGCCCCGGCCGCTGCACCACGTCATCGCCGCTCACCTCGCCCACATCGTGCGCGGCGGCGTCCCCACCAACACCAGCCTTTCCCAGGCCGTGCTCCCGCTGGGCATGTCCCGCTGGGCTACCACCTACGCGCTGGCCCACATCCGCGACCGGCTCGCCGACACCGGCCGGCAGACCGCCTTCGACCAGGCCGTCACCGCCCTCGCCGAACATCTGGACGCCACTCGGCATGACCTGCCCAACTACGGGCAACGCCGCCACGCCCTCGCCGACTGGTCCATCCCCGTCGCCGACTGGACCCGACTCACCACAGGATTGCCGACCCGCATCCAGACCTCCACCTGGAGATGGCGGCACCTGCCCTGGGACGAACGCGAGCGGATCCTCGCCTCCGTCTGGATCTGGTACCACGCCACTCACGGCGACCGCACCTACAACCGGCACATGCGCCGAGACTGGACCAACCTCGGCCGGGTCAGCCCCACCGCCAAGTACGTCACCAGCCGCTGGCGCCAACTCGCCGACGGCGACGGCCTCTACCAGCCGCTGCGCGAAGCGACTCGGGCCCTACCAGGCCGCCATCACCGAACTCGTCGACGCCGATCAGCCACTGAATACGCACGCTGTCGCCGCGTCCGGCAGGACAACCACCGGCTATCCCCGCATCTCGGGGCTACCGAACCTGGCCACGTAATGCCAGACCCGCTTGAGTGCCTGCTCGTCGTATCGGCCGGTGCGCGCCGCATCGCCGATGATCCGCGCGTCGAGTCGCCCGCCACGGGCCAACGACAGACCGAGGCTGACGAACTCCAACCGCCGGTATTCAGGATGTCGACGAAGCTCGGTACTGGTCAGCACGAAGCCGCCGTTCCAGTGCACCGGCAGCCCAGCCGGCCGGCCAGCATCTCGACCGAGGAGGGGATCTGTGGACGCATCTGTGGTTGGGACGAGCTGGCGTTCTCGGCGAGAGGTCCGCATCTATGGCAGACGAGGCAGCAACAAGCGGGCGACGTCAAGGGCGCGGCTGATCGGTGACCGGTCCGCGACGGATGACCAGCCCTCAGCCGACCACACATCGGACAGGACCGCCTTGACGAATCCCCATGCCACCACCCGGTCGACCGGCATCGCCAGCGCATCCGCGAATTGCTCGACCCGCGAGGGAACCAACCCGGTCAGCTTCTCGTCACGATTGCCTGGATCCGGGTTGAACAGCAACGAGCCGACTTCGTAGCCGGGATCGCCGATGACGCCATGCGGGTCGATCGCCAGCCACGGTTCGCGCGTCGCCCGAAGGATGTTGTCGTGGTGCAGGTCGCCATGCAGCACGACACGGTCGGTGGCTGACGCGCACAGTTCGCGCATCAACCCACCGGCCCGAACGACGAGGTCAAGCGGCAGCGGCCCAGCCTCACCGTGGACAGCCCGGTAGTCGTCGAACGCCTGGGCCTGGACCAGCACCTCGGGCACCGAGCAACCCGGTGGCGGCGGCCCGTGCAGGCGCCGCATCACTTCGATCGCCGCCGACGTCGCCTCCCTATCCCGATCGGGCACCAGATCTCGGACCCGCCAGCCAGGTGTGATGCGTTCCAGCAGCAGCGCACCGCGATCGAGATCCACCCGCAGCAACCGGACCGCCCCGCGACCCCCGAACGCCTCCAACGCGGGCGCTTCCTCGGCCAGCGAAGTACCACTCGGCACACCCAGCTTGAGCACAGCCGGCGTCCCGTCCCCGCACACGACCGCGGCGACGTAGTGATACGACAGCTCGTACGGCGCACCTACTGTGAGATCCCAGTCGCGAGCCAACTCCTGCACGATCGACGGCAACTCCGCAAGCCATCGAGCACCGCCACTACCCCAAGCGCCCACAACATTTCGAGCCAGCTCGTCGGTAATCACGCCCTGGGACGATAGCCGACCATCGAACCGCTGAAGCGCCGGGCGGTGAACAGTGACAACTGTCGCTGAAAAGTGACAGATACAGCTGACTGTCACAATCTGACGCCCCGGTTAGACCGCCCTACGGCGTGTCTGGCGCCGGGTGCAACCGGCCGTCCGCGCCGTACACAAACGGGTACGTGACGCGGAACGGGGCCGGGAAATAGACGGTGAACCCGTGCTCCGGAATGAACGCGGTCCGGTACTGCCGCGTGATTCCCAGAACCCAACCGGTCGGTTTCGTCCCGTGCGACCCGGGCGGGATGATGCCCGCGCCGGGACGGTCCGCGCGGGCGCGGCGGTGCCGTCCGATGAGGATGTGCGGGCACAGCGTGAGGGCGGCGGCCAGGCACTCGGGGTGCCCCGGCGGGTCGGTGAACTGACGCAACTCCACGGCCCGAGGCGGTCCGAGAAACGCCACCCAGTAGCCCATCGGCTCACCGCACAGCGAACAACGCCGGGCGTGGGCGAGTTCGGTCGCGGTCGGCGTGTCGATCGTGGTGAAGTCGACGTGCGTCCCGCCCCCGGCCCCGGTCCGGTCGGGGTGCACGTTTACCGGCGGGATCGGCAACCCCCGCCGATCGTGGGGCCGGGCGGCCAGCGACGGCGGGACCTCCGGTGCGCCGGGCGTCGGCGGCGGGATCACGACGCCGCCTCGGCGCGGCGGACGTCCACGATGGTGACCTCGGGGTGCCGGACCGCCAAGATCGCGCGGGCCTCGTCCCACTGTGCCGGGGTGAGCCGCCGCGTGATGGGGTCGAGGTTCGCACCGAACATCACGAGCGCTTGCATTCCGGCCGCGTCCGGGTTGTCGAACACGGCGGCCATGTCGCCACCGGCGACCACGAACACGGCGGGCGTCGCGCGGCGCCGCAAGCGCGGCGGGGCGGGCACCGGTACGCCGGGACCGAGGCCGTCCGGTCCCATGACCGGACACAGCGGCGTACGGTCGCGGTGCGAGTATCGGGGGCGGGACGCCCGTCCCGATCGGCCCTCGGGGCGGGCACCACTGGGCGGGCTCGCCGCAGGACGGACACACCAGACGCCGCACGACGCTACGACGATTGTTGATCTTCATGAGCTGCTCCTTGCTGAGATGGTGAACGCGGGCATAGGGCGGGGTCGGGGCGTGTCGCCCCGGCCCCGCGTCCGGGGTGGTTACGCCGCCTGCGCCTGCTCGTCGGCGGTCTCGTCGTCGGTCCGGGTCATGTACGCCGCCACGTCGGCGGTGGGGGTCGGTGCGTCGTCGGCGAGGGCGTACTTCACGGGGGCCTCGCTGATCATCACCAGCACCCCGTCACCGGTGAGTCGCGACATGGCGTTAGCGACCGCGCCCGAGCTACGCCCGCCCAACTCCCGCGCCACCGTTCCCGGCGTCACGTCGTGCCCCGGCCCGAGGTCCCGCATGAACGCCTCGACCTGAGAGCGAAGGCCGTTCTTCGCGAGGCGCTGCGACCCGTCGCTGTTCGCCTCACCGACCGCGCGGACCCCGCCGCCGCTACGGCGGCCCGTCGCCAACGGGCGCCGCACCTTGCGGGCGTGCCCGCACGTCGGGCAGGTGACGTGCGTCGGAGCGTTCGCCGGGTCAACAGCGCTCAGGTCACCGTCACCACGCACCCACAACTCGATGCCGTCCACGTCGACCGGCAGGCGACGCGCCGCGCCCACAACCTCCATCGCGGCGAGGATGGTGTCACCAACCGCCGGTGCGAGACCGCTCTCGGCAACGGCGTCCGTGGCCGATACGCCGTCGGGATGCCCACCCAGAACGCCCGCCATGATCAAAACCTTCAGGTCCGGCTGACGCGGACCAGCCGAAACCGGGGCACCCGACACCGGCGCGTCCGGGGTGGTGTCGGTGGGGATCTCGTCGGTGGTGGCGTCCGGGGTGTCGGTGGGGGCCTCGTCGGTGGTGGCGTCCGGGGTGGTGTCGGTGGGGGCCTCGTCGGTGGTGGCGTCCGGGGTGGTGGGGCGCCACAGGTCGGCAGCCTTGCCCTTGCCCGACGACGCACCGGGAATGCGGGTCGCGGTGCCAGCGGTCTCCATCGTGGCGAGCACCTTCGCCGTGGTGGAGGCACCGACGCTTGCGGCATCGGCCAGCGCCCGGACGGTGATTCCGTCGGCGTGGTTCGCCAGCACCTCGGCGATCGTGTCGGCGGCGGTGCGGGCGGTGGCGTTCGTGGTGGCGGACATAGTGGTGCCTCCTGTCGCAATGGAATAGGTGAACCGCATTGCGCGGGTGCGCTTTCTTTTGCGGTTTCGCGGGGCGGTTTTTGTTGCCCACGTCCATGAACGCTCTGCACGGCGACTATGTCAACCCCCGCATACCAAGACTCTTTAGGGATTTGTACCGGCGCATTCCTGCCTTCGTGTGGCGGGGCGCGGGCCGACGGCGCGGCGGCGCTTCACGGTCCCTAATCGCCGTAGGGGCGCCGTTAGTGCCCGCGCGGGGGTTCGTAAGGGCTCGGAGAAACGCGGGCTAGAAATGGCCGTGACAGGCTCGATCGTCTTCGTTCTTCTGGCGAACGCGGACGCGGCCCGCCCAGACAGGGCCGGCGCCCGGGGGGGGGTGTGGGGGGGGGGTGAGCGGGGGGGCACT
>CBIHNN010000026.1:0-61414 GCA_966211315.1 uncultured Micromonosporaceae bacterium | reverse complement strand
GGGCTGTCGCCCGGGGGGGGGTGTGGGGGGGGGTCCGCCGGGGCCCCCCGCGGGGCCCCCGGGCCCGTGCCCTGCCACCGGCCCCCCCCCCCCCGCCTCCTGCTATCACCTCCCAGCATCCATTCTGATCACGCTCCGTGCCGTCGGGTGCGGTTGGTGATGGCGGCCTGCACCTCGGCGCGGGCGCGGGCCAGGTCGGCGGGGTCGACGTCGGTGTCGGCCGTCGGTTCGACGCGGCAGGAGTCGAGCCACTCGTGGAACCGGCCGCGGGGGATGACCCACCGGCCGCCGAGCTTGATCGCCGGGATGTCGCCGGAGCGGATCAGGGCGTAGGTGCCGCCGAGGGACAGCGAGAGCATGTGGGCGGTCTCCTTGACGGTGTACACGGCGCGGGCGACGGGTGCCGGGGTGCCGGGTCGCTCGGGGGCGTGGATATCGGTGCGCGGGCGGAAGGGGACGACGTTGCTCACTTCTGATGCCTCCTGGCGGGCGGTTGCGGTGGGTAGTGGGGTGTCGCGCTGTCGCGTGTCGCATGCGACGCGGGCGGGGGCCCTCTACGCGCGCACGCGCGCGCGAGGGAGACACGCGACAGGCGACAGCGCGACAGTCACGCGCCGTACATGTAGACCTAGCGGTGCCGCTAGGTCTAGCGGCCCCAGGGGCTAGGAATCCGTGCCGGTCAGGGCGGTGGAGGCGCGGGGGTTACCCGGCTTCGGTGTGGCAGGGCGAGCAGAGGCCGTAGCCGAAGAGGACGGGGCCGCGGGCGGCGATGGTGGAGTGGAGGGTGTCGGCGCGGTGGCGGCAGCGGTCGCACGTCTGGTCCTCTGTGGACGTTGGGGTGGCGAGCCAGCGGCAGGCGGGGCAGACGAGGAGTCCGGGGGCCCATGCGAACGCGAACACGACGCGGGGGCTGGCGTGGACGTGGGGGCAGAACCGGCCCTGTCCGCTGACGAGTGCCAGGTCGATGCGGGCGAACTGATCGGCGAGCCACGGCCCGGTGGCGGTGTGGGCGAGGTGGGTGCCCGGCTGGTCGGCGGCGGCGGTGAGGACGTGTTCGGCTTCGGCGCTGGCGGCGTCGATCTGGTCGGCCAGGGCGGTCGGGTGGGCGTTCATGCTGCGGTACCTCCGGCGGGGTCGCAGTGGACGAGAGTCAGCGGTGACGGTGCGTGAGCCGATCGGCCGCCCGGGGCCGCAGTCGGGCCAGTCGGCTCAGTCAGCTCACGGTCCAGACCCTGAGCTGACTGGTCCGACTGTGAGCCGACTGGCAGAGCGGGTCGCGGAGCGTGAGCGGGGTTGATCCGCCACATGGAGCGCGACGGGAACCCGCCGCGTTCCGCGATGACGCCCGCTCGGGTGCGTGCACGCTTCAACGTGGCTTCGGCGAAACCGGCTGCGCGGGACGCCTTGATGACGTCATCGCGGGTCGCTTCTCCGCCCTGCCGGATCAGGTAGTCGGTCAGCCACGCGACGGCTTCGTCGCGCTCGGTGCGGTCCTCGCGCTCGCCCTGGGCGTCGCCGAGGATGTCCGACACCGACCGGTCGGACTCGCCGGTGAAGACGAGCTTGCCGACGCTGGCGGGGCCGTCGTCGGTGGGGATCTCGACGGACTCCACGACGTAGCGCAGCGACGGCAGGTCGAGGCGGCCGAGGTTGTTCTTGGCCTGGCTCATGACGCAGGAGCCGTCTCCGGCGTCGTCGTCGCGGGCGATGGCGAGGACCGCGCGGGCGACGGCGGAGAACGCCCGCGACCCGGTGATCAGGTTCAGTGCGTCCGCGCTGGCGGACTTGTTGAAGTGCGCCAGGCCGACGACCGCGCAGCCGGTTCGGTCGGCCATCTTCACCAGCGGCTCAAGGGCGGTACGGAGGTCGCGGTCCTGGTGGGTGTTGATGTTCGCGGCGATGAGCGACAGCAACGGGTCGGCGGCGAGCAGCGCCACCCCGAGGCGCTTGATCTCGACGGCCAGGGCGGTGCAGTCGCGGGGCAGGGTGAGGGCGTCGAATCCGCCGTCGTGCTGGATGTCGACCCGGTACACCAGGTCCAGATCGGCACCAGCCGCGTACAGCCGAGGGCCGACAGTGTGCGCCCACGAGTCCTCGGTGGCGGCGTAAATGACCGGGCGCGGGGTGCCGTAGTGAATGCCCGGCAGGGTGCCCTGAGTGATCTGCGCGGACAGCCACGCCAGCGTCAGGGACTTGCCGATGCCCTCGCGGCCGGGGATGACGGTCAGCGCCCCGGACGGGATGCGTTCGGTCCATGTCCACTGTGTCCGGCGCATCTTGATCGCTGACGCGGGAGTGAGCACGATGTGTCGGCCGCCCTCGGCCGAGCCGTCGCGTCCCGGCTCCGGGGCGGTGTTGTCGTTCATCGGCGTGCCTCCCGTCCGTCAGCGTGGCTGGTGCTGGCGTGCGTTGCGCTGCCGGGTGTTTCAGCCAAGGAGATGCCCCCGCCCCCGGCCGTGACCGGTGCGGCGTGCGCGCCGGGCGGCGGGAGCATCTCTGCACCGGACCGGCTGAAACACTGCGCAGCGGCCGGGCTCGGGGCGGTGGTGTGGCGGGCCGCGTACAGCGACAGCGCGGTGTCAGAGCGCGCACGTCGCGGGCCGCGCAGACCCGGGTATGAGTCCGGCGTCAGCCGGTCCTCCTGGGAGTTCGGGGTGAAGCTCAACGGTCGGCTCCTGCCTGTCCATGGCGGGTATGGTCCGTGCAGCTCGGCGCCCGGTTCGTGACGTCATCGCCGGGCTCGGGGTGACGTCACGGACCCGGGTCCGGTGGCGTCAGCCGGGTAGAGCGGTGCCGTCAGACGGAACGCGCAGTCGGCGCGGGGAAGGCGATCGACCAGGCGACGTCGTGCGCCCGGTCCCTGCGTCGGGGGCCGCCCCACAACTCGCGGTCGGCCTTGTCCAGGCCCACGGCAACCGGGTGGCCGGTCGGCCACCGGCCGCCGTGCCGGTCGGCCAGGTCGACAATGCGCAAGTTGATGTCGCAGGCCTGCTCGGCGCGTTCCCGCACCGTGGCGACACCGAGCCGCGCGAGGCCCTGCACGGCATAGGCCACCCGCTCGTCAGCGGTGAGGTCGACCCGCTTCGTCGGCATGTCCGACGCCGCAAGCGCCACCGCCAACTCGCCGTAGTCGAGGACCGAGGTCACCAGCGTGACCAGCCATTCGGGATCGGCGCTGTCAGTGGCCGGGACCGCGGAGATAGGCTTGACCAGCATCTTCGTACTCCATTCCAGGTAGGTGGATGCACCGGCCTCGGCGGGGTGGCAGCCCTGCCGGGGCCTTCTGCGCTACACGCTACACGCTAGACGGCTAGCGGCTAGCTGTCTAGCCGTAGCGCCGGTATTCGGCTAGCCGCTAGACTCGCCGCCATGCCGAGCTTGGATGAACTGCGCACGCTGGCCGTGCAGGTCCGGAAGGTCAGCCAGGAGCTTGAAGAGCTCCGCCAGCGCCGCGACGACGCGATGCGCGCCGTACGCCGCACCACGGAGCACACGGTGCCCGAGATCGCGGAGGCAGCGGGGGTCTCGCAGGCCACTGTGAAGACGGTGATCCGGGGCATTCGGTAGCGCACTGGCGCTCGACGTCGGTCTGCACTGGGTGCCTCTGTTTCGCATCGGATGGCATACGACGAGAGAACACCGTGAGGTGGGGTAGCGACACCATGTGAACGCCCATGTGAAGATCGCCGCCCCATGTGGCCGTATCGCACGGGTCGCGGGCTGGGTACGGTCGTGGTGGGGAGGGATGACCGTGAATGAGCCGAACGACGTGCTCGGCGCAATGATCGCCGAGGCGCGATGCTCCTGGGCGGGCATTGCGCGCAGAATCAACGACCTCGGTGCAGACCAGGGGCTGGCGCTCCGGTACGACTACACGGCCGTGAACCGCTGGATCAAGCGCGGCGAACGTCCCCGTCCTCCGGTGCCGTCCTTGATCGCTAGGGCGTTGTCTGAGCGGCTGGGCCGCCGCGTGACTCCGTCGGACTTCGGGATGCCAGAGGAAGAGGCGCTGGCAGAGCGAGGGTTGCAGTACGGGGGGAGCCCGCTCAGGAGCTTCCAGACGGTCATCGACCTTGGGAAGGCGGAGATGAAGAGGCGAAACGTCATCGCGGCCCCGTTCGTCCTCGCGGCGCTCGGTGGGCCGAGCCGTGACTGGCTGATTTCAACTTTGGGCGAGACGTCGACGGAGCGTGGCCCGCGCCAGGTCGGCATGCGGCAGGTCGCAGGCATCCGGGAGATGTTTGCCCTCTTCCAGGACATGGACGTCATGCGCGGCGGCGGCCACGCTCGGACGGCCCTAGTCGAGTACATGAGCAGCTACGTACTGCCGCTTCTGAAGCGGGACCACGAGCCTGCCGTCAGGCGGGCGCTGTACGAGGCCGCCGCCGAGCAGGCGTACCTCGTCGGCTGGATGGCGTACGACGACGGCGAGCATGGGATGGCTCAGCGGTACCTGATCCAGGCGTTGCACCTGGCGCAGGCGTCCGGCGCGACTTCCCTGGGCGGGCACGTCCTGGCTGGCATGTCGGATCAGGCGAACCTGCTGGGCTACCCGCAGGAGGCGCTGATGCTCGCCAGGGCGGGCCAGCGCGGAATCACGGAGGCTGAGTCGCCTGCCTGCGTGGCGGACCTTCAGATCCTGGAAGCTCGGGCGCTTGCGGCCCTGGGGGAGAAGGGCGAGGCGGCGCGGGTCGTGGCCCGCGCTGAGAAGACCTTCGGCCAGGTGAACCACGACAACGAACCGGCATGGGCGAAGTTCATCGACGCGCCTTACCTGTTCGGCGAGGCCGCGCATTGCTTCCGCGACATTGGCGACGTGGGCGAGCTCCAGCGGTTCGCCGCCGAGTCGGCGGCCGGAGCTCGGGCGCAGGGACGGGCGCGGCGGGGCGCTCTGAGCCACGCGGTGATCGCCGTGGGGCAGTTGACCGGTGGGGATGCGGAGGCCGCTGCCGCGACCGGAGCGAAGGTCGTGGATCTGGCCACGTCCGTGAACTCGACGCGGTGCATCGCGACGGTCCAGAACTTGCAGCAGCGCCTGAAGCCGTACGGAACGCTGCCCGAGGTACAGCGGTTCAACGAGAAGGCGGGGGCTCTACTCGGCCTTGCGGCCTGACAGAGTCAGCACGGAGTCAGCAACATCGACATCACTAGCCGACAACGGACGACGCTGGATAGCGCGTGAGCTGCACGGACAGCATAGGGACGGCACCCCCTGACACGGGGTGCCGTCCCTATTTCGCCTTTGCAAGGCGGGGGTTAGGGGTTCGAGTCCCCTGGGCTCCACAAAACGGCCTCTGAGCAGGCCAAACCCTTAGATCAAAATCAGGCACGACATGACACCTCCCGCGGCTGGGCCGACACGCTCCGTGAGATCCTTAAGCGGCGAGCTTAGAAGTCGCGTGATAGCCGGACGATGAACGGTTTGACGCCATTGCTGCGGAAGCAGGCGTCCCAGCTCTCGCCGGTGCCGTCCGGTGCGCTCGGCGGGCGGCGGGACGGGCGCCGAGCGCGGCCGCAACCCCTGGGCGTCAGAGTGGCTGGGATGATCAGGCCTGTTCAAGAGTGAAGGAGCTGTCCGCGTCGAAAATGTCCGAGCCGTCACGTTTGTCGATGTAGAGGTCGTTGCCGCGGCTGTGGATGACGTGATCCGGGTAGTTGGCGGAGCGCAGGCGTACGATCCCCGCCGAGACGCCATCCAGCGGGCAGAAGGTGGCATCCCTGCGATACAGGTCCGCGCCGTCCGGATTGTCGAAGCGCAGCCGGTAGTCGTAGTGGCGCAGGTACTTGCCGCTGGGTGCCTGGACGGAAAAGCATGACGTATCGGCCAGCCCTTTGACCACGGTGAAGACTGTCCGCTCACCGGAGGACATCGCTGCGTAATTGCCCTCAATCGTCAGGTGACTCCCCGATCTGCCACTGAGCGATACCAGCCATGACCCGGTGGAGAGCTTGGCGGGCGCGGAGGATACTTCCGTGGCCGGGGTGATCGACGGCACCGCAGTGGGCGATGCCGGATTCGCCGCCGGCCCGGCTACCGGATCCGCGTCCCCCGTGGTGCTGCGCCAGACCACGACGGCGGCCGTGAGCACGACGACGGTGGCTATCCCCACCAGCACTTTCACTGCGGCATGGATGCCTCGCGGCGCACGGCCGTACATGGTCATCGCTGAGCCTCTCCGGTTAGCGCAACCTGAGATTACGTGATCTTCTGCGTCCCATATCGAGCGCTCGGGCCGCAGCTCGCTGGGGTGTGGGGACCCGGCTCCACCGGCGCCATGCGTGTGCACAGTCTCTCACCGCCCCCCTTCGCGAAGCGGGACGAGGAACCCTGCCGGGGCCGTTGACAGCGCCGCGCCGTGGGGTCGGGTACGCCGTACGACGGCGAGGCGGACTCAGCCGGAAGGCAACAAACTGGCAGTGTCCAGGCGATCATTGATCACATCGCGGGCAACATCAGTGAGCCGGCGATTGGTGCGCCGAGCGTAGGTGCGTAGCACTTCGAAGCCCTCGTGCATGTCGACGTTCAACCGTTCGAACAGCACGCCCTTGGCCTGTTCGATCACCACCCGGCTGTTGAGTGCGCACTGCAACTGTTCAACGACCATCTCTCGGTGGTGAATCGCGCGATGTTGCAGCAAGCCGATGGTGGTTATGTTGGCCAGCGCCTGGCCGAGGAATGTGTCCGCGGCAGTGAGCGCGCCCGTCTGGACCGAGAACAGGTTGAGCACACCGATGAGGTCATCGCGTAGCCGCATCGGCATGGCGTGCACCGCGGAGAAGCCCGCTTCACCGGCACGCTGGCTGAAGCTCGCCCAGCGAGGATCGACAACCCGCAGATTAGTGTCGGATACGGGCTGTCCGCTGTCGAAGCACTCCACGCACGGCCCTTCGGCGGACTCGACCTCGAACAGTTCCAGCAGGTGCGCCCGCTCCGACGACGAAGCCATCACCCGCAGACGTCCCTGCTGGTCCGTGACCATGACGCCGGCCGCGTGCACGTCGAGCAGCTCGACACACCTGGCGCTGAGGGTGTGCAGGAAATTCGCGACGTCGAAGTCAGCAACGAGGGTGTCGGCCAGCTCGACCAACGTTGCTGCCACGGCTTGTTCCCGTGAGATGCTGCTCATCGCTCCTCCACCGCCGGACTCCCCGCATTCGGCCATGTCAGTCGCTCAACTCGTCGAACCGCACGCGGTGTTCCACCACGTCGCGGGCGACATCCTCAATCGGACGTTCCTCGGCGTAGGCGTAGGCGCGCAGCCGTACGAGCGCGTCGGCGATGCTGATGTTCAGCTGCGCCTTCACGATGCCGGTGGCCTGGTGCACCACCGCTCGATAACTCTGGTACAAATCTGGCACGCTCTCGATGTCGCGGGCATGAGCCTCAATCAACAGTGCTTGGGTGGTGGCATCGGCGAAGACCAGGGCGGCCGCCAGTTCCTGACTCTCCAGCCCGCCTGGGGCGCGCCTGTGCAGGTCCATCACCCCGACCCGTGCCGCGCCGATCTGTAACGGAAGCGCGAACAATGCCCGCGCCCCGGCCGCGAGGGCCTCCGGAGCAAAGGCCGGCCACCGGCGCGCCGACGCACCTCCACCAAGGTCCGCAGCCAGCACCGGCCGTCCGACAGAGAACGCGTCCACACATGGACCCTCGCCCAGCACGACCTGCAACTCTTCGATCCGCTCGCTCACCCGGTCGCTGGCATACCGGACCTCCTGCGCCGGCAAGCGCGTCATCACGGCGACGCTCACACCGCTCACGCCTGGCAGATACTCCAGGCAGGCGTCACACATCGCGGCGACGTCCGGCCCGTACGTCGCCAAGAGCTCAGCGACACGGGGTCTTGGATGATCCTCGCCCGTCGTCGCGGCATGATTCATCGCGGCGGGCCGACGACGGTGGAACGGATAGGTAGAGGCGCGATCGAGCGCCGTACGTGCATCATCATGCGACGCCTCCCATTCCCGCCCACCACACAACCTGAACCAGGACGGCTTCGAGCCCAACATCGACGGCATTGGCACCCAACCGCGACGGCTTCGGCGTCGCGCAGATCGGCAAACTCAACCCAACTCTACTACGATCCCGAGGGCATGCGGACCGGACATTTTCCCAGCCAGGGGTGCCGGAAACCGTCGCAGATCCCCTGGCGGAGGGGTTGGGCGTCGGTCGGCGGACGACACCGGGCCGAGCCTGGTCTTCGGCCCGAACCGGCTCGACCGACGACTGCGCGTCAGCTGGTGGGCTTCCCGAACAGAAGCTTCCACGGCACGAGGGCCGACTCCATCTGGACGCCGAGGCTCATCTTGGAGACGCCTTCGCTGCGCTCCTCGAAGCGGATCGGGTACTCGGCGATCGTCATGCCGCGCTGAACGACGCGGTAGTTCATCTCAACCTGGAACGCGTACCCGTTGCTCTGGACGGAATCGACGTTGATGGCGCGCAGGGTGGCGGCCTTCCAGGCCTTGAAGCCGGCCGTCGCGTCCCTGACCCCGAGCCGGAGGATCGTGTTGACGTAGAAGTTCGCCCAGGCGGAGAGGGCCTTACGGTGCCAGGGCCACTCACTCGCCGTGGCGCCGCCCGGGACGTACCGGGAGCCGAGGACGACGGCCGCGTCGGTGGTCGTCAGCTTCTCGACCATGCCGGAGATCGCGGTGGTCGGATGCGACAGGTCGGCGTCCATCTGGATGACGATGTCGGCGCCCTCGGCGAGAGCCTTGGTCATGCCGGCGATGTAGGCGCGGCCGAGGCCATCCTTCGCCGTGCGGTGCAGGACGCTGACGGGGATGGGGCCCTCGACGGCCAGCTTGTCGGCGACATCGCCGGTGCCGTCGGGGGAGTTGTCGTCGACGACCAGAACCTGCAGGTTCGGGAAGTTCAGCCCGGCCAGCAGGTCGACGATTTTGGGCAGGTTGTCCCGCTCGTTGTACGTCGGTACGACGACGGTCACCTTCGGGGCAACGCTATCCATGATCACCTTCGTATGCTCTGTCAGTCGAGCGGTCAGCCGGGGCGGGATGTGCGGGTGCCATCATATTGATCCCCCACGCCTCGACCGTCCCGGCCGGGTTACAGAAGAATGTGCCAGTCACGGAAGGTGAACGCCAAACGAAACGGCGATTTCTCGCGCCGAATCCACGCCGGATCCCGTTTTGTGATCGCTGTGAACGGTACGTGCTCATCGGACGTCGTTCGGTGATCGGCGTGCTGATGGGCCCGAATGGTGGGTCACCGCACGGTGGACGGAGCGTAGCGTTCGGCCATGATCGTGGTGTGGTTGTTGCTGGCGGGTTTGGTAGCGCTGGCCGTGCTGTCGGCGAGGAGCGTGGCGTGATCGATTCCGTCGCACGACATCCGAGGACTCCGGCGTGCTGGCGCTGGAGAGGCACCGCGGTGCCCAGGCGGACGCCGAGCGCGTCGCGCCGCGGCGCCTCGATCTGAAAATGTGGCTGACACCCGACCCGCCGACGTCGCCGGTCCCAGCGGAACGGCGACGGTCAGACGACCGCGACCGTCGAGGCCGTGGACGCGGCGCGACGGCGGCGCCAGGCGTAGAAGCCACTGAGGGAGACGTACATGATGGCGAGCAGGTTGCCCAGGGCCTGGATCGGCAGATGGACCGTCACCAGGTTGGTCGCTGCGAACGCGACGACGCCGATGCCGCCGAGCAGCAGCACGCCGAAGGTGTCGGTGCGGTGCCAGCCGCCCGCCCGGCCGGCCTGGCGGCGAATCTCGTCGACGAGGGCGCAGACGACGCCGATGGCCAGCAGGAACAGCGTGAAGACGGCGACGGCGGAGTGCCCGCGTTCCGACACGGCAGCGGTGGCGGTGCCGCCGGCGAGCAGCGCGAGGCCGATGACCGGCCCGAGCTTCGCCCGCGGTGTCGTCGTCACGGATGACCAACATCGGCAGGGTCGCGGACATCGTGAGCGTTCCGGTCACACATTTCGCCGCTGTCTCCCCATCCGGGGTCCGGAAGTACTGACGCTCGCCGAGCTCGCGTCGGCGTGACAGGCTGCCCGGCGTACTCGCAGGAGGGTGTTGCCGATCCGTGTGCCCGGCGCGGGAGCGCCAGCCGCGCGCCGGCGGCCTGACCACGACCGCACGGCCGACCGGGACGCTGACCTGGGGCGGACTACCTCAGAGAGTCCGCAGGCGCGCGCCGGTGAGGGTGACGTACCAGTCGGAGTCGGTGAAGTCGGGGACGGTCTCGGGGCCGATGTAGGCGTCAACGTGGCGCTCGCCGCCGAGGCCCGGGGTGAACTCGTCGGTGACGGTCCACCGGGCCCGGCGGAGCTTGGCACAGACGGGTTCCGGGGCGGCCGAACCGTCGTCCTCGCGCCCGCAGTCGGTGATCGTGAACCCGGTACCGTCGGCCAGTACGCCATGGTCGGCGGCGGCCGACACGTACGGGCGCAGGGCGTCGCCGTGGGTGTCGCGGGCGGCGGTATCGAGCCAGTAGCCGGTGTCGTACGACCAGTTGAGATAGCGGCCGTCGCGGGTCAGGCCGGTGCCCTCGTCCTTGACGGCCTGGACGAAGTCCGTTGGGAACCGGCCGAGGTAGGCCCTGCCGTGGGTGCAGTCCAACCGCGGGCAGCCGGTGACGCGGGTGGCCGCACCGGTGTGGAAGCGCTCGACGGCGGTGTAGTAGACGGTGATCGTCCAGCCTCCTGTCCCCGCCGTGGGCGCCGTGGTGGTTGTCGCGGTCGCGGTGCTGGCGGCTGCGGTGCCGGCGGTGTGTACGGGGATGGGCGGTTCGGTGCTGCCGCACGCCGCGAGGAGGGCGGCCGACACGGCGAGGGCTGCCGTACGTCGCATCGTTCGATCATGGCAGCTTGCCCACCGCCGACGGGGCGTAACTGCGGTGCGGGACCGCACGGGCGCGCACGGGTCCCGCCTGGGAGGATCGCTTGGTGATGGGAACGTTGAGGCTGGAACCGGCGCTGACCCGTACCGACCTGCTCGCCGATCCGGTCGCCGCCGCGCTGCGCGATTGGCCCGCCGAGGCTCCGGTCGACACTGACGCGGTCCTGGTCGCCCCGATCGACGCTGAGCTGGCCGACACGGCGGCGTTCTGTGCCGCGTACGGGGTGGCGCTGGAGGAGTCGGCGAACTGCGTGATCGTGGCGGGCAAGCGCGAGGGCGTCACCCGCTACGCGGCCTGCGTGGTGCTCGCGACCACGCGGGCCGACGTCAACGGGGTGGTTCGCCGGTACCTCAACGCCCGCAAGGCGAGCTTTGCGGCGATGGACGACGCAGTCGAACTCACCGGCATGGAGTTCGGCGGAATCACCCCGATCGGCCTACCGGCGAGCTGGCCGATCCTCGTCGACGCCCGAGTGGTGGCGACGCCGCACGTCGTTGTGGGATCCGGCGTACGACACAGCAAGATCGCCCTCCCTGGTCCGGCCGTCGGTGCGCTGCCCAACGCGGACGTCATCGACGGACTGGCGCGCTGACCACTGCTGATGTTTCACGTGGAACATCAGCGACCGGATTCGCCGGCCTCTCGGCGTACCACCTGATCCAGGGTGTGCGAAGCCCGGAGTCAACCTGCTATCAGCCGACCTGTTCCCGGACCTGACGCTTCAACCTGCCGAGGACCGCCGTGCTACCGCGGACGCGCAACGGGCTGATCACCGCGGCCAGGCCCATCCACTGGTAGAGGTCGTCTGGTATCGCCAGGACCTGCGCGGCCGAAGCGTCCGCCAGCCCCTCGGCCAGGATCCCGGCGAACGCGCGGGTCGTCGGTGCTTCCGGCGGGCAGTCGAACCACGCCTCGACCGTACGGTCGGCACGTACGTCGGCCTTGAGGAAGAATTGCGTCTGGCACTCGGGCACCTGCTCCATGCCCACGTGCCCGGACAACTCCGGCGGCAGGGGCGGTACGGCGTCCGAGAACTCGAGCAGCAACTCCAGGACGATGTCGCGCGGCGCCGAGGCGAACTCCTCGACGATCTCGTGCAACCTGGCGGGCATCTCGGTCACGGTGTGCAGACTATGCCGCGGTCACGGGGCTCGGCGGCTCGGCGCCCGCCTCGGCCAGTTGCGGGTGCAGCGCGATGTCGTGCAGCGAGATGATCCCCGCCACCTCCCGGTCGGCGTCGCACACCAGCAGGCGGCGCACGCGCCGGTCACGCATCACCTGGATCGCCTCGGCGATGGTTGCGCCCTCCTGGAGCATCAACACCTCCCGCGTGGCGATCTCACCCAGCGTCGTCGTCTTCACCGGCCTGTTCTCGGCGATCGCCCGCACCACGATGTCCCGGTCCGTCGCGATGCCCACAAGCGTGTGGCCTTCGGTCACCAGAAGATCGCCGAGGTGCCCGTCGCGCATCGCCTGCGCGGCCTCGTCCAGAGTGGTCTCCGCCGGCATGTACACCACCTGACGGGTCATCACATCTGCGACCGTGAACTGGCTCATCGCCGCGCCCTCCGACTCGTATCCGAAATCGGTTACCCGCGGCGTGCGGCGTTAACCGCCAGGACTGCGTACACCGGGGCGGTGAACCGCCCATCTCGGGCGCCCCGGGTCCATGGCATGAGTGCCTGCTTCGTACCGCAGTGGCAGGATGGCCGGGTTACGGGAAGGAGACGCCGTGCGCTGGCGTAGCTACGTGGCGATGGGTGACAGCTTCACCGAGGGTATGGATGACCCGTACCCGGACGGCACGTATCGGGGCTGGGCCGACCTGGTCGCCGCGCGTCTCGCCGTCCACGGGGGCCCCGATTTCGGGTACGCCAACCTCGCCATCCGTGGCCGGCTGTTGGACCGCGTGGTCGACGAGCAACTCGCGCCCACCCTGGCGATGAAGCCCGATTTGATCAGTTTCGCGGCCGGCGGCAACGACGCGCTGCGCCGCAAGGTCGACCCGCCGACCGTGATGGCGAAGTTCGACGAGGTCGTCGGGAGACTGCGCGCCACCGGTGCCGACGTCCTGATCTTCCGCTTCGCGGACGTGCTGTCCCACCTGCCCATGCAGGGCGTCTGGTCGCCCCGGGTCACCGCGATGAACGCATTCGTCGGCGAGACCGCCGAGCGGCACGGTGCGATCCTCGTCGACCTGTACGCCGACAACGAGTTCCACAACCCGCTCATGTGGGCCGATGACCGCCTCCACCTGTCCCCGGTCGGCCACCGCCGCGTCGCCGCGCACGTGCTCACCGCCCTCGGCGTCGGCTGCGACGAGGACTGGATGATCGTCCCGCCGCGTCCTGCGGCGGCGCCGTGGTTGCGGCAGCGCGGCTCTGACCTACGGTGGGTCCGGCAGCACTTCGCGCCCTGGTTCAAGCGACGGCTCACCGGCCGTTCGTCCGGCGACCTGATCACCGCGAAGCGACCGCAGCTGTCACCGGTACGCGACTAGGGCCACCCGGCCAGGCCGTGCTCGCGCCCATCCCGCTGGGCGACCAGCCGGGCGTGTCGGGCTGGGCGGCTAGCGTCCCGCGCATGGAGGCTGAGTGGCGGGACCACCGGACGGCGATCGTGTCGGCGCTGCTGATCCTCGTGATCTGCGGCGCCGTGGCGTACCTGCTGTTGGTTCGCCGGCGTGTGGGCGCGCCGGGTGCGCGGCGTCGTAGCATCGCGGAGGTCGGCCTGGTCGTCGGCACGGCTCCCTGGCTGGTCGCGCTCTTCACGCCGCAGGACGTTCGCCGGTCGGCCTCGCTGATCCCGTTGCGTGACCTGGCGACACTGCTGGCCGGTTCGCCCGGTACGGCGATCGCCCAGATCGTCGGCAACCTGGTGGTGTTGGTAGCGGTCGGCTTCTTCCTGCCGATGCGCCTGCCGGCCGCCGCCTCGCCGCCGGCCGTGCTGGTCATCACCTCCTGCTCCGCCGTTCTGATCGAGACAATGCAGTGGGCCCTCGCCATCGGCCGGGTGTCCTCGGTGGACGATGTCCTGCTGAACACGCTCGGTGCCGTTCTGGCCGCTCGGGCATCGCAGCGGTGGTGGGCGACCGAGAAACGGGGCATATGCGAACCGGCTTCGGTAGCCTGACCCGCCGCGAGTGCTACCTGGTCTGCATCGTCCTCGGCGTGGACTCCGCGGCTCCGCGCCGCGACCTGGCCGCCCCGCCCCAACCACCATTTCGGCCTACTAATTTATATCCATAAGATCAGCTTGGTTCGGTGTGGCCGGTGGCGGGATGCCGTCGGGTGCGCCCCAGGCGGAACCGTGGTGGCGATCCGTCGTTTGGGTGGCCCGGCGGTCGGCCGGTGTTTCGGATGGTGCGCTGTAAAGGATTTTCGCATGGGCATGCAGCTTCCTGGGTGGGCACGCGAGCTGTTCCTGGTGGTGACCGGTGACGGGTGGCCGGAGGCCGACGAGGACGCGTTGTGGGCCCTGGCCAGGGAGTGGACCGATGTCGGCGCGGCGGTCGATGGGCTGCAGGCGCGGATGCTGGAGCCGAGGCGGGGGCTGCGGCGCACGGATTGGGATGGCCCGGCGGCGCGGGCGTTCGAGTTCGGGCAGAGGCCGGGCCGTCAGCAGGTGCGGGGGCTGGCGACCGGGTCGCTGCAGGTGTCGGACTTCGTCTATCAAACGGGTACCAATGTCCAGTACATGAAGGTTGTTGTGCTGGAGGAGTTGGTGTTGCTGGCGGGGCAGATCGCTCATCTAGTGGCGCTGGCGGTGCCAACCGGTGGGGCGTCGTTGGCGACGGTGCCCGGCCTGAAGGTCCTGGGTGCGCTGTTCGCTCGGATGGCCCAGCACCGGCTGGGTGCATGGTTGATGGCGATGGCCTCCAGTGAGGTGTTGCAGCTGGCGTTGGATGCCATGGCCCAGGCGGTGCAGTTGGCGGCCAACACACGCGCGCGCTGGGACGATGCGTTGACGGAGAATGCGGCGGTCACCGGCGCCGTGGGCGGGGTGTTGGGGCCGGTCATGCATGGGGCGGTGACCGGGCTGGTGGGCCGGCACGCGGTGGGGCAGATCGCGGCCAACGCGACGCACGAGTTTGCTACGTCGGCGGTGACTGGGGTGGTGACCGGGCAGGGGTTCGTCGGTTCGCTGTGGGATCTGACCGCCGGAGCGACCGAGGGTACGGTCGATGCGGCCGGGCAGGAGCTGGCGCGGCGGCGCCGTGCCGGGTTTACCCCGCCGGTGCTGGATGTGGCGGTGCCGCCCGCGGTGTTTACCGAGCGGTCGGTGCCGCCCGCGGTGTCCACCGAGCGGTCGGTGCCGCCGCCCGTCAAGGGTGATGCCTCGGGTGGTTTTCCCGCCGGCGGCGCGGGGGGTCAGCAGCCGGGGTTGAGCGAGCAGGCGCCGGTGGCGAAGGTTTGGCGGCGCTCGCCGGAAGTTCTGTCGCCGCCGGGTGAGCAGTACGGTGAGCCGGCGACCCCAGCCCAGCAGGGTGTCCCTGAGACGGGACCGGCCGAGGCCACGCCGGTCGAGTCGGCGGCGTCGGTCGAGTCGGCGGCGTGGGTCGAGTCGGCGGCGGCGCCGGTCGAGCTCGGGCCGGCCGCGGCCGCGCGACCGGCCGCGGTGGGGGCGCCGCCGCGGCCGCCGAAGCTGCGGCTGCGGCGGGTGGGCCTGCCCGGTGGGGCGCCCGATCAGCGGTGGGATGCCCTTGACGAGGCGGCCGTGGCGCGGCGGTTGGCCGCCCGCGGGCTGGCGATGGGCCAGGTGCTGCCCGACGGGGATTCGTTCTGGAACAGCCTGGTGACGGTGGCCGGGCAGTGGTTGCGTGCGCGGTTGGGGCTGGCGGGCGGCGAGCCGGTGACCGCGATGGCGGTGCGCCGATTCGTGGCCGAGCGGGTGGCCGCCGAGGGGCCGTCCGCCCCTGGTGGCAGGGATTTCGACGGGGATGCGGCGGCGGTGATGGCGCCCGGGGTGCGCCCGCACGAGCAGTTCGCCCCAGTGGCGGCAGCCGCGGCGACGGTGTTGCGGCTGCCGGTGACGGTGGTCGCCGCGCAAGGGGAGCAGCACCTCGGCGGCGGGGACGGGCCGCGGGTGTACCTGGTGCGCCTGGGGGATGCGTACGGGCCGGCGCTGGCGCTCTCGTGCGCCGGTGTTGTCCCGGAGGCTTCGCCCACCGGCGGTGCCGGTGGGCAGCAGCCGATGCCCGAAGCTTCGAGTGCTGGGGACGAGTGGGACGGGGAGGCCTGGCCTGAGGAGGAGGCCTGGTCGGAGGAAGTGGCCTGGTCTGAGGAAGTGGCCTGGTCTGAGGATGCCGAGTCGTCTTACGTGGCCTTTGACGAGCAGGAACCGCGGGAGAACCAGTCGGACGAGGAGGCGGTGACGCGGTGGTTGGCCCCGGCGAGTTTCGTTCTGGGGGAGGTGCCCCCGGGTCGTGATTCGTTCTGGAACAGTCTGATCGGCGCGGCTGGACACGAGATCCGGCAGAGGTTGGGGTTGGCCGAGGGGGAGCCGTTGAGCGTGGCGGCCGTGCGTGGCTACGTGGCGCAGCGGTTGGCCGACGGTGACGTCACCGGGGTGGCTGATCGCGTCATCGAGGTGGTGGCCATGGACATGGACGTGGCCGTGGATAACGTGGACCACGGCGAGCTCGTCTCCGTCCTGCGTGACCACGTCACGGGCCTGGCGGAGATGATCCGCACGGGCGATCCGCAGCCTCACGGTGAGCTTCTCTGGCGTATCGGCGTCGCTTCGGACCTTTTGGAGGTCGCGGTCGCGGCGGCGCTGTTGATGCCTGTGCAGATGGTCACACCGCGCTGGGCGCGGTACACAGTCGGCCTTGGGGATTCGACCGTGCCTACGGTGGGGTTCGTCGCGCGGGTGAGCGGTGGATTCCGGCCAGTGCTGTTCCGGGCGGACAATCTGGTGCATGCCGATTTTGTCGCGGGTCGGGAGGTGCCTGCCGTGGGGCCGTTGGCGCAGCGGTTGGCGCGGCGAGGGCTGGGTCGGGTGTCTGCTCGGTGGGGGGACTCGGGTCCGGTTACTGGCCGGGACAGCTTCTGGGTGAGCCTGGTCGAGTCCGGATATGAGCGGATCCACGTCCTAGCGCACAGACTGCGGAGACTGCCTGACTGGAGGAGCGTCCCGCCGCCGAACGCGCCACAGCGGGTGCGGCAGTTCGTCAGAGATCGGCTTGAGCGAGAGTCGTTGAACCGCTATAACGACCTGTTCCGCGAATCTGTCGTGGCCTATTCCCGGGTTGACTTCCTGGATTGGGTACGCGTCGATGATCCGATGTTCGACGCCCTCATCGAGATCACCGCCCGGGAGCTGGACCTGCCGGTGACGGTGATGCGAGAGGGCGGCGAGTGGGAGTTCGGCCCCGACGGGTCGGGGCGGGTGTACCTGGTCCGGGAGGGGGACACGTTCCACGCGACGCGCCCGGATAGCTCGGCGTGGTCGTTGTCCCGCTCGTCATCCGGGTCGTCGTTGTCGTCGTCCGACTCATCAAGCTCGTCGAATCTGGAGGGCTTGACAGACGACGCTGTGCGGGAGGCCTCGTGGTTGTCGGCCCCGCCTGATGTGGCGGCCGATCCAGGCGAATTGGCGCGCTACATCCCCCCATCGCCGGATCTTCGCCTGCAGTGGCGGGCGCTGCAGGGCCTGGGTGAGCTGAGCAATAGCCTTGATCAGCCGTTGAATGATCCGGAGTTGGTGGCGCAGCTGGGCCGTCTGGTGACGGAGCTGGGTAGGCAGCCGCAGTTGTTCTCGCCGAACCTGCGCTCGGCGGTGAGCCTGGCGTTGTTGATGACGGCGGTCGATCCGATGCCCGAGGACGACGCCGGGCCGAGCCGAGAGGGCTACCCGCGTGTCGTGCCGGGCTTGGGCACCCGGCGGTTGGCTCAGATCCTCCGGGCGGTCGTAGCCGATCTGACGGAGTCGGTCGACCCAATGGAAGGCGCTTCCACGAGAAGCGATGAGGATGCGAGTTCGCCGCTGGGCCTTGTCGCCTACGACTGGAGGCAGCCGGTGGCGCAGCGGATGGCTCGCTTGGCGTTGCTCAACCTGAATGATGAGTTGCTGCGCGGGTTGCCGCAATACCGGGGGGGTAGAACGCAACTCTTGCTCCTCCGGCTGATCGGCAGTGATCTGGTCGACGTTGCGTTGCGGGCGACCGAGGGTGTGGAGCAGGCCGAGTACCTGCAAACCGGACGGGCGGCCGCCGTCAACCAGGTGGTGCGCGCCCAGGTGCCCACGATCATGGGTTTGGTGCTGGTGGGTCGCCTGCTGTCCGAAAGGATCGACAGCAACCTGCGCGACCTGCAAGAGCGTCTACCTGAGGTATGGGACCGCAGCATCGAGCGACCGGGCCCGGACGAGGTCGGGCAGACCGTGGGTGAGATCGCCGGGCGGTACCTGACGCAGGCGAATCAGCAGTTCACCGAGATCGAGGATGCGGTCGCGTCCCTGCTGCCCAGGTCCGGGGGGACGGTTGATCGCGCTGCTGCTGAGGACGCGCTGCGGGGCTTGACGCCGCGGTGGAGCACGGCGATGCAGACGCTGGCGGCGCTGTCGGGTCTGGATCGGTCCACCGTCGAGTCGGTTGAGTTGCCACTGCTCACCCCGGTGGCGGATGTGCCGGGGTCGCCCCGCGGTCTGGACAGCGTGGTGCGGTCGGTGCCGGCGGCGGGGAAGGATGCCGAGTATCAGCGGCGCCGTGGGCTTGATGTCGGTGAGGTCTACGCCCGGTTGCTGCAGTACGGGTTGGGTTCCCCGTTGACCGCTCTGCGGGAAGGCCGGCTGGTGCCGGATGCGGAGGACCCCGTACCGGCTGTGCTGGTGAGTGCTGCGCTTGAGCGGCAGGTGGTCGCCGGGGAGGCGTTCTGGGGTGTGGTGTGGCGCCAGTCGGGGCGCAGCGTCCGGCTGACGGGTGAGGGGCCGCAGGCACCTTCGTACGTGTTGCGGGCGGTCATGGAGTCGTCGGGGCGGTCGTTCGTGGTCGAGGATCCACAGCGGGGGACGGCCACGGTGGTGCCGCCCGAGCAGGTGTGCCAGTACGCGGCGGAGCTGGGTGCGCGGTTCGTGCTGCTGCCGCAGGGCGATCTTGCGCCCGTCGCCGATGGCGGCTCCGGGGCCGGGGCCGGGGCGGCGGATGATCTCGCCGTCGACGGGCTGGTCCGGTACCGTGGCCTGGGGCCGGAGGACTTCGGTGACGGCGCACCCGCGAGGAGGTTGCTGACGGGGGTGCGCCGGGGTGAGGTGCCTGGCGAGCAGTTCGATGCCGAGGTGCGTGAGTGGCTGAGCGTTATGGGTTGGTTGTCGCAGGAGAGCGGTCGGCGGCCTGAACCCTTCTCCGACGAGGGCGACTCCGGCGATGATGGTCCAGACCGGGACGGCTCCGACGACAGCTCGGAAACGTGACCGGGGCTTTCCTCGGCTATGGGTCGGCGTACCGGGGAACCATCACCTTAGTGACCGTTAAGTAACTGGCCTTGACAAGCGGTTAGGCTCATCCCGTGAGGGTTGATCAGCAGCAGCAGTGGCAGACCGGGCCGCCCGCCCCGCGGCGCCGGTCCCGCCGGGACGAGATTCTGCAGATCGCGGTCGGGCTCTTCGCCTCCCGCGGATACCACGGCGTGTCGATGGACGACATCGGCTCGGCCGCGGGCGTGACCGGTCCGGCGCTCTACCACCATTTCGCCGGCAAGGAGGCCATGCTGGTCGCCGCGCTGATCCCGGTGAGCGAGGGTCTGCTGCACGGGGGCAAGGAACGCGTGGCCCGGCACCCGTCCGACGCGTACGCCGCCCTGACCGACCTGATCGACTTCCACGTCGAGTTCGCGCTGGCCAACCCGGCGGTCATCGCCCTGCACCTGCACGAACTCGATCGTCTCCCGGAAGAGCCGCGCCGGCAGATCCGCCGCCTGCAACGCCTCTACGTGGAGGAGTGGGTCGGCGTCCTCGGCCGCCTCCGCCCGCAGCTCGAAGCGACCGAGGCGAGGGTTCTGGCGCACGCGGCGTTCGGCCTCATGAACTCGACGCCCTTCCTCGGCGGAGAGGTCGAACGCAACCGCCGGGCCGCTCTGCTGCGGGACGCCACGATCGCCGCTCTGGCCGGCTCCGGGCGTAGCGGCCGGGGAGCCGGGTTTCGGGTCGCTGAGCATGTGCCGCATGCTGTGTCGGAATGACACCACATGGAGGCCTGCACATGATCGAATCGCTGCTCATCGCCAACCGCGGGGAGATCGCCCGGCGGATCATCCGTACCGCGAAGCGGCTGGGGATCCGCGCGATCGCCGTGTACTCCGAGGCGGACGCAGGTATGCCGTTCGTGACGGAGGCCGACGAGGCGGTGTGTGTGGGCCCGGCGAATCCGGCACAGAGCTACCGGAACACCGAGGCCATTCTCGCCGCCGCGAAGTCGACCGGTGCGCAGGCGATCCACCCGGGCTACGGCTTCCTCAGCGAGAACGCGGACTTCGCCCGTACCGTCGAGGCCAACGGCCTGATCTGGGTCGGTCCGTCGGCGGACGCGATCGTCGCGATGGGCGACAAGATCAATGCTCGCAACCTGATGGCGGAGGCCGGCGTCCCGGTCGCGCCCGGCACCCACGACCCGGCCGCGACGATCGACGCGGCGCTCGACGCCGCCGCCACGATCGGCTACCCGGTGATGGTCAAGGCAGCCGCAGGCGGCGGCGGAATGGGCATGGCCGTCGCGAACGACGAGGCCGGTCTGCGGACCGAGTACGACAAGGTCCGCGGTTTCGCGGAGCGCATGTTCGGTGACGGGTCCGTGCTGATCGAGCGTTACTTCCCGCGGGTACGCCACGTCGAGGTGCAGATCCTCGGTCTCGCCGACGGCCGGGTGATCGCCCTGAGCGAGCGTGAGTGCTCGGTGCAGCGCCGCAACCAGAAGCTCGTCGAGGAGGCGCCGTCACCCGCCGTGTCCCCGGAGCTGAGGGAGCGTTTCCTCGCTGCCGCGGTCAGGGCCGGTGAGGCCGTGAACTACCGCAACGCCGGTACGGTCGAGTGCCTCCTCGACCCGGCCACGGGCGACTTCTTCTTCCTGGAGATGAACACCCGTCTGCAGGTGGAGCACCCGATCACGGAGCTGATCCACGGCCTGGACCTGGTCGAGGCGCAGCTGCGGATCGCGTCCGGCGAGGGCGTCGACATCCCCGGGATCACCAGCGGCCACGCGATCGAGCTGCGGGTCAACGCCGAGGACCCCAAGCGCTTCCTGCCGGGCCCGGGTGCGGTCAAGACGTGGGTGGAGCCGACCGGCGAGGGCATCCGGGTCGACTCCGGCTACGCCGAGGGCACCACGGTCACCCCGAACTACGACTCGTTGATGGCGAAGCTGATCGTCCTCGGTACGGACCGCCAGGACGCGATCGCGAAGGCGAAGCAAGCGGTGGCCGGGTTCGAGATCGTGGGTCCGAAGAACAACCTTCCGTTCTTCGCCGAGCTGCTGGAGAACGACGAGTTCCTGAGCGGCGACTACGACACGGGGATCGTCGGACGCATGCGCTGAGATGGCGCATATTTGAGGCATGACCGCCGTCCAGATCCGTGAGGTGGGCCCGCGCGACGGGCTGCAGAACGAGAACCCGGTGCCTGCCGACGCGAAGGTGCGTCTGCTCGACGCGTTGTCGGGCACCGGGGTCGGCCGGATCGAGGCGGTGTCGTTCGTCCATCCGAGGGCCATCCCGCAGATGGCGGACGCGGATGAGGTGTGGGCGCGGGCACGACGTAATCCTGGTGTCCGGTATTCCGCTTTGGTCCCGAACACCAGGGGTGCGGAGCGGGCGATCAAGGCTGGTTTCGCCGAGATCGAGGTCGTCGTCTCGGCCAGCGACACCCACAACCGGAAGAACCTCAACCGGTCCACGGACGCGTCGCTCGACGACATCGCGCAGCTGATCCCGTTGGTGCACGAGGCCGGCGCGACACTCGAGGTCATCGTCGCGACGAGTTTCGGGTGCCCGTACGAGGGGGATGTCGCGCCGGGCCGGGTGGCGTCCATTGTGGAGCGGGTTCGTGTGGACGGCGCGGACCGGATCGCCTTCGGCGACACCACGGGCATGGGTACGCCGCGCCGGGTCCGCGACCTGTTGTCGGCCGTACGCCCCGATCTGCTGCATTTCCACAACACCCGGGGGACCGGGCTGGCGAACATCGTCACCGCCCTGGAGCTGGGTGTGACCGAGTTCGACGCGAGCGTGGGCGGGCTGGGCGGGTGCCCGTACGCGCCGGGGGCGTCGGGGAATGTGGCAACCGAGGAGGTCGTACACATGCTTCATGACATGGGGTACGAGACCGGCGTCAACCTCGACCGTCTGCTGGAGGCGGCGGCGCTCGCCGAGGAGATCGTCGGGCGGGAACTGCCGTCGGGGGTGCTTCGGGCGGGGCCGCGTACCCGACGTGCGCGCTGATCATTTTTCCGTTCTGTCCGCGTGACCGCATTGACACGGCGTCGTTACCCATACCGAGTGCGATTACGGAGCAAAAGCGACGTAGTTGCTTAAATCGGTCGAGGGCTAGGGGCGAACATGACGGGGTCGGGGGTCGAGCGCAGGCGCGCCGTACCGCTGTCGTCGTCTGTGCCGCCTGCCGGTGCCGCGACGTCGCCGCCACCCAGCCAGGTGGAGGGGCGTTCGAAGCGCCGGACCGGGCTCCGCTGGGGCCTGCGCACCATCCTCGTCGGGGGTATCGCCGGAGCTGCCTGGTTCATCTCCGGCGCCGCGGCACACGCCGCCGACCACTCGACGCCCGCCGAGGCCGCATCCGGTGGCCTGCCGGTGGTCTCGCTCGTCAACGGCTCCGGCAACGGGGCGGTCGAGCGACCCACCACCGACGCTGCAGCTGGGTCCGACTCCATGACGGACTCCACATCGCTGCTGACCGGCGTCGCGCCGACGTCCGACGGTACCGCCGTGCTCGACGCGCTGTCCGACAGCGTGGCCGAGCAGGTCACCTCGCTCACCACCCGGCCGGCGCGCCAGCCGTCGGGTACGGCGAAGAGGATCGACCACAGCATCACCGACGACCTCCTCGCCGCCGGTGGCGGCGTGGACGGGATCGTCCGGGTATTGGCCGCACCCTTCCGTCTAACCGACGGACCGGCCGGTACCCAGGGACTACTCTCCCCGGTCGCAAGGTACGCCGACCCGATCGTCCGGAGCCTGCGCCCCGCCGCCGACCCGCTGCCCGCAGCGGAACCGGCGGACGCGGACAAGCCCGACGCCGGACTCTCGGCGCTCTCCTTCGCCCCGGCGACGTCCCACCCGCTGACCGGCTCCGCCCTGCTCGCCGACGGCGTGCCGGCCGAGCCGATCCCGGCCGCCGAGGTCGCCGGGATCCCGGCAAGCGGTGGTTCCCTCCTCGCGTTGCAGCGATTCGCTGCCGCGCATCTTCCTGACGCCCTGATCACGGCGACCGCCATGAGCGAGATGCCGGATCGTCCGGAGCCTGCGGCCCCGCTGCGGGCGCACCTCGGGGCTGTCAGTGGAGCGCCGAGCTCCGGCTCGGGAGCACCGTCGGATGGTGGCCTCGCCACCGTTCCGTCCTCGGTCGTCGACAGCGCGGTGGCCGCCAACCGGCTGCCCGCGGCGACCAGTGTCGAGGTCCGGCGCCATGACGCCGAGGCACCGACTGTCTCACCTGACTAGTGATGTAGCGCGAGGCGTCCGCTCCAGCGGACGGAGGGCACCGCCGGCGACTGTCTGAAGTCCCTGCGCGGTAGTCAGTCCACGAACCGGCCCGCACGCCGGTACGCGGAACCAGTCCCGCATCACCTCACCGCGACGGGCCCAGCTGCCCCGAGTGGACCGCACTGGGCGCACGTCGACAGGCGGAAAGTCAGGCAGACCAGGTATCGATGCCTCCTTGCCCGGGCCCCGCCGCGCCCGACCACACGAGTCACGGAACACCGACAACCGAATAACGCATGCACATCTCCCTTTTCGAAAGGCATTCCTTTCTCATGAAGACGTGGGTTCGCAAGACGCTCTCCGTTGGTGTCCTCGCCGCCGGCGCCCTGCTGTTCGCCCCGGGTGCTGCGCACGCCGACGCCGACCAGGTCGCCTCGGGCAACAACGGCATCCTGAACGCCACCCAGATCATCGCCCCGGTCAACGCTCCGCTGAACATCGCGGGCGTCGGCATCGGCATCCTCGGTGAGGGCACCGGGACGGGTGAGGCCGGCAGCTGGGGCTCGGGCGAGAGCGGCGACGTCACCCAGGCGTCGACCGGCAACAACGGCGTCGGAAACGGCTCGCAGTCCTACCTCCCGGTCAACGTCCCGGTGAACATCGCGGGCGTCGGCATCGGGTTCCTGGGCCAGGGCACGGGCACGGGCACGGCGTCGAGCGACACCGAGTCCGCCACGACCGAAAGCGGCGACGCCGCCCAGGTCGCAGCCGACAACAACGGCGTCGGCAACGCCACGCAGGTCTACATGCCGGTGAACCTGCCGATCAACCTGGCGGGCGTCGGCATCGGCATCCTCGGTGAGGGCGTCGGTGAGGGCACTGCCTCCAGCGCCGCCACGACCGAGAGCGGCGACGTCACCCAGGCGTCGACCGGCAACAACGGTGCGGGGAACGGCTCGCAGGTCTACGCGCCGCTGAACGCCCCGGTGAACATCGCGGGCGTCGGCCTGGGCGTCCTCGGTCAGGGCACCGGCACGGGCTCCGCGTCCAGCGAGAGCGGCAACTCGGCCGAGGGCACCACCCAGGTGGCGGACGGCAACAGCGGTGCCGGCAACGGCGCCCAGGTCGTCGCGCCGGTCGATGCCCCGGTCTGCATCGCGGGCGTGGGCATCGGGGTCCTCGGCGAGGGCACCGGGACGGGCTCCTGCTCGTCCGACGACGATACCGACAACGGTGGCAACGACGGTGACTACGACGGTGGCAGCAACGGTGGCAGCGACAACTACGGCGACCAGCACCGCACGTCGCACGCCCGCAAGGCCGCTTCTCAGGAGGCGGCGCCGGCCGACGCCGTGACCCAGAACCTGAACGGCCAGGGCCTCGACCTCGGTGGGCTGGACCTGCTGAACACGCTGCGCTGAACCAGCTGAACCCCAGGTGAACCGCGGTGACGCGGATCATCTGAGCGGGTCACACCGGTCCCGGGTGTGACCCGCCGGTACCCCCACCCGGGTGCCGGGCACCAGCCGACGCTCCTCCACAGCGTCGGTGCACCACCCGGAGGGGAGTTCCCGCAACCGCGCGGGGGCTCCCCTCCGCTGTGTGTCCGCGACATTCTGCGATACCCTAACGATCGTTAAGGGCGAAAGGTGGCGGCGTGACGTTCGAGCAGGACCGCAAACGTGCGCTGGCCGGTGGCGCCGCGAAGTACCACGACACGAACGCCGCCAAGGGCAAACTCTTCGTCCGGGAACGCGTCGCCCTCCTCGTCGACGACGGCAGCTTCGTCGAGGACGGGCTCTTCGCCAACGCCCTCGCCGACGGCCTGCCCGCCGACGGCGTCGTCACCGGCACCGCTCGCGTCGACGGTCGTCCCGTCTGCCTGATGGCGAACGACTCCACCGTCAAAGCCGGCTCCTGGGGAGCCCGTACGGTGGAGAAGATCATCAGGATCATCGAGCGGGCGTACGACACCGGCGTACCGATGATCTACCTCGTCGATTCGGCCGGAGCGCGGATCACGGACCAGGTCGATCTCTTCCCCGGCCGCCGCGGCGCCGGGAAGATCTTCCACACCCAGGTCCGGGCGTCCGGCGCGATCCCGCAGGTGTGCGCCCTGTTCGGGCCGAGCGCGGCGGGCGGGGCGTACATCCCGGCGTTCTGCGACGTCGTCGCGATGGTCGACGGCAACGCGAGCATGTATCTCGGCTCCGACCGCATGGTCGAGATGGTCACCGGCGAGAAGACGACCCTCGAGGCCATGGGTGGTGCGCGGGTGCACTGCGCGGAGTCCGGCGTCGGCCACTTCCTCTGTGACTCCGAGACCTCCGCGATCGACACAGTCCGGCGGTACCTGTCCTACCTGCCGCAGAACTGGCGAGGCGAGCCGCCGGTGGCGCAGGCGGTAAGCACGGGCACGGGCGATCTGGCTGCGCTCGTCCCGGTCAGTGAGCGGCAGGCCTTCGACATGCGCAAGTACGTCAAGGCGCTCCTCGACGACGGCAGCTTCCTGGAGATCCAGGCGCTGTGGGCGAAGGAGCTGACCGTCGGGTTCGGACGGTTGAACGGCGAGGTCGTCGGCGTCGTCGCGAACAACTCGATGTTCAAGGGCGGTGTGCTCTTCGTCGACTCCGCCGACAAGGCGACGCGGTTCGTGCAGCTCTGCGACGCGTTCAACGTGCCGCTGCTGTTTTTGTCCGATGTACCCGGTTTCATGGTCGGGGCGGCAGTCGAGAAGCAGGGCATCATCCGGCACGGCGCGAAGATGATCAGCGCGGTGAGTGAGGCCACCGTACCGAAGATGTGTGTGGTTGTCCGGAAGGCGTACGGCGCAGGTCTGTACGCGATGGCCGGCCCCGGTTTCGACCCGGACGCCACCATCGCGCTGCCCACCGCGAAGATCGCGGTGATGGGCGCTGACGCCGCGGTGAACGCCGTCTACGCCAACAAGATCGCCGCGATTCAGGATCCGGATTCACGTGAGACCTTCGTGGCCGAGCGACGCGCCGAGTACGAGCGCGACATCGACCTGATGCGCCTGGCCAGCGAACTCGTCATCGACGCGATCGTCGAGCCGGAACAGCTGCGCGACGAACTGATCCGCCGCTACGCCGCCGCCCGTGGCAAGGACCGCAGTTTCTCCCGGCGCCGGCATGGCGTCACACCCGTCTAGCGACCGGCGATCCCGGCGAACGACAGGAGCCGACCATGGAGTTCCGACTCAGTGAAGAGCACGCCGCGTTACGCGAGACGGTGCGTGACTTCGCGCGCGAGGCGATCGCGCCGGTCATCGCCGACCTCTACCGGCGGCACGCGTTCCCGTACGACCTGATCCGGCAGATGGGCAAGATGGGCCTGTTCGGTCTGCCGTTTCCCGAGGAGCACGGAGGCATGGGCGGTGACTACTTCGCGCTCTGCCTCGCCATCGAGGAGCTTGCCAGGGCCGACAGCAGCGTCGCGATCACCCTGGAGGCGGCCGTATCCCTGGGTGCCATGCCGATCCACCGCTTCGGTACGCCCGCCCAGAAGGCCGAATGGCTGCCGCGCCTGCTGAGCGGCGAGGCCCTGGCCGGCTTCGGGCTCACCGAACCGGGTACCGGTTCCGACGCCGGCGGGACGCAGACCCGGGCCGTCCTCGATGAGTCGAGGGACGAGTGGGTGATCAACGGATCCAAGGCGTTCATCACGAACTCGGGCACCGACATCACCGTGCTGGTCACGGTCACCGCGGTCACCGGGACGAACCCGGACGGCTCCAAGGAACTCTCCGCCATCATCGTTCCGTCCGGTACGCCCGGCTTCACCGTCGCACCGCCGTACTCGAAGGTGGGATGGAACTGCTCCGACACCCACGAACTCGCCTTCGACGACGTACGCGTCCCCGCGGCGAACCTGCTCGGCAGGCGCGGCCGCGGCTTCGCCCAGTTCCTGCGGATCCTCGACGAGGGGCGGATCGCCATCGCGGCGCTCGCCGTCGGCCTCGCCCAGGGCTGCGTCGACGAATCCGTGAAGTACGCGCATGAACGTGTGGCCTTCGGGCAGCCGATCGGCGACTTCCAGGCCGTGCGGTTCCTCATCGCCGACATGGAGATGCGTGCCCACACGGCCCGGCTCGCGTACTACGACGCCGCCGCGCGGATGTTGGCCGGCGAGGACTTCAAGCGGCAGGCCGCCATCGCGAAGCTGTACGCCAGCCAGGCCGCCGTCGACAACGCCCGGTACGCCACTCAGGTGCACGGCGGCTACGGCTTCATGAACGAATCCGCGGTCGGCCGCTTCTGGCGGGACGCGAAGATCCTGGAGATCGGGGAGGGCACCTCGGAGGTCCAGCGCATGATCATCGCGCGGGATCTCGGGTTGTCGTGAGCGGCCACTGTTCGGCACCTGTGGCGGGCCGGGCGGCGGCGGGTTCGATACGGTGCTGCCGGCTCGTCGTCGCCCGCCGGGCGGACGCAGCCGAACAGGCGTAGCGAGCGAAAGTGTGGCGCGTACGAAGCTCCCCCGTTGCTGCACTCCGCTTCGGACGCGCCACATCTGCCGTGAAACAGAAGGCCATTTTAACGATTCAGAGGGGCATTTTCGAGGTTTTTTCGACGTTCATCCCGGCGGATCGGCACCTGCCGGTCGCGCTGCCGCTGTCGAGTGTGGTTCGTGAACCGTTCAGGCGGCCGACGGCGGACCCGCTTCGAGCCGACGGCGCACGTACGCCTTGATGTCGCCCTGGACCATCCAGTCGCCCTCGATCCACCATGTCGCGCCCGCCTCCGCCCATGGGCGGATCTTGTCCCGCGCGGCGATCGGATCATCGCCGGGAGTGACCCCCTCGGTGATCACGTCGTACCCGTCCATCGGCAGGCCCTCGGCGTTGCGCAGTTCGCGGATCCAGGCCAGCCCTTCCGTGAGCATCGCGGGCGTCATCTCGGTGTCTGCGGGGAGTGCGTTCGGTAGCCAGCCGTCGGCCCTGGCGGCCCGGCGCATCGATCTCGGTGCCGGCCACGCCCCGACCACCCAGAACGGCGGGTGCGGACGCTGCACGGGCGGTGGCGGGACCATGAAACCCGTCTCCCGGACGGGAAAGTGCCTGCCGTCGTAGCTGAACGGCTGGCCACTGAGCAGGCCACGCATGACGTCGAGGGCCTCGTCGAGCTGCTCGGCTCGAACCTTGCGGCCCTCGTCAGGCTCGAATGCGAGCCAGCCGTCGTGCACCGCGCCCAGGCCCGCGGAGAGGATCACCCGGCCGTCGGAGAGGTGGTCGACGGCCGCGATCTGACCGGCGAGGTCCCACGGTTTCCGGCGGGGGACCGGCGTGAGCATGGTGCCGAGCCGGATCCGGGAGGTGGTCATCGCCGCACCGGCCAGCATCACCCAGGCGTCGACGCTCCACACGCCCTCGTACACGAAGAAGCCGTCCCAGCCGCGTTGCTCGGCAACCGCGGCCAGCTCGGCGGCGTCCCGCGCGTCGCCGTATGGCATGACGAATCCGCATCGCATGCCGGACACGTTACGACGCGGGTGTGACGACCTCCGCGGTGTTGGCGGCCGCGCACGGGTGGACGGCGTCCCGAAGGATACGCAGCGCGGTCTGCAGCTGGTCCATCTGCTCCGCGGAGAGCTGCTGCACGAACCACTTGTCGATGAGTCGCAGGTGTCCCGGGAGGATGGCGTCGACCCGGGCCCGGCCCGCGTCGGTCAGCACTGCGTACGAGCTGCGCCGGTCGGTCGGACACGCCTCCCGCCGGACGAGTTCGTCGCGATGGAGGCGGTCGACGACCCGGGTGACGCCGCTCGTGGAGAGCGTGGTCTGGGCGGCGAGATCCGTCATGCGCAGGTGGTTTCCGGGGGTGCGGGCCAGCCGTATGAGGACCTCGAACTCGACCGGGGTGGTCTTGTGGCGATCGAGGTCCGCAGCGAAGAGCCCGGCCAGGCCGGTGTAGGCCTCGGCGAGCAGCCCCATGGCGGTCAGGCGCGGGTCGGCGTAGTCCTCAGTCACGTGATCGATCCTACCATGTACTTGACAGGAGGAATATTGCCGTGCGTATAGTTGCTTAGTCACCTATCTGCCGTACGCCACCACTGATTGACGAGGGAATGCCATGACTGACACTGCCGCCACCCGCGAGTTCGAGGGCCTCACCATCCCGGCCGCCGGCACCTACCAGCTCGACGCGGCACACAAGCGGGTCGGCTTCGTCGTCCGGCACCTCATGGTCAGCAAGGTACGGGGTGAGTTCGCCGAGGCCGCCGCGACGATCACCGTCGCCGAGGATCCGCTGCAGTCCTCCGTCGTCGCGACCATCCAGACGGCCAGCGTGAACACCGGCCAGCCCGACCGCGACAACCACCTGCGCACCGGCGACTTCTTCGAGGCGGAGAAGTTCCCGACCATCGACTTCGCGAGCACCTCCGTCAAGTCGCACGACGGAAACGAGTTCGTCCTCGTCGGCGACCTGACCATCAAGGGCGTCACCCGCCAGGTCGAGCTGGAGGTCGAGTTCGAGGGTGTGGGCCGGAGCCCGTTCGGCTTCGACGTCTTCGGCTTCTCGGCCACCACCGAGATCGACCGGGAGGACTGGGGCCTGACGTACAACATGGCGCTCGAGACCGGTGGTGTCATGATCGGCAAGAAGGTGAAAATCGAGATCGAGGGCGAGGCCATCCGCCAGGCCTGATCGAAGCGCACAACCGAACGCCGTCCCCCCTTGGTGGTGGGGCGGCGTTTTCGTGGGTAAGTCCAAGAGCATGCGACCGACAGCGGTCGCCTGCTTACTCTCAGGTGATACGTGTCTGTTTCGTCCCTAGCCCGAGGCACCCCCCCGCACCTAACGTGAGAGCTCCACCGCAGCGTCACCCAGAGGCCATCGCTGCCTGAGCCGAGGATGACGATCACCGCCGTGCCAGGAGGGCTGATGGGCAAGGACGTCGCGTTGGAAGTGTTCTCGAGAGAGGATCACGCGCACTACCGGCAGAAGATGCGACGCTGCCTGGACGTCTTCGCGTACATGCTCGACGACTTCGCGTTCGACACGAGCAGCCCGATGACCGGGCTGGAGATCGAGCTGAACCTGATGGACGGCGATGCCGAGCCGGCGATGCGGAACGCCGAGGTCCTCGCCAACCTCGCCGACCCGACATTCCAAACCGAGCTAGGCCAGTTCAACCTCGAATTGAACGCCAGACCGCGGCTCATCCACGGAGACGGCTTCGCCGACTACGAGCAGGACCTGCACGCCAGCCTCGGCCGCGCCGAGGACCGTGCCGCGAAGGCCGACTCCACGATCGTGCTGGTGGGCATCCTGCCCACGCTCACCCCGCGCCACCTCGTGCTGGACAACCTCTCGGCCAACCCACGGTACCGGTTGCTCAACGAGCAGATCGTCCGGGCGCGCGGTGAGGACATCGCCCTCGACATCCGCGGCGTCGAACGGTTGCAGACCGCCAACGACTCGATCGCCCCCGAGGCGGCCTGCACGAGCCTGCAGCTCCACCTACAGGTCCCGCCGGAGATGTTCGCCGCGTACTGGAACGGGTCCCAGGCGATCGCCGCCGCACAGGTCGCGATGGGCGCGAACTCGCCGTACCTCTACGGACGGCACTTATGGTCCGAGACCCGGATCGCCCTCTTCGAGCAGGCCACCGACACCCGGCCAGACGAGCTCAAGGCGCAGGGCGTACGCCCGCGCGTGTGGTTCGGCGAGCGGTGGACTACATCCATCTTCGACCTGTTCGAGGAGAATGCACGATACTTCCCGCCGCTGTTGCCGATCGTCGACGACGAGGACCCCGTCTCGGTGATGCAGCAGGGCGGCGTACCGCGCCTCGGCGAGCTGCGACTGCACAACGGCACCGTCTACCGGTGGAACCGGCCGGTCTACGACATCATGAACGGGCGCCCGCACCTCCGCGTCGAGAACCGCGTCCTGCCCGCCGGCCCCACCGTGATCGACATGCTTGCCAACGCGGCGTTCTACTTCGGACTGGTCCACCAGGTCGCGTACGAGGAACGGCCGATCTGGTCCCAGTTGGCGTTCAGCACGGCTGAGGACAACTTCCACGCGGCGGCCCGCCGCGGCATCGACGCGATCCTGCAGTGGCCGGACATCGGCGAGGTACGCGTCACCGACCTGGTCCGTGACGTTCTGCTGCCGAAGGCGTACGCCGGGCTGGACCGGTTCGGGGTCAACCCGCACCTGCGGGACCGGCTCCTCGACGTCATCGAGCAGCGCTGCCGCACGGGCCGCAACGGTGCCGTCTGGCAGACCGAGTCCGTGTGGGCGGCCGAGCACACCCGGGGCCTGAGCCGCCCCGCCGCCCTGCACGACATGCTGCTTCGATACAGCAGACTCCAGCGCACCAACGACGCGGTGCACACGTGGCCGATCGAGTAATGCCGGTGGCGGCAGGAGCCGGGTGACGCCGTGGCAGCGCGGTGATGCCGTAGCTCGCGACGCGCCTCATGGTCCGTACCGGGGCCGGAGCCGCGGCTCTGGCCACGATCGGGGTCGGGGTCGGGGTCGGCGGTCGGGTCACGCGTCGGGCTTGCGGCCGAGCTTGCGGAACGGATTGCGGCGCGCGGCCTCCACCTGTTTCTGCGGCTCGTCGTCGTCCACCCACAGCGGCCTCGCCACGCCGTCGCCGGTCCCGGCTTCCTTCGGGGGTACGTTCGACGTGCCCGAACCGTTGTCGGAGGACATGTCGGAGGCCGGGGCGACCTTCCCACCTGCCGCGGCACGACGGCCACGTCCGCGGGTCTGCGATCCGGCGCCGTCCGCAGTACCCGTGGGGATCATGGCCGGAATGGCGGGAGTGACCGCCGTGACGACATGCGGTTCGGGTTTCGGCGCGACCGGCGGCCGGTTGACCGGCCGAGGCGTTGCCGCCTTCACCGGAACAGCCTTTGGTTCGGCACCCCTCGACTCACCGGCCTTCGGTTCATCGGCCTTGGGTTCGCCGGCCTTGGGTTCACCGGTTCTGGGTCCGCCCGCCTTGGTGGCGGCCGGGGGTGGCTTGCCCGCGGCGGCCTTGGCAGATCGGGCGGACGGCGGATCGGGGAACGCGGCGACGGTCGGTTTCTCCGGCGGCGCCGTCACCGTGGAGGCGCGCGGCTTCGGTACGTCCACGACCGGCGCCTCAGCCGTCGGTGATTCCGCGCGTTTCGACTGCGGTGAGCCGGTCGGGATGCGTACGGGGGCGGTCGGGCGGTAGCCGCGCCCCTTCCGTCCGGCCGTCACGGCGAGCACCGATCCACCCAGCCCGGCGAGCACCGCGTACGGGGCTACCAGGTACGCGGACACCTGGGCGCTGCGGACGCCGGTAAGAGTCGGCGCGAGGATCAGGTACACCAGTGCGACGGTGGCCGGGCCGACCGCCCCGGCCACCGTCGCCGCGAAGTCGCCCTCGCCGCGGCGCAATGCGGAGCGGGAAACGGCGAAGCCGATGATGATCGCGCCGAGAACCACGATGACGGCGCCGGGCCAGGCGAGGTTGCCGATGAACCAGCCTCGGCCGAACGGCTGCCATACGCCGAGTTGCGCGGCGCCGCCATGACTGCCGAGCAGGTTCGCCGAGACGGCGATGACGGCGAGGACCCACACCCAGACGGACGTCGCGAGCACGTTGACGGCGACAGGGACCGAACGGGCAGCCCAGCTGCCGACGACGAGTCCGATGAGGACGCCGACAATGGCGTACCCGGCGGCGATGCTCTGCGGGGTGAACGTGTCGGGCCGTACGGCCGCCCGCGCCGGTACGGCGATCAGCGCGACGGTGACCAGGGCACCCACGGCTGCCGCCGCGGCGAGCGCGAACCCGGGGACGGCCATGGCCGGCCGCTGCTGCGTTGCCGTACGTCGGGTCCGTCCTCCGGCGATGGCGCCGAGGATGGTGGAGGTGGCGGGAATCCAGGCGGCCCAGGAGAGGCTGGTGATCCAGACGGCGTTGTCGGCCGCGGACTCGTGCCATACGACCACGCCGAGGCCATAGCCCAAACCGAGTTGCGCGGCACCCACTGCCGCGGCCGTCCCGACGGCCGTGCCGATCTGTGCTGTCCAGCCCTGTCCGGCCATGCGGGGCACTGTAGCCGTCCGTGCCGACCTCTGCGACTCCGTCGCAAACACACAGATCGGCCGGTCAGGGGCGATGCGCCCGGGGGACGATCAGAGCGACGAGCGAGCCGATCACGGTCAGGCCGGTGCATACCTCCTTCAGCGGAAAGCGATAAATTGGACATCGAGGCGGCGTCTTCCGCCCGGTTGGGAGAGGATCCGTCGATGTCTGATGAACAGCGTCCCCGACCCGAGGACGGTCCGGACGATGACCGTCCGTCGCGGGACTGGCGGTTCGATGAGACGAGTCAGTACGAACCGGTCCGCGACGGCCGATCTTCCGGCCCGGCGGAACCGCCCGACGCCACGGCGAAGATGCCGAGCGCCGGGGACGCCGGTGCGGGCGGGGACACGGGTGCGGGCGGGGACCGTACTCAGATGGTGCCAGAACCGGCGGCGGACCCAACCCGGCAGATTTCCCCGATCGAGGCGGACGTCGCGTGGTCGGGCCGTGCGCAGGTACGCGGGCCCCGCCCGCCGGATGCGACGACCGTGGGCGGCTGGGGCGCCTCGGCGGAGCCGGCGCCGGTGGAGCCGCGCGGCCGGTGGTGGCTGCCGATTCTGTGGGGTCTGCTGGCTCTGATCGTCGTCGCCGCCCTGATCTTGGGCGGCTGGCTTATCACCCGTTCGAGTGACAACGGAACGATCACTCCGGCCGCGACGACGGCTCCCGCTGCCCCGCCGCCCACCCCGTCTTCCGCGTCGCCGACGTCGTCTTCGCCGAGCCCGTCACCGTCGAAGCCGTCGCCTACGGTGGCGAGAGTGAAGGTGCCGAAGCTGGTCGGACTCACGTCGGGGAAGGCGTTGCAGCTGCTCGATAAGGTGGGACTTTCGTACCGCATCACGCAGGGGCCCGGTGACGGACCGGTGGGTACGGTCGTCGCCAGTGACCCCGGTGAAGGTGTCGCGGTTCCCCCGGACACTGAGGTCCAGCTGCTCGTGGTCGACCGGCCACAGTCGACCACGCCGAGCCCTGAGCCGTCGGTCGACGAGCAACAACCGGAGGACTGACGGGCCGGGGAACTCAGCGGTTGGTACGCGCGACCCGACTGGGGGCCGCCGCCTGCTGGCCCTGGTTCGTCGTGGTGGGGCGCCGGGTGTTGCGGCTGCGCGGGTCGGGTGTTTGGCCGACCTGTCGCAGGCCGTTGAGCTGCACGAATATAGACCGCCGTTCGACGGCGTCGCCGGCGTTGTTCAGTTCGTAACCGTCCAGCCAGATCCAGCCGTCGTAGGTCGGCCAGTCGTGGACCCGGATGACGCGGAAGAGCACTGGCGAGGTGAATTGGACACTCGCGGCCTTCGTCACGTGAATGACATCGCCGGACCGAGGTAGCACGTCGTCTCCTGTCCTGTCTGGGGTGGACGGGGGTGCAGGGGGGTGGCGCAGTGGACCAGTGTGCCCGTTGTACGCCGTTACGCAAACATGAGTCGGATTTGTCTTCACATCGGCCATCCGACTGCGTTCGCCGCCGCCTGCGCCGACCCGGTGCGCCGGTGCATCCACCGGTTCCGGATGAAGATCCACTGAGGACCTTCGGTCGGCGCGACGCCCTCGACACGGCGACCGCTTTGAAGCATTTATTGATCTTCCGAGCCAATATCAACAACTGTCTGTGACGTTAGCCCTACGGAAAGATTGCACTACGAGGCTGGTCGATGCAAGTTGCACCCCCCACGGAATGTCGTCGTACGGTGACGGTCGATGCTTGAAGTCCAACGAGCCCACCGGCCAGACTGCAACCCGTACCTCTGACCGAAGGCCCCCGTGGACGCGTGCGTCCCACCGGAGGTGATCGTGAACCAGCGACCGGATGCGACCGTCAACCAACGGCGCAGCCCCGCGATCCACCGTCGTCGCGTCGGTACTGAACTGCGCCGCTACCGCGAAGGCGCAGAGCTCACCATCGAGACCGTCGCCGACCGTCTCAACTGCTCGATCTCCAAGATCTCCCGGATCGAGACGGGTCACACCATGGCCACCCCGCACGACGTCATCAACCTGCTCCGCGTGTACGGCATTGACGGCCCGAAGGCCGAGGCGCTGGTCAAGGTGGCTGGCGCCGCTCGCGAGAAGGGCTGGTGGCACTCGTACGGACGGGTCCTGACCGGCAAATACATCGGCATGGAGGCCGGCGCCAAGCGGATCCGCGTCTACGAGGCGTCGGCCGTCCCCGGGCTCCTCCAGACCAAGTGGTACGCCGAGGCGATCATGACCACGGCCCGTCCCGATCTGGACGGGGACGAACTCGAACGACGGGTGCGTCTCCGTATGCAACGTCAGTCGTTATTGATTCAGGACGATCCGATCGAGTTGTGGGTGGTGCTCGATGAAGCGGTACTGAGGCGGCCCGTCGGCGGGATCCCGGTCATGCGCAGTCAGCTGCTGCAACTGGTCGAGGCCGCCGAGATGCCGAACGTGACCGTCCAGGTCCTCCCGTTCGCGGTGGGCGCCCACGCCGGGATGGACGGCACCTTCGCCATCCTCGACTTTCCCGAGGACGACCCGGACGTGGTGTTCACCGAGAACGCCACCGGCGGCGTCGTCCTGGAGAAGGTCGACGTGCTCACCAAGTACAGCTACATCTTCCGCGCCGTCCACACAGCGGCCCTCACCCCCGAGGAGTCCGTTGTCATGATCGCTGACCTGGCGAAGGAGCAATCGTGGAAATGAGCGCAAAGGGCTTCACGGTGAACCTGGCCCGTGCCGAGTGGTTCAAGAGCACCCGTAGTGGCCCAAATACCGACATGTGTGTCGAAGTGGCGTTTGTGGACGGTGCAATCGCCGTCCGTGACTCCAAGAACCCTGCCACCGCCCTGTTGTTCACACCGGCCGAGTGGGACGCCTTCGTCGAGGGAGCCAAGGACGGCGAGTTCGACCTCTGAGCACAAGATGGCGACGGCGATCGTTGCGGCGATCGCCGTCGCCCACCCGCCCAACACTCGTTGTCCGTACTGGGGCGCACATGTCCCTTACCGGGGCGCGAAGGCGACGCGCCGACGGGCAACGGCCGGCGACACGACCGAGCGAGGCAGGCGGGAAATGATGACGATGGGTTCCGAGAACCTGAGCAACGGTTCGTCGACGGCGGATCGAGGGGCTTTCGCCCCGTACCGGCAGAACCGCCGGGAGGACAAGCTGTCGCCGGAGCCCGCGGACGCCGACCTGGCTCCGCGCAACGGCGCGCCCCCGTCGCCGAACGGTCTGGCGCCCAACCTGCCGTCGCTGGCCCTGGAAGGTCTCGCCGAACCGGTCTACTCGCCGCCCGGCTCGTTCTTCGAGCCCGGCTCGTCCGGCGCCTCCATGGCCGCGACGATGGCCGACCACCCCCTGCTGCGTGGTCTGCTGTTCGAGCTGCCGCCGCGGGGAAGCGTGCCGCCGCCCGGCTGGCTGGACCGCTGGTTCGAGGCCGCCCGGTCGATCCTTGAGCTGCTCTATCAGGAGAACAGCCGCAACCGCTGACGCGACCGCGTCAGATCCGGAACCTCGCCCGGACGCGGACCGCATACTCCGTGAGCCGACTGTGCGCAGAAGCGTGCCGGGCCGGTGGTTCATCCCATTGGGCGACCTGCATATTCAAGGCCGTTCCACTCCTCTAGCGTGAAGGGTGCGGACGTGACCTGGGGAGGGTCGGCTCGGGGCCCCGGCGGCGGTGTGTCGTCGGGGCCTCCGCCATGCCGGGCCGGGAATCTTGGACGGGCAGACACCTAGATCGGGAAGTCGTCCAGCGGGGTCACAGCCGGGGCCGCCGGTGTCACCTTCCAGACGCGGGCTTTCTGCGCGGCCAGACGGCTCAGGTACGCCGGGTTCAGTAGCACGTACCGTTTCCAGAGCCGTTTCGGCTCCAGGCCGAGCCGCCACAGCCACTCCAGGCCGCGGCGCTGCATCCACTCCGGCGGGTTCTTCAGCAGGCCCGCGTGATAGTCGAACGCCGCCCCCACCGCCATCAGCGGCACGTCAAGCCGCGGGCGCATCGCGTACGCGAACACCTCCTGGCGGGGGCAGCCCAGCCCGACGAGTACGACCCGGGCCCCCGAGGAGCGGATCCGGTCGGCGATCTCGTCCGGCTCGCCCGGCCGGGCGGCGCGGAACTTGGAGGACTCGACGCCGGCCAGCTTCAACGCCGGGAACATCTTCTCCAAGGCCGGCACGAGGCGGGCCAGGGTCGGCTCGGTGGAGCCGTACAGGTAGACGGGCAGCCCGTCGGTGGCGCAGCGCTCCAGGACCTTGAGGGTCAGCGTGGGACCGTAGACCCGGTCGGCGAGGTGCGCGTCGTGCAGCGAGTTCAGGGCCCAGCGGACCGGCTGGCCGTCCGGCGTGACGAGGTCGAACGAGTTCAACCGGGCATTGTGAGCCTTATCGAGCACGCCGGTCATCACACCGTGTACGGCGAGGGCGGTGAGGGCGAACGGCCGCCGCTCGTGCGCTGCCGCGATCACGGCGTCCGTGGCCGATGCGTAGTCGGTGGCGTCGACAAGGACGCCAAGCACATTCCGCTTGGTCACGACTCCGGCTTCCACCGGTCGACGTTCGCCTCGTAGATCTCCTGAAGGATCATCGGCACGTCGTACGTCTGTGTCCACTGCGGATAGTCGGCCTCGAACGCGGCGTTCGAGCCGATCCACCAGATGTGGTCGCCGACGCGGTTGGTGTCCACGTACTCGGTGATCATCTCAACGCCGGTGATCTTCTGTGCCAGCGCGAACGCCTCCAGGTTCGAGGTGTTCGAGTGCCGGCCGCCACCCATGTTGTAGACCGCCGCCGATCGAGGGTTGCGGAAGAACGCCTCGAACGCCGACACCACATCATGGCTGTGGATCGCGTCGCGGACCTGCTTGCCCTTGTAACCGAAGATCTTGTACGTCCGGCGTTCCATGTTGCAGCGCATCACGTAGCCGAGGAAGCCGTGCAACTCCGTGGCCGAGTGCGCCGGGCCGGTCAGGGTCCCGCCGCGGAAGCAGGCCGTCTTCATCCCGAAGTAGCGGCCGTACTCCTGCACCATCACGTCCGCCGCGACCTTCGAGGCCCCGAACACCGAGTGCAGGCACGAGTCGATCGACATGTCCTCGGCGACACCCAGTGCGTACGGGTGCGCCGGGTCGATCTCCCAGCGGGTGTCCTGCTCGGTCAGCGGCAGCGTGTTCGGACGGTCGCCGTACACCTTGTTGGTGGAGCAGTGGATGAGCGGCGCGTCGATGCAGTGCTCGCGCACGTTCTGCAGGACGTTCAGCGTGCCGCCGGCGTTCACGTCGAAGTCTGTGTACGGGTCACGCACGGCCCAGTCGTGTGAGGGCTGCGCGGCGGTGTGGATCACCACCGCGATGTCGCGGCCGTACCGCCGGAACAGCTCCGTCAGCGCGTCCCGGTCGCGGATGTCGACCGCATGATGGGTGTACGCCGCCCCGAGCTCGGCCTCGAGCCGCTGCACGTTCCACGCCGTCGACGCCTCGGCGCCGAAGAATTCCCTGCGCATGTCGTTGTCGATACCGACGACGTCCAGCCCGAGACCGGCGAAGTGCCGGACGGCTTCCGAACCGATCAGACCGCCCGAACCGGTCACGAGGGCGACACTCACTCGACACTCCAGGTTCTCGGGGGCACGCGCGAACCAGCAGCAGCATAACGCGACCTACGTCACGCTGCGTTTCGCCGTGCGGGGCCTAGACAAGCAGCAGGCCCCGCGGTTGCCGACGGGGGCCTGCTCACTGGTGGGGATGGGGGGAGTTGAACCCCCACGTCCTTCCGGACACACGGACCTGAACCGTGCGCGTCTGCCATTCCGCCACATCCCCGTGGCTGTGCTGCTGCTGGTGGTGCTTGGCGCTGCTCCATCGGGTGATCTTCGTGGGCAGATTACTCCGCCCCCTGCTCAGTCCGTGACGACCGTAGGCCGCCCCGCTCCTCAGCAGGTGTCGGGACAGATTACGCTGTCCCATGTTTACATCGCGAGCAAATACCGCCCGTAACGCTCCGGAAGGCTATCACGGGGATGCGGGCGCCTATATCGAGGGTCACGGGCCAGTCGGCCGTTCGGCGTGGAGATGCGCAAGCGGCGGCCGGATACCATCATGTCCTCGGAACCCGAGGAGGAGCCGGTGAGCGTGCTGCAGCGCTTTGAGAAGCGATTGGAAGGCCTGGTCGAAGGGGCCTTCGCGAAGGTGTTCAAGGGTGTCGTGCACCCGGTGGAGATTCTGAATGCCATGCAGCGGGAGGCCGAGGCGCACAAGGCGATCCTCGCCGGAGGGCGCACCCTGGTGCCGAACCGGTACGTCATCGACCTCTCGCCGTATGACCACAGCCGGCTCGCGCCGTACGCTGCCGCGCTCGCCCAGGAGCTCGCGCAGTCCCAGGCCGAGTTCATCGGCGAGCAGGCGTGGACGGTCTACGGCGACGTGATCGTCGAGATCGAACGCGGAGAGGGCCTCGACACGGGCATGTTCCGGGTCACCGCCGAGGTGTACACCGGCGGCGAGGTCGCGCCGCAGCAGCAGCCCGCGTACGACCAGCAGGCCTATTCTCCGTACGACCAGCCGCAGATGGGTGGCGGGTACCCGCCGCAGGCCGGTGGCCACGGCGGCGCCCCCAACGTCCGCCTCATCGCGGGCGACGGGCGCAACTATCCGTTGCAGACGGGCTCGACGGTCATCGGCCGGGGCGACCAGGCCAACCTGCGTCTGCCGGACGTCGGCATCTCGCGCCGGCACGCCCGGCTCGACTTCGACGGCAACCAGGTGGTCCTGACCGATCTGGGATCGACGAACGGCACGATGGTCAACGGCCAGCGCGTCTCCGCCGTCGCCCTGAACCCCGGTGACATGATCCAACTCGGCACGACCACCCTCACGTTCCGAGTGGACGGCTGAACACTTGCCCGATTTCGTCCTGACCGTCGCCCGGTTCGGATTCCTGATCCTGCTGTGGATCTTCGTGTTCACAGTGGTGGGAGTCATCCGGCGGGATCTCTTCGCCGGTACCCGGTCCAACCGGATCGTCGCCGCCCCCCGCGGCGTCGGCAACTCGGTTCTTCAGGGCCGGCCGGCGGCGAAGGCGAAGCGTGGGAAGGCCGCCCGGCAGCTCGTGGTCACGGCCGGTCAGCTGGCCGGAACCAGGATCACGCTGGGCGACCAGCACATCACGATCGGGCGGGCCGAGGATTCGACGCTGGTCATCACCGATGACTACGCCTCGGCCCGGCACGCCCGGTTGGTGCCACGGGATGGTCAGTGGATGCTGGAAGACCTCGGCTCGACGAACGGGACGTACCTGGACCGCGCTAAGGTCACTGGACCCACCCCCGTACCCCTAGGTGTGCCGATCCGGATCGGCCGCACGGCCCTTGAATTACGGACATGACACTGACCCTGCGTTACGCCGCCCAGAGTGACCGCGGTCTGATCCGAGACGGTAATCAGGACTCCGTCTACGCCGGACCGCGGCTGCTTGCTGTCGCCGACGGGATGGGCGGCATGGCCGCCGGTGACGTGGCCAGCAACATCGTCATCGGCGCGATGGCTCCCCTCGACGAGGACGTCCCTGGAGACGCGCTCGTCGATGCCCTGCGCAACGCCGTCGGCGTCGCCAACCAGCAGTTGCGCGACACCGTCGACGCCAACCCGCACCTCGAGGGTATGGGCACGACGCTGACCGCGGTGCTGTTCTCCGGCAGCAAGATCGGCATGGTGCACATCGGTGACTCCCGGGCGTACCTGCTTCGGCAGGGCGAGTTCGCGCAGATCACCAAGGACGACACGTACGTGCAGATGCTGGTCGACGAGGGGCGGATCAGTCCTGAGGAGGCGAGCAGCCACCCGCAGCGTTCCCTGCTGACCCGTGCGCTCGACGGCCGCGACATCGACCCCGAATACTCGGTCCGCCAGGTGCTCCCCGGCGACCGCTACCTCATCTGTAGTGATGGCCTCTCCGGCGTGGTCAGCTTCGACACCATCGGCTCCACGCTGCGCGAGTACCCGGATCCACAGCAGGCCAGCGAGCGCCTCGTACAGCTCGCCCTGCGCGGCGGTGGCCCCGACAACATCACCGTCGTCATCGCCGACGCCACAGACCAGGACGTCTTCGAGGCCACCCCGATCGTGGGCGGCGCGGCCGCCCGGGACCGCGGCAACTCCACCGCCGCCGACGGGTCGACCCCGGCCGCGCGCGCGTCCGCGTTGAAGGCGCCGCCGCGTCCCGCCCAGCCCGACCCGGGCGTCTCCGACGACTCGGACGACGAGGCTCCGAAACGCCACCCCGTCCGGACGACGCTCCTCGTCCTGGTGCTACTCGGCATCCTGGGCGGCGGCCTCTACGCCGGCTGGCGCTACACACAGTCGCAGTTCTACGTCGGCGTGACCGCCGACGGACAGCTCGCCGTGTTCCGCGGCATCCCCGGCGAGATCGCCGGGCTCAGCCTCTCCAGGGTCAGCCAGACCAGCACCGCCAAGCTGGAGGACCTGACCACGGTCGCCCAGAGCCAGGTCCGCGAGGGCATCCACGCGTCCGATGAGAAGGCCGCCGGTGCCCTGCTCGCCGAGCTCACCAGTGCGGATCCGACCAATCCCAACCTCAAGCCGATCTGCCCGGTGGTCGGCACGTCGACGGTCCCGTCGGCCGGTACGAGCCCCGTACCCAGCTCTTCGCCGCTCGGCGGCCCCTCCGCCATCCCCTCGACGACCCCCGACATCAGCGTCCCCCCCTCCCGTCCGCCTGCCCCGATCGGTACGCCGGACACCAGCGCCTCCGAACCCGCCCCGCCGGTGGTCGAGCCGCCCGGATGCCGTCCGGCCGACTGAGCGTCCACCCCCGACACGTCTGGGATCTCTCTGTGACCGCGCCCGCTGCCGTACCGGCTCCGACACCCGCCATGACGGGTGAGCTGCCGCGCGTCTCCGGCGCCCGCACCCACCGCAACGCCGAACTGACGTTGCTGCTGTTCGCGATGGGCCTGGTCGCCATCTACAGCGCCACGGTCGAGATGAACGTGCTGGAGACGCTGACGCCGACGTTCTGGGTACCGACGGCGATGCTGACGGTCGTCTTCGTCGGCCTGCACATGGTGGTCCGCGGCCTCGCCCCGTACGCCGACCCCGGCATGATCCCGGCGGTGGCGCTGCTCAACGGGCTGGGCGTGGCGTTCCTGCGCCGGCTCGACTTCGCCGCCGCCAAGCCGGAACTCCGGGCCCATCTGGGCTTCTTCGCCGGCACCGGCGGACGGCAGCTGGGCTGGACGCTGATCTCGCTCGTGCTGGCGGGCGTCCTGCTCGTCGTGCTCCGCGACCACCGTGTCGTGTCCCGGTACGCGTACACCCTCGGCCTCGTGGGCATCGTGCTGGTGATGATGCCGGCGCTGCTGCCCGACCGGTTCTCCGAGATCAACGGCGCCAAGCTGTGGATCAGGTTCGGCTCGTTCTCGATCCAGCCGGGTGAGTTCGCCAAGCTGGCCCTGGTCTCGTTCTTCGCGTACTACCTGGTCCGCAAGCGCGAGGTGCTGTCGTTGGCCAGTCGCCGGTTCATGGGCATCGACTTCCCGCGCGGGCGTGATCTGGGTCCGGTCGTCACGGTATGGGCGCTCAGCCTCATGGTCCTGGTGTTCGAGAAGGATCTCGGGACCGCGCTGCTCTACTTCGGCCTCTTCGTCGTCATCCTGTACGTCGCCACCGAACGCGCCAGCTGGCTGATCATCGGCCTGCTGCTCTTCTTCGGCGGTGTCTACCTGGCGTACCTGCTCGGGGCGTCGATCGGTGGGCCGTTCGCGAACTTCTACGACCGGGCGCAGATCTGGCTCGATCCGTTCGCCCCGAAGTTCGTCACCGACCGCGGTTACCAGCTGGTCCAGTCCCTGCTCGGGCTGGGTACGGGTGGCCTGTTCGGCGCGGGTCCCGGGGGCGGTCAACCGGACCTCGTTCCGCTGGTGCACAGTGACTTCGTCTTCGCCGGGCTCGGTGAGGAGATCGGCCTGTTCGGGCTGTCGGCACTTCTCGTCGTCTACCTGCTGATCGTCGAGCGGGGCCTGCGGGCGGCCCTGGCCGTACGCGACTCGTTCGGCAAGCTGGTCGCCGGGGGTATGGCGTTCACGCTGGGCTTGCAGGTGTTCGTCATCGTCGGAGGCGTATCCGGGCTGATCCCGCTGACCGGCCAGACGACCCCGTTCCTGTCCGCCGGTGGATCCTCTCTCATGGCGAACTGGTTGCTCATCGCCGTCCTGCTGCGGATCTCCGACGCGGCCCGTAAACCCGTCGCCGGTGCCTCCGGTGGCAGCGTCGGCCCGGGCGGCGGCAAACAGCCGCCCGCCCAGCTGCACGGTGCCCCGACGGAGGTGATCCGCCCGTGAACGCCCCGCTCCGCAAGGCCGGCGTGGTCGTCATGGTGCTCTTCGGCCTGCTCTTCGCCAACCTCAACTGGGTCCAGGCGTACCGGGCCGACGACTACCGCAACGACGAGCACAACGGGCGCGTCCAGGTGGACGAGTACAAGCGGCCGCGCGGCGTCATCGAGGCCGAGGGCGAGGCGCTCGCCCAGAGCCAGGCCACCGTGGGCCGGCTCAAGTACCAGCGCGTCTATCCGCGTAAGGAGCAGTACGCGCACGTCCTCGGATACAAGCCCGTCAACGGGGCCGCGACCGGCATCGAGGCGGCAGAGAACGACTTCCTCGCAGGCACCAGCGACAACCTGTTCGCCGACCGGATCAGTGACCTCTTCACAGGTGACAAGACCAGCGGCGGCAACGTGCAGCTGACCTTGAAGCTGCGGGCGCAGGAGGCGGCGTACAAGAACCTGACCGAGAACGAGATCGGGGTGGAGAAGGGGGCGGCGATCGCGATCGACCCGCGTACGGGCGCCGTACAGGCGATGGTGTCGGTGCCCAGTTTCGACCCGAACCAGCTGGTCAGCCATGACACGGCCGCCGTCAGTAAGGCTTACAAGCAGCTCACACCGGCCAAGGGAGACGACGGGCCGCTGCTGAACCGGGCCGTCGCCAAGCGGCTGCCGCCCGGATCCACCTTCAAGATCGTTGTGGCGGCGGCGGCGTTGGAGAACGGCATCACCCAGCAGACGAACATCCCGGCGGGCTCGACCTACACCGCGCCGACCTCCGGTAGTCCCATCAAGAACGCCGCCTCCTCGATCTGCCCGGAGAGTGAGGTCACCCTCCTTGAGGCGGTCACCGAGTCGTGCAACACCGGTTTCGCGCAGCTGGGCGTCAGCCTCGGCGCGGAGAAGGTGAAGGCCAAGGCGCGGGCGTTCGGGTTCCAGACCGAGGACCTCACCGTCGGTAGCCTGGCCGACGACAAGGCCGGGCTCCCCGTCACGCCCAGCATCACCGGGGATATCAAGAATCCCGCGGGCGGCGACGATCCGGCTGCGCTCGCCCAGTCCTCGATCGGCCAGAACAACGTCGCCATGACGCCACTGCAGGGCGCCATGATCGCGTCCGCGGTGGCGAACGGCGGGGTGGAGAAGCGGCCGTACCTTGTGGCGAAGCTGCTCGGCGCGGATCGCCGGCCCATCTACAACGCCACCCCCAAGGACTTCGCGACGCCGGTCACCGGCCAGGTCGCCACCGATCTGCAGGACATGATGGTCAGCGTCGTGCAGAACGGCACCGGCAAGAAGGCCAAGATCGGTGGCTTCAAGGTAGGCGGCAAGACCGGTACCGCCCAGACCGACGGCACCACGAAGAACATCGGCTGGTTCATCGGCTTCGCCATCAACGACAAGGGAGAGCCGGTCTCCGCGGTCTGCGTCCTGCTCGAGGACGCGGGCGACGGCGGCAGCTCCGAGGCCGCCCGGATCGCCGGCCAGATCATGCGCGCCGCCGCCGGTGTGGGGGGTAACTGATGATCTCCCCGGGTCTGTCGCTGGGGGGCCGCTACCGGCTCGACGAGCGCATCGCCAGTGGCGGGATGGGGGACGTGTGGCGGGGCACCGATGAGGTGCTCGGCCGGACCGTCGCGGTGAAGATTCTGCTTCCGGCGCTGCTCGACGAGCCCGGCTTCGCCGAGCGGTTCCGCGGCGAGGCCAGGACGATGGCCACCCTGAACCATCCCGGGGTGGTCGACGTCTACGACTACGGCAGCGATCAGCACGTCGCGTTCCTGGTCATGGAGTACGTCGAGGGCGACGCGCTGTCGCGCACCCTGAGCCGGGTGGGCCGGCTCACCCCGGCCCGGACGATGGCCCTCGTCGCGCAGGCCGCCGACGCGCTGCACGCCGCCCACGCCAACGGCATCGTGCACCGCGACGTGAAACCTGGCAATCTGCTCGTCCGGCCCAACGGCACGCTGGTGCTCACCGACTTCGGCATCGCCCGGTCTGCGCTGGTCGGGCAGCTGACAGTGGCTGGCGCGGTCCTCGGCACGGCGTCCTACATCTCGCCGGAGCAGGCGGCCGGCGACGTCGCCACCCCGGCTTCCGACGTGTACGCGCTCGGCGTGGTCGCGTACCAGTGCCTCTCCGGGCACCGCCCGTTCGAGGGCGCGACCCCGGTCGAGATCGCCATGAAGCACGTACGGGATCGGCCGCGGACTCTTCCGGGTGACATCCCGCCGGGCATCCGGTCCATCGTCGAACGGGCGATGGCCAAGGAACCGGGTGCCCGGTGGCCCAGCGCGGCGGCGCTGGCCGCGGCATCGCGGCAGGCCGCCTCCTCGCTCAACACGTCGGCGCACCCGCCGATGTCGGCGCCGCACCCGATCTCCGGGCCCCCTGCGCAGAACCGGCCGTCGTCCGCGCCGCCGTACCCGGTGTCGCCTCCGCAGGGTCGCGCCTCCACGGCGATTCCGCGTCCGACGTCCGGTGCCCGTGGCGCCGCCTCGGTACGCCAGAACAGTGGCGCCCCGCTGAGGGGTCCCGCTCCGGAGAACTGGCGTGCGCCGGTTCCGCAGAGCGGGGGTGCTCCGCCGTACCGGCCGCCGGTCTCCAAAGCGCCGGTCGCGGGGCAGATGGGCGGCAGTAACCGCCAGTTGCTGATCGTCCTCGCCGTCGTGCTGGCGATCGCGGTCCTCCTCTGCGCGGGGGTCATTTCCTTCCTGATCAGTGAGAAGAAGAAGAAATCGACCCCACAGGGTATGGTCGTCCTCCGTACCGCGGTGGTGGCCACGGACGTGAACGGTGAACCGCGGGCGTGGACGTCGTACCGTCTAATGAAGCAGGCGGCGACATCTCGCAGCCTGACCCACGTGACCGAAGGACGACAGACGTTATGACGGCGCAGGCCCGCCTGCTCGGTGGCAGGTATCAGGTCGGCGAGCTGCTCGGATACGGCGGCATGGCCGAGGTTCACCGTGGCCGCGACCTGCGGCTCGGTCGTGACGTGGCCGTCAAGATGCTGCGGGTGGACCTGGCCCGGGACGCGACCTTCCAGGAGCGGTTCCGCCGCGAGGCGCAGAACGCCGCAGCGCTGAACCACCCCGCCATCGTCGCCGTGTACGACACGGGCGAAGAGGTCAGCTCCACCGGCGAGAAGCTGCCGTTCATCGTCATGGAGTTCGTCAACGGCCGTACCCTCAAGGAGGTGCTCGCCGCCGAGCAGCGGCTGATGCCGCGCCGCGCGCTGGAGATCACCGCTGACATCTGTGCCGCGCTGGAGTTCAGTCACCGGCACGGGATCATCCACCGCGACATCAAGCCCGGCAACGTCATGCTGACCCCGAACGGTCAGGTCAAGGTCATGGACTTCGGCATCGCCCGGGCCCTGGCCAGCGGCGCCACCACCATGACGCAGACCAGCGCCGTGATCGGTACGGCCCAGTACCTCTCCCCGGAGCAGGCGCGCGGCGAGTCCGTCGACGCCCGTTCCGACGTGTACGCCGCCGGTTGTGTGCTGTTCGAGCTGATGTGCGGCCATCCCCCGTTCGTCGGCGACAGCCCGGTCAGCGTGGCCTACCAGCACGTCCGGGAGGAACCGCGGGCGCCGAGCGACATCAATCCGGAGGTCCCGCCGGACGTCGACGCGATCGTCCTCAAGGCCCTCGCGAAGAACCCGCTCAACCGGTACCAGAGCGCCCAGGAGATGCGTGCGGACGCGCTCCGGGCGGTCTCCGGCCGTCCGGTGCTGGCCACCCCGGTCATGAACGAGGCCGAGACGATGGCCATCGCGGCCCAGCAGAGCCGTGGCAACACCGGCATGACGCGGGCCATCCCGGCATCGGCGGGCGGCCCCGAGCCGCGTCGTGCGTCGTCCTGGGTGATGGCGGTGCTCGCCGGTCTGTCCGTGCTGGCGGTCATCGCCCTGGGCGTGGGGCTGTACATCATCACCGTCGGCGGGGACAAAGACAAGACGGTGGTACAGAAGGTCGATGTGCCCAAGGTTCTCGGGCTGAGCGAGGACGACGCGAAGGCCCAGCTCACCACCAAGGGGCTCAAGGCGCAGGCCGGGGATCCGTCGAAGGACAAGGACTGCAAGAAGGACACGGTCGTCAAGCAGGACCCGCCGGACGGCCAGCCCGTCGAGAAGGGTCAGACGGTGACCTACACGATGTGTGTGGGCCCGGACGCGGTGAAGGTGCCTGAGAACCTCGTCGGCTCTCCCTGGTCGGCGGCCGCGGAGTACCTGAGGTCTGTGGGCCTCGATCCGCAGCCGGTGCGGGTCGACAGTGACCAGCCCGTCGACCAGGTGATCAAGGTCGAGAAGGCCGGCTCGACGGTCGAGGCCGGTAGCACCATCAAGGTCGAGATCTCGAGGAACAACAAGGTCAAGGTGCCGGCGGTGGAGGGGCAGAGCCAGGCCGCTGCGGAGGCGCTCCTCAAGAACGCGGGGCTGACGTCCGTGGTGCAGGAACAGTTCTCCACGGAGACACCCGGCACCGTCATCCAGCAGAATCCGCAGCCGGAGAAGTTGGTCAACAAAAGCAGTCAGGTGATCATCATCGTGGCCAAGGCCAACGCCAGCCCGTCTCCCACAGCGTCGGCGTCGACGAACCCCTCGCCGGACAACGGGAACGGCGGCGGCCTGGTGGACGTACCCGAGCCGCCCGTCTGAGTGCGGCTCCCGAGGCCCGCCGTCAGGCCGCCGCGAAGGCGCCCAGGCGGCGGGACTCGACCTCGGCGGTCAACGCCGGTGCGCGGTCCAGCGCCTCGGGCAGGCCGCAGGTGGCAAGCCAGTTCGCCAGCATGGTGTGGCCGCCCTCGGTCAGTACGGACTCCGGATGGAACTGCACACCCTCGACGGGCAGTTCCCGGTGCCGCATCGCCATGACGATGCCCGAGCTGGTCCAGCCGGTGACCTCGATCTCGGCGGGCAACGTTTCGGGCAGCACTGCGAGCGAGTGGTAGCGGGTCGCCGTGAACGGGTCCGGCAACCCGGCCAGGACCCCTGAGCCCTTGTGGTTCACCAGGGACGTCTTGCCGTGCAGGAGCTCCGGGGCGCGGGTCACCGTACCGCCGAACGCGGCGCCGATCGCCTGGTGGCCGAGGCAGACGCCGAACAGGGGCCGGACGCCCGCGTACGCACCGATCAGGTCCATCATGATCCCGGCGCGTTCCGGGGTACCGGGGCCGGGGGAGAGCAGGATGCCCGCGGCGTCGGTACGGCCGACCTCCGCGACCGTGATCTCGTCGTTCCGCCGTACCTCGCAGTCGGCGCCGAGCTGGCCCAGATACTGCACGAGGTTGAAGACGAACGAGTCGTAGTTGTCGATCACGAGGATGCGCATGCGGTCACCTGCTGGGCGTCGGCTTGGGGTTGTTGGAGTCGCTCGGGTACGGCAGTTCCTCGTCGACGCCGGGGTTGCCGACGCCGCCGCCGTCGGTGGTGCCTCCCACGCTGTTCGGGTCGCCGCCGTTCTGGGTGACCTGGACGTCGTCGAACGGTAACAGCGGTTCGGCCCAGGGGAAGACTACGTACCAGAGCAGGGCGCCGGCGCCGAGGACCAGCACGAGGGCGCTGAGGGACTTGCCGAGCCGTCCGAACGGCAGGATCCGCCAGATCCACGCGTACACGGCGGTCAGCCCTTCTTCTTCAGGACGTCGGGTGCGCCGGCATCCGGCTTGGACGGGTCCCGCGGCGTCTTCGATGTCAGTTCGGCGTGCACGATGAGCCGTTCGTAGTTGTCGAGCTTCGGGTTGCACGTGGTGAGCGTCAACATCGCCTTGGTCGGCTTCTTCCCCGGCTGATTCGGTACGGGTTCGACCACCTCGACCTGGTCGGGCCGGACGATCTGCTGGCCGGTGACGGTGTAGACGTACCAGTCGGTCTTCGTCTCGATGACGATCGGCGTGCCCTCGGTGAGTTCGTCGAGCCGCCAGAATGTGGAGCGGCTGCGGTGCCCGGCGACGGAGAAGTTGCCGATCTGTCCCGGCATAGCCGTTTTGGGGTAGTGGCCGGGGCCGTGCCGCAGGTCCGCCTGGGTGACGCCTTCGACCATGACCAGGTTTTTGTCGATCTTCGGCAGGTAGATCCGGCCGATCGGGCCACCGGGCGGGGCGGGTGCCGCCTTGACCGGGCCACCGGGGGACACCGTAGGGTCGGGCGATTTCCATAGGTCGTCGAGTTGGGTGCCGAGGGTGTTCTGCTCGGCCTCGACGGCGGCGGTGGCGCCGAACACCTCGTAGACAGCGAAGAGCAGCACGATCAAGCCGAACGTGATCATCATCTCGCCGACGACGCGGACGCCCGCCATGATCCGGGAGCCGATGGTCGGACGGGTGAGCTCGGAGTAGACGCTCTTGTACCCCTCGTCCGTGCGTTCGGGGCGCAGAGCCACGACCCGTTCGCCGCGCTTGGGACCGGAGGGTTCGCCATCGCCGTCGGCCGGAGGTGGCGCACCGGGACCGGCCACAACGGCGGCCGCGCCGACGGCGACGTCGGGGGCGCCGGTGGTGGCCGGTACGGGCGGCACCTCGCGGATCACCGGGATCATCGCCGTCGGCTGGTCGTCGTCCCGGACGGCGCGGATGATCGCCGTGGGCTCGTCGTCGTGCGCCCGTACGGGCGGGTCGTCCGGGATCTCCGGGGTGAACGCCGTGGGATCCCCGGTCTGCCGGGCGCGGTGCCGTCGGGAGTCGTCCAGCGGCCCTGTCATTTCGGCGGCACCTGGGCGGCCCGCAGCGCGATCGAGCCGTCGTACGCAGGCACAGTCGCGTCCCCTTCCACGGTTTCCTGATAGCCGAGGCCGAAGTTGGCGACCGCGTTACGGAACTCCTGCACCCCCGAGGCGGCCGACAGCGACTGCCGCATCGCCCGCGAGTCACCGATGGCCGTGACCTTGAAGGGCGGCGAGAAGACGCGCCCGTGCAGCAGGAGCGTGTTGCCGACACAGCGTACCGCGCTGGTCGAGATCACGCGGACATCCATGATCGACATTCCCTCGGCCCCACCGGCCCACAGCGCATTGACGACTGCCTGTACGTCGCCCTGGTGCACGACGAGGTCGTCGTTGCTCGGGCCGCCCGGAACGTCGTCGGTGAGCCGCCGGGGCGAGTCGTCCAGCACCACCGTCAGGCCGGGCCCGTGCAGCGGGGTGAAGCCCGCCGCCGGGCGGGCGGCGTCGGCGCGTTCGCGGAGCAGGCGCAGCGGCTCGTCGCCCCGGGCCAGTTCGGCGCCGGAGCGCTCCACCTCGGCGCGCAGGGCGGCCGCGCGCCCTTCGCGGGCCTCGATCCGGTCCCGGCGTTCGACGATGAGCTGCGCGAGCTCGGGCCGCCGGTCGTCCCGCAGCGAGGTGCCGCGGGCGGTCGTCGCGGTGGTGGTGAAGAGGAGGCCCGCGGCGAGCGCGATCAGGGGTGAACCCCAGGACCAGCCTCGCATCCGTTGGTTACGGCGGCGGGGAAGAAGCCCGGCCACCACACGGCGCAGTACCAGGCGCCAGGACGCCGTCCCGGAGGTGTAATCCACGCCTTCGCCTTCCTCGTCCGGCGGACCTCGGCACGAATCTTCGATCGAACCGCCGGTGGGGTGCCTCATCCCGCCGAGCCTTGACTACGCTAGCTCTCGAACACTATGCGCCGCGGGCGGCCGCCGGGGGTCCGATGACACCTGGGCTGGACTTGTTCGTGACCTGTCGCCCCTCAGGAGAGCTGCCGTGCCGAAGTCACAGGTTCGTAAGAAGAAGGTCTACACGCCGCCTGCGGAGTTGCGTCCCACGTCGACGGCTGCTGCCAAGAAACCGAGCCCGGTGTGGGTGCCGGCGACGGCGGTCTCGCTCATCGTTGCGGGTATCGCCTGGCTTGTCGTGTTCTATCTCTCCGACCAGCAGTATCCGGTGGCCTCTTGGCACTTCTGGAATCTCGGGATCGGCTTCGGCGCGATGGTCGCATCGCTGCTGGTGCTGTCGCGCTGGCGCTGAGTACCCGCTACTGATCCCGACCCCGGTCTTCCCATCTCCGGCAGGCTGGGGTCGTTGGCTGTCCCGGTGACGTTACCAGCGGGTAACCTGGACACGCCTGCCGCCCGCTCTACAGGAGGAAACCTTGGGCAACGTCCAGCTCGTCGCGACGGTCCTCGCCGCCGCGATCACGGTTGTGGCCGTGGCCCTCGGTGCACGCGCAGTCCTGCGGATGACGTCCGTGATCCGGCTCGGGACGAAGGACCACAGCCGTACGGACCAGCCGGGTACGCGTACGGTGACGATGCTCAAGGAGACCGCCGGGCACACCCGGATGTTGAAGTGGAGTGTCGTCGGGGCGGCGCACTGGTTCGTGATGGTCGCGTTCATCGTGCTGTCGCTGCTGGTGCTGGAGGCGTACTTCGAGGTCGTCGCGCCCGATCTCGGGCTGCCGGTCATCGGCGGATGGACTGTCTTCGGGCTGGTGACCGAGTGGATCGGCATCCTCGGAACGGTCGGGATCGCGTACCTGATCTCGGTGCGGCTGCGGAACCGCCCTGGCAGAGGCCTGTCGCGGTTCACCGGGTCGACGATGTGGCAGGGCTACTTCGTCGAGTGGATCATCGTCGCGGTGCTGGTCTGCGGGTTCCTGATCCGCGGGTTCAAGGCGGCCACCGGCCACCTGGAGTACCCGGTCTGGGCCGCCCCGCTGTCGCACGCGATCGGCGACGCCCTGCCCGCCTGGGAGAACGGCGCGACCGTCGTCGCCCTGATCAAGATCTACATCTCGATGACCTGGCTCATCACCATCTCACTGAACGTGACGATGGGGGTGGCCTGGCACCGGTTCCTGGCGTTCCCCAACATCTGGTTCAAGCGAGACCCCGCCGCGCCGGCCGGTTCGGGCCTCGGCGCATTGAAGCCGATGATGTCCCGGGGCAAGCCCCTCGACTTCGAGGAGGCCGACCCGGAGAAGGACCAGTTCGGCGTCGCGCAGGTCGAGCAGTTCACCTGGAAGGGCCTGCTCGACTTCTCCACCTGCACCGAATGCGGGCGCTGCCAGTCCCAGTGCCCGGCCTGGAACACCGGCAAGCCACTCTCCCCGAAACTCCTCGTGCTCAGCCTCCGGGACCACGCCTACGCGAAGGCGCCGTACCTGCTGGCAGGCGGCGGTAAGGACCTCACCGGTGAGGAGAAGGGCACCCAGGAGCAGCTCGCGGGCGTCGACGTACTCGCCATGGCGGAGGCGAACCGCCCGCTCATCGGCACCGAGGAGGAGATGGGCGTCATCGACCCCGACGTCCTCTGGTCGTGCACGACCTGCGGCGCCTGCGTCGAGCAGTGCCCCGTCGACATCGAACACGTCGACCACATCGTCGATATGCGCCGCTATCAGGTGCTCATCGAGTCGAGCTTTCCCAGCGAGGCCGGCGTCATGCTGCGCAACCTGGAGAACAAGGGCAATCCGTGGGGCGCGCCGCAGAACACCCGCGAGGACTGGACCAAGGGTCTCGACTTCGACGTGCCGCGGGTCGGCGAGAAGGACTTCGAGTACCTGTTCTGGGTCGGCTGCGCGGGCGCCTTCGAGGACCGGGCGAAGAAGACCACCCGGGCCGTCGCGACGCTGCTCCACGAGGCCGGCGTCGACTTCGCGATTCTCGGTGAGGGCGAGACCTGCTCCGGCGACCCGGCACGGCGCATGGGCAACGAGTTCGTCTTCCAGATGCTCGCCCAGCAGAACGTGGAGACCCTGAACGAGGCTGGGGTCACCAAGATCGTCGCCACCTGCCCGCACTGCTTCAACACCCTCGGCAACGAGTACGAGCAGCTCGGCGGCACGTTCGAGGTCGTACACCACACGCAGTTGCTGGCGCACCTCGTCGCGGCCGGGAAGCTGACCCCGGTCCAGCCGATCGACGGTGGCCTCACCTACCACGACCCGTGCTATCTCGGCCGGCACAACCGGGTCTTCGAGGCACCGCGCGAGATCCTCGGCGCGGCCGCCCAGGGCGGTATCACCGAGATGCCGCGCAACTCGGAACGCTCCTTCTGCTGCGGCGCCGGAGGCGCTCGCATGTGGATGGAGGAACGGATCGGCAAGCGGATCAACGTCGACCGCGTCGAGGAGGCGATCGCCACGAACGCCAAGACGATCGCCGTCGGCTGCCCGTTCTGCTACACCATGCTCGGCGACGGCGTCACCAGCAAGGCAGAGCAGGAGAACGTCGAGGTCGTGGACGTGGCGACCGTACTCCTCCGGTCGATCAAGGCGGACGCCTGACCGCTGGCGGCGCCCGCCGCTGTCGCGCGCCGTATGCACGTCCAGTTCGGTGGCACCAGCTTGCGTCGGCCCGCGTCCTCATACGCGAGGACGCCGGGTTCCTCCGCCGATGTCGTGAATGTCATGCCCTCGGCGGTAACCGCCGACGGCGACCCCGCACGCGATTACCGGGTCCGGCAGAATGAACCGCGAGGTGAAGCGATCATGGACGGCCTGATCCTGAGCGCGGTGCTCCCGTTGGCGGTCTTCGCACTGCTCACGGCGGGCAACGCGTTCTTCGTGGCCGCCGAGTTCGGCCTCGTGACCGTCGACCGGTCGGAGATCGATCAGCGGGTCCAGGCGGGTCACAAGGGCGCGTCGAAGGTCCGCACGGCCTTGCGGGAACTCTCCTTCCAGCTTTCCGGGGCACAACTTGGTATCACTCTCACCGCGCTGCTCACGGGCTACCTCGCCGAACCGGCGCTGGCCCGGCTGATCGAACCCGCCATCCGCCCGGTCACCGGCTCAGCCACCGACGCCGTCGGCCAGATCCTCGCGCTGGTTCTGGCGACGCTCATCTCGATGCTCTTCGGCGAGCTCGTGCCGAAGAATGCGGCGCTCGCCCGGCCGATGCGGGTCGCGCTGCTCACAGCCGGGCCGATGCGCGTCTTCTCAAAGCTGTTCGGCTGGCTGATCCGGGCGCTCAACGGCTCCGCGAACTGGGTGGTCCGCCGGCTCGGCGTCGAACCCCAGGAGGAACTGGCCAGTGCACGTTCGCCCGATGAGCTGGGCCTGCTCGCTGCGATCAGCGCCCGGGCCGGTGCGCTGCCGCCCGACACGGCGATGCTGCTGCAGCGGACCATCCGGTTCGGCGACAAACGCGCCGCCGAGGCGATGACCCCCCGGGTTGACGTGATCGGCCTGCGTACCACCGCCACGATCGCGGAGATGATCACGGTCGCGCGGGAGACCGGCCACACCCGCTTCCCCGTGTACGAGCAGACCCTCGACCTGGTCGCGGGCGTCGTCGGCGTGCACGAGGCGCTCGGCGTACCCCCGAGTCGCCGGGGGACAGCGACGGTCGCCTCCGTCGCCCGCGAGCCCGTCTACGTTCCCGAGAGTCTCGACCTCGACCGCGTCCTCGCCACCCTGCGCGCCGCGGACGCCGACCTCGCCATCGTCGTCGACGAGTACGGCGGCACCGACGGCGTCGTCACCGTCGAGGACCTGGTCGAGGAACTCGTCGGCGAGATCTCCGACGAGCACGACGTCGACGACGCCGTCACCGCCGTCGACCTGACCGTCCCGCAGGGCTCGCACACGTTTCTGGTGGATGGGCTGCTGCGTGAGGACGAACTCGCCGAGCAGACCGGCTTCCGCCTCCCCGACGGCCCGTACGAGACCCTCGCCGGGTTCCTGCTGGCCCGCCTCGGGCACATCCCGGTCGCGGGGGAGACCGCCACCGAACAAGGCTGGGAGTTCACCGTCGTCGAGGTCGACAGGCACCGCGTCGAACAGGTACGCGTAGTCGCACCGCCAGAGCCCGACGATGACTAACGTCCTGGTCACCCTCATGCTGCTGGTCGGCAACGCGTTCTTCGTCGGCAGCGAGTTCGCGCTGATCGCGTCTCGCCGTACCGTCATCGAACCGCTCGCCGCCACCTCGAAGCGCGCGAAATGGGCCCTGTCGGCGATGAATCAGATCCCGCTCATGATCGCGGGCGCCCAGCTCGGCATCACGATCTGCTCGCTCGGCCTCGGCGCCATCGCCGAACCCGCCCTGGCGCACGTCCTGGAGGTGCCCCTGGGCTTCCTGCCCGGCTCCGGCCGCCACGCCGTGGCCTTCATCCTGGCGCTCATCGTCGTCGTCTTCCTGCACACCGTGCTCGGCGAGATGGTCCCGAAGAACATCACCCTCGCCGGTCCCGAGGAGTCCGCGCTGGTCCTCGGACCACCCATGCTGGCCTTCTGCGTAGCGACGAAACCGTTGCTGTCGGCCATGCGCTGGGCGTCCAGCATGGTCCTCAAGCTGTGGAACATCGAGGCGGCAGACGCTGTCAAGACCGTCTTCACCGCCGACGAACTCGCCGGTATGGTGACCCACGCGCGCACCGAGGGCCTGCTCGGTTCCGAGGCGCACGCCCGCATCGCGGGCGCGCTCGCCCTGCACAACCGCACCGCCCGGGAAGCCCTGCTGCCCTGGTCACGCGTGACGACCGTCGCGGAGGACGTCTCGCCGGCGACCCTTGAGGTGCTCGCGACCAGAACCGGAAGATCACGTTTCCCGGTCGTCCAGCGGGCGACGCGACGCGTGCTGGGGTTCGTGCACGTCAAGGACGTTCTGGGGTACGAGGGAGCAGCGCGTCGAGCACCCATCCCCGTCGACGTCCTCCGTCCCCTGGCCGTGGTGCCGCCGGACCGTACGCTGGCCGATCTGCTCCTCACCATGCGCCGTGAACGCCGCCACATCCTGCTCGTCACGGACGGACGGGTGCCGCTGGGCGTGGTGACCCTGGACGACGTACTGCATGCGGTCGTCGGGGAGACCGCAGCTCCTTCCACTTCCGCAACCGGCGGTGTTGCTACCGACGCGGACTGACGGACTGCGGGTCGCTGTCCGCGCCGGCCGCACCGTTGGCCGTCCAGTTCGTGCATTTTGACCGGCTATATGGGCAAATTCGCCGGATAGCGGGGCGTCGCAACGACAAATCTCGACCCCGAGACCGGACAATCGTGCTATGTCCGACACTCGACCGCGGCCGCGGCGGCAGAACCGCCGGATCAGTCCACTCGCCGGCCTGACCGCCGCGGCGGCCGTCTGCGCCGGCGTGCTCATCGCCGCGCACTCCGCGCAGCAGCAGGCCCAGGCCCGCGAGGCGGCCGACATCACGGCGCCCGTACCGTCGCCGTCGACGCCGCTGATGTCGGCCTCCCGGGAAAAGCGGCCGTCCGCATCCACAGCACCATCGGCATCGGTCGCCCAAGCGACCGGAGCGGGTGCCACCACGATCGGCGTCGCCAAGGCGCCGATCACCGTCTCCTACCTCTTCGACGGCGGCGCGCGCCAGCCCGTCATCGACGGCTCGGCCGCCCACCCGTTGGCCCCCGACACGGCCAACGGCGGAGCGATCCTCTACACACCGCGGGCCGACGGATGGGCGATCAGATTCCCTGACCGTTGCACGACCACCGCCGGTCGCTGCCCCCGGGTGATCCTGCAGGGCATACGAGACGACACCCTCAATCCGGGCACCCGCACGTTCCGCTACGGCGCGGCCATCAGAATGACGAAGGACGACACCGGCCCCGGTGCGAACGTTGTCCAAAAGGGCTACTCCGTCGGCGGCGTCACCCAGTTCAAACTTCAGGTCGACGGCCGGCCCGGCAAGCCCAGCTGCGTGATCGCCAGCACCATGAAGATCTACAAGGTCACCGGCCCGCACAGCATCGCCGACGGCACGTGGCACTCCGTCGTATGTACGCGCAGTGGCGGCACCTTCAGCATGACGGTCGACGGCGTCGACGCGGGCTCCCGCTCCATACCGGCGTCCCTGTCGGTGGCCAACCCGGAGCCACTGCGCATCGGCGGCAAGGGCACCGCCGTCAACAACGACCAATACGCCGGCGAGATCGACAACGTCTTCCTGAGTATCCTCTGAAGTCTTCCTGAGCATCTCTGAAGTGTGAGTCTTGTAGCCGACTCGTACATATGTTCGATAGAATGACACCATGGCATCCTGGTCCGAATTCGTCGCCGCCGAGCCCCAGCTCGCCTCGGCCATCCGCGCGCTCCTGCAGCAGTACGGGCCCGGCATGGCCTACCTGGCCACGGTCCGCCCCGACGGAGCGCCCCGCGTACACCCGGTCTCCCCGGTGATCACCGCCGAGTCCCTCTACTGCTTCGTCGTCGACTCACCCAAACGACGCGACCTCGAGCGCGACGGCCGCTACGCCCTGCACTCCTACCCGCCGGAGGACAGCGACGACGAGGCCTACCTGACCGGCACGGCCCGCCCCGTCCATGACCAGCTCGCCGTACGCCGCCTCGCCGGCCAACTCCGCGCCTCATCCAACGTCGACTGGCGCCTATTCGAGTTCACCGTGGACACCGCGATGATCCGCTGGCGCGGCCCGAGCGGCGCCCTGCCCCTCGCCCACGGCCCCACCGCCCTTCCCGTCTCCCAGATCTGGCACGCCCCCACCCCCGTACGCCGACCCGCGTCGGTCGCCTGATCCGCGAGCGGGGCGCCAGCCACGGGATGGCGCCCCGCCCGCTGGGCCAGTCGTGCCGGGACGGGTCGGGATCAGGTAGAGTGATGCCGCTCGCGGGTGTAGTTCAATGGCAGAACATCAGCTTCCCAAGCTGACAGTGCGGGTTCGATTCCCGTCACCCGCTCCGAGGACAAGGCCCAGCTCAGGAGAGATTCTCCCTGCGCTGGGCCTTCGCCCATCCAGTCGTCGATCATGCTTCGTGCCATTACTGTGCCATTAGGCCACGTCGCCCTGGTCCTCGTCGGAGTCCCTGCGAGGCTTCGGCGCCTTCCTCTTCGGGGCCTTCGTTAGAAGCGATTCGGCCGGGTGGTGGGGAACCGGTCCGAGGCCCGCAGCGATGAATTCGATGTTGCGGTGTCGGCGGTGCAGGTCACATTTCTGGCCGGGAGTACACCGGTGGCGAGATAAGCGTTCACCGCCGCGTATGCGCACTTGTTGCCCGCGCGGCTGTAGACGCCATGGTTCTCGCCCTCGTCCACGAACACCAGACGTGAGCCGGGGAGCGCCTTGTGCAGCCCGATGCCGCTGAACGACGGGGTCTGGGAGTCCCATTCGTTCTGAACCACGAGGGCACCGACGCTGTTGCCTACCGTCGAGGTCGGTTCGGTGTGCGGCACCGACCAGAAGGCGCAGGGCATGATGTTGGATGTCTCGTCGCCCGCGAGCGGGTAGCGCTTCTTGTCCCCGACCGCGTCGCGGCGGTATTGCTCGGGGTCGCGAGGCCAGTTCGTCACGTCGTTGCAGAAGATCGACAGAACCCCGGCGATGTTGTTGTCGTCCGCGGAGCCGGCGAACCGTTGCCGATCGTTTCTCGTACGCAGCGACGTTCGCGCGAGTGCCGGGTCCGTGGGCTTTCCCGCCACGGCCTCTTTCAGGCCTACCAGGAACGCTGCGCCTTCCTCACGGCTGAACGCCGCGGCGCGGAAGTTCCAGCGGATGTCATCGCCGGTCATGCCGTCGATGGGCTTGGTGTCGGCCAGCTTGACGAGGTCCCAGAACGTCTTGGCGACCGCGGCCGGGGTTCTGCCGAGGTGATAGGTCACGTCCCGGGTGGCCGCCCATTTCGTGAAGCGCTCGAACGCGAGTTTGCTGCCGATCGCCCACGCCTGGATCATGCCACGCCAGGCCAGCGCGGGATCGACGCCGCTGTCGAGCACGATCCGGTCGGCCCGTTTCGGGAACAGCTGTGTGTAGACGGCACCCAGGTAGGTGCCGTAGGAGTAGCCGAGGTACGACAGTTTCTCCTCGCCGAGGACGGCGCGGATGACGTCCATGTCGCGAGCGGTGTTGCGGGTCGTGATGTGGGCGATCACGTCGCTGTGCTCGGCGCATTTCCTGGCTACGGTGCGGGTCCGGGCGACGTCCTTGGCGAAGGTTTCCGGCTTGTAGGGTGTGGACAGTGTCAACTCGTCACCGGTGAGATCGCACGTGACCGGGCTGCTCGCGCCGATGCCACGCGGGTCGAAGCCGATCAGGTCGAACTGCTCGGTCACGTTCTTCGGCAGTTCGTCGCGCATCCCCACCGGCATGCCCAAACCGGGCTCACCTGGGCCGCCGGGGTTGAACAGCAGGATGCCGCGGTGTTTGGCGGGCACGCTCGTCGGCATGCGGGAGATCGCAAGGTCGAGGGTACGGCCGTTCGGCTTCCGATAGTCCAGCGGAACCTTGATGGTGGCGCACCGCAACTCGACATCCTGGACGTTGGCGCATCGCTTCCAGTCGAGTCTCTGGTGGCTATACCAGGTGGGCGTCTCGGTGGAAGATGCCGAGGCGTTCGCCGGATCGGTGGCCGTGATGCAGGCGGTGGCGGCTACCACAACGGCCGCAGCGGTTCCCATCACGATGCGCGGCCTGCGCCGAGTCGGCCGGGCTGGCGACCGTTTCGCTGTGACGGGTGCGTTCGGTTCGTTCATGGGATAGCACTCTGCCGATGCGCCGGCGTCGGCGCATCGGCCAGAGGAACGATCACAGGCGTGCAGTACCGGCCGAAAGTACGTTGCTGGAGTCGATTCTCTACCGTTCGGCCATTGAGGACTAATAGGACTTTGTTAGATCGTTGCGGTGTGTCGCTTGTAGCTGCTTGGCGATGATGCTTGGTGCGGTCTGCACCGTGATCGAGGGCGAGCTCTTTGATGCTGCTGGGCGGGCGCGGATATCGCGGCGCGGGGTATGTGCCGACTCCGGCGTAGGACACATGGACCGGTTCGGCGTCACCGGGCTGGACGGTTGTGCTCGACGTGGTCGCCACGATGTAGGCGATGCCACGCTCGTCGATCATCTCCAACGCCATCAGCCACTTCGGCCGATAGCGTTCACGTTCGTAGCCGCTATGAGAACCTGCTGCCGACGGTGACACCGCGCGCCGTCCACGGCGACGCGTGGGGCGGCAACATCGTCGTCACAGCGGCCGGACCCGTCGTCCTTGATCTCGAACGGTTCTCGCTCGGGCCTACCGAGTGGGATCTCGCGTCCATCGCGGTCAGCTGCCTCCCGTTCGGCTCTCTGTCCGCCGCCGACTGGGACCGCTTCTGCCACCAGTACGGGCAAGATGTCACCACCTGGCACGGGTACGAGATCCTCCGCGACGCCCGAGAACTGCGCAAGGTCACCTTCGCTCTTCAGATGGCGGGTGAGCTGCCGCACCTCCGCGACCAGGCGCACCACCGGCTTGCGTGTATCCGTGGAGAGGTGGGACCGCGTCCGTGGCACTGGCGTGCGGTGTCCTGATCCGTACCCTTTGCCCTATCCATGTGTGTGGTAGTCGCATCGCCGATGGCCGACGGCGAACGAGGCTCACGAACCACTTGGCACGTATCAGGGCAGCTGAATAGGTTGGGCGACGAATAGGGCAGTAGCCGGTGGTGCGTCTGGGACGGTGCGGGAGCGGTTGGGACGTGCTGGGGATTGTGCTGGGGAACCGTCTGGGATCGCCTGCCCGGCAAGGGGATCCTCTGGGATGCTAGCGGACGCTGAAAAATCCTTGTTGGCGGACAGTTGAGTCCCTGCTCGCGG
>CBIHNN010000025.1:0-63467 GCA_966211315.1 uncultured Micromonosporaceae bacterium | reverse complement strand
GCTGCTGCTCACCCGGGACCGGCGCGACGGTTACCGAGGACTGGCCGGCGGTGGGAAATGGTGGCAACGCCTCGTTGAGTTGCCACCCGTCACCGCTCTGCGATCCACCAACACCAGCATGCCGCTGGTCGGCGATCACGGTGACCGTCTCCCCGGACGGGTCGGAGCCCACGGCCACCACGGTGTGTCCTTCCGCCGCACCCGTCACCGCCGGGCTCACCGCCTCAGGGACGGCGGTGTTGCGCACCCCGGGAAGCCGGGAGAACTCCTCACGGGTCATCGTCCATTCTTGGGGGTTATTCAACGTGACGACGGTGTCTTGGCCGTTGTGGTCTTTGGCGATGACGGACAGCCCCGTGTCGTCGAAGTGGACATCAACCCACTGGCCGCACCGGCTCCGATCGACCTTAAGCCGACGCTGGCGTAGTTGTCCGGCGTCGCCTATCTGTATCCTCCCCAGGGACACATCGCCGCGGTCGTTGACTTTGCGCGTGACCACCATGGGCCCCTTCGGGTCGAACGGGTTGACCGAGGACGGTGGTAGCGGGGCGGTGGTGTTGCGTGTATCGGGTAGCCGGGAGAACTCCTCACCGGTCAGGATCCAACTCTTGCGGTTATTCAACGTGACGACGGTGTCTTGGCCGTTGTGGTCTTTGGCGATGACGGACAGCGTCCCGTTGTCGAAGCGGACATCAACCCACTGGCGGCGCCGGCTCTCGCCGACCTTGAGCTTGCACTGGCGTGGTTTTCCGGCGTCACCTTCCTTTATCGTCCCCAGGGTCACCAGGCCGCTCATATCGACTGCGCGCGTGACCACCATGGGCTTGGTCGGGTCGACCATGGGCGACGGTAGCGGGGCGATGGTAGTGCGCACATCGCGAAGCTGGGAGAACTCCTCACCGGTCAGCGACCACTCACTGGGGTCACCCAACGAGACGGCGGCGTCTTCGCCGTTGTGGTTTTTGGCGATGACGTACAGCCCCGTGTCGTCGAAGCGGACATCAACCACCTGGTTGCACAGCCACCCGCCGACGTAGAGCCGGCGCGATTTTCCAGCGCCACCTTTCTGCTTCCTCAGGTACACCCGGCCGCGGTTATCGACTGTGTGGGTGACCACCATGGCCGTGGTCGGGGCGACCGGGCCGCCCGGGGGCGGCGTGACATCGACGGTCGCGGTGAACAGATCCCGCCACCCATCGCAGGACTGCCGCTCCGGAGACGCCCACAAACCATCACCATCATCGTCACCATCGACGCCGTCCACCCGCACCGGAGAACCTGCCCGCCGCTGGTCGGCGATCACGGTGCCCGCCGGGCTCACCGCTTCAGGGACGGTGGTGTTGCGTACCTCGAGAAGCCGGGAGAACTCCTCACGGGTCATTGTCAATTTCTTGCGGTTCCTTGGCTGGACGACGGCGTCTTGGCCGTTGTGGTTTTTGGCGATGACGTACAGCCCGGTGTCGTCGAAGTGGACATCAACCTGCTGGCCGCACCGCTTGCTGCCGACGCTGAACTGACGTTGATGCGAATTTCCGGCGTCACCCCCCTCTGCAATCCCCAGGTACACGCGACCGAGCTGATCGACTTTGCGAGTGACAACCATGGGCTTATCCGGGTCGACCATGGGCGGTGGTAGCGGGGCGATGGTGTTGCGTACCTCGGGAAGCTGGGAGAACTCCTCACGGGTCATCGTCAATTTCTTGCGGTTCCTCGGCTGGACGACGGCGTCTTGGCCGTTGTCGTTTTTGGCGATGACGGACAGCCCCGTGGCGTCGAAGCGGACATCAACCTGCTGCTTGCCCAGCTTCACGCCGAGGTAGAGATGGAGGTACCTCGAGTGCCGTTTTCCGGCGTCATCCCCCTTTACGTTCCCCAGGTACACGCGGCCGCATTTGTCGGCTGTGTGGGTGACCACCATGGGCATGGTCGGGTCGACCGGGCCGCCCGGGGGCGGTGGTAGCGGGGTGGTGGGTAGGTCGGGAGGCTGGCTGGGCTGTCCGGCGGCCGGGACGTGGTGCGCTCTGGCCGGTGCGGTGGACCTGGATCGTGCCGTGCGGCGCTTGCCGCTGGACTGCCAGCCCCGGCTGGACGACGCGGGAGCGCTGTCCAGCCCGGCCTGCTCCGCTGATCGTTTGGTGGGCAGTTCACCGGATCGCCGGTGCCGCCCCGGTGACCGGTCATCGGGCCCGCTGGTGAAGGCATCGGCCTGCCCGACCGGCTGCGGCCCGTCCACCCGCCGGGGCGACGGCTGCTCGATGGTGCCGGCGGTGGTGGCGAGCATGTCCGGGCGCGGATCGATGCCGCGTAACACCTGATCGATCGTCGGCGGCGTGCCGTCGATGAGCGCGGTGAGCAGATCCCACTGCTCATCATCGAGGGGCTGCTCCAGAAGCGCCCAAAAGTCACCGTCACCGTCACCGTTGTCGGCTGGGCCGGGCTGCTGCTCACCCGGGACCGGCGCGACGGTTACCGAGGACTGGCCGGCGGTGGGGTACGGCGGCAACCCCCCGGCGCGCTGCCACGCACCATCGCTCGGGGCGACATCGGTGTGGGCGACATCGGCGCCATCCACCCACACCGGAGAACCGGCCCGATCAGGCGACCCGTCAGCTGCCACAGCGCTGATCCGCCACGGCTGGGACGGCGACGACGGTTCGCGCGCCAACCATTCGGTCACGGTCACCTCATCGGCCACCCCACCCACACCAGCGCCGTCACCAGTGTCGGCTTCGGCTTCGGCGGAACTCAGTAACTCGCCGGAACGCCGGTGCTGCCGCGGGGACCAGTCGTCGGGGGCGCAGGGGAAGGCATCGACCGGCCCGACCGGTGGCGGCCCGTCCCCGAGCCGGGACGACGGTTGCCCGGCCGGGGTGGCGAGCACGTTCGGGCGCGGAACGCCGCGTAACACCTGATCGATCGGCGTGCCGTCGATGAGCGCGGTGAGCAGCTCCCACTGCTCATCATCGAAGGACTGCTCCAGAAACGCCCGCGAACCGTCACCGTCACCGGCGCGGTCCTCCCACACCGGGGAACCGGCCCGACCAGGCGACCCGTCAACACCGACACCGGCTTCGGTACCGACACCAGGGACAAGCCCCCGCCCCGCAAAGCCCACCGGCGCGGACGGCCCAATTCCCGACGACATTCCCGACGACGTTCCCGACGGCTCGCCGACCATCGGGTGACCGTCTTGCGGGGCGTAGGTCTCCATCAGGGTGGCGTAACCGGTCTCGGCTTGCGGTACCCGGACGGTCACGGTGACCGCTGACCCGGGTTCGACCCGCATCAGGTCCACCTGTCCCGGCCCGGCCGGTGCCACGATCGTCCGGTCGGCCGGGACGCCAGAGGCCACCGGGGACCGGTGCGCCGACCCCGCCGCGTCCGTCACCGGCGGTGACATCGCCGCGTCCGTCACCGGCGGGGACATCGCCGCGTCCGTCGCCGGTGGGGGCATCGCCGGGGCGGCGCCTCGGGGCGGGGTCGGCACTCCCCAGTTGTCTACCGGGCCCGGGACACCGGTGACACCACGGCACCCGTCCGGCACGCTGGTCACGGGGCCACCGTGACCGCGGCGCAGGAGCCGACCAGCGGCATCGCCGGCACCATCGATGGCCCCGGCGGTGAGGTCCCACGGGGTCCCGACCGGGCCCTGCCCGGTCACCACGGCGGTACCGACCGCGGTGCCGTACTCATGCACCGCACCGACCGCGATCTGCTGTACCGCGCCCGCGACCGTCGTGCCCACTACCCGACCGGTCGCCTTGCCCGCCACAGCGCCTAGGGCACCCACCGCCGGCCCCAGCGCCGCACCCACCGCCCCGGTGATCGCGGCCATCTCGGTCAACTCGGTGTCCCAGACCCGGCGGGTACCCACCACGAACATCTGCAGGGCCTGGATCGCCGCGTCCAACCCGACCTGCAACGCCTGTCCCACCGCGATCGACACGAGTAACTGACGCACCGCCAGTACCGCGAACGCCCGCCCGGCAGCCCGCAACGCCGGGATCGCCGCCGTCGAGGCACCGAACGTCGCCGGCGCCATCGCGGCCAGATACGCGATCTGCCCCGCCACCATGACCAACTGCCCCAACACGATCAGCTTCAGGTACTGCACATTGGTACCGGTGTCCTCAATGAACCTGGCCAGTCCCCGCGACCCCAGCGCCAGAGCGGTCACCTGCTCACCACTACGGCCCGACAACACCGTCCCCGCGGTGGTGAACGCCTGGGCCGCCGGACCATCCCAGCCGGCCCGCCTGCCCACCCGTACCGGCTCGCTCAGGGCCCGCTCCAACACCGTGATCGCCTCGGCAACACCCGACCACTCCCGGGCCAACGCCCGCAGACCGTCCTCATCGGCCTCCGGCCAACCATCACCCGTCACCACCTGGAACAAGGTGCCGACCCACTCCGGAAGCTGCATACCCATCAGGACGTAAACCGATCCTTAAGCCCAAAACCGACACCTGAGAACACATGTTTTTCGTGCAACACCGGGTCAGGTCGTCCGGGGTGCAACCCAGGTAGTCGGCTCGTTGAGGTAGCGGCCGCAGGCGCAGTCCAGACGACTCATCGGCACAGCCTATTTGCCGTCCATACGGCGCTCTGCCCGGCACCGGCCATGGCAATTGCGGCCAGTTCAACTGCTAGGACAGGGTACGGGCGTACGTGACCACCCGCCCCGTACACGGGTGGCTCCTCACGGCCCCGTTGCCGTCATCGTTGCCGTCAGATTCGTCCATGGTGGACGCAGGTTCTGGTGTGCACCATCTCAACAACAGATCAGCCGTCAGCGTGACTCAGTAGCGGCGGCGTAGCAGGAGCAGGGATTGCCCCGTGGTCGGCACCGTCGCGCCGGCCTTGAGGCTGCGGCGGCGTACGGCCAGCAGCGGATCCGCGGTGTCGACGAGGATCTCCCAGCTCCTGCCGTACGTCTTGGGCGCAAGGGTGAAGGTGGCTTTCTCGGAGAGCGGGTTGAACAGGATCAGGAACGAGTCGTCGACGATGGGTTCGCCGAGGGCGTCGCGTTCGAAGATGCCGTCGCCGTTGAGGAACACGGCGATGGTGTTGGCGGTGTCACCGGTCCAGTCGTCCTTGGCCATGGGTTCACCGTCACGGCGGAGCCAGGCGATGTCCTCGACGCCTGAGGCTTCGACCTGGTGGCCGTCGAAGAAGCGGCGGCGGCGGAAGATCGGGTGTTCGGCGCGCAGGGCGGTGAGTTTCGCGGTGAACCTGGTGAGGATGTCGTGGTTCCGGGCCTCGTCCCAGTCGATCCAGCTCAGTTCGCTGTCCTGGCCGTAGACGTTGTTGTTGCCGTGCTGGGTGCGGCCGAGTTCGTCGCCGTGGGAGATCATCGGGACGCCCTGGGAGAGGAGCAGGGTGGCGAGGAAGTTGCGCTTGCGGCGTTCGCGCAGGGCGATGATCTCGGGGTCCTCCGTGGGGCCTTCGGTGCCCGTGTTCCAGGAACGGTTGTGGCTTTCGCCGTCACGGTTGTCCTCGCCGTTCGCATCGTTGTGTTTCTCGTTGTACGAGACGAGGTCCTCGAGGGTGAAGCCGTCGTGGGCGGTGACGAAGTTGATGGACGCGATGGGGCGGCGACCGTCGATCTCGTACAGGTCGGAGGATCCGGTGAATCGGGACGCGAAGTCGCCGAGCGTGCCCGGTTCGCCGCGCCAGAAGTCCCGGACGGTGTCGCGATAGTCGCCGTTCCATTCTGTCCACAGTGGTGGGAAGCCGCCGACCTGGTAGCCGCCGTCGCCGACGTCCCAGGGTTCGGCGATGAGTTTGACCTGGCTGACGATGGGGTCCTGGTTGACCAGGTCGAAGAAGGCGGCGAGGCGGTTGACCTCGTGGAACTCGCGGGCCAGTGAGGCGGCCAGGTCGAAACGGAAACCGTCGACGTGCATCTCGGTGACCCAGTAGCGCAGCGAGTCCATGATGAGTCGCAGCGATTCGTGGTGGCGGACGTTGAGGCTGTTCCCGGTGCCGGTGGTGTCGTAGTAGTACTGCTTGTCGGCGTCGACGAGGCGGTAGTACGCGGCGTTGTCGATGCCGCGGAACGACAGCGTCGGGCCGAGGTGGTTGCCCTCGGCGGTGTGGTTGTAGACGACGTCGATGATGACCTCGATGCCGGCGCGGTGCAGCGCCTTCACCATCGACTTGAACTCCTGCACCTGGCCGCCGTGCTCGGTGAACGACGCGTAGTCGTTGTGCGGGGCGAAGAAGCCGATCGTGTTGTAACCCCAGTAGTTCCTGAGGCCGCGTTCGGTCAGGCCGCTGTCGTGCACGAATTGATGGACGGGCATGAGCTCCACCGCGGTCACGCCCAATCTCTGGAAGTGCTCGATCATCGCCGGGTGCGCGAGCCCGGAGTAGGTTCCGCGGACGTCCTCGGGGATGCGCCGATACCGGGCGGTCATGCCCTTGACGTGGGCCTCGTAGATCACGGTCTCGTGATACGGGATCTTCAGCGGCCGGTCGTTCGCCCAGTCGAAGAACGGGTTGATCACGACGGATTTCATCGCGTACGGGGCGGAGTCGGCGTCGTTGTACGAGTTCGGGTCTCCGAACGTGTACGAGAACAGCGCCTGGTCCCACCGCGTACGCCCGTCGATCGCCTTCGCGTACGGGTCGAGGAGCAGCTTGTCCGGGTTGCTGCGCAGCCCGTTGGCCGGGTCGTAGCGGCCGTGGACGCGGTAGCCGTACCGCTGGCCGGGGACCACTCGGGGCAGGTAGCCGTGCCACACGAGCGCTTCGCGTTCGGGCAGGTCGATGCGGTTCTCCATGCCGTCGTCGTCGAAGAGGCACAGCTCGACGCGTGTGGCGACTTCCGAGAAGAGGGCGAAGTTCGTTCCGCCCCCGTCGTAGCTCGCACCGAGCGGATAGGGGGACCCCGGCCAGATGTTCACCGTGCCCGTTTGCCCGAAACGGCGGGCCCGAAACGTTCACCGGGTCGGCCCCGCACTGTCCGCCGTCGTGGCTCACACCTTGGCGGTGCGGACCTCGCCCGCCCGGTGCAGGGTGAAGCCGGTCAGTACGCCGCCGACGACGATCAGGGCGAGCAGCCCGAGGGCGACGACGGGGGACAGGTCGAGCAGTGCGACGGCGACCACCAGCGGTACTCCCGCACCCGGCCAGATCAGGACCGGCCGGGGCCGCCCGGTCAGCACCGCCTGCATGACACCGATGCCGACCAGGTACCCGGCGAGGCCGGTCGCGAGGACGCCGCGCGTACCGCTCGTCAGGTGATCGTCGGCGCCGTGCAGCACCGCGTGGTCCAGCCCGACGGCGACGGCGGCCAGGGCGACGGCGACCGGGAGGTGGATGTAGACGTAGAAGTCGTGTACTCCGGGCCGGGTGCCGTCGTCGCCCTCCTGGAGTAACCGGCGTTTCGCCGCGCCGCCGGACAGGTCGAAGTACATCCACCACAGTCCGGCGGCGACCACGAACGCGAGCCCGGCGGCGGCCACCACGGACCCTCTCCAGTGGCCGTCGTGTACTCCGACGACGATGGCGGCGACGGATTCGCCCAGCACGAGGATGATGAAGAGACCGAACCGTTCCGGTAGGTGTTCGGTGTGCAGGGGGACGGCGTCGCGCAGGCGGGCGGCCGCGGTCGGCCCGATCATGTCGACCAGGACACCGGCGGCCCAGAGGGCGTAGCGCCACGGCGTCGGCACGGCCGCCGAAACCAGCCAGATCAGCGCGCCCGCGGCGTGGCCGATCAGGTACGGCTGGATCGTCCGACGTGCGCCGGGAACGTGCCACCAGGCGCGTGCGTACCCGGCGACGAGGGCGAGGCGGACGGCGGCGTACGCGAGGGAGAACCATCGTCCGGTGGCGGTGTCGAAGTCCTGCACGGCGGCGGCCATCCCCGCTACACCCGCCATCGCCACCAGGGTGAGCAGGCGGAACACCGCGTCGTCGGTGTCGAAGCGGTTGGCGTAGAGCGTGGAACTGGCCCACGCCCACCAGCCGACGGCCAGGAGCGCGGCGAAGATCAGGCCACCGTTCCACGTCTCGTCCTGGGCGAGCAGGTCGGCGCAGCGGGCCACGAACAGGACGAACGCCAGGTCGAAGAAGAGCTCGAGCCGGGTGGCGGAGCGGTTCGTCTCCTGATTGAGGTCGGGTGGGCGTACCAGCTCGGTCTGTTCGGCCTCCTGCTCGTCGAGCCGTCGCTGTTCGTCCTCGTCCAGGTGGTCCTGCGTGTCCGTCACTGACGCCCCCAGGTACGTCGGGGCACCCGGTCCGCTGCGGCCCCGTCGAGGGACCGGGTACCCCCGCCGGAGCGGGATACGCGGTTCACGCGGCTGTTCGGACCGCGGACCGGTCGCCGTCCGGTCCGCCTCGATGGTGATGGCGGGAACGGCCGGTGAACGGCGCGGCTGGTGTTCCTATGCGGCCGCCTGGAGGACCGGGCGGAGCAGGAACACCTTGTGCGCGACTCGTTCGAGGTCACCTCCTCGCGCGACGACGAGGCCCGCGGAGAAGTCGATGAGCGGTATCGCCTCGGCGTCCGTCAGGTGCGAGAGGTCCATGATCACCGCGAAGCCCTGACAGAAGTAGTGACCGACGTGGATCACCTCGTCGTAGCCCTGGGGCCGCAGTGTCTTGACCATGCGCTCAGTGTCCTCGCCGGAGCGGAACAGGCAAACCGTACGTTCGTACTGTTGAATTCAAGCAGGTCCGGGTGGTCGGCGCGACCCGGGGCGTCTGTCAAGATGGCGGAATGCCGAAGGTCGGAAGAACGGTGCGGGCGGTCGTCGCTATGTACGTTGTCGCGTTCGCCGCGGGGTGCACCGCTGACGGGAACCCGCCCAGCCCGGCGCCGAGCGCCCCGCCCGCCGACGTGGCCGCGGTGCGGGCGGCCCTGTTGCAGGCGGCGGACATCGGACCCGCCTGGACCGTGCCCAAGGATCCGCCGGCCGAGGACACCCTTGTCGGCCTGTGCGGTGGCGACACCGCCGGCCCGGCGAAGCCGGGCACGCCCACCGTCGTGGCCAGCCCGCTCGTGGACGAGGGCGAACAGGGCGCCCAGACCCTGAACCAGACCGCATTGGTGTACGCCGACTCCGCCGCCGCCACCAGTGGACTCAACACCCTGCGCGGGGTCGCCGACGCGTGCCCGCCGTCCGTGACGGTGCCCGAGAAGACCGGTGAGCGGCAGGAGGCGGCGTACACGGAGACGGTCAGTACGGCGCCGCTGAACCAGGGGGAGTGGACCGGTTTCGTCGTCACCCGGCACAAGCAGTACGACGCCAGGAACCCGGCCACCGCCGACACCGCCGTCGCCGTTCTGGGGCGTCGCAACGTCGTGCTCGTCGACGCGTACGCGATCTTCCGGCTCGGTACGGCGAGCCCCGGCCCGCAGTTCACCCAGGACTGGCAGAACCTGGTCGGAACCGTCGTGAAGCGGCTGGACGCCTAGCCTTCGAACCTCGACGGATCGCCGGCGCCGACGCGGAGGATCTCCGGCTCGTCGCCGGCGAAGTCGATGACCGTGGTCGCTTCGGTGCCGCACTCGCCGGAGTCGATCACCGCGTCCACGACGTGGTCGAGCCGTTCCTTGATCTCCCAGCCCTGGGTCATCGGCTCGGTGTCGCCGGGCAGGAGCAGCGTGCTGGACAGCAGTGGCTCACCCAGCTCGGACAGCAGCGCCTGGGTTACGGCGTGATCGGGGATGCGTACGCCCACGGTCTTCTTCTTCGGGTGCAGCAGCCGCCGTGGCACCTCCCGCGTCGCCGGCAGGATGAACGTGTACGGTCCCGGCGTCGCCGCCTTGATCGACCGGAACAGCGCGTTGTTGATCTGGACGAACTGCCCCAGCTGCGCGAAGTCCCGGCACACCAGCGTGAAATGGTGCGCGGTGTCGAGTCGCCGGATGTCCCGGATCCGGTCCAGCCCGTCCTTGTTCCCCGGCCGGCAGCCGAACGCGTACGCCGAGTCGGTCGGGTAGGCGATGAGCCCGTCCGACCGGAGGATCTCGACCACCTGGCCGATCGACCGGTGCTGAGGGTTTTCCGGGTGGACGTCGAAGTACTTCGCCATGCCCCGAGCCTAGATCGCCGAGGGCGGCGGCCCGGCACGGCCCGCCGCCCGTCAGTTCACCCGCCCGGACCTCGACCCTCGACGCGGTCGACCCCCGGCACAGTTGAACCGGCCGTCCGCGGGTTCGCCCGGGAGACGACGGACGGCGAGCAGGCAGGTGTCGTCATCCGGGTTGGCGCGGCGGAGCTGGCCGAGCAGGTCCGCGAGCGGGTTCGTGCTGGAGGACGCGGCGATCCGGTCGAGGGTCGCGACGACCGGCACCAGCCCGTCGCCGAGGCGGTGGTCACGGTGTTCGATCAGGCCGTCCGTGTAGAAGAGGATCAGGTCGCCGAGGTCGAGGCGGAGGCGGGCGGTGGCGTACCGGGCGTCGCTGAGGGCGCCCAGCATGATGCCGGCGGGCCGGGGAAGTTCGGCGGTGATGCCGCCGCTGCTGCGAAGCGGGGGCGGGTGCCCGGCCTGCGCCCAGGTCAGCGTCGCGTCGGCGGGCTCGTAGCGGGCGATCACCGCGGTCGCGGTCTCGGTGGTCGACCGCCCGCCGCAGAGCAGCCGGTTGAGGTGGCCGAGTAGTTCGGCCGGGTCGCTGGTGGTGGTGAGCGTCAGCGCCGCCAGGGTGTGCCGCATCTCGGCCATCGCCGTCGCGGCCTGGATGCCGTGCCCGGCGACGTCACCGACGGCGAGGATGACGCTGCCGTCGTCGGCGGGGGCGGCGTGGTACCAGTCGCCGCCGACGCGGCTGGCCTGCTCCGCGGGCAGGTAGCGCAGCGCGACACGCAGGCCAGGCAGATCCACGGGTACGTCCGGCACGGGCAGGACGATGTGCTGCAGCTGGCGGGTGAGCCGGTGCTCGGCGGCCAACGTCTGCCGCTGTTCGTGCAGCTGCCGTTCCACGTCGGCGAGCTTCGCGCGGATGTTCTCCCGGACGGTGATGTCCTGGATGATCCCGTAGACCCGGATGGGCCGGCCGTTGAGGTCGCGTACGGCGTCGAGCACGGTGCGCAGGTATTTGACCCGCCCGTTGATCCGGACCCGGTACGACACGTCGACAGTCTCGCCGCGACCGAACTGCTCGGCGGCCTTCCGGTGGATCGGCAGATCCTCGGGCACGGTGAGCGCCTGCGACTCGTCCCCCATCATCGGTCCGAGCGCGGGATCACGTTCGTAGATCCGGTACAGCTCGTCAGACCAGCTCACCTCGCCGGTGATGAGGTCGGCCTCGCCCCAGCCGAGGTTGCCGAGCCGTTCGGTCTGGGTGACCCGTTCGGTGAGCCGTTCCTCCTCGTCGTGCCGGATCCAGCTGGTCAGCACGCCGTGACCGACCCGGGTGACGCGGCTGCTGATGATGATCTCCGCGGGGTCGAGTTCCGAGCGGCCGACGTGCAGTGTGGGGCCTACCTCGCGGGGTTCGCCGTCGGCGAGTACGCCGAGCCAGGCCTGCCATATCGGCCCGTCCACCATGTCCGGATTCGTGACGCCGATCCGGGAGCCGACGGGGTCGGGTTGCTTGCGCCGGGCCTGGTCCTCGTGGATGAGGGGGGTGGCCGCCACCACGGTGAAGTCGACGACGCTCCCGGCGGCGTCCCGTACGGCCTCCAGAAGGGTGTGCCGCCCCGGCATCGCCTCAAGCACCTGCTGCACCGCCGCCGCCCAGTCGGGCGTGGCGGCCCGGGCGCTGCGTGGGCGGGGGGCCTGTACCGGCGGTTCGGGGCGGGGCGGACGAACGATCTCGTCGAGCTGTACGCCGTTGGTGGCCAGCCCAGCCTCGAGGCCGGCGATCAGTTCGGTGGCTACCAGGTGAGGTTCGCGGCGCTGCTCGGACGCGAGTTGCAGCAGGTAGGCCTGGGCTTCGTCCACCCGGCAGCCGACCCGGCCGGCGAGGAGCCCGGCGGCCTGGGCGATCAGTACGTCGGGCGCCAGCCGGGCGCGGCGTACCTTGGCGTCGATCTCGGCGAGGCGGTGTACGTACTGCTGTTGGCGCTCCACCCGGTTCGGCCTCCGATCCGCAGATCGCCACCAGCGAGCGGTTGCTCCGTAGCTGTCCGTCACGCAAGTTTAAGAGACTATTCGGTGGTTGTGTCATCGGCCGCGTAGATGAGTAACGCACGACCGTTATGTCATGGCATCGCCGACAGACGGGCTGACGCATCCGAACGAGGGGACGGCGAGGGAGACGGTGGACGGCGGCGACGAGGCGCTCACTCGGCGCGGCGTCGCCCGGACGCTCTACGTACCTGCGCGGCGACCCTTCAACGCAGGTGCCGCCGCGCAGGTGACGGCCGGATCAGGCGGGGTCCATCTGCGTACGCAGCGTGTCGAGCGCCCGGGCGAGCAGCCGGGACACGTGCATCTGCGAGATCCCGATCTGCTCGGCGATCTGCGACTGGGTCAGGTTGCCGTAGAACCGCAGCGTGAGGATCTTCTGCTGGCGTTCGTCGAGCCGGGCGAGCGCGGGGCCGAGCGAGGCGCGCAGTTCCGCACGCTCGTAGCCCTGGTCCACGCCGCCGAGCGTGTCACCGAGCTCGGTGCTGCCCTCGGCGCCGACCGGAGTCGACAGCGACGTCGCGTTGTACGCCCGCGCACCTTCGAGTCCTTCGAGGATCTCCTCCTCGGTGGTGCCGAGGTGGGCGGCGATGTCGGCGACGGTCGGCGGACGGCCGAGGGCGTGACTGAGGATGTTGTTGGCCTCGGTGATCTGCAGACGCAGTTCCTGCAGGCGGCGGGGCACCCGGACGGACCAGGTGCGATCCCGGAAGTGTCGTTTGATCTCGCCGATGATCGTGGGAATCGCGTAGCCGGCGAAGTCGACGCCACGTTCGGGTTCGAACCGGTCGACGGCCTTGATCAGGCCGATGTTCGCGATCTGCACCAGGTCGTCGGTGGGTTCGCCGCGGCCGGTGTACCGCTTCGCGAGGTGTTTCGCCAGCGGGAGCCATGCCTCGATGGCCTGGTCGCGCAGGCCTGCCCGGGACGGGTGCCCGGCGGGCACCGCATGCATGGCGGCGAGCAGGGTGATGGCGGTGTCTGCGGCCTCCGCGCGGGTCAGCGTGTCGTCCTCGGCGGCGGGCGCGGTGCTCGTCGGTACGGATGTCGCGTTCATGGTCGTCCTCCTGCGGAGGGCCGGCATGCGCTGGCCCGTTCGGTGGGATGACCTTATCCGAGTGGATGATCACTGACTAGCCGAAAGTATGAGTACCTTCGTGTTACCGCGCCGCCTCGCTCCGAAGTGACGGTGCTCCGCGAAACGCCCCTGACCGCCGGTTGGCGGGCAGGGGCGTGGCGTACGCGGAACGGGTTATCGCGCGGCCGGAGCCAGCACCGGGTGACCGGGCGCGACGGCCGCGTGCGCGGGACGGATCCCGGCCGACGTCATCAGGCGGTGCACCTCGCGACGCTGCTCGGGCAGTACGAGGGTGAACACGGTGCCGCTACGTCCGGCGCGCGCCGTACGCCCGCCCCGGTGCAGGTAGTCCTTGCCGTCCGCCGGCGGGTCCACGTTGACGACCAGGTCGAGGTCGTCGATGTGGATGCCGCGGGCCGCGACGTTCGTGGCGACGAGTACGGCGAGCGAACCGGCCTTGAACTGCTCCAGCGCCCGGGTCCGCTGACCCTGTGACTTGCCGCCGTGGATGGCGGCGGCCTGGATGCCGGCGTCGTCGAGCCGCCGGGCGAGCCGGTCGGCGCCGCGCTTGGTGGCGACGAACATCATGGTGCGCTCGTTTCGCGCGGCGATGTCCGCCACGGTCGCGGGCTTCTCGGCCAGGGCCACCTCGAGCAGGTGGTGCTCCATCGTGGAGACCGCCGCGGCGGGCGGATCCACGCTGTGCGTCGCCGGGTCGTTGAGGAACCGGCGGACCAGCTTGCCGACCGCGCCGTCCAGGGTGGCGGAGAACAGCATCCGCTGCCCACCCGGCGCGACCTGGTCGAGAAGCGCGGTGACCTGCGGCAGGAAGCCGATGTCGGCCATCTGGTCGGCCTCGTCGACGACGGTGATGTCCACCGTGTCGAGGCGGCAGTGCCCGTTGTTGATCAGATCGGCCAGGCGGCCCGGGGTGGCGACCAGGATCTCGGCACCCCGGGACAGGGCAGCGGCCTGCGCGCGGATCGACAGGCCGCCGACCGCGGTGGTGCACCGCAGCCGCAGCGTCTCCGCGTACGGGGTCAGCGCGGCCGTGACCTGCTGGGCCAGTTCCCGGGTGGGAGTGAGGACCAGCGCGAGCGGCCGGCGCGGGGCGGCGCGACGACCCGCGAGGCGGGTGAGCATCGGCAGCCCGAAGGCGAGGGTCTTGCCGGAGCCGGTCTGACCCCGGCCGAGGATGTCACGTCCGGCGAGCGCGTCCGGCAACGTGGCCACCTGGATCGCGAACGGGACGGTCACTCCCCGCCGGCGCAGGGCTTCGACGAGCCGGGCGTCGAGCGGCAGGTCGGCGAACGTACCGGTGAACGCCGGAGCGGAGGAAGTCGCCGGGAAGGCGAGCGGTGCGGTCGTGACCTGGGGCGTACGGCGCTGGTCCGGGTCGGCCGGACGGCGACGGCGACGGGACGGGGCGGTGGTGCTGGCGGTCATTCAGAGCCTTCCATCGAACGGCGCGTCTCGAGGAAGTGTCGGAACGAACCAGAACGAAAATGTGTGAGAGGTGGTGGTGACGACGGACGGCGGCCCGCTGAACCAGCGGACCGCCGGCACCGTGCGATCGTCAGAGCGGGCGGATGTTCGCCGCCTGCGGGCCCTTCGGACCCTGGGTGATCTCGAACTCGACCCGCTGGTTCTCCTCGAGGCTACGGAAGCCGGTCGCCTCGATGGCCGAGAAGTGGGCGAATACGTCCGCGCCGCCGCCGTCCTGGGCGATGAAGCCGAAACCCTTGTCCCCGTTGAACCACTTGACGGTGCCGGAAGCCATGTCTTCTCCTTCGCAGTTCTGTCGAGATCGCACGGTGCGGCATCTCGCGTCGCTGTGTTTGATCGCCCGCGCCTGAATCAGGCGGAAAACGCGAAAAAGCGCCCGAGGGGTTGAGATACCCATCAGGCGCTGCCAACGTCTACGGAAATCAAAACTGCAACCGGGCAAACCGTAGCACGACGATTCTAGATTTTTCGCTTTTGCGGATCCGCCGATCACGCTGGGCCGGGTGCCCCGCCGGGGCGGCGGCCGGACCGGCGTTCCAGCAGCATCACGAGGGCCGTGTCGTCGACCGGCATGGAACTCCTCCCGGAGCCTGTGATGGCTCGGGGCGTCGGTCGCCCGAGATGACGCCCCGGCTGTGACATGGCGGATCGGCGTCGTCGCGGCCCGTGTGGAGGATCCTGCGGGAAGGGGCCGTTCGACCAGATCGCCGTAGCCGAGGTCGGGTTCGGCGACGACCGGGACGGACGTCGTTGCCCGCACGGCGTGCATACACCGAACCGACTCGGCCACCTGACGGGTACGCATCGACAAGGTCATCGACCCTGATCGGTACCCGGTCCTGGCCGAACATCCCGGGCAGGCCGGGCCCGGAGTGCTATAACGTGGCGCAGTGATGGTTCAGCGGCACTGGTGGAACGGGCAGACGTCCCCGCGTGGACGCCGCGACGTGTTCATTCGCTCGGACGGCGAGCGGTGGGACGTCAAGGTTCAGATCGGCGGCGCGTCCGGTACGTCGAAGATTCAGGAGTGTCCCAGCAGCGCCTCCGCGTTGATTGTTGCCGGAGCGTGGCGGGGAAGCAACCCAGCGTGGCGGGAGATTCCACTTCCGCCTGTTCCGGCCGCCCGGCCGACGCTGGGCTGACCGACAAAGAGGCCTGACCGACAAAGAGGCGGAAGGGGCCGCCCCGCGCAGCCGGTGCGGAGGGGGAGGCTCGCGTGCGCCCCGGTCTCCGCCTACGCCCCTCGCGTACGGGTGAGGCGGGGGACCGCGTCGCCGGTGGCGTCTCCGTCGTCGATGCGGTCCGCGACGCCTCTGGCCCAGGAGGCGAGCTCCGGGACGGGTACGCCGTGCGGCGCACGTGTGGCGTACTTCTCGATCCGGTCCGCGGCGCGCCGCAGTAGCCGGGCCGCGCCGACCGCGTTGCCCCGCCGCGCGTGCGTCAGGCCCACGGCCAGCTGCGCCAGCCCGCGCCAGAGTTCCCGCTCGTCGTCGGGCGCCGCCTTCCACGCCGCCTCGAGAACCTCGTGCGCGTGGAACGGGAATCCGTCGTCGAGCAGGCGCTGCGCCTCGGTGAGCGCCTCCTCCGGCGTGGGGGAGATGTCGTCCGGGGTGGTCGGGACGCCGGGTGTGCCGGGTGACAGCGGACGGCCCAGGGCGTCGCGCGGTCGGGCGTTACGGGGCCGTCCGACCGCGTCGCGGTCCCGGCCGTCAGTTCCCGATGGGGTCACGCCCACCATTGTCGCCCGGTGCGGGCGCGCCTGACCGGTCGCGGCCGCCGACGTAGCGCAGAAGGTCCGGGTCTGCCGACTGGAACCGGTCGACCTCCTCGCCCGCGTCGCAGGTCAGCAGCGCGATCACCAGACCGTCGCCGGTGCGCGCGATGATCCGCCAGTTCGCCCCGGATTCCTCCCACCGCCGCAACCGCCCGGCATCGCCGTTCATCACCGGAGTACCCGCATCCACACGTTTGTGGCGAGCGGGGCCTGGGTGAGGCTGATCCGTTCGAGCTTCACGCCGGTGCCGCCCGGGTGGTCGAAGAGCCGTACGCCGTCGCCGAGCATGACGGGCGCGATACAGGTCAGGATCTCGTCGAGCAGGCCCGCCTCGAGGCACTGCCGGGCGGTGTCGGCGCCGAGGACGTTGACGTACCTGTCGCCCGCCGCGTGCTTGGCGGCGGCGACGGCCTCGGCCAGATCGCCGACGAACGTGACGTCCTCGACCGGTTCCGCCGGGGCGTGATGGGTCAGCACGAACTGGGGGCCGCTCCAGCCGCCGCCGAACGGTTTCCCCTCCTGTGGCGTGTCCCTGTACGGGTCGTCACCCCGGAAGGTGCGGTTCCCGACAAGCAGGCTGCCGATCCGCCCGACGAGCTCCTCGACCGGGGGATTCGGCCCGAGATGTTCGGTCAGCCAGGACATGTCGCCACCGGGGCCGGCGATGAAGCCGTCGAGGGACATGGTCACTGAATACAGCACCTTCGCCATGGCACACCTTCCTCGGCGTCGTCCTCCCGATGATGCCGCAACCGGCAGGGCGATCTCCACCCGGACGACGTTCCGTCGTGTTCGGACTGCGAGCCGGGAGTCTCCACATCTGATCTGTGTGTCCCACCCGTCGATCACGCGGTCCAGGGGTGGAAGGAGCACGAACGTCATTCCGGGTACCGAAAGCGTGCATGGTCCAGAACGCAACGGAAATCGTGTCCGAAAGGTGATTGCCTGTTTCGGGTCGTGGACCGCCGGGGTAGCACCAGAGGACGGAACGCTCCTGACGCCGTGAGGTGATCCAGCAGGCGTACGGCCCGGTCCCGGCCGGGGCCGTCGACGGCACCAAGGCAGACGAGGACGCGGTCGAGGGCCGCCGTCCAGACGGGAGGTAGTCATGAGCACCGATATCCCCATCAGTCCGGACGCCCTGCGCGCCGACATCGCGAAGACCCGGGCCCAGCTCGGTGAAACCGCCTCGGCGCTGGCAGCCAAGGCGGACGTGAAGGCCCGGGCGAAGGGCTCGGCCAGGCGCACCAGGGAGAGGGTCGGGCAGAAGGCCACCGAGACGGTCCGGCGGCAGGTCGAGAACACCGACGTCACCGAGGTGGTGCGCAGGCCGCTGCCGATGACGATCGTGGCGGCCGCGGTGGCGGCCGCCGTCGTGGTGACGATCCTGGTACGCCGCAAACGCCGCTGACGCGCCGAGACCCCTGCGTGCCGTCGGATGTTCGATCGAGGTCGCAAGCCGCGACGTGACGCGAGGTGGTTCGCGGCTTGGAAGCCGTGAGTCAGGCGTCGTCCGTGGCGGCTGCTTCGAGGAGGAGATCGAAGGCGCGGGCGACCAGTTCGAGGCCGTCGTCGTCGAGGCGTTCGAGCCGGCGGTGCTGCTGTTCCTCGCCGGCGGCGATGAGCCGGTCGATCAGTTCGGCTCCGGCCGGAGTCGCTTCGAGCCGGCGTACGCGCCGGTCGTTGGGATCCTCGCTGCGGCTGACCAGGTCCTGGGCGACGAGCCGGTCGATGACGCCGGTCAGCGTGGCGAGGCTGAACCCCGTACGCCGAGCCAGGTCCTGGCCTGAGGTGGCGCCGAGGCGGCCGAGGATGATGAGCACTTTGAGCTGGGACATCGTGAGCTGGACGTCCAGGAGCGGGTGGACGCCCTCCTCCGTGACCCGGCGCCGGATCTGCCGCTGGGTCTCCAGGATGCGGCCGATCACCTGCTCGCGATCCGTCACAGCCACGTCCTCCTCGGTGTGTTCTTGGCGACCGTACAGCAGGAGGCCGCCGACCCCGTCCATGAGTATCCTGATACTTTCTGCCGCAGCGATTGTTCATGCTGTGGAAAGTAATTCCGTGCGATCAGTGGGACCCGCGATCGGTGGGACCCGCGATCGGTGGGACACGAGGAGGCTGCCATGTCGGAGAGCACCGCGAGTGCCGTGCCGGGCGACCGGCCGCCGGGAATGCAACGTGAGGTCCTGGTGGTCCTGCCCGGGCTGATGCTGGCCATGATGCTCGCGATGCTGGACAACTTCATCGTCGGTACGGCGATGCCCCGGATCGTCGGCGAGCTCGGCGGCCTGGCGCACCTGTCCTGGGTCGTCACCGCGTACGTGCTCGGCACCACGGTCTCCACCCCGATCTGGGGCAAGATGGGCGACCTGTTCGGTCGTAAGACGATCTTCCTCACCGCGATCGTGATCTTCCTTGTCGGCTCGGCGCTCTGCGGGGCGGCGGGATCCGAGCCGTTCGGCGGCACCGACGACGGCATGATCGAGCTCATCGCGTTCCGCGCGATCCAGGGGCTGGGCGCCGGAGGACTCATCGTCAACGTCATGGCGATCATCGGCGACCTCGTACCGCCCCGGGAACGCGGCAGGTACCAGGGCATCATGGCGGCCGTCATGTCGCTGGCCATGATCGCCGGGCCGCTGGTCGGCGGCTTCATCACCGACCACCTCAGCTGGCGCTGGGCCTTCTACGTCAACCTGCCACTCGGCGGCGTCGCCCTGGTCGTGCTGATCGCGACCCTGCACCTGCCCAAGCGGCGCAGCGAGCACCGCATCGACTGGCTGGGCGCCGGCCTGCTGACCGTGGCGATCACCGCGCTCGTGCTGATCACCACGTGGGGCGGCAGCGAGTACGCCTGGCGATCGCCGCAGATCATCGGTCTCGCGGTGATCGCCGCGATCACACTGACACTGTTCGTCGTGGTCGAGCGGCGGGTCCCCGAGCCGATCATCCCGCTGGGGCTGTTCAGGAACCGGAACTTCAGCCTCATCTCCGGCGTCGGCTTCCTGCTCGGCTTCGCGATGTTCGGCGCGATCAACTTCCTGCCGCTGTTCCAGCAGACCGTGCAGGGCTCTACCGCCACCAACTCCGGCCTCCTGCTGCTCCCCATGATGGCCGCCGCGATGGTGATCTCGTTGTTCGTCGGCCAGCGGATCACCCGTACCGGAAAGTACAAGACCTTCCCGGTCATCGGCGGCGTGATCATGGCCGTGGCCATGTTCCTGCTCTCCCGGCAGGACGTGAACACCAGCCCGCTGCAGACCGGCCTGTTCATCGCGGTCCTGGGCATCGGCATGGGCTTCCTGATGCAGACCACCATGCTGATCGCCCAGAACAGCGTCGAGCAGAAGGACCTGGGTGTATCCAGCAGCGCCGCGACGTTCTTCCGCTCCATCGGCGGCTCGTTCGGTGTCTCGCTGTTCGGCGCCGTCTTCAACCACCAGCTCACCGCCCAGCTCACCGACCGGCTGGGCGCCGCCGGCACCGCGCTGACCGGCGGCGGCGGCCGCGTCGACCCGGCGGCACTCCGGCAGCTGCCCGCACCCGTCCGCACCGGCTTCCTGGAGTCGATGGCGTACGCGATCTCCCACGTCTTCATCTGGGCGATCGTGTTCGCGGCGGCCGTTCCGCTGCTTGCGGCCTTCATCAAGGAGATCCCGCTGCGTGGCCGCGACGACGACGCCCCGACGCCGAAGGACGCCGGGGGCATCGCCGCCCAGGACGCCCGCGAGAACACCACCCTGGCCGCCCTCGAATAGGCGCGCGGCCCCGTCAGAAGTCGTCGTCGAAGCTGACGGACCCGCAGACGCCGACCTGGTACGCCGACACCCGCCTTTCGAAGAAGTTCGACAGCTCCTGCACGTCCTGCAACTCCATGAACGCGAACGGGTTCGACGAACCGTAGAGCGGCGCCATGTCGAGCTGGGCGAGCCGCCGATCCGCCACGTGCTGGAGGTACTCCCGCATGTCGGTCAGCGACATCCCGGACACGCCGTGCTCAAGCAGATCCTCGGCGAACTGCACCTCGCACTCGACGGCCTCGGCGAGCATGCTGCGTACCTGCTCCTGCATCTCGGCGTCGAAGAGAGACGGTTCCTCGGCCCGGACGACGCCGACGACGTCGAACGCGAACGCCATGTGCATGCTCTCGTCGCGGAACACCCAGTTCGTGCCGGACGCGAGCCCGTGCAGGAGTCCGCGGGAACGCAGGAAGTAGACGTACGCGAAGGCGCCGTAGAAGAACAGGCCCTCGATGCAGGCGGCGAAGCAGATGACATTGAGCAGGAACGCCCGCCGGTCGTCGCGGGTCCGCAGGGATCGCAGGGAGAAGACCGAGTCGATCCAGCGGAAACAGAACTCCGCCTTCCGCTTGATCGACGGGATGTTGTCGACGGCCGCGAACGCCTCGGCCCGCTCCCGCGGGTCCGGGACGTACGTGTCCAGCAGGTTCAGATAGAACTGGACGTGGACGGCCTCCTCGAACAGCTGCCGGGACAGGTAGAGCCGCCCTTCGGGCGAGTTGACGTGCTGGTAGAGATTCAGCACCAGGTTGTTCGCGACGATCGTGTCGCCGGTGGCGAAGAACGCGACGAGGCGGCTGACCAGGTGCTGCTCGGCGGGCGACAGCTTGGCCAGGTCGGCGAGGTCGGAGTGCAGATCGACCTCCTCGACGGTCCACGTGTTCTTGATGGCGTCCTTGAACCGGTCGAAGAAGTGCGGGTACCTCATCGGCCGCAGGGTCAGGTCCATTCCGGGGTCGAGCAGCATTACTGGCACGCCTCACACGACTCGGGGTTCTCCAGGGAGCAGGCCTCCGCCGCGGTCGGGGCGACCACGGAGACCGTTGCCTGCTGGATGCGGGTGGCGGGACGCGACCGCAGGTAGTACGTGGTCTTCAGGCCGGCCTTCCAGGCGTACAGGTACATCGAGGACACCTTGCCGATGGTCGGGGCGCTCATGAACAGGTTGAGCGACTGCGACTGGTCGATGTACGGCGCCCGGGCGGCGGCGACGTCGATCAGCGCCTTCTGCGGCAGTTCCCACGCGGTGCGGAAGAGCTCCTTGAGATCGGCCGGCAACCCTGCGATGCCCTGAACGGACCCCTCCGCCCGCTTGATCTGCTCCCGGACGGCCGCGGTCCACAGGCCGCGGGACTTCAGCTCGCGTACCAGATAGGTGTTGATCTGCAGGAACTCGCCGCTCAGCGTCTCCCGCTTGAAGAGGTTGCTGACCTGCGGCTCGATGCACTCGTAGCAGCCGGCGATGGAGGCGATCGTCGCCGTCGGCGCGATCGCGACGAGCAGCGAGTTCCGCAGGCCGGTGTCCGCGATCCGCTCGCGGAGCGCGGCCCACCTCCCGGCCTGCGTCGGACTCACCCCCCACAGGTCCGGTTGCAGGTCGCCGCGGGCAGCCCTGGTCTGGGCGTACGCGGGGTGGGGCCCCGCCTCCTGCGCCAGTCCCGCCGACGTCTCCAGGGCGGTCAGGTAGATCTCCTCGGCGACCCGGGTGCTCAGCTCCTTCGCCTCGGCCGAGTCGAACGGCAGCTTGAGCTGGAAGAACGCGTCCTGCAACCCCATCAGCCCCAGCCCGACGGGCCGCCAACGCGGGTTGGACGCGGCGGCCTGCCTCGACGGGTAGTGGTTGATGTCGATGACCCGATCGAGGAACACCACCGCGGTGCGGACGGTCGACCGTAACCGGTCCCAGTCGATCTCGCCGTCGCGCAGGTGCGCACCGAGGTTGATCGAGCCCAGGTTGCAGACGGCGGTCTCGTCGTCGCTGGACACCTCCAGGATCTCGGTGCACAGGTTCGACAGGTGGATCGTGTTGCCGGGTTCGGCGGTCTGGTTGCTGAGCCGGTTCGACGGGTCCTTGAACGTCATCCAGCCGTTGCCCGTCTGCGCGAGCGTCCGCATCATCCGGCCGTACAGGTCGCGGGCCTTGACCTGCTTGACGGCGTTCCTCTCCGCCGCCCGGTACGCCTCGTCGAAATCCTCGCCCCACAGGTCCGGCAGCTCCGGCGCCGTACCCGGGTCGATCAGTGACCACATCTCATCGGCCTCGACCCGGCGCATGAACTCGTCCGGGATCCAGTTCGCCAGGTTCAGGTTGTGCGTACGCCGGGCGTCCTCGCCGGTGTTGTCGCGCAGTTCGAGGAACTCCTCGATGTCCGGGTGCCACGGCTCCAGGTAGACGCAGGCCGCCCCCTTGCGCCGCCCGCCCTGGTTGACGGCGGCGACGGACGCGTCGAGGGTCCGCAGGAACGGCACGATGCCGTTGGAGGCGCCGTTGGTGCCGCGGATCAGGCGGCCGCGCCCGCGGATCCGGGACCAGGCGACGCCGATGCCGCCGGAGAATTTCGACAGGTTCGCGATCTGCTGGTACCGCTCGTAGATCGAGTCCAGTTCGTCCTTCGGCGAGTCCACCAGGAAGCACGACGACATCTGGGTGTGGCGGGTACCCGAGTTGAACAGCGTCGGCGAGCTCGGCAGGTACGCCAGGGCGGACATCAGCCGGTAGAACGCGATCGCCTCGGTCGGGTCGGTGCTCAGTCCACACGCGACGCGCAGCAGCCAGTATTGCGGGGTCTCCAGGAGCAGCCGGGTCTGCGGGTGCGCAAGCAGGTACCGGTCGGCCACCGTACGCAGCCCGAAGTACTCGAACCGCAGGTCACCGGAGAGGTCGACGGCGTCGTCCAGCGTGCGGGCGTTCCGCGCCACGAACGCGGCCGTCACGTCCCCGATCAGCCCCTCGGCGTGGCCCCGGGCGATGGCCTGGCTGAACGACGCGATGCCCTGCCCGCGCACCTCCTTGTCGACGTGCGCGGCGAGCAGCCGGGCCGCCAGCCGGGAGTACTGCGGCTCCTCGCCGATCAGTTCCGCGGCGGTCTGGATCGACAACCTGTCCAGCTCGGCGGTGGTGGCGCCGTCGTACAGGCCGCTGATCGTCTTCGTCGCGACCCGCAGCGGGTCCACGTCGTCGAGGCCGCCGACCCACCGTTGCACCGCACGGACGATCGTGTCGACGTCCACGGTCTCGGCGGTGCCGTCGCGTTTGCGGACCTTTATGGGTTGCCGGCGTTGTTCCGGTACGGCCTGCTCCGGCATGGTCGTCGTGACCGTCATGAACTCTCTCCTCGCGAGCTCGATCCTCGGTCGTCGAACGCGCGCAGGAGGACGCCGACGGGTGCGTGCGCACACCGCCGTTCGGCGTCGGCCGTCCCGCGCGGCCTCGGACCACCGCCCGCGGTGCGGGCGGTGCGCTGGCAGGTCTTCGGACTCGTGGGCGTCCTGCTCGTCCCTACTGGCCGTCGCTTCCCAGGCCCTGCGGGCCCAGTGCTCTGTGACGGCGGTCGTTCCCACTCACCGCTGCGGGGCAGTCCCGGACTCGCACCGGGTTCCCTCTTGCCTCGGCCGCCCTGAGTGGACGCCCGAACCAGCTGCGATCAACACCATATATGGGTACGCCAGCAGAGTCGCACCCAACATGCTGTGTCGGCGGTTCGAGGGTGATCAGAATGCACGACGGCCCCCGCGCCAGCGGCGCGGGGGCCGTTCGTGATCTCGGCCGGGCTCGGGGATCGTCTGCCACACAAACCCGGACGGTATCTGCCTCTACTATCGCCATTGAGCCATGACCCGAACGGACAATCTGTGCGGTCTGATCGTTCTACGCGATGACCGCGGCCCGGCCCTCTGTGGCGGGTGCCCTGCGAGGCCGTCGCAAGCACGCCGACGGGGCTTGCCGGACCTGGGGCACGTCAGAGGTTCACCGTCCGGCCGGTCGCCGCGCTCGTGCGTGCGGCGTCGATGATCTCGATGGCGGCCACCACGTCCCAGGGGTCGACCGGGACCCCCGCCTCGCCCCGGACCGCGGCGGCGAACGCCGGGTAGTACGTGTCCCACCGGCCGCGCTCGGACGGCACCGGGTCACCGGCCGCGCCCCGGCGCAGGCGGCCCCAGCGGTGTTCGGGTTCGGTGCCCCAACCCTCGCCCACGGTGGCGGGGGTGAGCCCGGCGATCAGGTCGTCCGCCTGGCCGTCGATGCCGTCGACGACGTACGTGCCGGTGGTGCCGGTGACCCGCAACCGGGGACCGGGTGCGCCCTGCACACAACTGCCCCAGAGATGGGACACGACGCCGCCCGCGTGGCGTAACGCCACGAAGAAGTCGTCGTCGAGGTCGTGGCGGCCGCTCAGCTCGGCGTACACCCGGGTCACCGGCCCGAACAGGAGCAACGCCTGATCCACCAGATGCGCGCCGAAGTCCCGCAGGGTTCCGCCGCCCGCGGCGGACGGACCCCGGTCCGGGGAGAACCGCTCGAACCGTGACTCGAAACGTGTCACGTCGCCCAGCGCCCCGGTGCCGACGAGGCGGCGCAGGGTCAGCAGATCGGAGTCCCAGCGCCGGTTCTGGTAGACGCTCAGCAGCACACCGGCGTCCTCTGCGGTCTTCACGGCGGTGCGGGCCTGCGCCGCGTCCAGGGCGAACGGCTTGTCCACCACCACGGCCAGGCCGAGGCTGATCGCTTCCAGGGCGAGCGGGATGTGCGTGTCCGCCGGAGTCGAGATCGCCACTGCCTGCACCCCGGCCGTGGCCAGGTCCTGCAACGAGTCGTACGCCGGCACGCCCGGCCGGTCGGCGGCGAGTTCGGCGCGGCGGTCCGCGGACCGGGTCACCACGCCCGCGAAGTCGATCCCGGAAGCGGACGCCAGCAGCGGGGCGTGGAAGTAGCGACCGCCGAAGCCGTAGCCGATCAGTCCGAACCTCATCGAACCTCCAACAGATGATCTGTCGGCCGGCATCATCCAGCCGGGCGCGGATCCTGGCGTACCACGCAATCGCGAGAATGACCGCACGTGCGCGATGTCCGTGCATCACGAGCACATTCACGCGCGCCGCTGTGGATTTTACGTCACGAACCCTTATGGGTAGGCAGAACCACGTTGCCCTTCGGGCACTGCTGAACGATCGTCGGCGAACGAGCCGACCCCCGACCGGGAGGTAGTCGTGACACATTCCAAGCAGGACACCACATTCGTCTACGACTTCGGCCAGGGCAGCCGGGAACTCACCGACCTGCTCGGTGGCAAAGGCGCCAACCTCGCCGAGATGACGAACCTCGGGCTGCCCGTACCCGCCGGATTCACCGTCACCACCGAGGCCTGCCGGGCGTACCTCGCCACCGGCGTCAGCCCCGCCTCCCTGGCCGATGAGATCGACGCCCACCTCGCCGTTCTCGAACAGGCCATGGGTCGCCGGCTCGGTGATCCGGCCGACCCGCTGCTCGTCTCCGTACGCTCCGGTGCCGCCTTCTCCATGCCCGGCATGATGGAGACCGTGCTGAACGTCGGTCTCAACGACCACAGCGTCACCGGGCTCGCCGTCCAGGCCGACGGCAACGACCGGTTCGCCTGGGACTCGTACCGCCGGCTCATTCAGATGTTCGGCAAAACAGTCTGCGACGTACCCGGAGAGGAATTCGCCGACGCGCTCGACCAGGCGAAGGAACGCAAGGGCGTCACCGACGACGTGGACCTCGACGCCGATGACCTGCGAGCGCTCGTCGACGCGTACAAGAACGTTTTCCGCAAACACGTCGGGCACGATTTCCCGCAGGATCCCCGTGAACAGTTGCAGCTGGCGATGGAGGCCGTGTTCCGGTCGTGGAACTCGGAACGGGCCGTGCTGTACCGCCGCCAGGAACGCATCCCCGCCGACCTCGGCACCGCGGTCAGCATCGTCGCGATGGTCTTCGGCAACCTCGGCCCGGATTCCGGCACCGGCGTCGCGTTCACCCGCGACCCGGGCAGCGGCGAACGCGGCGTCTACGGCGACTACCTCCCGAACGCCCAGGGCGAGGACGTCGTCGCCGGCATCCGCGACACCGTCCCCCTACAGGACCTGCGCGCGCTCGACCAGAAGTCGTACGACGACCTGCTCGACATCATGGCCACATTGGAGGGTCACTACCGCGACCTGTGTGACATCGAGTTCACCATCGAACGCGGCAAGCTGTGGATGTTGCAGACCCGGATCGGGAAACGCACCGCCGGGGCCGCGTTCCGCATCGCCGGCCAGCTCGTCGACGAAGGCGCCATCGACCTGGACGAGGCCCTCCGGCGGGTCACCGGCGCCCAGCTCGCGCAGCTGATGTTCCCCCGCTTCGACCTCGCCGGCGCACCGGCACCGCTGACCACCGGCGTCGGGGCGTCCCCCGGAGCCGCCGTCGGCAAGGCCGTCTTCTCCGCCGGGCGGGCCGTGGAACTCGCCGCCCAGGGCGATCCCGTGATCCTCGTCCGCCGCGAGACCAACCCGGACGACCTCGCCGGCATGATCGCCGCCCAGGGCATCCTCACCGCCCACGGTGGCAAGACCAGCCACGCCGCTGTGGTCGCCCGCGGCATGGGCCGTACGTGCGTCTGCGGCGCCGACGCGATGACCGTGTCATCCGCGTCGTTCACCGTCGGTGAGTACACCGTCCGTGAGGGCGACACCATGTCGATCGACGGCAGCACCGGCGCCGTCTACCTGGAAGCCGTACCGGTGCGGCCCTCCGAGGTCGTCCAGTACTTCGAGGGAACCCTCGACCCCGGGCAGGCCCGCGATCCGCTCGTGGATGCCGTACACCGGATCCTCGCCCACGCCGACCAGCGGCGTGACCTGGCGGTCCGGACGAACGCCGACACCGCCGACGACGCGGCCCGGGCCCGGCGCTTCGGCGCCGAAGGCGTCGGGCTGTGCCGCACCGAGCACATGTTCCTCGGCGACCGCCGCGAACTCGTCGAACGTCTCATCCTCGCCCCCAGCCCCGCCCAGCGCGCCGAGGCCCTCGCCGCGCTGCTGCCGTTGCAGCGCGACGACTTCGTCGAGCTGTTGCGTGCGATGGACGGGCTGCCGGTGACCGTCCGGCTCATCGACCCTCCCCTGCACGAGTTCCTGCCGCCGCTGGAGGAGCTCGCCGTCACCGTCGCAGTCGCCCGGGAACGCGGCGAACTGCACCAGGAAGACCAGCAGATGCTCGACGCCGTACGCCGGATGCACGAGGACAACCCGATGCTCGGCCTCCGGGGCGTACGCCTGGGCCTGGTCGTCCCCGGCCTGTTCGCGATGCAGGTCCGCGCCATCACCGAAGCCGCCGTCCACCTCACCGGCGAGGGCCTGAACCCCCGGCCGGAGATCATGGTGCCGCTCGTCGGTGCCGTCCAGGAACTCGAGATGGTGCGCTACGAGGCGGAGAACGTCATCGCCGAGGTGATCGGCGACAGTGGCGTACCGGTCCTCATCGGCACGATGATCGAGGTGCCGCGGGCCGCGCTGACGGCCGGGCAGATCGCCGAGGCCGCGGACTTCTTCTCCTTCGGCACCAACGACCTCACCCAGATGAGCTGGGGTTTCTCCCGGGACGACGTCGAAGGCGCGTTCTTCTGGCGTTACCTGGAACTCGGAATCTTCGGCATCTCCCCGTTCGAATCCCTCGACCGGGACGGTGTCGGCCGGCTCGTCCGGATCGCCGCCGAGGAGGGCCGGGCGGTACGCCCCGGCCTCAAGCTCGGCGTGTGCGGCGAACACGGCGGAGACCCCGAGTCGGTGCACTTCTTCCACGAGGTCGGCCTCGACTACGTGTCCTGCTCCCCGTTCCGGGTGCCGGTCGCCCGCCTCGAAGCGGGGCGGGCCGCGGTCACCGGAGCGGACCGTCAGGATTCCTCCCGCTGATCTGGCCGCCCACCCGCGCTGTCCGTCCACTGACGACAGTGGGTGACGGGGGGATCCGGCGGGCCGCACGCGGGCGTGGTTCCGGCGCGGAGCGCATGGCAGTACGCGGAGCCGCAGGTCACTGCCGCGGCGGTGACCGGCACCCCTCGGCGAGCTCGACGGCTAGGCGTTCCGCGGCCGGGTTCGGGCCGTGACGCCGATCAGCACAACGAGGGCCATGGCCTGGCTCGCCGCCACGGCGGCGATCAGGGCGGTCAATGATCGTTCGTAGAGCGCCCCGGCGGCCGCCCCGCCCACCAGCGCGCCCACGCCCTGGACGGCGGCGAAGAAGCCGTAGGCGGTGGCGCGCCGATCGCCGGGTACGAGGTCGGCGACCAGCGCTTTCACCGTGGAGTCCTGCACCCCGACGGCGGCGCCCCAGAGCAGCGCTCCGGCGGTGACCACGGGCAGACCGGCGCGGAACGCGAGCAGCGGTACCGCCGTGACCATCGCCGGGAGCAGGAGCAGCACCCGTGGGCCGGTGCGGTCGTAACCGAGGCCGGTCGCGAGGGCGGCGAGCGCCCCGGCGGCCATGGCCGCCGCGTACAGCAGGGGTACGCCGGCGGTCGGGACGATGCGCGCCTCGGCCAGGTGGTATCCGATCAAACCGAAGGTCACCAGGCCCGCGGTGCACACCGCCATCGCTGCGGCGAACCAGTGGAACCGGGCCGGCAGCCGTACCGGCGCAGGTCCTGTCCGCGCCGCAGGCGCGCGCGGTTCCCCCCGTCGCCGGGAGCGGACGACGACGAGCAGCAGCATGGCGACGGCGCCGGGGATGACGAGGGCAGCGAGGCCCGGCCACAGCAGGCCGGATCCGGTGGCGACGATGGTGGCGACCAGCAGCGGACCCGCGAACGCGCCGAGCTGGTCCAGTGCCTTGTGCACACCCAGCCCACGGCCCATGCCGACGAGGCTTGCGGCGTCGGCGAGCAGGGCGGACTTGGCCGGGCTGCGGATCGCCTTGCCGAGGCGTTCCGTCAGGATCAGCGTCGCGGCGACGACGAGCCCGGCTCCGCCGAGGAACGGTGTGACGGCGAGCAGCGGAACTCCGACCGCGGTGAGGGCGTACCCGGCGATGGTCAGCGTCCAGTACCGGCGGGAGCGGTCGGCGAGCGGGCCGGACACCAGGCGCAGCAGCAACGCGGCGGCCTCACCGGCGCCGGTGATCAGGCCGACGATCGTGGCGGAGGCGCCCAGCGAGGCGAGCAGCGGCCCGTAGACGGATCGGGCGCCCTCGTAGACCATGTCGGCGGTCAGGCTGACGACGCCGAATCCGACGACGGTCCGCCACGGCGACCACTGCTTCTGGTACGTGGACGGATCAGTCACCGATGCTCCGCGTTCTCTCACTCGTCGCCTGGCACACGCTGCCGCAGTAGACCACGTGACCGGTAACCGCAGCCTGTGGGACTGGCTCCGGCGCCGCCCGCACCCAGTGCACGATCTCGTCTGTGCGGTCGCTCCCGGGTCACTCCGGTCCGCGCTCACCCGGCCGGTCACCCTGGGGATCGTGGTCGGTCTGGTGGCCGGCGAGCGCCGGGATCGGGTTCACGGTGTCGCTGCTCGTCGGCGAACCGGCGTTCGGCGCCGGTAGCGTCCGCGGCGACGAGGTCGAAGTCGCCGTCCTCACCGGCTCCCTCACCGCGGCCGCACTGGCCACGGTCGTCCTGCGGCCGCGCAACCGTGCGTATCGGCGTCTGCAAGAACGGGAAAACGTCGACTGAGCGCCTGGTATCCACCAATCCGGCTCTTCGTAGTTGAGGGTGTAGCGCCGGCCGGTGGGGTGGTGGCTGGGTAGGGGTCGAGGTCTTCCGATGATGGAGGTTCCTACGCCGCCCATCCGGAAGACCTCGACGTGCCTGACGCTACTCCCGACGCGGGTTTCGCCCGCGCTGACCTGACCACGTTCTGCCGACTTGATGAGCTCGGGCTGGACGTCACCGGGCAGCGTCTTGAGCCGGATCGTGCGGTGTTGGCCTGTCGGGTCGTCGCGCCCGACCAGTGGTGCCGCCGTTGCGGCGCCCAGGGATCGCCGCGGGACACCGTGGTCCGGTCGCTGGCGCACGAGCCGTTCGGGTGGCGACCGACCACCCTGGTCGTGAGCCCGGGCCCATACCTACTCCGCATCTTCCGCCGCCAGGCGAGCTATGCTGTAGCCGGCCTGGCGCCTGGGAAAGTTTTAGCTTAGCAGCCGTGCTTGCCGGCGGCACTCGTGAGTTGCCAATTCTCGCTTTTCTCACTGAAGGTTGCGGTAAACCCACTGTTCGATACTTCGAAGCTGTTGAGTTCAGTCGATTCCCAAGTATGTGCATATTGCGAAAAGGCTTGAAGGCAACCAGTCTCCAGGGGTTGAAACTGAATACAATCGTCCCCTTGGCTCCTACATAGACCGAACAGCCACGCGGTTCCCCAGGCGTTGAGCGAGGTCATCACACTGGGCCGGACGCTGAACAGGCGCGCCGACGACGTACTGGCCTACTTCTACCGGCCCGGCACGTCCAATGGGCCGACCGAGGCCATCAACGGACGGCTCGAACACCTCCGCGGATCGGCCCTCGGCTTCCGCAACCTGACCAACTACATCGCCAGATCCCTGCTGGAAACCGGCGGATTCAGACCTCGACTACACCCTCGATCGTGAAGAGCCACCAACCCACCACTCAGTCATCGACCGTCACCAAACGGACGGCAGGCTACGGGCCGGGCGGGACCTATATCAATAGCCCACTTCTTGGCATTGTTATCCCCCCCACATCCGCCCACCTTTAGTATTCGATTAATTCTGCAGTCGCCAGGTGCCGCGACCGCGCCGGCATCTTATGCTGCGTGCCTCGGTCAGGGCGGTGGCCGCGTATCCTCGGGCAAGCGCCACGGCGTCGCGTCGACGTCGGCCGCCATTCGGTCCGGCGGGTTCCGTTTGAAGACCACGCATGCGGAAAAGTGATCACTTACAGAAATCCTCCAATACGGGGTAGGCCTCATCATGGGATTCTCGGGCTCTTCGGGTCGCGGCCGCAGGTTCTGGATGGTGGCGGTACCGCTGGCCGGCGCGATCGCCCTGAGCGTTGCGGCCATGGCCCCGGGGCGCAGCGCGTGGGCCGCCGAGGTACCGCTGCTGACCAGCGTCGGCGGGGCGAAGACCACGGGCGACCTCGACGTGATGACGTTCAACCTCCGGAGCGCGATCGAGGAGGAGGTGGATAAGGGGAAGGATTATGACAAGGAGGGACGACGAGATGCGATCGCCGGCGCGATCCTCAACGAGCTGCCGGATCTGATCGGGACGCAGGAGAATGTGAAATGGCAGGGCAGCGACCTGTGGACCGATCTCGACAAGGCGGGCCACCGGTACGACTGGTACGGCGAAATGCGCGAGTGCGACACGGACAAGAGCACCTGCGGAGATCAGTTCGAGAGCGTGAGCCTCTACTGGAACCCTAACCGGCTGACCAAGGAGGACGCCGGCGACTTCTGGTTCTGCAACTCCTTCCTGACGCCATACAAGTACTGCGTGGACTGGGGGCCCGGCCCCGGCGTGAAGAACCGTGAGTGGGCAGCCGGTGGCCCGCGGATGGCCACGTGGATCCGCTTCTACGACACGGAGACGAAGAAGCGGTTCTACGCGGTCAACACCCACCTGGACAATGCCGCCCCGCAGGCTCGGACACACGGGATCGAGGTCGTCCGCGACACGATGGCCCAGATAAACAAGGAGAACCTCCCCGTCATCCTGACGGGCGACTTCAACAGCGGGAAATTCGAAGCTCCGCACGACATCGCCGAGAAGGCCGGCTACCGCGACGCCTGGGATGCGGCCGCCAAGAAGGGCAAGGAGTACGAGACCTTCCGGACCGACATCAATCAGCCGCCGGTGCCGGGCAGCGGCGCCATCGATTTCATCTTCACCAGAGCGAACGGGGGCGCAGCGGCCACGGTGTCCGCCGCGGCGATCAGCATCTACCAGCACCCGAACGGCCACTACCCCAGCGACCACACCCCGGTACTGGCCCGCGTCCGGATGCCGTAACGGTCACCGGCCGCCGCCGGCAGCGCGTACCGGTGCCTCTACCAGAACGACCCCAGCCTGGCGACGCCGCAATACCAGCTCGACGGTGGCCGCATGGATCGCTACAGCACCGGCAGCGACGCGGTCGGGCTGACCCAGGGCTACTACGACACCCGGCAGCTGCCGATCTACGAGTACCTCAAGGCCCCCAGCGCACCCCGCTACGGCGTTGCCGGTCTGCCGCCGAAGGTCACGACCAGACGGCCGTCCGTGGCGAAGGACCAGCCCAGCGCGCCGGTGTACGAGGAGCACCGGGATCCGTTGGAGCCGGTCCAGAACTGGTTCGAGCCGTCGACGTTGCCGATGGTCCTGTCGTTCGACCCGCTGCTGCTGCGGCACGACACGTTGTTCCGGAATACGGAGGTGCCGGCGTCGAACGAGAAGTTGCGGCTGCCGTTGTCGATGCTGATGTTGTTCGACACCGAGATCGTGCCGGGGTTGCTGTTGTAGGTGAAGCCGTGCTTGCCGTTGTGGTACGCGACGTTGCGCCGGACGATGTGGTCGACCTTGATGTCCGAACCGCCGAGTTTGTAGCCGTTGCGGTCACCATTGGTGTTCTGGGTGCCGTTGCTCAGCGTGCCGTTGTCGTAGGAGAGCGAGTCCTCGATGGTCACCGGGTCGATGGGTCCCGTGTCCGGCTTGGCGAACAGGTCCCAGCCGTCGTCGATGTTGTTGTGGGACACGGCGTAGCGGAAGACGTTGCCGGGACCGGCGGTCAGCTTCGCAGCGAAGCCGTCAGCGTCCTCGCCGTCGGAGTCGGCGTTGTCGTGCGACTCCGCGCTCAGCACGAGATTGTTGGCCGGCCACTGGGCGCGTGGCGTGTCGGACGCCATTCGTGAGATCTGCAATCCGGAGTCACGGTTGTATCGCGTGACCGTGCGCTCGATGATGTTGTCGCTGCCACCGACGAAGATCCCGTTGTCACCGGCACGCTCGACCACGAGGCCGTAGATGTGCCAGAACGACCCGTTCAGGGCCAGCCCTCGGTTCGCCGGGTCCTCGCTCATGGCCGAGAAGTTCAGCACCGGAGTTTCCCCCGCGTAGGCGGAGAGCTGCTTACGGGCGTTCGAGGTGCCGTTGTTGCCCGCTGCGATGGTGACCGTCTGAGCGAGGTTGTAGACCCCGCCTCGCAGGTAGATCGTCCCGCCGGCGGTGATACGGGTGATCGCGGAGGTGAGCGTGGTCGGGCTCGACACCGTTCCCGGTGCGCTCGCGCTCCCGTTCGGTGACACGTACAGCGGGTTGCCCGCCGGCGGGTTGGGAGCGGAGCTGCTTTCCGACGGCGTGGGTGACGGCGACGGTGGTGGGGGCGATGGGGGCGTACTGGGTGATGGTGATCGGGTTGTGCTCGCTGACGGCGTGGGCACGGTGCCGCCGGTGCAGGTGACGCCGTTGAGCTTGAACGACGTGGGTGCGGCATTGGTGCCGGAGAAGTTGGCGTTGAGGCCGGGGCGGACGGTGCCGCTGGTCGGCAGGTCGGCGTTCCAGGCCGCGTTGGTCAGCGTGACGTGTTTGCCGCTCTGTGCGTAGGTGCCGTTCCACGCCTGGGTGACCGTCTGGTTGCCGGCGTAGTCCCATTCCAGCTTCCAACCGCCGGTGAGGGGATCGCCGAGATTGGTGATGGTCAGATTGGCCGTGAAACCGGTGGCCCACTGGGTGACCGTGTAGTCGACGGTGCAGTCGGCCGTCGCGGCGTTGGCTTGGGCCGCGGCGATGATCAGCCCGCCGCCGATCAGCAGGGCTCCAGCCGCAACGGCGGCGCGGTTCACGGGGCGGGATCGGTGTGAGCGGCGAAAGAAGTCCAAGTTCATCGCATGCACTCCTGCACGGGGACACGGTGATGTGGGGGTGATGCTGCGTTCGCGATCGGTGCCAGCGCTAGGAAAGCCCTTTCCTGATCACATAGATCGGCATCTTTACATGGGGGTCGCCCCGTGTAAAGGGTTCCCGCTGCGCAGCAACACTTTGCGGCACGCGACGGTGACTCCGGCGCAGGATCAAGGAAGCCGGTACGGCGATCGCGGGCCGGTCCGCTCCCGACGGCAGACCGAACCGCCGTGCCGCCGTCCACGAAGTACGGTGAACGGCGGCGCGGCGGTTACCGCTGGACGCCGGTGAAGCGGCGCAGCCGCAGGCTGTTGGCGACCACGAACACCGACGAGAACGCCATGGCGGCACCGGCGATCATCGGGTTGAGCAGCCCGGCCGCCGCGAGGGGCAGGGCGGCGACGTTGTAGGCGAACGCCCAGAACAGGTTGCCCTTGATGACCCGCAAGGTCCGCCGGGACAGCCGGATCGCGTCCACGGCGGCCATCAGGTCGCCGCGTACCAGGGTGAGATCGGAGGCCTCGATGGCGACGTCGGTGCCGGTGCCCATGGCCAGACCGAGATCCGCCTGGGCGAGGGCTGCGGCGTCGTTCACGCCGTCGCCGACCATCGCGACGACCTCGCCGTCGGCCTGTAGACGCTTGACGACGTCGACCTTGTCGGCGGGCAGCACCTCGGCGATGACCTCGTCGATACCCACCTCGGCGGCCACCGCCCGCCCCACCGTGGTGTTGTCGCCGGTGAGCAGCACCGGCGTCAGGCCCAGGGCACGCAGGGCGGCGACGGCCTGCTTACTCGTCGGCTTGACCATGTCGGCGACGCCGATCACGCCGCGCGCGGCACCGTCCCAGCCGATGACGATCGCGGTCTGCCCGGCCGACTGCGCCGCCGCCACGGCCTGCTCGACCTCGCCTGTGACCTCCACGCCAGCCAGCCGAAGCAGGGGCACCCGGCCGACGCACACCTCGTGCCCGTCGACGCTGCCGTGCACCCCAGCCCTTCGCTGTTGCGGAACCCGGTGACCTGCGGCAGGGCGCCGAGCCGGTCGGTGGCGCCCCGGGCGACGGCCTGCCCGATCGGGTGCTCCGATGCGGACTCCACGGCGCCGGCCAGGCGCAGTACGTCGTCGGCGTTCTGACCGTCGACCGGTGTGACGTCGACGAGGGTCATCCGCGCGGTCGTCACGGTGCCGGTCTTGTCCAGCACCACCGTGTCGACGTTCCTCGTGGACTCGAGGACCTCCGGACCCTTGATCAGGATCCCCAACTGCGCGCCGCGGCCGGTGCCCACCAGTAGCGCGGTCGGGGTCGCCAGCCCGAGCGCGCACGGGCACGCGATGATCAGGACGGCGACGGCGGCGGTGAACGCGGCCGTCCAGCCGCTGCCCGTGCCGAGCCACCAGCCCAACGTTCCCACGGCCAGGGCGATGACGACCGGCACGAACACGGCGGAGATCCGATCGGCGAGGCGTTGCACCGGCGCCTTGCCCGTCTGCGCCTGCTCGACCAGCGTGGCCATCTGTGCCAGCTGGGTGTCCGCGCCGACCCGGGTCGCCCGTACGACCAGACGCCCGCCCGCATTGACCGTGGCGCCGACCACGGTGTCACCGACGGCGACCTCGACCGGCACCGATTCGCCGGTGAGCATGCTGGCATCCACGGCTGATGCGCCGTCCTCGATCACGCCGTCGACGGCGATCTTCTCGCCCGGTCGCACGACGAACCGGTCACCCACCACGAGGTCCGCGACCGGGACGCGTACTTCGGCGCCGTCGCGCAGCACCGCGGCGTCCTTGGCGCCGAGTTCCAGCAGGGCGCGCAGGGCGGCGCCGGCGCGCCGCTTGGAACGAGCCTCGAAGAAGCGGCCGGCGAGGATGAACGTCGTGACATCCGCGGCGGTTTCCAGGTAGACCGCGCCGGCGCCGTCGGTGCGGCCGATGCCGAGGCTGAACGGGTGCGTCATGCCGGGCGTGCCGGCGGTGCCGAAGAACAGCGCCCACAGCGACCAGCCGAACGCGGCCAGAGTGCCCATCGAGACGAGCGTGTCCATGGTGGCGGCGCCATGACGCAGGCCTGTCCACGCCGCCCGGTGGAACGGCAGCCCGCCGTAGACGACGACGGGCGCCGCGAGGGTCAGCGACAGCCATTGCCAGGAGGTGAACTGCCAGGCGGGCACCATCGCCATCACCACCACCGGGACGCTGAGGGCAAGCGACACCCACAGCCGGGTGCGGACGGCGCGTAGCTCGTCGATCGGCTGCGGATACGTAGCCGGGTCGTCGGCGGACTTCCGTGGCGCAGGCAGTGCGGCGGTGTAGCCGGTCCTCTCCACCGTCGTGATGAGGTCCGCCGGGGTGACGGCGTCCCCGTACGTGACGCTGGCCTTCTCGGTGGCGTAGTTGACGGTGGCGGTCACGCCGTCCATGCGGTTGAGCTTCTTCTCGATGCGTGAGGCGCAGGAGGCGCAGGTCATGCCGCCGATCGAAAGCTCGATCCGGTTCGGGGCCGTGGGCAACGGCCGGGCGACGGATGCCATGGGTGCTCTCCTTACCCGTGCGGTAGACCGGCGCGGCCGGACCTTGTCGGCGCGCTCGAAGTCGCGACGGCCGCCGACGGGGGGCCGCCGACGGGGCGCCGGCGACGGCGGTGAACTCGGCGGTGCGGACCTGCCCGGTTGTCAGGATGACATGCGACGGGCCGCGAAGCGTCGTCCACTCCACCACGATACTAGTACCCCCTGGGGGTATTATAGGCGGGGAGGAGGCCGACATGGACCATGGCGCGCACCACCAGCACGACCAGCACCACACGCCGGCGATGGATCACGGCGTGGGCGCCCATCAGAGTCAGACCGCGACGACCTGGGCGGTGGCGGCGCGGGCGACTCTGCACTGCCTCACCGGCTGTGCCATCGGCGAGGTACTCGGCATGGTCATCGGCACGACGCTCGGGCTGCACAACGCGGCGACCGTGGTGTTGTCGATCGCGCTGGCGTTCGTCTTCGGCTACGCCCTCACCATGCGCGGTGTCCTGCGCGCCGGCCTGGACTTCCGCAGCGCCCTCAAGGTCGCCCTCGCTGCCGATACCGTCTCTATCGCGATCATGGAGCTGCTGGACAACGCGTTCATCGTCGCGGTGCCCGGAGCGATGGACGCCGGACTGACCAGCATGCTGTTCTGGGGGGCGCTGGCCGGGTCCCTGGTGGTGGCGTTCCTGCTCACCACCCCGGTGAACCGATGGATGATCTCGCGCGGCCAAGGTCACGCCGTCGTGCACGCGTACCACCGTGCGCACTGATGTCGCGCGGCGGCGGCTCGCCGGGCGGCGCGGAACTCGTCGACGAGAAGGCGTTTGAGAAGGCCGGGCTTGGGATGCCCGGTGTGGACAGCTGCCGTTCGGCGAGGACCAGGCTGTCGTCGGCGACGCAGGTGCGGCTCGACCCGATGCGTTCCGGGTCGGCCGCCAGGGTCGCACGCACGATGCCCCACGTTGCGGGAGGTGCCCGAGTTCGCTGATGCGGCGGGTGATCCGGGCACCGGTTCCCCTGGCGAGGTGGCCCAGCGTTGCCATCGGCGGCTCGTCCCCGGTGTGAAGGCGACACCGCACCAGCCGCAGGGACACCTCGGCCGCCGCGGCGACCGCACGCATGCTGGCGTGCTGTAGCCCGCGTTGCTCGGCGATGCCCAGGATCGCGCCGGCGATGCGGCTGCGCCGTTGGTCATGGTCGACGCGCCGGGCATGGACCACGGGAACCGCGCGGCGCATTGAGGCGGTCCGGCCGCTGCACGGGCGCCTGTTCTGCCAACGGAAGGTCCATTTCTCGTGGCAGTTCGGCCGTACCGGGCGGCCGTGGCGCATGGACCGGCTGCCGCCGATGTGCCACCTGCCGGCGCCCACCACGTCGGCCACCGGCATGCGCGAGTGCGCTTGACATGTGACTGTTTGGTCACCTATTTTGGCGGGGTGAACGACGACCGGCGTTCACAGCGCTGGCCGACCCGACCCGTCGACCTCCTGCTCGACCTGCTCCTCACGCCTGACGGGCGCACGCTGACCACGCCGAGTCGCGCTCGAGACGGCCGGTTCGAGTGATGAAGCACCCCACAACGCCTCAGGAGGCAGAGCTCGTCATCGTCCGCCGTTTGGGCCGCGCAAAGCCGCACCTCCTCAACCCGGTCCCTCTCCGGCTCACCCACGACCGGTACATCGACAAGGACACCGAACACCACGCCATCGCTGGTGGGCCTGCTGCACCGATAGGTGACAGGTGTAGTCACGCGGCCTGACTGGCCGGTGGGGTCATGATGGTCTCGAACTCGATAGGGGTCAACCGGCGCAGCGAGCGTTGTCGACGGCGGCGGTGGTAGGTCCGTTCGATCCAGGTCACGATCGCGATCCGCAGCTGTTCGCGGGTAGGCCATGTGCGCCGGTCAAGGACGTTGTTCTGCAACAGGCCGAAGAACGATTCCATGGCGGCGTTGTCGCCGGCGGCGCCGACGCGACCCATCGAGCCCACCATGTCGTGGCGGGCCAGAGCTTGCACGAACTTGCGGCTGCGAAACTGCGATCCGCGGTCGGTGTGCAATACGCAGCCGGCCAGATCACCCCGCCTGGCGGCGGCGTTGTTGAGCGCGGCGACGGCCAGCCGCGACTTCATCCTCGTGTCGATGCTGTAGCCGACGATCCGGTTCGACCAGACGTCCTTGATCGCACACAGGTACAGCTTGCCCTCGCCGGTGCGGTGCTCGGTGATGTCCGCAAGCCACAGTCGGTTCGGCCCGCTCGCGGTGAAGTCCCGGCGCACCAGGTCGTCGTGCACCGGCGGACCCACCTGACGACCCTTGCCGCGCTTCTTCTTGCCGAACGCGCTCCACCAGCCGTTGCCGGAGCAGATCCGCCACGCGGTCCGGTCCGCCATCGGCTGCCCGGCGGCCCGAGCTTCGTCGACCAGCAACCGGTACCCGAACTCCGGATCCTCACGATGGGCGTTGACCAGGGCATCAGCCCGGTACGCCTCGGACAGCTCGGCGGCCGTGACAGGATGGGCCCGCCACCGGTAGTACGGCTGACGAGCGATCTTCAATACCCGGCACGTCACCGCGACGGGGATACCGTCGGCGGCCAGCTCGCTCACGAGCGGGTAGATCCTTTTCCCGGCAGGTTCGCCTGCGACAAGTACGCCGCGGCGCGGCGCAGCACCTCGTTCTCCTGCTCCAGCAATTTGATCCGCGCACGGGCCTGGCGCAGCTCAGCTGATTCGCTGCTGGTCACACCCGGTTTGGCGCCCGCGTCAACGTCGGCCTGACGCAGCCACTTGAACAACGTCATCGGATGGACCCCGAAGTCCTTGGCGATCTGCTCGACCGTCACACCGTCGTCGCGGCCACGGGCGACGCGCACGACGTCGTCGCGGAACTCACGGGGATAGGGCTTGGGCACAGCGACATCCTCCCAGGCCGCCCGAAGGGCAAGCCATCTCAGATGTCACCTGCCGGTGCAGCAGACCCGGCGATGGCGCTGGCGGGATTGGTGTCAGGAAGCGCAGGTGTTGAGCATGGTCTGCAGGGCGGACTTCTCGGCGGACTGCGCCTTGAGGCCCCAGTTGTACTTCACGGTGACCCACATCTTGCTGTAGGTGCACCGGTACGACGACAGCGGCGGCTGCCACGTCGAGGGGTCCTGGTCACCCTTGGCCTGGTTGACGTTGTCGGTGACCGCGATCAGCTGCGGGCGGGTCAGGTCGTTGGCGAAACTCTGCCAGCTGCTGGCGCCGGAGCGCCACGCCTCGGCGAGCGGGATGACGTGGTCGATGTCGACGTCGGCGGCGGCGAACCAGGTGGCCCCGTCGTACGGGCTGTACCAACTCCCGGACGTGGCCGCACAAGCGCTGTCCACGACCACCGAGGAGCCGTCGCGCTTGAGGACCGTCTCGCGGGTGTTGCAGCTGCCGCTGATGGTGATCCAGTGCGGGAACAGGTCCCGCGAGTAGCCGGTCATGGACCCCTCGGTGGCGACGGTCAGCGCGTTCAGCTGCGACTGCGCCGTGGCCTTGGACGGGATGTTCGGCGGCGTCGCCGCGGCGGGTGAGGCGAGCAAGGTCGCCACGACTGCGGCGGACAGGACGGTGACGGCAATCGACCGGATGTGGCGAACACGGGGACGGGTGTGCGGCACGTGAGCCTCCAGGGCGTCGCGGGTGTGCCCCGACCCTTGTGGTCCACAGCGTCCACCTGCCGACCGGACCGTGACGATCTCATAGCACTGCGTCGAAGATTCGTCGTCACGCCTACAGTCACGTCGACTTTCACCCGCACAGCCGGGTCGACGGTGGCAGGACATGGCCGCTGGCTCCCGGCACCCGGGGGGCGTGCGATGCAATCAACGGTCGCCGCGGGCGCCCATCGCTCGAGTGACTGGACTGCCCCGGCGGTCGGCGGTCGGCCCGCCCGCGGTGGCTTGATCTTGTTCATGGGCGGTATCGCGTCGCTACCCGCTTCGCCGTGACCGGCTTAGGGATGCTTTCGATCAGCATTGGCCCAGCGGCTCTTGCTTGGGCTGTGCCGCGCAGAGACCCGATTTGTTGGTCTTGTGGTGTGCTCGGTGGTTGCTCGGGGAGTCGTTGGCACTGGTGGGGACGCATTGGTACCGGCTGGTACTCGTTGGCACGGCGGTGATCAACGACGGCCTGGTGTGCTCGGTGTGTGCTCGCCCGGTCGGTCCGGCCCCAGGTCAAACCGGTTGGTACCCCCTGGCACGCCCTGGCACCCGTTGGTACCCGCTGGCAGGTAAGCTGAGCCCTCGCGCCCTCGTAGCTCAGGGGATAGAGCAACGGTTTCCTAAAACGTGTTTCTTCGCGTCACCGCAGGCGGTTGACCTGCGGTTTCGCTATTTCTGAAGCTAATTCCTTGGTCGCAAAATCGGGGTTGACTGCTCGTTCGGTCGGCCGCCAGTAGGAGCGTATAGAACTGTCCTTATGGGTGGGTCATATTGACCGCGGTGTCCGGTTGTGTGATTGGCACTCGAGTGGCGACCGCGGCTCGCCCGGAGTTGGGGGCGTTGAGAATCCAACCCGGTTCGGTGACCCACGCGAGTTGCCGCGAGGCGCGGGGCGCGATGTCCGCGCGACGCGATACGGATCGGGCCCAATCACGTTTGGTATGCGAGGTTGATCATCATGCCGGTTTCGGCGTGGTAGATGTTGTGGCAGTGGGTCATCCATTGGCCGGGGTTGGTGGCGTCCAGGTCGACGGTGATGGTCCGCTTCGGCAGCACGATCACGGTGTCTTTGCGGGTGCCCGCACCCGCGACGGCGAAGGTGTGTCCGTGCACGTGCATGGGGTGGAACATGCTGGTGCGGTTGACGAATTGCAGCCGGACTCGTTCTCCCTGCCGGACAAGTAGTGGCTCGGACTGGTCGAACGTGGCGCCGTTGATGGTCCACCGGTAGGGCATCATCGTTCCGCCGAGCGTGAGTACGTGCGTGCGGTCGGGTGTGCGGTCGGTCAGCCGTACCGCGTCCGCGCCGGGAAGGGTTTCGGTCAGCAGCACCTGCCGGTCCAGTTCGGCCGGTCGTACGGTCGCCGCGGGCGGTGCGCCGGCTCCGGTGCGGACGACGGCGAGGGCTTGCCCGGTCTTGCCTTCGGCGGCGGCGACGAGCGGGAAGACGCCGTCGGTGAGGTCGACGGTGACGTCGGCACGCTCGCCCATGCCGAGCAGTAGTGCGTCGGTGGTGACGGGGGTCGGGAACCCGTCGGTGTGGGTGACGGTGAGCCGGTGTCCGCCGAGCGCGATCCGGAAGGCGGTGTCGGACGCGGCGTTGACGATGCGGATGCGCACGCGCTGGCGGGGCTTTGCGGTCAGGACGACCGGTGCGGCCGGTGTCCGACCGTTGATCAGGTAGTGCGGGTAGGTGACGTCGCCTGCCCCGCCGAGCAGCGGCGAGACCATCGTTTCCATCCCGCCCATGTGCATCCCGCCCATGTGCATGTCCTGCATCGATTGCAGGGCGGCGAGGACTTGATCGGGGGTACGGCCGGTGCCGTCGATCCAGTCGTCGAGCACCACGATCCATTCGGTGTCGTAGCGGCCGGTCTCGTTCGGGTCGTCGACGACGAGAACGCCGTACAGGGCACGGTCGAGTTGGACGCCGGAGTGTGGGTGGTAGAAGTAGGTGCCCGGGTCCGGGGCGGTGAATTCGTAGGCGTGCCGGGCGCCGGGTGGGATCGGCTGTTGCGTGATGCCGGGTATGCCGTCCATGTCGTTGCGCAGGGCGATGCCGTGCCAGTGCACGCTGGTGGCGGCGGGGAGTTGGTTGTCCACCTCGGCGCGGATGAGGTCGCCGGCCCGGGCGCGGATCAACGGGCCGGGCGCGTGCTCGGCGTACGCCCAGGTTTGTACGGTGGTGCCGCCGAGGTCGAGCGTGACCGGCCGCGGGGTGAGCGTGGCGGTGACTGCGCGGGCGCCGGCCCGGCGCCGGGCGTCCTCGGCCCGTGCGACCAGGGCGGATGCGGGGTTCACCAGGGCGGCGGAGCTGAACAGGCCGCCGGCCCAGGCCGAGGTGCCGGCGATGCCGGCCAGGCCGATCGTGCCGGCGATGCCGGTCAGCAGGCGGCGGCGGGTGACGGCGGCTGGCATGTCGCACTCCTGGGGTCCAATGGCGGTTTGGGTGTTGCTGACTGAGGCTCGTCGGTGGCGACGAGCAAGACCTCGCTGTTTGCTGAAGGGTCGATGAAGCCGCCCGGGGCGGGTCAGGAAGGGTGGGCCGACGGGCGGCGGGCCGGATTGGCGTCGAAGGTCGCGGCGCAGTGGGCGGAGCAGAAGTAGACGACGCCGTCGTCGGTGTCACGCTGCGCGGCGGCGGTCTGCGGGGTGATCCGCATCCCGCACACGGGATCGATTGTGTCGGTGCCGGGTGCGCCGGGGTCCTCCGACGCCGCGTTCGTGTGCGTGTCCGGTGTTCCGCGCTCAGCTGCCGTGTGGACGTCGGGTTCGACGGTGGCCGGTTCAGCGGCCGGTAGTGGGTCGGTGTGATACCGGCGGAGCCGGTTGGCGTTGCCGACGACGGACAGCGACGACAGGGCCATCGCGGCGGCGGCGATGATCGGGCTGAGCCGGATCCCGAACGCCGGGTAGAGCACGCCGGCGGCGACGGGGATGCCGACGGCGTTGTAGGCGAGGGCGAAGAACAGGTTCTGCCGGATGTTGCGCATGGTCGCGCGGGACAGCCGGATGGCGGTGACGACGCCGGTGAGGGAGCCTGCGATCAGGGTGATGTCGGCGGCCTCGATGGCGACGTCGGTGCCGGTGCCGATGGCCAGCCCGACGTCGGCCTGGGCGAGGGCGGGGGCGTCGTTGATGCCGTCGCCGACCATGCCGACGCGGCGGCCTTCGGTCTGCAGGTGGCGGATCTCGTCGGCCTTGTGTTCGGGCAGGACTTCGGCCAGCACCCGGCGTACGCCGACCTGGCGGGCGATGGCGGCGGCGGTGCGCGCGTTGTCGCCGGTGATCATGACGGCGTCGACGCCGAGGCGGTGCAGGGCGGCGACGGCGGCGGCGGAGTCGGGCTTGACGGTGTCGGCGATGGCGAGGACGGCGGCGGGGCGGCCGTCGACGGCGGCGAGGACCGCGGTCTTGCCCTGTGCGGACAGGTCCACGGCGATCGGGTCCAGGTCGGTGGTGTCGAGGCCGGCGTCGGTGAGCAGCCGGGCCGTGCCGACCAGGACGGCGCGTCCGGCGACGGTGGCCTGGATGCCTTTGCCGGTGATCGAGTCGAACCCGGTCACGTCCGGCAGCGTCAGCCCGCGGTCGCGGGCGTGGGCGACGATCGCCGCGGCGAGCGGGTGTTCGCTGTCGGTCTCGGCGGCGGCGACCAGGCTGAGCAGGGTGTCGTCGTCGAGGTCGCCGACGGTGCACAGGTCGGTGAGGACGGGTTTTCCGGCGGTGATGGTGCCGGTCTTGTCGAGCACGACCGTGTCGAGTTTGTGGGCGGTCTCCAGCGCCTCGGCGGAGCGGATCAGGATGCCGGCCTGGGCACCTTTCCCGGTTCCAACCATGATCGACAGTGGGGTGGCCAGGCCGAGCGCACAGGGGCACGCGATGATCAGGACGGCGACCGCGGAGACCAGGGCCAGGGTCAGCGCGGGTGGTGGTCCGGCGATGAACCAGACCGCGAAGGTGGCGATCGCGATGGCGATGACCGCGGGAACGAAGTAGGCGGAGGTGGCGTCGGCGAGGCGTTGGATGGGTGCCTTGGAGGCTTGGGCCTGCTGCACCATGCGGATGATCTGCGCGAGCATGGTGTCGGCGCCGACCTTCGCCGCGCGGACGTGCAGCGAGCCGGTGCCGTTGATGGTGGCGCCGATGACCGTGTCACCGGTCCGTTTGGTGACCGGCATCGGTTCGCCAGTGACCATGGACTCGTCCACCGCTGAGCTGCCGGACAGCACGGTCGCGTCGACCGGGATCTTCTCCCCGGGCCGGACGAGCACCTGGTCCCCGACGGTCACGTCGTCGACCGGGATCTCCTGTTCGGTGCCGTCGCGGATGACGCGGGCGGTGCGGGCCTGCAGGCCGAGTAGCGCGCGGATCGCCTCGCCGGTGCCGGCCTTGGCGCGGGCCTCGAGGAGCCGGCCGAGCAGGATCAGGGTGAGGATGACGCCGACCGCCTCGAAGTACACCTCCCGCAGGTCGGCGGGCAGCAGCTTGGGTGCGACGGTGACGAGCAGGCTGTAGCCGTACGCGGCGACGGTGCCCAGGGTGATCAGGCTGTTCATGTCGGCGCTGCGGTGGGCGAGTGCGAGCCAGCCGGTGCGGTGGATCGGGGCGCCGGTGTAGAACATCACCGGCGTGATCAGGGCCAGTTGCAGCCAGTGGTTGAGCAGCAGGGCGGGCACCCAGTCGGCCTTGAACAGTTCGTGGGCCATCACGGCGACGAGCACCGGTGCGGTCAGCACGGCACCGATGAGCACCCGACGGGTCAGGTCTGTGATCTCGGCGTGCCGTTCGGCGGCCTGCCCGGCTTCCGCCTCGGCGGTGCCCGGCCCGATCGGCGGCTGTGCGCGGTCGACGGCAGGAGCCTGCGCCGGGCCCGTTGCCTGTTCGGCGGGCGGCTCGGCCGGGTCGACGATCAGCGTCCCGTGGATCATGTTCATGCCGCAGGCGAAGCCGAACGTGCCGGCCGTGTCGGGCTGCAATCGGACCGTGGTGCGGGTGAACGCGGGCAGCGCGGCGCTGAGCGCGAGGTCGCCGAAGACCACCCGGGAGGTGCAGTCGCCGCTCTCCTGCCGGTCGCAGACCAACTCCACCGGTACGCCCTGGCGGACCCGGATCAGGTCCGGGGTGTAGCCGCCGCGCACGGTGACCTGCGCCCGCTGCACCCCGTCGGTCTCCTCGGCGACGCTCGCGCGGCGCCGGGCGAAGAAGTACCAGCCGAGCCCGCAGATGGCGGCGATCGACGTGAGCAGGACCGCGATGTCGGCGACACCCATGACGTCCTCCCTGATAGGTCTGCTTCCAGCGTCCTGCCGCCTACCCACCGGGGGTAGGGACCTTCGGCCCCCGCCGGGTGCCGTTGGCCGCTACCCCGCCCGGGTACCCCCGGAGCACGGTGGAGGTATCCCACAAGGAGGAAGGGGAAGGTGATGAGACGCCAACCCTGGGGTGCGTACGCGATCGCCGCGGCGATCCTCGTCGTCGGCCTGATCGCACTCGGCGTACCGGCGAACACTCTGCTTTTCGGGGCGCTGGTGCTGGTCTGCCCCCTGATGATGATGACCATGATGGCCGGCATGCACGGCGGACACGGCACAGATCAGCACGCCGCCCACCGCGACCGGACACCCCGAGACCAAGAACCCACCGTCCGGCGGTAGTCGGCCCGCACGGTGACCAAGGAGATCGCGATGATGTACTGGGGTAACGGCATGGGCGGCTGGGGCATGGTCCTCATGACCGTGAGCAGTCTGCTGTTTCTGGCGCTGGTGATCGTCGGCATCGTGGTCCTGGTTCGCTACCTCGGCCGCGACGCACAGCGCAGCCAGCCCGTCGGGCACGAGCCGACGCCGCAGCAGACACTGGCGCAACGGTTCGCCCGCGGCGACATCGACGAAGAGGAGTACACGCGGCGGCTGCAGGTCCTCGGTCCACCCACACCGACTCGCCGGTCCGGCGGCTGACATGGACACCGGCGACGGGTACGGGCTGTGGCCGCTGGTCGTCGTGAACACGGCGCTGTTCGCGGTGTTCGCGGCGAGTTTCTTCCACCCGCGCACCGGCCGGGACTGGCGGGCGATGAGCGCGTACACCGCGTTCCTGGTGGCGCTGTTCACCGAGATGTACGGCATCCCGCTCACCGTCTACCTGCTGTCGGGCTGGCTTGGCGCGAAGGTCCCGGCGCTGCAGGCCACCCACGCCGGCGGGCACCTGTGGAACGACCTGATCGGGTGGACCGGTGACCCGCACATGTCGCCGTTCCACCTGGCCAGCTATGCCTTCATCGGCGGCGGGTTCTGGCTGATCGCGGTCGGCTGGCAGAAGCTGCACGACGCCGCCCGCACCGGCACCCTGGCTACCACCGGGCCGTACGCGCGGGTCCGCCACCCGCAGTACGACGGCTTCCTGCTCATCATGATCGGGTTTCTGTTGCAGTGGCCGACCATCCCGACCCTGGTCATGTTCCCGATCCTCGTGCTCGTCTACACCCGGTTGGCCCGCACCGAGGAACGCGAGGTCGCCGCCCGGTTCGGTGACGCCTGGCGCGACTACGCCGTCGCCACCCCGGCGTTCATTCCGCACCTGCGCCTGACCGCTCCGGCCGGGTCGTCCAGGAGACTGCGGTGAACCGCCCCGGCAGGTTCGTGAACCCCGGCATGAGGAGGGTCGCGACTGTGACGCACGCAAGTACCGCGGAGCAGGCCCGATGAGTGATATCGAGCCCACGTCGGCCGCTCCGGCCGCGCCGCCGGGTACCCGCTCGCCGTCGCCCGTCGTGGCGACCAGCGGCCCTGCCGGGCGGTTGCGCGCCTGGTGGAACGCCCTGGTCGGTGGCATCGGCGTCGTGGTCGGGCTCGCACCGCACATGCTGCACCACGTCGGGTTGCTGGCCGGTGAGGCGTTGGTCGCCGGTACGGGCGGCACTGTCCTGTTCGGTGTCCTAGGTCTGGTGGCGTCGGTGCCGCTGCTGCTGCGGCTCCGGCGCCGGTTCGGCAGCTGGTGGGCGCCCACAGTCGGCCTGGCCGTGTTCGCCGTCATGTTCTCGGTGTCCACGTTCCTCATCGGACCCGCGATCAGCAGCGGCAGCGACGTGACGCCGGGCGGCGGCCGGCCGAGTCCTTCCATCGACCACAGTGGCCACCACGGATAGCACAGAGCCACCACCGATAGCCGGAATCGATGACCCCGCACCACGGCTGAGGCCTGACGCCCCGCTGCGGCGGTGCGCTACAGCCGAAGGGCCCGGCGCAGCGTCTCGGCGAGTTCGTCGAGCTTGGCGTCGCGTTCCGCCAAACCGGCGCGGGCCGCGTCGAGGACGCAGTGCCGCAGGTGGTCGTCGAGCAGCCCGAGCGCGACCTCCTGCAGTGCGCGGGTGGCGGCGCTGACCTGGGTGAGCACATCGATGCAGTACCGGTCCTCGGCCACCATGCGCGAGATCCCTCGAACCTGGCCTTCGATCTTCCGTAACCGGGTCAGATGATCGGCACTGCGCTCGGCGTAACCGGGCGCTGCGGCTGTCGTGCCACTGTCCGGGGCGACGGCGCTGGTCACGACGGGTCACCTCCAATTGGACGCCGGCGGTTCCTCGGCGTATCCGGTTCACCGGCTTGTCCACAGTGTCGGCCTTCCCTACCGGGGCAGGGTAGGGAACTGTGGCCTGCCGGGCGGGGCCTACGGTCTCTACCCCCAGGGGGTAGGGCGGAGGCAGGCTGACCGTGAAGGCACCAGCGCGTCGCGGCCCCCGGGAGGCGGACATGAAGACGACAAACGCGCCGGCCCTACCAGTCCCCGCAGCGGCCGACGTTCGCGCCCACGTCGTGCTGGCGGCTTCGGCCATCACCAAGTCGTACCGCCGCGGCGTGTGGCGCCACCGCCGGCAGGTGCTGCGCGGCGTCGACCTCACCGTGCGCGCCGGGGAGGTGGTCGGCCTGGTCGGTGAGAACGGATCCGGTAAATCGACCCTGATGAAGATCCTCGTCGGAGCCCTCGCCGCCGACGACGGCACCGTGGTGCACCACGGGCGGTTGGGCTACTGCCCCCAGGAGCCGCTGGTGTACGGGCGGCTGACCTGCGACGAGCACGTCGACTTGTTCGCCCACGCCTACGGCATGAGCTCGGCGCAGGCGGCAGCCTCCCGCCAGGCGCTCTACGCGGAACTCGGGTTCGCCCGGTACGCGGGGACCAGAGCCGATCAGCTGTCCGGTGGCACCCTGGCCAAACTCAACCTCGCGCTGGCCCTGCTCCCCGACCCCGACGTGCTACTGCTCGACGAGCCGTACGCCGGGTTCGACTTCGACACGTACCAGAAGTTCTGGGGACTCGTCGCGCGGCACCGCGCGGCCGGCCGAAGCGTGCTGATCGTCAGCCACTTCGTCGTCGATGAGGACCGCTTCGACCGCATCGTCGAGGTGCGTGACGGCAAGGCGGTGCCGCGATGACCACCCTCGTCTTCGTACGCCGGTTCCTGGCCGACTACACCCGCAACCCGGTCAACCTGCTACTGCTCGCCGTCGTACCCGTCGTGTTCGTGGTCGTCGTCGCGGACGCCATGGCCGACGCGGCGAAGCTGCTCGGCGGGGTGGGCGGGCCCGCCGTGGAGACCGCGACGGCCGGGTGGGCCGCCGGGTTCCTCGCCGGCATCGCCATGTACTTCCAGACCGCCGCCACCCGCGACACCGACCGCCGGGTCGTCATCGCCGGGCTGCCCGCCCACCGGCTGGTCGCCGCCCGCGTCGGAACCGGCCTGGTCCTCGCCCTGTTCGCCGCGGCCGTCGCGCTGGCCGCTCTCGCCGCCCGCACCGGCATCGGCGCGCCGGCCCGCGTCGCCGCCGGCACGGCGATGTTCGCGGTCATCTACCTCGCCATCGGCACCATCGTCGGCGCCACCGTCCCCAACCCGGTCAACGGCACCGTAGTGATCCTCTTCGTCTGGATCCTCGACGTGCTCTTCGGCCCGGCCATGGGCGCCCGCGACTGGCCCGCCACCCGGGGCCTGCCGACCCACTTCGTCACCTTGTGGATGGTCGATCTGCCGTCCGGGCACGGCGGCCGGCTCGGCGACCTCGGCTGGGCCCTGGCCTGGACGATCGCGGCCGCCGTCGCGGCCTGGGCGGTCGCCGCGGCCCGTACCCGAGCCGCCCGTTCGCGTGTCCACCGGGTCGGGCCCGGCGGCGTCGCCGCGCAACTCGCCGCCGCGAGCCGCGCCGCCTGGCGGGACGCCCGCCGCAATCCGGTCCTGTGGGTGCTGTTCGTCGTCGTGCCGGTGGTCTTCATCGTCACCGCCGACGCGGTCACCCCGAACGAGCCGATCACCCTGACCGTCACCGAGCACGGCCAGCGCTCAGGGCAGACGTTCCTCATGCCCGCCGTGCACGGCGCCACCATGGCACCGATCGCGATCGCGTCCCTCGCCGCACTGGTGGGGCTGTTCACCATGCTGGACAGCCGCGACGGCGACCGCCGCGCCGCACTGGCCGGCCTGCGGCCCGGGGTACTGCTGGCCGCCCGCCTCGGCGTCCTCGCCGCGGCGGCGCTCGGCGCGACCGCGGTGTCGCTGGCCACGACCGCGCTGGTGTTCGACGCCGCCCGGTGGCCCACCTACGCCGCTTCGAACGTGCTGATCGCGTTCACCTACGCCCTCATCGGTGCCCTGCTCGCCCCCGTCTTCGGCCGGGTCGGCGGCGTGTTCGTCGCGTTCCTCCTGCCGTTCCTGGACATCGGCATCGTGCAGAGCCCCATGCTCAACCCCGAACCCACCACCATGTCCCGGCTGCTGCCCGGCTACGGCGGCTCCCGCATCCTGCTCGACGGCGCCCTCACCACCGGCTTCGACGAAACCCGGGCATTGATCATCGGATCAGCGTGGCTCGCCGTCCTCGCCTTGACCGTCGCCATGATGTATCGACGCGTGGTCGCATCCAACCTCACCGCACCCCGCGACGACGCCGCAGGTGCCGCGACCTCCACGGCGATCCGCTGACCCGGCCAAGGCGGCCGGCAATGCCCTGGCCGACCTGCGGCCCGCTGTTACCCGTCGGGCCTTAACCCCTCGGCGCTACCTATGCCCAATGGACCCTTGGGGTCACATCAGGTGGCCTGGTCATCGCCGCGGTCCATGAAGGCCATCCAGGGATCTTTCATGGGCCCGGCTCCGCCGCCTTCCACGTCCTGTGTCACCGGGTGCGCTGCGCCGGCAAGGGCAGGTCGGCTCACTTGCACCGGGTGGGCGGCCGCCTTGCGGGCCATGAGTGCGGCCAGCGCGGTCGTGATGGGTACCGCGGCGATGAGCCCGAGCGTGCCCACGGCGCTACGGACCAGCTCCTGGGCGATGAGCTGGCTGGTGATGGTATCGCCGATCGGTTCATTGCTGTCCGCGAACAGCAGCATCAGCGGCAACGACGCGCCCGCATAGGCCAGCACGATGGTGTTGATGACCGACGCGATGTGCGCGCGGCCGATCCGTTCCGCCGCGCGGTACAGCTGCCGGTAGCCATAGTTCGGGTTCGCCCGGGCCAGTTCGGTCACGGCGGTCGCCTGGGTGACGGTGACGTCGTCGAGCACTCCGAGGGAGCCGATGACGATGCCGGCGAGCAGCAGACCCTGCATGTTCACGTTGCTGTGGGTGATATTCAGGTAGTTGGACGTCTCGTCGGCCACCCCGGTCAGGTGCGTGAACGCAGTGGTGAGTGCGGACAGCACGCCGGTGATGGTGAGGGCGAGAAGGGTGCCGATCACCGCGACCGTGGTGCTGACGTGGAAACCATGGGTCAGGTACAGCACCGTGAGCATGATCGCCGCCGAGCCGGCGATCGCGACGAGCAGCGGTGAGCGGCCCTGCAGGATGGCGGGGACGACGAACCACAGCAGCACCGCGAACGTGACGCCGAGCCCGAGCAGGGCGGTCAGGCCGCGCCACCGGCCGAACGCGATCACCGCCAGGGCGAACGCCGCCCCGACGATCCACAGTTGAGTGGAGCGCTGATGATCGCTAATGGAGTAGGACGGCTGCCCTTCCGGCGCGTCGAGCGCGTCAACGAGGTACAGCAGCTCGATGTCGTCGCCGGTAGCGACGGTGATCGCGCCCGGCCCAGAGGGAATCGCGGTGCTGATTTCCTTGCCGGATTCCGGCCCGCTGGTGAGCCGCACGCTCACCGTGCCGCAGACCGCGTCGGCTGGCAGAGTTTGGCCCTCGGGCAGCTGTGCGGCGGGGTCGTCCGCGCAGTCGATCGGATGTACTGCGGTGACCTCGCCGGTGACCCGGTCGGTGGGTGCCGCCTGCACGGAGGTGGACTCGTGCGGCCAGAGCAACACCATCGCCACGAGGGTCAGGACGGCGGCCGGGATCAGCAGGGACAGGGTGAGCCGTCGGGCGGCCGGCGACGAGGGCTGCTCGCCGGCGTCCTGCGGGTGTGCGTGGGAATGTCCGGCGCTCATGGTCAGGTCTCCGTCAACAGTCGATCAGTGCTGCACGGCAGGCGGCAGGTCCGGCCGTCCAGAACCATGCGGTTCCGGACGACCGGCCGACGCCGTGCCGTTTACTGCCGGGCGAGGATCGCCTTCATCGTGACGATCTCGGCCTCTTGGGCGGTGATGATCTGCTTCGCCAGCGCGATCGCGTCCGCGTTGCCGCCCTTGGTGATCTCGTCCTTGGCCATGGTGATCGCCCCCTGATGGTGGGCGATCATCATCTGCAGGAACTGCGTGTCAAACGCCTTGCCGGCAGCGGCGGTCAATTTCGTCATGTCGGCGGCCGACATCATGCCGGGCATCGCTGCGCCGCCCATGTCCATGCCGTGATCCATGCTCGGCATCGCCGTGGGCTTGCCCCAGGCGGTCAGCCACCCGGTCATGGTCGCGATCTCCGGATCCTGCGCGGCCTTGATCTGCCCGGCGAGCTTCTTCACCTCGGGGTCCGCGGCGCGCGTATCGGCCAGCGTGGCCATCGCCACGGCCTGCTGGTGGTGCGGGATCATCTGCTGAGCGAAGGCCACATCGGCGTCGTTGGACGCCGCGGCGGCGCTGTTCGCCGGTGCGCTGGTGGCGTTGCCCATGCCGGGCATGTTGTGCGGGCTGTCGGTGGAGCCGCAGGCGCTGAGCACGACGCCGGCCAACAGGATCGTCCCGGTCAGGGCGGCGCGGCGGGCGAGGGTACGAGTCATCACAGAGAGTGCCTTTCGATGTCGGGTGACGTACGCATAGGGACGTGACACGACCTCCGGCGTGAATCAACCGGGTCGTGTGGGACGTTCCTATGTGCGCAGTACCGACACCGTGGCGAGCGTCAAACCGAACGGCCGCACCGGCGGGCCACGGGGCGCCGCGGCGCCGCATTCTCGACCCGCGGGTCGTCGGAGGCGACCGGTCACCGCCGCGGTCAGCAGGGCAGCGAGCAGGACCGCGATCCCGAACGCGCTGAGGACGGCGACGCAGAGCTCCCAGCCACCCATGCCGCCATCGCCGCTCGGCGTTGACGCGGCATGAGTGCAGCCGTCGCCCGCACAGCCGTCCGATCCCGCCAGCAGATCGGAGACGATGCTCGTGGTCTGAGTCATGGCCCCGACGACGTCGGCTGTGTCCATCGCCAGGTGCCCCACCGCATCGGGCCGGTCGGCACCGTGCCCGGCAGCGCCGTGGCTGGCAGCGCCGTGGCTGGCAGCGCCGTGCCCGATGGTGTGCATCGCCGCCAAGCCCAGCAGCGTGCAGGCGAGCAGGACCAGCCGGGCAACCTGCCCGACGACCGCCGCTCCGCCTCTGCGCACGCGACCCACCGTAGCCGGTCGCTGCGGCGTACCGCAGCAGGCCCGGCGCGGTGACGAGTCGCTGCGCTGCGCCGAACCGGCCCCGCCGCACATCAGTGAGTGTGGTGGTACTGGTGCACGACGGCGTGGCCCTTGCCGCGCGAGATCAGCCACCGGTTCACCGGGACGGTCAGCACGAATGCCACCACCAGGGACCCGGCCAGCGACGCCCAGAACAGGGCACTGGTCAGTCCGGCGTCCATCGCACCCGGCACGGCGACGATGACCGCGTTGTCCAGCAGTTCCATCACGGCGATGGACACCGTGTCGGCCGCCAGGGCCACCCTCAGCGCGCTGCGCAGGCCCAGACCGGCGCGCAGCACCGGGCGCATGGTCAAGCCGTAGCCGAACAGGAACGCCAACGCGATCGACAGCACCACCGTGGCGGCGTTGTGCAGGCCGGCGGCGCTGCCGATGACCATGCCGAGCACCTCACCGATCGCGCAGCCGGTCAAGCAGTGCAGGGTCGCCTGCACCGCCACCCGCCACGACGTGCGCCCCGCCGCCGCTAGTGAACCGTGGCCGTGCTCGGCGTGCCCGGAGTGCTGTCGTGGTGCCCGGAGTGCTGTTCGTGGTGGCCGGGTTGACCGTGATCGGTGCCGTGGTTCGGGACGTCGGTCCTGTGGTTCATGACAAGGCCTCCTTCAGCGACCCACCGACGATACCCCCAGGGGGTATCAGTGAGAAGGGGTTGAGGGCATTTGTTCCGGCGTTCACCGCACCTTCGTGGCCGTCGTGCGGCGGTAGCCGTACCGGGTCTGGCCACGCGGCTTGTACACGGCCAGCACCGTCGCGGCGAGGAGCACGACCAGTCCTCCGGCGGCATGTACGACCAGCGACAGCCGCGCCTGCGCCCAGTGCCCGCCGGCGAGAGTCCCCTCGGACGCCGCGTCGGCGAGCGCGGCGATCGGACCCAGCTGCAGCAGCAGTACCACCGTCGCGGCTACGATCAGTACGAGCTTGACGATCACCCACCAGTGCCGCACCAGCCCCCACGTCGTACCCAGCGACGACACCAGGCCGGTGGCCAGCGACGCGACGGCCAGGGGGACGATCGCGTACCGCGTGGCCACGTCCATCGCCACGTACCCGGCGCGCACCACAGCCTCGTCGCGGCCGCGGAGCGCCGTCACCGCCAAGGCCAGGAAGACCACCACCGCGCCGAGCCAGCCCACCGAGGTGGCCACGTGCGCCACCAGCGCTGCCTTACGCGCCGCAGGCCGCATCACCACCCCCAGCCCTCCGCCGGTGAACCGGCGCCGGTGGCCGAGGTCGGGGCGAGCCCGCCGAAATGCCGGCCCGGACCGTGATCGCCGGCGACTCCGGTCAGCTGCGCAAGGATCAGCAGAACCACCAGGGCACCCACGACAATGCCGATCACCTTCACCCACCGCGGTACGCCCGGCTCAGAGCCATCGCCGGACCCGCCACCCTGCGTCATTGGCCACCCTCCATCCTTCGCACGTTTATCAAGACAATATGTCACTGCATCGCCAGAGTGTCATGGAGGTGCCGGAGTGTAGAGTACGGGGGTGCCGAAGTTGTGGAATGACACCATCGAGGCGCATCGTGCCGCGGTCCGCGACGCCGTCCTCGACGCCGCCGCGGCCCTGGTCGCCGAGCGCGGGCTGACCGGCGTCAGCATGTCGCGGCTGGCCGAGGCCACCGGCGTCGGCCGGGCCACCCTGTACAAGTACTTCCCCGACGTCGACGCCGTCCTGCACGTCTGGCACGAGCGGCACGTCACCCGCCATCTCACCCAGCTGACGCAGATCCGCGATCAGCCCGGCACCCCACTGGGCCGGCTCACCGCCGTCCTCGCCGCCTACGCCGCAACGGCCCGGCACCGCCACGACGGCGCCATCGCCGCCGCTCTGCACCGCGGCCCGCACGTCACCGAAGCCCACCAACACCTGACCACACTGATCCAGGGCCTCCTCGCGGAGGCGGGCGCGGCCGGCCACGTCCGCACCGACGTCCCGGCCGACGAACTCGCCGGCTACTGCCTGCACGCCCTGAACGCCGCAAGCACCCTCAGTTCTGAGGCCGCGGTCCAGCGGTTGGTCACCGTGACCGTGGGCGGTTTGCACCCACCGCCCGCACAGTGACCGGACCACCGGTCTCATGCCGGTTCGGCCGGTCGAGCATCGGCGCGCACACAGGACGAGATCAGACCTGCATCGGCGTACGCCCGGTCAAGGCCTTGGCGCTGCTACTGGCGCTGCTCGCTGGCCTGCCCGCGATGTCTGCCTTGGGGCCGAACCGGGTGATCACGCTGCGGGATATCCTCGTGGCGTGATCGCATTGATGGCAGCCGGTCACGACGGCGTTCTCGAGAGCCACGGCGCCGCTGAACCAGGTGCCGACGCAGCGTCACCGTCACCTAGGTCTGAGCCGCCCACTCTGCCTGTCAATCCTCCGCTGTCGAGCGGGCCCCGCTAGGTCAACCCGCACGGGTCCGGCCCTGGCCCTCGCGCGCCCTCAGACAGCCATGCTCGGAAGGAATCCATGTCCACAATCACGGCGAACAAGCCCACCGACCCCACCCACCTGGAGTCGGCGCCCGCAAAGCGGATTGAGCCGCCGCTGCGGGCTCGTTACGTGGGGGCCATGCTCTACTTCATGGGCGCCGCCCTTATCGCAGGCGGCGTCGTGCACTATCCGATCGACCCACCCCAGTACACCGTGATCACGGTCGTGGGGGCCTTCGTGTTCGCACTCGGCACCGTCTTCAATGAGTTCGTCCTGGCCCCCGTACGCCCGACCATCCGTCGGGCGGTGTGGGCCGTGACCACGTCGCTGTTCCTGTCCCTGGGCGTCGGCCTCACCGGCGGCGGGATCCAGCACTTCGACCAGTTTCCCGAGCGCTGCGCGATCATGACGCCGGTCGGCCTGGCCCTGTCGTACATCGCCTACGTCGCCAAGGACCCGGAAGGGCGCTGGCGTGACCTTGTCAGCCGCTTCGCCGCCGGCATGGCCGCGGTCGTCGTGGCGACCTGGCTGGGCATGTCCGCTCTCGCCCACACGATCGACACCACCGGGCACCATCACGGCGGCAGCGAGCCCTCCGTTACCGAACCGGCCACGCCGGCGGACTCGGCCGAACCCGCCACGCCGACGGATCCGGCGGAACCCACCGAGCAGACCAACCGCAAGCAGCCAACCAAACCTGTCCAGCAGCCCCACGACGACGGTCACACCGACCACCACCACTGACCGGCGAAGCAGGGGCGGTACCCGGCATCTGCTGTCGCCGCCCCCTGCATCCCATCGTCATCCGGCCTGCCGCGCCGCAGCGAGGACGGCGGGGCGATCCGGGCGGCGCTCGCCGACCGGGGTTCGCCGCCTAGACGCCGACTCCCGCTGAGCTGAACAACGGCAGGCATCACTAGAAGGCCGGGTACTCGTTGATCGGTCAGGGAGCGGGCATGGCCGGGTGTGCTACGCCGCGAGCAGGGCTGACTACCGAGATCGCCACCCGCTCCCATTTCCCGCCGCTATGCGCCGACCCTCGCCCGTTGAGACCACTGTCGCTTGCGGCGACGGGTTGCCCCTGCTGATCGTTGTCCAGGGTGGTCCGTGGGGAGCGGGCATGGCCGCCATGGTTTCGCCGAGGTTGGGGCTGACAGGTAGGAGACGCCACCCGCGCCCCTGTAACGCATGGTGGTTGTTCGTCCGGTGAACCGCTGATGGGAACCTGCGACACCGATCGCTGACTGAGAAGTTGCCGGTAACTCCGGACAACCTCCACCCGCCCGGACCGTGTTCGAAATCCACGACTGGGGAGGGAACCGCCGGAATGGCAAAGCTTTGGGTTGGCGTCGACATCGGCAAGGAACACCACCACATCGCCGCGGTCAACGCCGACGGCAAGCTCGTGTACTCCCGCCGCGTGGCCAACGACGAACGCGCACTCCTCGCCGCGATGGCCGAAGTCAGCTCCGCAGGAAGGGCGGTGTGTTGGGCGGTCGACGTCACCAACAGCCTCGCCGCCCTGGTCCTGGCCCTGTTGTGGCGGCGGCAGGTCGAGGTCCGCTACGTCTCCGGCACGGTGGCGTTCCACATGGCCGCCGCGTTCGCCGGGGAGAACAAGACTGACGCCGCCGACGCCGCGGTCATCGCCCATACCATCCGGATGCGCCCCGACCTCCCCGTCCTCAAACCCGCCGACCACACCCTTGCCGCCCTGAAGATCCTCACCGGGTACCGCGCTGACCTCGTCGGGCAGCGCACCGCTAGCCTCTACCGGCTCCAAGCACTGATGACCGGGATCAGCCCAGCCTTGGAGCGCAGCGCCGACTTCAACCGCAAAGGGCCCGTTATGGTTCTCGCCTGCTGGCAGACACCCGCGGCGATCCGGCATGCCGGCGTCGATCGCATCGAAGCCCTGCTGCGCCGCGGCCACGTGTCCAACGCGCCCGTGGTCGCCGACGCGATGGTCACCGCCGCACGGCAACAGACCATCACCCTCCCAGGCCAGCGCGCCGCCGCCACCGTCGTCGCGCAACTCGCCACCGAAATCCTCACCCTGGATCAGCGGATCGACGTGCTCGACGAACAGATCGTGGAACACGTCGAAGGGCACGCCGTAGGCGACATCGTGCGCAGCATGCCCGGCATGGGCGCCCAACTCACCGCGGAACTGCTGGTGTTCACCGACAACATGACCGAACACACCAGCGCCGCGAAACTCGCCGCCCACGCCGGACTCGCGCCCGTGTCAAGGGATTCGGGAGCTGTGGCCGGTAACCATCGCGGTGCCCGCCGATTCCACCGTGGCCTCCGGCGGATTTTCTGGATGTCCGCGTTCACCGCACTCAGTCATTGCGCCGCGTCCCGTACGTATTACGACCGGAAACGCGCAGAAGGCCGAGATCACCGCCACGCCATGCTCGCCCTCGCCCGCCGACGCGTTGATGTCCTTTGGGCTTTGGTGCGCGATCAGAAGCCGTACGCGCCACCCGTACCCCGAACAACCTGACCCACCGAACAGGCAAGATCACCGGACGGCAGGCGCCGATCCGGCCTCAACCATGCCCACCAAGATCAACCAGGAGCTCATAGGAACTCCTAAACCGTGCTTCTTTGTATTAGCCGCAGGCCGTTGACCTGCGGTTTCTTTATTTCTGGGGCCAATTTTTTTGGTCGCAAAACGGGGGCTGACTGCTCCGTGGGTCGGTGCCCAGTAGGCATCCTCTATCACTTCCTGAACAGCTGCCAAGTCCGGCGTTGCCCATTCACCTAATTGAGGCGCAATTCGGTCGCGGTCAATGCGACCGGAGCGTGGCAACCCCCGACAATATGGACGGCATCGCACTGATGGCTGCCCCTCCCCAGGGCCGGCGGACAGTCCGGTCTTTCGGTGCACTCGCACGGGAGGCGTCATCTGGGTCGACTGCGGCGGTGGGCTCGGCTGGGGATTGTCGGGGTTGCATCCTGTACCTAGGTACAGGTTTATCGTCGTGGTATGAGCGAGAACAATGAAGTGCCTGGGCTGGCGTCGGCGCCCGAGGCGTGCACCCTGCCCACCGCTGAGCGGCCGCTGCGGCTGGCCGAGTTCGACGACCTGTTCGCCACTGCCCTGCGCGGGCAGCACCGGCCGACACCGACGCGGCTGCGCTGGGAGCTCGACCCGGCGGCCGAAGCGACGGCACGGGATCTGACCGCCCGGGAGAGCGCGTGCTGTTCCTTCTTCACCTTCACCTTCGATTCCCGCCGCACCGCCCCCGGCGGACCGTTGGAGTTACTGGCGGAGGTCCCGGCCGGGCAGGTTGCGGTTCTCGACGCGCTCGCCGCTCGAGCCGCGGCGGTGATGGCGGCGTGAGCGGGCTGCGCAGCAGTCAGATCGCCGACGCCGCCGGAGTCAACCTACAAACCCTGCGCTACTACGAACGCCGCGGCCTGCTCGCCGAGCCGGACCGCAGCCTCGGCGGGCACCGGTTGTACCCGGAGCAGGCGATCATCACCCTGAAGGTGATCAAGGCGGCGCAGCGGCTCGGGTTCACCCTCGACGAGGTCGCCGACCTCCTCGAAACAGGCCGGCACCGCCACGGCCGGCGCCCGGACGTAGGGCTGCTTGCTCGTGCCCAGGCGAAACTGGCCGAGGTGGAGGCGAAGATCGCCGACTTGCAGGTCATCGCTGGAACGCTGCGCGCTGCTGTCGACGCCGGCTGCGACGACCTGGTCGCGTGCGCCGGTGCGCCGTGCTGTCCCATCCCATTCGCCACCATCGTGCGAGGAGCCCCGGATGCCGACGCTCGCTGACTGCGCCCGCCGACAGATGCGCCTGGGCTGACCGGCCTTGCCGGGCTGGCGTGCGCGGCGTGCTGTGTCATCCCGCTGCTTATCGCGGGTGGGGTGTTGTCCGGCGCCGGGTGGGCTGTCGCGGGGGCGTGGATGCCCGGGATCGCCGTCGTCCTGGCCGCTCTCGCGGGTGGTGCCTGGTGGTGGGTGAGTCGGCGTCGCCATCGTGGCAGCCGTGCCGGCGGCACGAGCTGCGGCAGGAGCAGCAACCGGTCGCTGCCGGTGGTCAGTCCCCCGTGTGGCCGGGCGGCGAGGGGGGCCGGGATCGGCTGCCACGCCTCGCCGGGCAGCTGCTGCTCGTCGGTGGGTCGCACCCCGAGGGTCTTCGTCGCGGTGATGGTGTCGTCGCTCGCGGCCAGGGGCGCCGCGGCTGCGTCGGCGGCGGCAGCACCGTCGAACAGTCCGTGGGCACCGAGCGACCCGTCGCGGTGGATGGCGAGCACGGTGTGCGGATCGAGCAGGCCGTGGTCTGAGTCGACGACGGCGACGGTGAACAGGTGGCCGCTGTCGCGGTCGCGGACGCTGGTTAGGGCGGGCCGGCCACCGGTCGTGGTCCAGCCGACGAGGTCGACGTGGTCGCGGGCGATGGTAAGGAACCGGCGGTAGGCGTGGTGGGTGTCGTCGAACGGGTAGGCGGGGTGGCCGGTGTAACGCATGGTCGCCTCTCTTCGAAGGGCCGACGCGTCCGGCGGCGGGCCCAGGTAGTGGCGGGGTCGCGCCGCCCCGAGGCTCCGCTCTGGAGACTCAGGGCGGCGCGGGCCGCGGGGCTTTGTCAGGCGCGGGCGAGGGCGTTGATCGCCGCCCGAACCGGCTGCCGTCGGACAGCTCCAGGTAGACGCCCTTGTCGTAGGTGAGGACACCGGCGTCGGTGTAGGTCAGCGCGCTGGTGATCAGGACCGGCTGGCCGTCGCGGTCGATCAGGGTCGCGGTGTCGGCGTCGGCGCTGAGTTCGTCGAGGTCGTCGCTGGTCACCAGCGCACGGATGACCTGTTCAAGGATGGTTTCGTGGTCGTAGTCGGGCTCGTCACCATCGGAAATGGACATGGCGAGGCTCCCTTCCTGAGGTCGGGTGAAGGCGGGTCAGGTGGTGGGTTCGCCGGCTGCCGGGTCGGCCGGCTCTGAGGGCGCGGTGCGGTGTTGCCACAGCCAGACGAGTCGGCGCAGGTGCTCGATGCGGTCTGCGCGTTGGGCGATGAGCATGTCCGTGCGCGCACCGTTGGACAGCAGTTCGCCCATGTTGTTGAGGTGCACCACGGGCTGGTCCCGGTCGGCGTCGATGTTGGCGCGGATCTTCGCCGCGGTGTCATACAGCAATGAAGCGACCTGCAGGAGCTGCTGTTCGCAGCTCTGCAGGCTGAACACGGCGGCGCACAGCACGGCGGCCAGCTCCGCGGGTAGACCGCCGGTGGCGGTACGGAGGTCGGCCTGCGTGACAGGATGGCCGGTGTACTTCTCGGTGTACCTCTCGATGAGGTTGTCGCTGGGCATGGCAGGTGGTTCCTCCCTTTCAGTGTTTGCTGGAAGTCCTCGGCCGAGCTGAACTCCTGCAGCCGAGAGGTGCATTCGTGAGGCGCGGCAGGGCTTTTCGTGCCGCACTGGCAGCGCCGGGATCAGGGGTTTGCTGGTGGACGGTGATATTCGGACCATGCGGTATTCCATGGGACCTGTCATGGCAACCGTGACAGGCTCATTCCATGAGTTGCCCACTCTCGCGCAGGAGTGAGCCACTCGACCCTGGACAACGCGGTCGCTGAGTCGTTCAACTCCACCCTCGACTCGAACTGCTCGCCGACGCCGGGCGCTTCGCCACCCGAGCACCGGCCGGGCTGCGCTCGCCGCCTTCGTCGAGGAGACAACAACGAACAGGCGGCACTCGACGGCGGGTCGGCTGCCGCCGACGGTCTACGAGGCCCGGGTCCGCGCAGAGCACGCGGCGTGAGATCAAGAGAGGAGGCGGCTCCGCCGCCTCTCATCCACCAACCCCATCAAGTTCTAAAAATCAAGATCAAAGGCTCTACGGTTTCAGGGAATTGACATCGGCAAGCCGGGTCCATTCGCCGCCGGGGGAAACTGGGAATCGCCGCCATCGTCAGGATGGATACATCGCGGCGTACGGGTCGGGCTCGCCCGTCCACGGGTTGAGTCGCGCCTCCAGTAGTTGCTTTCCTCACTCGGGGTCAGGAACTTCACCGTCGCCACACCCCAGAAGCTGAGGTCACTCAGCGGACACTCGTCGAAGTCCGCCCGCAACACACGCAGCAGGAACTCCACCATCCCGCAGTCGTAGCGTCGCCACATCCCGTCGCCCCGCTTGCATACCAGGACCGGCCAGGCAGCGGGGTCGTCGCCGGAGGCGTCCCAGCACAGACTGTCCGCACCGGAATCCACCCCCCACGCAATGACCAGCGGCTCGGCCCCGGCCAACCCGTCCTCCTTCGGCACTTCCGTCCACAGGAGCTCGGCGGTAGCCGTCTCACAAGCCATACCGCCGATCGAGGGATCCGACTCGGCATCCCTCGACTCCGGCGGCACAATGCTCAGAAAGTCATCGATCCCTCCGGGACCGTATACCTCCATGAACTGCCGATACAGTAGTCGGCGGGGAACTCCTTGCCCCAGGACTGGTGACGGCAACCCGGACAAACGCGCAGGTCCGCCAGCACACGTTTATGGAAGTGGCTCGATGCAGTCCGAGATGTCCACCATCAGCACCGCATTCGACGTCAATTCTTCCACGTTGTCAACATACCGCGGTTCTCCTTCATGCGGCGTGGTGAACGTGATACTCCCCGTATAGATCTCGTCGCCATCCATTTCCAAAGAACTGATCGAAACGTACGCGGCAGCGAGGGGATGACCCGGCACCCTGCTAAGTCGATAGAGGGCCACTCTCGCAAAGGCATAGGCCCGCTTCGCCAAGTCCCTAGCACGGTCAAGCCCGTCGCTCGTGAGATCAATGTCCGGCACGCCACGACCGTTTACCGCAGCCTCATAGCCTGTGACATCGGCAAATGCCGCGGGTGAACTCGAATACGTTTCGAGGAAATATTTTAGCAGCCAGGCGCCATGTTCGTCCCTCAGCCAGCCCTCACTGGTAGCCCGCCGGAAGGGTTCGGGAAGGTCGGCTTCCGACACTCTATTTAACGATTTCTCGTCAGCAATCTGAGCGAATATCGCGTTGTAGCGCATTACCGACCTTCCCGTTCCTCTCGTGGTCCAGCATTTAGCACTTGGTGAATCAGCATCCGGTGAAGTTAAGGGCGGTCTTGCCCTTAGCGATACCCTTGGTGTAGTCGGGGAAGTTCTTGGCAAGCTCCTTCTTCAGACTGTTTGGCATACCGTCAAATTCGCCCGTCTCAAAATTGTACATGTACTTGGCGCCAGTTGCCTGATCTTGGAAGTGAAGCTGGCCCGGCCGTTGACCCGGATTAGGATTTTCCACGTCAATTCGATAAGCGCCGCGCAACCAAAGTGTCTTGCTTGTGATCTGGGTGCCATGGGCACCGATCATCTCACCACCATCGTTGTGTACGAGGACCGCGGTTTCACCCGCTAGGACATAGTAGGTGTGCAGCTCCGCGACGCTCAGGTTGTACGCCGTCAGGTGCGCCCCGTCCGTGGTGAGCGAGGTGACGGTCACTGGACGGCCATCGCTGGCGAGCAGCTCGTCCCCGACGTGCAGGTCGATCGCGTCGATGAAGCGACCCGCCGTGACGTTCCAGAACGCGTGATGGTCGGTGGCCCGCAGCACCGCCCCGCCGGCCAGGCCGACGTTCACCATCAGATGCGGGCCACTGTGGTGGATCAGGTCGGTGACCGGCTCGGCGCGGGTGATGCCGATGACCGGATCGCTGGCCCGGACGACATCGTCGACGGTGATGGCCTCAATGGGCTTGCTCATCCCGTCGGCCAACAGGACTGGGGTACCGGCGGCGAAGCTGTTGCCAGACCCGTCCGCACAGTCGACCGGGTGCGTGAGCGGCACCGGTTTCGACTGGTTCGCGAGGATCAAGACCCAATGCCGTTCAGATACGGTGTCTGGCGAGGTCAGCGTGGTGAGCTGACGT
>CBIHNN010000024.1:0-63912 GCA_966211315.1 uncultured Micromonosporaceae bacterium | reverse complement strand
AACTCCCGCCGGTACGGCCGACCTTGATCGTGCCGAGCGGCGCTTGCCGCTGCGCCGCCAGCCCTGGCTGGACGACGCGAGAGCGCTGTCCAGCCCGGCCTGCCCCGCTGATCGCTTGATGGGCACCACACCGGATCTCCGGTGCTGCCCCGGTGACCGGTCAGCGGGGCCACCACCGGTCACGGCATCGACCTGCCCGACCGGCTGCCCCCCGTCCACCAGCCAGGACGACGGCTGCCCAATCGTGCCGGTCGTGGTGTCGAGCACGTCCGGGCGCGGATCGACGCCGCGTAACACCTGATCAATCGTCGGCGGCGAGCCGTCGATAAGCGCGGTGAGCACATCCCGCTGCTCATCATCGAGGGGCTGATCCAAAAACGCCCAAAAATTGCCATCATCATCACCGCCACCGTCGCCGGCTGGGCCGGGCTGCTGCTCACCCGAGACCGGCACGACGGTTACCGAGGACCGACTGGCGATGCGGTACGGCGCCAACTCCCCGGCGTCCTGCCACCCAGCACCGTCCTGCCCCCCAGCACCGTTCGGGGTGACATCGGCGCCGTCCACCCGCACCGGGGAACCGGCTCCTCCCAGCGACCCGTCAGCTGCCACACCGCTGACCCGCCACGCCCACGACGGCGATCCGCAAGCCAACCACTCGGTCACGGTCGAGTCACCGGCTACCTCACCGGCGCCGGCTTCGGCACCAGCACCGGATTCGGTTTCGGTTTCTCCGGACCGCAGTAACGCGTCGACTTCCTGCAGTGTCCAGAACGGAGCGGACAGATCCTGACCACGGCCGGGCTGCCAGCCCGGCGGTACAACCTCAGCACCCGTACCGGCGACCACGCCGAGACCAGAGACCACCCCCCGCCCGACCGGCGCGGACGGCACAATCCCCGACGACTCACCAACCACCTGATGACCATCGTCCGGGGCGTAGGTCTCCACCAGCGCGGCATAACCGGTCTCCGCCTCCGGTACCCGAACGGTCACCGTGACCGCCGACCCGGGTTCGACCCGCATCATGTCCACCTGCCTCTGCCCCGCCGCCGCCACGATCGGCCGGTCACCCGTGACCGCAGCCGTCGCCGGGGACCGCGACGCCAACCCCACCGCATCCGTCACCGGCGATGACGCCGTACCGGTGGCGGACCGGGCCGGCGCACTGGAGCTGTCCGTCACGCTCGTCACGGAGCCAGCACGACGGCGACGCAGCAGCTGACCAACTGCATCCACGGCACCATCGCTGGCCCCAGCGGTCAGGTCCCACGGAGTCCCGACAGGGCCCCGCCCGGTCACCAACGCGGCGCCAACCGCGGTGCCGTACTCATGCACCGCACCGACCCCGATCCGCTCCACCGCGCCCGCGACCGTCGTCCCCACCACCCGACCCGCCGCCTTGCCCACCACACCGCCCAGGGCACCCATCACCGGCCCCAACGCCGTACCCATCGCCCCGGTGATCGCAGCCATACCGGTCAACTGGGTGTTCCACTCCCGGCGCGTACCCAGCGCGAACCTCTGCAAGGCCTGGATCGACGCGTCCAACCCGACCTGCAGCGCCTGCCCCACCGCGATCGACACGAGCAACCGACGCACCGCCATCACCGCGAACGCCCGCCCGGCAGCCTGCAACGCCGGGATCGCCGCCGTCGACGCACCGAACGTCACCGGCGCCATCGCGCCCAGATACGCGATCTGCCCCGCCACCATGACCAACTGCCCCAACACGATCAGCTTCAGATACTGCACCTCGGCGCTGGTGTCCTCGATGAACGTGGACAACCCCCGAGACCCGTGCGCCAAAGCGGTCACATGCTGACCACCCTGCCCCGACAACACCGCCCCGGCGGCGGTGAACGCCTCGGCCGCCGGACCAGCCCAGCCGACCCGCCACCCCACCCGCACCGACTCGCTCAGAGCCTGCTCCAACACCGCGATCGCCTCGGCAATACCCGACCACTCGCGCGCCAGCGCCCGAAGACCGTCCTCATCAGCCGCCGGCCAACCATCACCCGTCGCCACCAAGAACATGGCGCCGACCCACTGCGGAAGCTGCATCCCCATCAGGACGTAAACCTATCTTTAAGCCAAAGTTCCGATGCCTGAGAACACCCGACCCAGGAGTGATCCCCGGCATGTCGCCCATCACCGGATGATGTCTACGTCATGGGACTGTGGATCCCCTCGTAGTGTGGAGGCCGGAACTTGAGGGACTGAGGTTCATGGCTGAGACGAGACGACGGTTCGATCTCGCGACGAGCTGCGGCGCCAAACATCCGTACGACCAGGCGGCCGGTAGGTGTGCCGAGGTCTACGTCCCGGGTGGCGGTGGGCCGGTTCGATGCCGAACTTGTTGGCCTGGTCGATTACGTCCTCAAGCTCTCATGGCGAGCGCGTCAGCCGGTCGCCATGCCAGCTCACGATCGCGTCGACGGCACTCCGCCTGGCGGGGTACTCCCGGCCCTGCATCTTCGCGGTCGTGACTGATCCGGCAGTGGATCGCACCACGCATGGTGCGAGGCCAGCTCGACGGGTCACATAGGTGGAGATTCATGCCGAATAGCTTTACTTGCCCGGTTAGGTTCAATCGTCTGGGCGACTGAGATCGACAACGCCCGACATCTCCCCGCAGACTGGTTGAACACGGACGCGGGGAGGTGCCACCGTGGCGAGGTTCAACAACGAGGAGGAGCGGGCGGCCTGGGCGTTCGCGGAGTTCCTGATCGACAGGGCGCGCGACATGATGCGTAAGGCCGAGAGCGCGCTCGAACGGTTCACCGTCGGGCAGGAACTGAACCGGCAACGGTGCTTCCGGCGCGGCATCGGTACGACGGACGCCGAGATTCGCTGGTCGGAGACTTCCAACGCCAAGAAGGCACTGTCAGAGAACAGCTTCCACGTCGCCCAGGCGATGATGTACTACGGCGCTGCGGCGGCGTACTACTCGAGGGCGGCCTACCTGCGGGCACACGGCGTCGACACCGGGTGAGGCCGGACGTGGGGATGCGCGAGTGTCCTGCACGGATATCGCCGTGAACCTGACCGACGTCAGGGCAACCGGATCAGCTCGGGCACCCGGAGCGCCGCGCTGATCCGGTTGCGGCCGGCGGCCTTGGCGACGTAAAGGGCCGTGTCGGCGCGGGCGATGAGCGTTTCCGACGTCTCGCTGCCGTCCCAGGTGGCGACCCCGGCCGAGAAGGTCTGGCGGAGCGGCGTGGCGGCCTGCATCCGTTCCAGGGCCACGGTGGCCGCCGACGTGTCACCGCCGGGCAGCAGCACGATGAACGTCTCGCCGGTCCACCGGGCGAGCAGGTCGACGCCGCGCAGCTCGCCCTGCCAGGACGACACGGCGGCCTTGATCAGCCGGTCCCCGGCCGGGCGGCCGTAGCAGTCGTTGAAGATCTTGAAGTGGTCGAGGTTCAGCATGGCCACCGAAACCGACGTGCCGTCGCGGCGGGCGTACTCCAGGGCACGCGGCAGCTCGTCGGTCCAGGCGCGCCGGTTGGGAAGGCCCGTGAGCTCATCGCTGCGGGACAGCTCGCGCAGACGGCCGGACTGCCGTTCGACCTGCCGGAGCAGCTGCGCCATCCGGGTCACGACAAGGCCGAACAGGGCGGCCGAGCCGACCGCGATCGCACCACCGTCGCGGATGTCGCCCTTCAGCGCCTGATAGGCGAGGATCGCCGGAGCGATCATGGACACGGCGGCGAGCAGTGCCAGATGCGGGGCGCTGAACCTCGGTGCGCGGGCCCGGGCCGTGCGGGTGACGTCGCGAGCCCGGCGGTGCTGCGCCGCGGTCCCCAGCAGGCCGCACGCCACCAGGAAGATCGACGTGAGGACGCGCTCGGCGAGCGTACCGGTGATGTCCGGGCCGAGGTTGCCGAGCACCACCCGGGCCGCGTCGCCGATGAGGAAGACGGCCAACGACGCCACGATCCCCCAGAACGCGGCACCGCGCAGTCCGCTGCCGCGTACCAGCCGGGCCATCACGGCGAGCAGCACGACGCCGCCGACCGGGTACGCCACCAGGGCGATCCGGCCGAGCAATGAGATCGACGTGTCGTCGGCGACGGGGTGGATGACGAAGATCCAGCCGAGCAGGCCGACGCCGATCGTGACGGTGGTCGCGTCGACCACGGCGGCCAGGTCACGGCGGCTCTCGCGGCGCCGGATCAGGAGCGCGACGCCGACCGCACAGGCGGGGTAGAGCATCAGATGCCACGGATCCGCGAGGCACGGCACGCCGTCGGCCTTCAGCACCTCCGTCGCGTACGTGGAGAAGAAGGCGCCGGTGGCATCGGCCGCGATCCCGAAGGCGAAGCACCACCACGGGAGCCGTTCGGCGCGCGAGAACCGGCGCGTGCCGGCGAGGATCGCCCCGGCCCCCAGATAGCCGGTGCCGATCCGCCAGCCGGCGTCCAGCCACGGGTACGCCGGGAGCACCTGATAGCCGGCGATCAGCACCGCCATCAGCCCCGCGTAGATCTTCCACCGGCGCCCGCTCATGTCGACCCTCATCCGCTAGCTGGAGGTTTCGCCATTCATGAGATCGCCGCACAGGCACGAAGTGAGGACGCGTGCGGTTGCGGGCGGGTGGCGGAAGGATGGGGTGATGCAGACGGTCACGGAGGCGGAACGCAAGTACGACGTCCCGGACGGTCTGATCCTCCCGGACGTGGGCCCGACCGGCGAGTCGGAGACGCACACGCTGGTCGCGGCGTACTACGACACCGAGGACCTGCGGCTTCTCACCGCCCGGATGACGCTGCGCCGGCGGACGGGGGGTTCCGACGCCGGCTGGCACCTCAAGACTCCCGGTGACGGCGCCGACCGCACCGAGCACCGGCTGCCGCTGGGTGATGACGACGGCGAGGTGCCCGGCGAGATCGTCCAGCGGGTACGGGCCGTCGTCCGGGGCCGCCCGATCCGGCGGGTCGCGACGCTGCGGACCACCCGGATCGAGACGCCCCTGCTCGACGACGACGGTACGGTCCTGGCGCTGATCGCAGACGACACCGTGGACGCCGAGGCGTACGGTGAGGCGCGGCACTGGCGGGAGGTCGAGGTCGAGCTCGTCGAGGGCCCTGAGCGCGTACTGGATGAGGTCGAGCTCGCCTTGCGGGCGGCCGGTGCGACCCGGGCGGCCGGACCCTCGAAGCTGGGCCGGGTGCTGGGTGACCGGGTGCCCTCGCCTCCGGCGCGACCCGCGGACCGGGTCGGGGCGTACGCCGCGGCGCAGCGCGACGCGATCGTCGCGAACGATCCGGCGGCCCGCGGCGGCGACGAGGACGCCGTCCACGACATGCGGGTGGCGATCCGGCGGCTGCGCAGCACCCTGAAGACGTTCCGCGCGCGCTGGGACGGTGGCCGGGCCGACCGGCTGCGCGTGGAGTTGTCATGGCTGGCGCACGCGCTCGGCGCGGTCCGGGACGCGCAGGTCATGCAGGCGCGGCTGAGCACCATCACGACCGACCAGCAGTTCGCACCGATCCACAAGCCGGTGCACGACATGCTCGACGATGACGTGGCTCGCGGCCGGGAGGAGCTCGCCGCCGCCCTCGACGACAGCCGGTACTACGCCGTGCTGGACGAGGTGGACGCCATGGTCACGGCCGCGCCGCGGCCCGGTGTGCGGCCGGGGCGGCGGGCCCGCAGGGCTCTGGCCCGGGCGGACGCGAAGCTGGCCGCCGCGGAGCAGGACGTCGAGTTCCACGCTGCCCGCAAGGCGTACAAGCGGGCCCGGTACGCGGCCGAAATCTATGGCAAGCGGACGAAGGGCCTGGTCAAGGCCCTGACGCGCATGCAGGACGTGCTCGGCGAACATCAGGACGCGGTGGTCACCGCGACCCTGCTACGCGACCGGGCTCCGCGCCGGGACGGCTTCCTCTACGGCGTCCTGCACGCCCGGCAGCTCCAGGAGGGCGAGGAGTCTCTGCGCCGTCTGCCGGATGCGTCGCGTTCGGTACGACGCCGGCGAAAAAATCTCTGAGCTGGGTATGACTGCACCATGGCCGACGACGACACGATGCCGACCGCCCTGCCGGACCTCGGCAGTTACCGGGTCAGCGACGACGAGGACGACGACCCGATCCTGCTCAACGCCGACGGGACGCCGGTGGACACGTGGCGGGAGGACTACCCGTACGACGAGCGGCTCGCCCGCGACGAGTACGACCGCCAGAAGCGGCTGCTGCAGATCGAGCTGCTGAAGCTTCAGAAGTGGATCAAGTCCACCGGGCAACGACTGGTGATCATTTTCGAGGGGCGGGACGCAGCCGGCAAGGGCGGCACGATCAAGCGGTTCATCGAGCACCTGAACCCGCGCGGGGCGTCGGTGGTGGCGTTGGAGAAGCCGACCCAGCGCGAGGCGTGCCAGTGGTACTTCCAGCGCTACATCAAGCACCTGCCGGCGGCCGGCGAGATCGTGATGTTCGACCGGTCCTGGTACAACCGCGCCGGTGTGGAGCGGGTCATGGGCTTCTGTGACCGGATCGAATACCTCGAGTTCATGCGGCAGGCGCCGGAGCTGGAGCGGATGCTCGTCCGCTCGAAGATCAACCTGGTGAAGCTGTGGTTCTCGGTGTCGCGAGCGGAGCAGCGTACCCGGTTCGCGATTCGGCAGGTGGACCCGGTCCGGCAGTGGAAGCTCTCACCGATGGACCTGGAGTCCCTCGACCGTTGGGACGACTACACCGAGGCGAAGGACGCGATGTTCTTCTACACGGACACCGCCGACGCCCCCTGGACCGTGGTGAAGAGCAACGACAAGAAGCGTGCGCGCCTTGAGGCCATGGGGTACGTGCTCAACCTCTTCGAGTACAGGAACAAGGAGCACGAGGTGGTCGGCCGACCAGACCCCAAGATCATCGGCCCGGCGGCGCTGGTCGTGGAGGGCACGGAGATGTCGCCCCGGGTGTTCCCCCGGCTGTAATTCGCCTTGCCGCCCGGCCGCGCACGTGGTTAACGTTGCCGTACACGTGAGAGGAGGTGGTCCGACGTTGTACAGCAACGGGACTCGTGAGGTGGCTGTCCGCTAGCCGCTGTCCTTGACAGCTCTACTTTCGTCAGACGTCGAGACCGTGTGGCAGCGGTGCGGCGAATTCCAAACAGCCACCCGGCCCCCGGGGTTCCGGCCTAGTCCGACCGGACCGCGTTCCGCGGAGAACCCCCGGGGGTCGCTTCATGTCCGCGAGAGGTCCGTCGTGCCCGATGCTCCGGGAACCTCGCCGCCGCCGACCTGGACCGTGTGCCGCTTCCGCCCAGGCGAGGCCGGCCTAGGGTTGTCGGGTGACAGCACTCCTGCGCCCCGCCCGCGACAACGACGCCGCCGCGATCGGACGCCTCCACGTGGCGTCGCGGACCGGCGCCTACGCGGGTTTCCTCTCCCCCGCGGCGCTGAACGCCGTCGGACCGGAGGCCATGGGCGAATACTGGGCGGAGCGCTACCGCTGGGAGCGGGAGGATCACCGGCTCACCGTGGCGGTCGCCGACGGCGAGATCGCGGGGTTCACCTACACCGGGCCGACCGGACACGAGGGCGTCGGCATCCTCCACGCGATCCACGTCGATCCGGCCCACCAGGGCAGCGGCATCGGACGGGCGCTGATGATCGACGCGCTCGCCGACCTGAGCACCCGCGGTACGCGGGCCGTGCTCTGGGTTCTCGAGCACAACATCCGGGCTCGCGAGTTCTACGAGCGGGGCGGCTGGACATTCGACGGCGGACGGCGGGACGAGCCGATCGGGCCGGAACTGACTCTCCAGCTTCGCTATGCCAAAGAGCTGGACGGGAGTACATGACCGTTGTGAATGCGGGGGAACCTGCTGGTCATGTACTCCCGCCCGCCGTACCCGCCCAAACCGGGGGTCTGACGCCTGGCCGGAGGCGTCGGGCCGGCGGAGGCATGCCGGCCTTCCAGTCGTTGGGCGGGTTCTGGGTGCGGGATGCCGGGTGCTGGCGGGGCACCGCGGCGTCAACCGCCTGGGTGAACGTCGATACGGTCCGAAGACGACGGGCCTGCCGGGGGACGGTCAGACTTCCGTACCGCACGTCCTGGTGGTCTGTGGAGTTCTCAATCGAACGGTCCGCGGTTGACCGCCGCGTGCCGGGCCCGCCGGTTGCCGCCGGCCGGGCCCGCCGTACGGCCGGCGAGCTGGTTGTCGTCCACGTCCGTACGGATGCCGGCCACGGCGCGGATGCTGTTCAGGTCGTGCCGAAAGGACAGTGCCTCCCGCCACGGGCTCCGGGAGGCCGCCTCCGCCCGCTCGGCCAGCCGCCTCGGCGCGCATGGCCACTGCCAGCCGCACCCGACACAGAAGCCGTGCAGATCGGGTGCGGTGTGCCGTCCGAGCATCGTCTGCGACTCCTGCCACAGCAGGTGATCGACGATGTCCGCCGGTGTCGCATGGTCAACGCTGACCATTCCTCCCCCTTGCTGTCGGAAGTCCTGCGTACCTCCGTCACTATGAAGTGAACCTCTCCGCAGGACCCGCCGGTCGCACTTTCTGTGCGATTTGCACGACTATCCGTGACCGTCGCCGCGTTCGCTCACGGCGGACGCCCGCCGGGCATGGTTCGCGCAGGTCACGGCGTTGAGACCACCATGGATACCGAAGCGCACGACGCCTACAGCCGCGTCGTCACCGGTGTCGCCGCATCGCTGCTGCCCAGCGTCGCGGCGCTGTCGGTCCGCACGTCCCGCGGCGCCGGCGCGGGTTCCGCCATCAGTTTCACCGGCGACGGCTTCCTCCTCACCAGCGCCCACGTCGTCGCCGGCGCGACCACCGGCACCGCCGACTTCGCTGACGGCACCGGGTCGGACTTCGATGTCGTCGGCGCCGACCCCCTCTCCGACCTGGCAGTTCTCCGCGTACGCGCCCCCGGCGCAGCCGCCGCACCGCTCGGTGACGCCGACACCCTCGAGATCGGGCAGCTCGTCGTCGCCGTCGGCAACCCGATGGGCCTGGCCGGCTCCGTCACGGCAGGCGTGGTCTCCGGCCTCGGCCGCTCCATCCCGGCCCGCGACGGCCGCCACGTACGCCTCATCGACGACGTCATCCAGACCGACGCCGCCCTGAACCCCGGGAACTCCGGCGGGGCCCTCGCCGACTCCGCGGGCCGGGTGGTCGGCGTCAACACGGCGGTCGCCGGCTACGGCCTCGGCCTCGCGGTTCCCATCAACAGCACGACCCGGCACATCATCGGCGACCTCGTCGCCCACGGCCGCGTACGCCGGGCCTGGCTCGGTGTGGCCGGGGTGCCCGTACCGCTGCCGCCTCCCCTGGCCACCCGGCTGGGCCAGAGGTACGGCCTGCGCGTCGTCGAGGTCGTCCCGGACAGCCCTGCGGGAACGGCCGGGATCTACCTCGGCGACATCCTCGTCACGGCCGGCGGCCGCCCCACCGAGAGCGTCCAGGCCCTGCAACGCCTGATGCTGGGCCCGGCGATCGGCACCCGTCTGCCCATCACCGTCCTGCGTCGCGACGCCTTCGTCGACGTCGTGACGATTCCGGCGGAACTGGCGGCCCGGTAGGTCCCGGTCCATCGATTGTGGACCGTTCCCCACGGGGGAACGTCAGCTGAGATGGGCGAGAAGATCCTGGCGGGTGAGAACCCCGGCAGGCTTGCCGTCCACGAGGACCATCGCGGCGTCCGCGGACTCCAGCAGGGTGACCGCCTCCCCGACCGGCTGGCCGCCGCCGATCATCGGCAGCGGCGCGGCCATGTGGCGTTCGATCGTGTCGTGCAGGTGCGCCTGGCCGGAGAAGAGGGCGTCGAGCAGCGCCTTCTCGGCGATCGAACCGGCCACCTCGCCGGTCACCACGGGAGGCTCCGCCTTCAGTACGGGCAGTTGGCTGACGCCGTACTCCCGCATGTAGTCGATGGCGTCACGGACCGTTTCGGTCGGGTGGACGTGGACCAGCGGCGGGATCGCGCCGCCCTTGGCGCCGAGCGCCTCCGCGACCGTGGCCTGGCCGTCGCCGGTCTCCAGGAAGCCGTAGCGGGCCATCCACTCGTCGTTGAAGATCTTCGACAGGTAGCCGCGGCCACCGTCGGGGAGCAGCACCACGACGACGTCGTCGGGCCCGGCCCTGCGGGCGACATCGAGGGCCGCGACGACGGCCATGCCGCAGGAGCCGCCGACCAGCAGGCCCTCCTCCCGGGCCAGGCGGCGGGTCATCTCGAAACTGGCCTTGTCGGAGACCTCGATGATCTCGTTGCAGATGTCGCGGTCGTACGTGGTGGGCCAGAAATCCTCCCCGACCCCTTCGACCAGGTACGGCCGGCCGGTCCCACCGGAGTAGACGGAGCCCTCCGGGTCGGCGCCGATGATCTTTACCGGACCTTGTTCGCGCAGGTAGCGGCCGACGCCCGTGATCGTGCCGCCGGTGCCGACACCGGCGACGAAGTGGGTGATCCGGCGGGCGGTCTGGTTCCACAGCTCCGGGCCGGTGTGCTCGTAGTGCGAGCGGGGGTTGGCCGGGTTGGCGTACTGATCGGGCTTCCACGCTCCCGGGATCTCCCGGGCCAGGCGGTCCGAGACGTTGTAGTAGCTGCGCGGGTCCTCCGGCGCCACCGCCGTCGGGCAGACCACGACTTCGGCGCCGTACGCGCGCATCACGTTCTGCTTGTCCTCGCTGACCTTGTCCGGGCAGACGAAGACGCACTTGTAGCCGCGGGTCTGCGCGACCAGGGCCAGCCCGACGCCGGTGTTCCCGCTGGTGGGTTCGACGATCGTGCCGCCAGGCTGGAGCAGCCCGGCCTTCTCGGCGTCCTCGATCATGCGCAGGGCGATGCGGTCCTTGACCGAGCCGCCCGGGTTGAAGTACTCGACCTTGGCCAGCACCGTCGCCGCGATGCCGTCCGTCACGCTGCGCAGCCGCACCAGCGGCGTATCGCCGATCGTCTCGACGACGCTGTCGTAGTAGTGCACCTCGTTGTGCCCTTCTCACCCGCCGGCATGGCCGGCCATCCTGCCGGCGAGAAGCCGGCTTCCGGCGGTCAGCCTACGTGCCGACCCGCGGTGTCCGCTTCGCGGCAACGGCCGGGCGCTCCGCCTCCCAGCGCAGGTAGCGCTCCGTCTCGGCGAGCAGGCTGCCCGCCAGCCACGTCAACGCCACAGCGTCATCGGCGAGGCCGAAGACCAGGAAGACACCCTCCGGGATGACGTCGAGCGGCGACACGATGTACGCGGTCGCCGCCGCCATGAGCGCCACGCGCATACCGCCGTCGTACTCGCCGCGCATGGTGGCACGCGTCATCCGCGGGATCGCCGCGATCCTCTTCCCGATCGAGGGCCCCCCGCGGGCACCCGCGAACAGGGCCTTGCCGAGGGCCGTGAACGCCGCCGTACGCTTCAACATTTTCGCCATACCCGCCTCCTACTCGCCATGGTGGACCAACCGCGCCAGGATGATGCGCATGGAGATCCACGAGGCTCTCGACGTCATACGTACCCACCATCGAACGGTCCTAGCCGCCTGTCGCGCGGACGGCCCGCGGTGACCCCCGGCCCCGTGGCGATGGACGGCTCGACAGCGCTGGTGATCAGCAGCGGGACACCGCGGACAGGTTCGGACGACTACCGGTCCGCGGTGGAACGCGGGCGCCGGGTGATCATCCGGAGCACGGTGACCGACGCCGACTCGAAACCTGCCGGGTGACCACTACCGTGCGCAACGTAACGGTGCGCGTCGGGTCCTGGACAATCCTCACGGTTCTGCCGCTTCGGCCGAGCTGTGTTCCTGGTCACGGCGCGCTAGCCTCGGAGTCCGCATTACAGAGAGTCAGTTAGGGGGTCCTGTGGAACAGCTCACCGCCCGCCGGATCCTCCGCGCGGCCACGATCACCGCCGGCACCGGTGGCGTCCTTCTAGGCGGCTTCTACGCACTGCTCAAGGCCCAGGCCGCCCAGGCCCGCCGGGTCATCCCGCAGGCCGAGGCGCCCCCGCCCCGGGGCGACGGGCTGTACGGCCCCAAGTTCCCCGGCCGCCCCCTGACCATGGTGATGCTCGGCGACTCCACCGCCGCCGGGTTCGGCGTGCACCGCCCCCGCGAGACCCCCGGCGCCCTGCTCGCCACCGGCGTGTCCCGGCGGCTGCGGCGGCCCGTACGGCTGTACCGGCTCGCCGTCGTCGGATCCCGGTCCAACGGGCTGCCGTACCAAGTCGAGGCCGCCCTGGAGGTCCAGCCCGACATCGCGCTCATCGTCGTCGGCGGCAACGACGTCACCAACGGCTCCGCGCGCGACAGGGCCGTCGCGTACCTCGGCGACGCCGTCCGCCGGCTCCGGGCCGCCGGTTCCGAGGTCGTCGTCGGCACCTGCCCCGACCTGGGTGCCATCCAGCCGATCAAACCGCCGTTACGCTGGCTCGCCCGGCACTGGAGCCTCCAGCTCGCCGCCGCGCAGACCGTCGCCACCGTCGAGGCGGGCGGCTGGACCGTCTCCCTCGGCGAACTCATGGGCCCGCAGATGATCGCCGACCCCGTCCGGATGTTCGCCGCCGACCAGTTCCACCCGTCGGCCGAGGGCTACGCACGCGCGGCCGCCGGGCTGCTTCCCACCATGCTCGCCGCACTCGCGGCCGGGGCAACCCGTCCGGTCGGCGTGCCGTCCGCCGCGGTGCCCGTGCACCGCGAGGTCATCGAGGACGACGGCGTCGTGGCGGCTACCGGCGCCGAGGGCGTACGCAGCCTCCCGCAGGCCGCGAGGGAGGCGGTTCGCTCCGCGGGCACGGAGGTCCGCCCCGTCCGCGTCGACGGCCGCGAACGCGGTCCCGCCGGCCGCTGGGCGCTGCTGCGCACCAATCCGTGGTTCGACCAGCTGCCCTGGTTCGGGAACCGCACCGGCGCCGTCGTGGCCGGTACGGACATCGGCGGCGGACCCCCGGTCGTCCCGGAAGAGGCCGCACCGGATCGGGCGTCAGCATGAGCGAGCGCCGAACGGGCAATGAACAGGACGGCGGCACGCTTCGCCGCACGCACGATCGCCAGCGAGGAGGCGGCATGGAAACGGTGGCCGGACGCATCGGAAAGGCGGCACTCACCGCCTTTGTCGCCGGCACCGTCGGCGGTGCCGCTCTGCTCGCCGGGGAGGCGATCGCCGCCCGTACGCGGCGGTACGCCAAACCGACCATGGGCCTGGCCCTTCGCACGTCGATGGGCCGTACGGCGGCCGCGCCCCTGCGGCTCGTCCTGCTCGGTGATGCGGCGGCGCTGGGCGTCGGCGTCGAATGGCTCGCCGACACCGTCGGCGGTCAGCTGGCCCGGCAGCTCTCCGAGGACGGACCCACCGATCGGCACGTCCTGCTCTCCAGCGTCGGCGTGTCCGGGTCCCGCTCCACCGACCTCGCCACGCAGGTGGCTCGAGCGCTGCTCGGGGAGAAGCCGGACGTCGCCCTGATCATGATCGGCGCCAACGACGCCATGGGCTTCCACAGCCCCGAGGACGCCGCGAACCACCTCGGGGCGGCCGTACGCCGGCTGCGCGCCGCCGGGGTCCAGGTCGTCGTCGGGACGTGCCCTGACCTGGGTGCCGTACGGTCCATCGCTCCGCCGCTGAGGCAGCTCACCGGCTGGCACGGCCGACGCCTCGCCCGGTCCCAGGCGCTCGCCGTACAGGAGGCGGGCGGCGTCGCCGTCGACCTGGGCGCAGAGACCGGTCCCGTGTTCCGCGCCGACAGCGGCACCCTGTGCTACGACGGCTTCCACCCGTCGGCTGACGGCTACCGGGTCTGGGCGCACGCCCTCTACCCCGCGGTGGCCCGGGCCGCCGCCCAGGCCGGAAGGCCGTCGATCCAGGAGTAGGCGGCTGATCCAGGAGCAGGCAGCTATAGCGCGTGGCGGACGGCCACGATGTCCTCGACGGCCGCGGCGAGCGTGTCCGGGGACGGGCCAGCGGCGAGAAGGTCGGCGGCAAGGACCCGGACCTGGTCGGGAAGGGCGTGATCCGGCAGCCGCGGCACCGTACGCCGGGGCCCGCCCTCGGCGTCCGCCGCCCGGTCGGCGAGGCGCTGGACGAGGGCGTACACCGTGTCGGCGTGGCCGTCGGCGCTCCACCGGGGCTGTTCCCAGTGCCCGACCTGCGCCATCAGCCGCTCGAGGGCGCGGGAGAGATCTGTGTCCGCCACATCGGGAGGGTACCCGCCGGCAACGGCAGCGCCCGCCGCCGGTCGGACCGGGGCGGGCGCTGGTGGAGCGGGGTGGGCGGGACCTGTCAGTCGTCGCCCTGGAAGTAGCTGAGCAGGCGCAGGATCTCGAGGTAGAGCCAGACGAGGCCGACCAGGATGCCGAACGCCGACAGCCAGGCGTAACGCTCGGGGAGACCGTAGCGGACGCCCTCCTCAGCCTCTTGGAAGTAGATGACGAACATCAGCGAGGCCACCGCGATGCAGACGAGGCTGAAGCCGATCGCCAGCGGGCTGCCGTCGCGCAGCGGCGAGACGGTGTGGAAGCCGAACCACATCACCATGTTGACGAGGAAGATGACGCCGAGGCCGATGACCATGCCGGTCATCACCTTGACGAACTTCGGTGTCGCTCGGATGACCTTGCTCTTGTAGAGCATCGCCATCAGCAGGAACACGCCCAGAGTCGCGATCACCGCCTGTAGGACGATGCCGTCGAAGGCATTCTCGTAGACCTTGCTCGCCATGCCGACGAAGACGCCCTCGACGACGGCGTACGTCAGCAGGATCGCCGGTTTGGTGATCTGCATGAACGTGATGACCATGCCGAGGACGAAGCCGACCAGGGCGGCGGCGATCCACGCGGTGTACGTCGACGCCAGCGGAACGACGTTCCAGGCGACGGCCGCGGTGACGGCGGTGGTGCCGACGAGGGTGACCGTACGGACGACGACGTCGTCCACCGTCATGGCGCGGCCGGTGGTCGGGGCGGTCTGGCCGAGCGTGTACTCCCCGAGTTGGTGCGGAGCACCGGCGGTCGACTGGCCGTAGCCCGCCCGGCCATATCCGGCGGCCCGCTCCCGCTCGGCCGCCTGGCCGAGGCGCGAGAGCACCGGGTTTGAACTCTTCACGTCACGTCTCCCTAGAGGGGTCAACAGCACAATCGTGCCGATTCAAGGGTAAGCGAGAGCCGCAACCTCTCGGGGGCCGCCGAGCTGTGAACAGGCTGAGAACAGTGCCCGGGGCGGGTCTCGAACCCGCACGCCTTGCGGCAGCCGCTTTTAAGGCGGCCGTGTCTGCCGTTCCACCACCCGGGCCGGGGGATGGACACACGTTAGCGAAACGCAGGCGCCCGAACATCGGGCGCCTGCGCAAAAGCAGAAATCAAACGTTCAGCTTGACGGGGATCTCGGGAGTGACGTGGGTGAACTCGTCGCGCGGGGTGTGCAGCTGACCCAGGGCGACGACCTCGCGGCGGAGCAGGAACGCCAGTGTCCAGTCGGCGACGACACGGACCTTGCGGTTGAACGACGGAATCCGGCTCATGTGGTACGTCCGGTGCATCAGCCACGCCGGGAATCCCTTGAGCTTGATGCCGTAGACCGCCGCCACGCCCTTGTACAGGCCGAGCCCGGCGACGCTGCCCGCGTACTTGTGCTTGTACACCTGCGGCTGCCCGCCGCGGACGACCGCGACGATGTTGTCGGCCATCCGGGCGGCCTGCCGTACGGCGTGCTGCGCCGACGGGGAGCACCAGGCGCCCGGCGGTTTGGTCAGGTCGGGTACCTGGGCGCAGTCACCGGCGCTCCACGCGCCCTCGAGGACCTGGTCACCGTCGGCGACCTGGAGGGTGGGCAGGCAGTTGACGTGCCCGCGCGGACCCCGGGGCAGGTCGGTGAGGTCGAGCATCGGCGACGGCTTGACGCCGGCCGTCCAGACCAGCGTGTCGGCGGGGAAGGCCGAGCCGTCCGAGAGCTTGATCTCACCGTCGACACAGCTCTCCAGCCGGGTGTCGAGTCGGATGTCGATGCCGCGGGCGGCCAGCTGGCGGGCGGTGTACGCGCCCATGTCCGGCCCGACCTCCGGCAGGATCCGGCGGGTGGCCTCGACCAGGACGAAGCGCACCTCCTCCTGCCTGAGCTCCGGGTAGTACGTCAGCGCCGACCGGACCATGTCCTCCATCTCGGCGAGGGCCTCGATGCCCGCGTAGCCGCCGCCGACGAAGACGAAGGTCAGCGACCGCTGCCGGATCTGCGGGTCCGGGGTGATCGCCGCTACGTCGAGGCGGTCAAGCACGTGGTTACGCAGATAGATGGCCTCGCCGATGGTCTTGAACCCGATGCCCTGCTCCCGCAGGCCGGGAACCGGGAGAGTCCGCGAGACCGAGCCCGGCGCCACGATGATGTGGTCGTAGGTCATCTCGGTGGCGGGGCCCTCGATCGGCTGGATCGTCACGGTCTTGCGCGCGTGCTCGATTCGGGTGACCTCGCCGGAGACGATGCGGCAGCGCTTGAGTTCGCGGCGCAGCGGCACGACGGAGTGGCGCGGGGAGAGGTTGCCGGCAGCCGCCTCCGGCAGGAACGGCTGGTACGTCATATGCGGCTGCGGGTCGACGACGACCACCTCGGCCTGACGCTGATTCAGCTTCTTGGACAGGCGAAGGGCGGCGTACAGGCCGACGTGCCCTGCACCCACCACAAGAATCCGTTTCGTGCTCACGGGCGCCATCCTGGACCTGTGGTGGCGGTCATACCACGTCGCAGGCCGATTCTGTGACCCAGGACAACCCGACTGGACAAACGCCGTATCCAGCAGGTGGTGCCGCCGTCTGCGCACCTCAGGGCGGAGCGCGCAGTTAGGGCCGCCGAAGGAGCGCGGCGAGCAGGGCGGCCACGCCGACGGCCACGGCCAGGCCCAGGACGGTCGCCGCCAGGTAGACGCCGCCTCCGATCTCGCCGGTGAGGGCGAGGACGGAGACGGCGAGCACCGCCGAGCCGAGGATCACCCCACCGGCACGGACCAGCCAGTGGATGGGCACCGCCACGTCCACGACGCCGTCGTACGGCAGGACGGCGGCCAGCGCGGCGAGGGTGTGCGCGAGGTAGAGCAGACCGGCCAGCGCCAAGACCCGCCACAGCACCACCGGCTGGGCGTAGTACGTGGTGTCGAGCACCCACCCCGCGACGATGAGGAGCGCGACGCCGGTGGTCCCCCGCCCACGAGGCGCCACGGCGGGCCACGCGATCACCGGCACCAGGACGCCGAGCAGGCGACTCTGCAGCAGGCCGTTCGGGAACGCCACCACGGCGGCGAGCATCCCGGCGAGGAGGATTCCGCAGCGTACGGCGAGGGGCAGCGGGGTGGCGCGGGAGACGACCGTACGGACTCGGCGCAGGCGTTCCGGGATGCCCAGCATCAACGGCCGACCGCCTTCGGGGCGTGGGCGAGCCGGGCAACGTCCCGCAGCACGACGTCGAGGCTGCCCGCCCCGGCCCACGGCACCACCGGTACGCCGTGCTCGCGCAGCTGCCCGAAGGTGTTCTCCCGTTCCATCTGCCACAGCCGGAAGGCGAGCAAGGTCCAGTTACCGCGCTCCGGCGGCGCGGTCAGCTCCGGCAGGGTGTCCACGGCGACGAGGAACCGGCCGGACTGGGCGAGCCGGGCCAGCAGGTCCGCCGAGCGCGGGTCGACGAGCGGGGTGAGCACGACGACGAGGGCGTTCGGGGACACGTACTGCAGGCCGTGGTCCGCGGTCGCGGGGGGGGGGGGGGGGGCGGGCCGCGCGCCCCGCGGGCCCCAACGCCGCGGGGGCGGGGGGGGGGGGCGCCGGGGGGGGTGCGCCCGCGGCGGGGGGGGTGGGGGGCCCGGTCGGGCGGGGGGGGGGCGGGGGGGGGGGCGGGCGGGGGGGGGCGGCCCGCCACGTCGAGGAGCCATTCGAGGACGGTCAGGTACTGCCGTCGGCCGGTGGCCGCGCGCAGCCGGCGCGCGGCGGAGCCGTACTCGAGCAGGGAGACCCGGTCGCCGCGGTGCAGGTAATGCTCGGCGATCGCGGCGGCGGCCCGCACGGTGGTGTCGAGCACCGACGCTGAGCCGTTCATCCCACCCGAGACGCCGGCCTCTCCGAGCACGTCGAGCAGCAGCAACACCTCGGCGTCCCGGTCGGACAGGGTGGACGCGACGTGCAGCGACCGGGTGCGCAGGGAGACGCGCCAGTCGATACGGCGCAGCCGGTCGCCCGGCGCGAAGACGCGTACCCCCGCAAGTTCGCCGCCCTCGCCCGGACGCCGGGAACGGTGGTTGCCGACCAGGCCCGCCGCCCGCGGCATCGCATCGACCGCGCGGAACGGCTCGGTGACCGGGTAGACGCGGACGCCGCGGGCCTCGGTGAGGCCGGGCCGGCAGGCGAGCAGACCGCCGCAGGCGGCCGCGCGGGCTGCCGCGGGGCCCAGGTCGTGCCGGCCCCAGCGTCGTGCCGTCCCGGAAAGGTCCAGTCCGGTGGCCTGATCGGCGCCGACCCGCACCGCGAAGGGCCGGTCCGATTGCGGCAGATCCAACCAGGGCGACACCTTGGTACGCACGACCACCAGGTCGTACGCGATCTTGTCGGGGTTGACCACGGCGAGCCCCGCCGTGACGTCGCCGCCCTCGACGGTGTGTGCGTCGTCCGCCTCGATGATCACCTCGGGCGCCGATGCCGGCCGGCGTCGCAGCCCGACCGCGGCGCCCACCGCGAACGGTGCGGCGATCAGCACCAGGTCGACCCGGCCGAGCGCCACCCCGAGCACCAGCAGCAGGCCGGTGAGCAGCACCGCCCGGCCGAACGCGCGGGTGGGAACCCAGCGGGGGGCCTCGTCCTCCATCGTCAGGCCGACTCGCCCGCGTACGTGGGCAGGGCCCCGCTGGCCGGCGCGGCGACCGAACCGAGCACCTCGTTGACCACGAAGGACGGGTCGACGCGGCGCAGCCACATCTCCGGCCGCAGGGTGATCCGGTGCGCGAGCGCCGGAGCGGCGACGTGTTTGACGTCCTCGGGGACCACGTAGTCCCGGCCGTCCATGACCGCGCGGGCACGGGCCAGCAGCAGCAGGGCCAGTGAGCCGCGCGGTGACGCCCCGACCAGCACTGACGGGTGCTCGCGGGTGGCGCCGGTCAGCTCGACGATGTACCGGCCGATCGAGTCCTCGACGACGACGGTCTCCAGCGCACTCTGCATCGCGACCAGTGCGGACGCGTCCACGACGGGCGTCAGGCGCGCCTCCTCCTGACGGCGCGACATCCGCCGGCGGAGCACCTCCCACTCCTCGTCGGGCCTCGGGTAGCCGAACGACACCCGCAGCATGAATCGGTCCAGCTGCGCCTCGGGCAGCGGGTACGTGCCCTCGTACTCGATCGGGTTCGCCGTGGCGAGCACGTGGAACGGCGGGTCCAGCCGGTACGTGACGCCCTCGACGGAGACCTGCTTCTCCTGCATCGCCTCCAGCAGCGCCGCCTGGGTCTTCGGCGGCGTCCGGTTGATCTCGTCGGCGAGCAGGAGGTTCGTGAAGACCGGACCGGCGCGGAACGCGAAGTCGTGCTTGCTCTGGTCGTACAGGAACGAACCGGTCACGTCGGCCGGCAACAGATCCGGGGTGAACTGCAGGCGCCGGAAGTCCAGTCCCAGCGCCTGCGCGAAGCAACGCGCGGTCAACGTCTTCCCCAGGCCGGGCAGGTCCTCCAGCAGCACGTGACCGCCCGCGAGGATGCCGGCCAGGACCAGTTCGAGGGCGTCCCGCTTGCCGACCACCACGCTGCTGACCGAATCGAGCACGGCACCGGCGAGCCGCCCCGTCTCGTACGGGGTGATGGCGTGCCCGCGTGGTTCCGTCACGAAGTCCGTCCTCTCGTCACAGCTGCTCCAGGGCGGCCACGAGGACGCCCCATTCCTTGGCCTTGGGTGCCTTGCGGCCCCGGTCGGTGAGGACCTGCCAGAGCGGTTCGCCGAGCAGCTCGCGGGCCCGGGCAGGGTCGGAGTCGCGGGTGATGCCGTGCCGCTGCCGCAGCCGCTCGTCCGTCAACTCCGCCAGCACGGGCAGCACGTTACTGGAGAACCGGGCGGCGTCGGCCGGTGCCTGCAACCGTTGCTCCCACCGGCGTACGGCGGTGCGCAGCAGGTCACCGCTGGTGAGAACGTACCGGCCGGCATCGTCCGCGGAGGTCCGGCGGGGTGGCAGGCCGACCCGCCCGGGTACGTCGACCCCTGTCACGACCAGCCACAACGCCCGTAACGCGATGATCCCGGCGACGAGCACGACGATCGGGACCCGGACGTCGGCGAGTTTCGCCACGCCGAGAGCGGCGAGAGTGAGCACGACGACGAGCGTGACGTTACCGACGATCCAGACGGCCCGTCCGTGATCGCGGCGGGCCTTGGCCGGCTCGTCCACGTGGTACAGCAGGTCGTCGATGCTGGCGACCGGCGCGAGCTCCTCCTGCCGCCGGTCCTCCTGCTGCCGGTCCTGCTCCGGCGGCCCGTCGCCGGACCGGGTCACGACGGCACCCCCGCAAGATCGGTGCGCAGCCGCTGCAGGGCCTCGCGGGCGTCGGAGCGGGTCTGCTCGCCGACGATGTGGGTGGCGTACCGGGCCTCCCGGTAGACCGCGGCGAACCCGGCGAGGACCTCCGCGCTGACGTGCTGCTCCGCGAGGAGCCGGGTCACCAGGTCGGTGGGCGTGTCGTCGGGACGGCGCGGGGTCCCGGCCGCGGCGGCGGCCTGCTCAAGGCGTACCCAGCAGGCGATGACCGCGCGGCGCGGGTCTCGGTCGGCGTCGGACAGGTCCTGCAGGCCGGCGTCGAGGGCCGCGACCACCTCGTCGGCGGCGGGCGTCTCGGGCGCGGCACCCCGTCCCCGGCTCCCCCGCCGGGGCGCGGTACGCCGGTGGTCACGGATCAACGCCCGAACCACCAGCACGAGGCCCAGCATCAGCAGGACACCGAGCAGGACGAGCGCGGCGACACCGACCCAGCCGGGCAGGCTCCTGCCGGCATCCGTCGGGTCCGCCGCCGTAGTCGGCACGACCGGCGGAGGCGACTGCGGGCGAACCTCGCCGGGGGCGGACCCGGCGTCGGCCGCGGGCTCGATCCGTTCAAGCTGGGGGGCGGAGTGGGCGGCCGCCAGGCTGGCGAGCGCGAGCAGCACGACGACGGCGACCAGCGGCCACCAGCGGCGCAGTGCGGCGAGTTCCATGCGATCCTTTAACTCCGGGCTCCTGCTCGAAGCCCTGCATCATGTCAGTCCGGCCAGGTCCTTCGCCCGCATCAGCACGGCGTCGAGCATGGCCGGGGTGAGCCGGCCGGTGAACGTATTCTGCTGGCTGACGTGGTAACAACCCAGGAGATCGGGCACACCGGCGCCCATCCAGTGTGCCCCGTGCCCGAACGCGGGCCGCGGCACAGGCGGGCGCACGCCGTACACGGCGGTCATCGCCGGCCACCACGCGGCCCAGGCGAACGCGCCGAGCGCCAGGACCACCTTCACCGTCGGGCGGACGAGTTCCAGCTCGCGGTGCAGCCACGGGGAGCAGGTGTCGCGCTCGACGGGCGTGGGCTTGTTGTCCGGCGGGGCGCAGCGTACGGCCGCGAAGATCCGGGTGTGCCGCAGGGCGAGGCCGTCGCCGGCGGAGACGCTGGTCGGCTGGTTGGCCAGGCCCGCGCGGTGCAGCGCGGCGAACAGCACGTCGCCGGAGCGGTCGCCGGTGAAGATCCTCCCGGTGCGGTTGCCGCCGTGCGCGGCCGGCGCCAGCCCGAGGATCGCGATCGACGCGTCGGCCGCGCCGAAGCCGGGCACCGGGCGGCCCCAGTACTCCTGGTCGCGGAACGCTGCACGTCTCGTCGCGGCCACCTCCTCCCGCCAGGAGACAAGCCGTGGGCAGGCGAAACACTCGGCGACCGCGTCGTCCAGCGCGGTCAGACCAACCGCGCCGGCCGCGTGCGCCCGGACCTCCTCGGCGGTACGGGTCAGGGCCGTCATGCCCTCAGCAGATCACAGCCTGCCGCGGAGGTGCCCGACGGTCCTGGCCCATGCACTGCGTGCCGCGTACGCGTCGTACGCCTCGGGGCGGTCGTCGTTGAAGAAGGCGTGGGCGGTACCGGGATATTCGTACACGGTGCAGCCGCCACCGGCCTGTTCGATCGCGGTGCGGGCCGATCGTACGCCCGGCGCCGCCGACAGACCGCCCGCCTCCGAGCAGTGGATCAGGGCGGACTTGCCGGCGTAGCCCTCCCATTTCGCGCTCATCCGCTCCCACGGCAGCGCCGGATAGAACCCGACCGCCGCGGAGATCCGGTCCGAAAACGTCGCCGACCAGAGCGCCAGGCTGCCGCCCATGCAGAACCCGACCGCGCCGACACCCGCACCGGCTTCGGGGCGGTCCGCGACGTACCCGGCCGCGATCGCGATCTCCTTGGCGGCCCGGTCCATCGCGAGGCCCATCAGGAGCCGGCGAGTGTCGTCCCGTCCACCGGCGCGCAGACCGCGGAGGAGGTCGGGCGCAAGCGCCACAAAACCGGCTCCAGCGAACCGGTCGGCGAGGGCGGTGATGTGGGCGGCCAGGCACCAGTCCTCCTGGATGAGGACCACGGCGGGTGCACCGGGCGGATCATCGGGAGTTGCGAGGTACCCCTCGCCGGTGCCGGCATCGCTGCGGTACGCCACCATCTCGCCCATCGGCGAACCTCCCCTGTCGATCGCTACGCGGTCCCCTGGGCGGGTTCCAGCAGCCAACCACAGTCGACGGTGCCGGGGAAGGGATCGACGGCAGGTGGCTCGTGCCGAACGTGCTCTCACTCCAGTACTCGGCCTCGGTGGTCGGGTACTGCTGGCACAGGCTGAGGGTTTGGCCGGTGTTGAACGCCGCCTCCTTGACCCCGTCGACCTTGCCGATCACCGAATGTCCAGCGATACACGAACATGGACGGACCGACCTGTCACGTCCGGTCGCTACACCAGGCTGTACGCGATCCCGTCCAGGATGTCGTGCTCACTCGCCACCACCGCCGATTGACCGGCCTGCTCCATGATCGTGCGCAGCACCAGGGCGCCCGCCCCGATCACATCGGCACGACCGGGATGCATCACCGGCAACGCCAGACGCTCGGCGACCGGGGACGCGAGCAACGACGCGGTCACCGCCGCCACGTCCGCGTAGCTCGTCCGCGCGTGGTGGATCCGCTGTGCGTCGTACTCCCGAAGATTCGAAGCCAGAGCGGTCACGGTCGTGACGGAACCCGCCAGGCCGACCAGGGTGGCCGCCTCCCGGCCCGGCACAGCCGCCAGCGCCGTGTCCACGACGGCCCGGATGTCCGCCGTGGCCGCGGCCACCTCGGCCGCCGTCGGCGGATCAGAATGCAGGTGCCGCTCCGTCATCCGGACACATCCGACGTCCACGGAGATCGCCGCGTCAACCTTCTCCGAACCGGCCACGAACTCAGTCGATCCCCCGCCGATGTCCACCACCAGATACGGCGCCCGCGCGGTCAACCCCCGCACCGCCCCGGTGAACGACAACCGCGCCTCCTCGTCGCCCGACACCACCTCCGGGTCGACCCCGAGCACCGCGCGCACCATGGTCCCGAACTCGTCCGCATTGGACGCGTCCCGCGACGCCGACGTCGCACACATCCTGATCCGCTCGACCCCGGCATCCTCGATCGCGGCCGCATAACCGACGAGGGCCGCACGGGTCCGCTCGATCGCCTCCTCAGACAACCGTCCGGTCCGGTCCACCCCCGCACCCAGCCGGACGATCTCCATCCGCCGGGTCGTCTCCGCCAGAGGCCCACCATCGGCCGGTACGTCGGCCACCAGAAGCCGCACGGAGTTGGTACCACAGTCGATAGCCGCCACCCTCGTCATGCGAAGACCTTAGAACGGTTCCGAACCCACTCACCGAAACGCGCGGCGGGTTCTCCCCACCGGCGCGCCGACAGGTATCCGCGTCTGAGTCCTCAGAGGTGCAGCAGCATGCGGGTGTTGCCGAGGGTGTTCGGCTTGACCCGTTCCAGGTCGAGGAACTCGGCGACGCCCTCGTCGTACGAGCGCAGCAGCTGCTCGTAGACGGTGTGCGGGACGGGGGCGCCGTCGATCTCGCGGAACCCGAACGAGCCGAAGAACCGGGTCTCGAACGTCAGGCAGAAGACCCGCTGCACGCCGAGTTCGCGCGCGGCGTCGAGGAGCGCCTCGACGATCCGCTGGCCCACCTTCTGGCCCCGGCAGTCCGGGTCGACGGCGACCGTACGGAGCTCGGCCAGGTCCTCCCACATGACGTGCAGGGCCCCGCAGCCGACCAGCGCCCCGTCGTCGGCGCGTACGGCCACCCAGAACTCCTGGACGTCCTCGTACAGGGTGACGGTGGCCTTACTGAGCACCCTCCGCTCATCCGTGTACAGGTCGACGAGGCGGCGGATGGCGCGCACGTCGGTGGTCCGCGCCGGGCGGACGACGACCTCCATGACGACGAGCCTACGGGGCCGGTGGTTCGACGCAGGGGCCGCCGCTCCACCACTCACCGACCCGTTCGCGGACCTCGTCCCCGAACGGGTTCACGCCCGGCCCGGCCGCGAGAGCGTGCCCGAGATGGACGTGCAGGCATTTCACCCGGTCCGGCATGCCGCCGGCCGAGATCCCGGCGATCTCGTCGACCGTGTCGACGGCGTCGCGGCGGGCCAGGTAATCCTCGTGCGCGGCCCGGTACTGCCCGGCGAGGTCGGGGTCGTCGGCGAGCCGGTCGGCCATCTCCCGCATCAGGCCCGCCGACTCCAGTCTGCTGCACGCGGCGGTCGCCTTCGGGCAGGTCAGGTAGAACATCGTCGGGAACGGGGTGCCGTCGGGCAGCCGCGGCTCGGTCTGCACCACGTCCGGGTTGCCGCACGGGCACCGGTGCGCGACGGCGCGGGTTCCGCGCGGCGGGCGGCCCAGTTGGGCGGCGACGGCTACGAGATCGTGTTCGTCGGGGGTAGCGGCGCTCATGGGCTTCCGTCGGCTGCGTCGATGCTGGACCAGAGGGTGTCGTACCAGCGGTCCGGCGGGGCCTGCGGTGTGGCGACCGGGTGGCCGGCGTCGCGGGCCGCGCCGCCGGGATCGTTCCAGACGAGGAACGCGGTCTCGCCGGGCTTGACGTAGAAGAACCGCTTCTTGGCCTGAGTGGCCTGGTAGAGCGGGTCCTCCCACTTCGCGGCCTGCTCGGCGAGTTCCTGGTTACGCGCCTTCGCGAGGGCGATGTCGGCGTTCATCCGGGCGATCTCCGACGCCTGACCCAGGTATACCCGCACCGGGTACGTGTACCCGAGCGCCAGGACCGCCAGGACGATCAACAGGACCGTCGCCCGGCCGGTGAACCGACGCGGCCGAGGTGCAGCCGTACGGCGGGCGCCGCCGGTGGCGGAGGTACGGCGGGCGGCGGCGGGACGGCTGCCGGAACGGGCCCGGGACTTCACCGCCCGGCCGAGGACGACGGTGTCCCGGTTGGCGCCCCGGACGGCGGTGCGCGACGTGGTCCGGGTCCCCGGGCCGGGCCGTCGGGCCGGGCCCTGCCCACTCGGCGTACGGCGTTGCGTCATCGGACCCCCTCCCCGAAGTCGTCACGCGGCGTCACACCCGTACGGGACACTATGCCCCGTCATGGGCGGTCACAACACCACGATGGGGGCGCCACCCACCGGACGGCGCCCCCATCGAGGGAAATCAGGCGTTGCGGTACCGCGGGAACGCCCCGGCGCCGGCGTAGCGGGCGGCGTCGGCGAGGTCCTCCTCGATGCGCAGGAGCTGGTTGTACTTGGCGACACGGTCCGAGCGGGCCGGGGCACCGGTCTTGATCTGGCCGCTGCCGACGGCGACGGCGAGGTCGGCGATCGTGGTGTCCTCTGTCTCACCGGAACGGTGCGACATCATCGTCCTGAAGCCGGCCCGGTGAGCCATGTCGACGGCGTCGAGCGTCTCGGTGAGCGAGCCGATCTGGTTCACCTTGACCAGGACGGCGTTGGCGGCGCCCTCGGCGATGCCCCGGGCGATGCGGGTCGGGTTGGTGACGAACAGGTCGTCGCCGACAATCTGCAGCTTGCCGCCGAGCTGCACGGTCATCGCGGACCAGCCCGCCCAGTCGTCCTCGGCCAGCGGGTCCTCGATCGACACGATCGGGTACGTCTCGGCGAGCTTGGCGTAGTAGTTGATCATCTCCTCGGTGGACTTCGGCGTCCCCTCGAAGACGTACGCGCCGTCCTTGTAGAACTCCGTGGCCGCCACGTCCATGGCGAGGACGATATCGGTGCCCAGCGTGTAGCCGGCGGCCTCGACGGCCTCGGCGATCAGGTCCAGCGCGGCGGCGTTGGTGGGCAGGTTCGGTGCGAAGCCGCCCTCGTCGCCCAGGCCGGTCGACAGACCCTTCTTCTTCAGCACCGTCTTCAGGTGGTGGTAGACCTCGGCGCCGGAACGCAGGGCCTCCTTGAACGTCGGGGCGCCGATCGGCGCGATCATGAACTCCTGCACGTCGACGTTCGAGTCGGCGTGCGCCCCACCGTTGAGGATGTTCATCATCGGGACGGGCAGCAGGTGGGCGTTCGGGCCACCGATGTAGCGGAACAGGTCCAGCCCGGCGGAGGCGGCGGCGGCCTTGGCGATCGCCAGGGAGACGCCCAGGATTGCGTTCGCACCCAGCTCGGACTTCTCGGCGGTGCCGTCGATGTCGAGCATCTTCTGGTCGATCAGGCGCTGCTCGCTCGCCTCGTACCCGATCAGCTCGTCGACGATCCTGTCTTCGATGTTGGCGACGGCCTTCTCGACACCCTTGCCGAGGTAGCGGCCCTTGTCGCCGTCACGCAGCTCCAGCGCCTCGAACGCGCCGGTGGACGCGCCGGACGGGACCGCAGCGCGCGCGATGGTGCCGTCGTCGAGACCGACCTCGACCTCGACGGTGGGGTTGCCCCGCGAGTCGAGGATCTCCCGGGCGACGATTCCCTCGATGGTGGCCATGCTCGTGTCGCTCCTCATGATCGTCTTCAAATGCACGTCTCAGCTCGCCAGGAGCCTATCCAGCCGCCCCGGCAGGTGCGCCGCCGACCGGTCAACTTCCCTCCTCCCGGAAGCCGGGCCACGGGTCCCCGTTCACGAGTCCGGGTCACGCCGAGGTGGTCAGACCGGCCACCGGCGCGTGCTTCCACCTGCGGATCCTCCCCCGGGGCACGCACCACGTCCCGGCCCGCAGGGCCGCTGCCTGTTGGGCCGCCTGATCGGGCAAGCCTGTCCCCACTGTGCGGTTCGACACTGAACCGGACACGAGAGGTGGCGGCGATGTACCCGACCCTGCAACAGGGCAGCCATGGAGACGACGTCGAGCTGCTGCAGCGCCTGCTGCGCGATCTCGGCTACGAGGTGGGCACGGTCGACGGCGACTTCGGCCCGCGTACGCACGACGCGCTGGAGCGCTACCAGGTCGACCAGGGGCTCGACGGCATCGACCACGGCACCTGCGGACCCGACACCTGGGCCAGCCTGGAGAGCACCTTCGGACCGCTCGAGGGCTTGCGTTCCCAGGACAGCGTCGACGGGTACGTCGGTGACGCGTACGGCATCTGGAACAGCTCGATGAGCGCCGACGACCGGCTGAACGCGCTGATCGCCGAGATCAACCAGGAGCTCGGGGAGGCCGGCGTACCGCCGGTGACCGGTCTGCTCGACCCGTCGACGCCGCCGTACGCCCTCTTCGACTTCCAGACGTGGACGGCACATCTGGAGCCGACACCGTTCCAGCCGGAGAACGCCGAGCGCCTCACCTCGCAGGAGCAGGCCACGATCGCCGGCGCCGTCTACCACGAGTGCCGCCACGCCGAGCAGTGGTTCGAGATGGCTCGGCTGCTGGCCGGCCTGCACGGTCTCGGAGCTGCCGAGATCCACCAGCAGACGGCCATCCTCCAGGAGGTCTGCGAGCAGGCGGCGGCGAACCCGATCCTCGAATGCACCGTGTCGAACGGCCCGGCGTTCGAGTGGTACGAGAGCGTCTACGGCTCCGGCGCCGACCAGCGCAACGCCACCCTGGGCTCGCTGGGCAACACGGGCGCGGACCGGCACTGGGACGACTACCGCACTGACCTGCCCGAGGAGAAGGACGCCTGGGAGACCAGCGGCACGATCTCCCGCGAGTGGCACCAGTACGAGACCGGCGGCACCACGGTCTCCCTGCCGACACTGCACCGCGGCGCCCAGGACGACGAGGTCCGCTACCTGCAGCAGCTGCTGCAGTGGCACGGCTACTACACAGGACGGGCGCTCGACGGCGACTTCGGCGCGGGTACCGAGCAGGCCGTGATCTCGTTCCAGCAGGCCAACGGCCTGACCGCCGACGGGGTGGTCGGCAAGTCGACCTGGCAGCGCCTGCTCCCGTGAACCGGCCTGACGTCGCGCTCGGCCTGTCGGGGCGCGACGTCACCCGTCAGATCCCCAGCAGAGTGCGCAGGTGGCGCGGCGGCGGCGAGCCGTGCGCCAACATCGCGTCATGCCACGCCCGCGGCGTCGCGCCGAACGGGCGGGCCGCCGCGATCGCGGACATCTCGGCCCAGCCGACGAAGTACGTCGACAGCTGCGTTGACGTGAGCAGTGCGCGCCGCCATTTGCCGGCCGCCTCGCCCTCCTCCTGGAAGCCGCGCCCCGTCATCAGCTCCATCGCGTCGGCCTCGGTGAGGTCGTCGCAGTGCACAAGCTGGTCGAGGATCGCGTTGATGCTCATCCGGAGCTGCATCTTGAGCTGCTGAAGCCGGATCGGCAAACCACCGAAGCCGAGGCCGGTCATGAGCTCCTCGGCGTACACCGCCCAGCCCTCGGCGAAGGGACCGGAGAAGCCGAGGGACCGGACCCGGGTCGAGCCACGGAACCGGCGAGCATGCGCGAGCTGCAGGAAGTGCCCCGGCATGGCCTCGTGGACGGTCAGGTTCCGGATCATGTGGTCGTTGTACTCGCGGTAGAACGAGCTGACCCGCTCCGGCGACCAGTCCGCCGGAGTCGGCGAGATGCAGTAGAACGTCGGCACCTCGGCGGTCTCCAGCGCTCCGGGCGGATCGCAGGACGCGACGGCGACACCACGGGCGAACTCGGGCATCTCCTGAATCACGCACGGGTCGTCGACGAGCGTGACGATGCCCTGCTCACGGACGAAGTCGGTGGCCTCGCCGAGGGTGTGCCGGGCCAGCTCCACGATGGAGCCGTCGTCCGGGTGAGCGGCGGCGAGACGGTCGAGCGCGTCCCGGACGGTGTCGTCCGTGGCGGGGCCGCCGGTCAGCTCGGCGGCGGCCTCGCGTAGCCGCTCCCCCACGTCGTCCAGGTTCTGCCGGGCCCGGGCGAGCACGTCGGCGGCGGGCATCTCCGTGTCGAGGGTGTGCCAGAGCCTGGCCTCCCAGAGCCGCCGCCCGAGCCGCGGGTCGCGGCCGGGCTCCCCCGCGGACAGTCCGTCGCGCAGCCAGCCGCCGAACTCGTCCAACGCGGCGAGCGCGGCCTTGGCGGCCGGTTCGACGGCGTCGCGCAGGCCGGGCTCGCCCCCAAGCAGCGACGGCAGCTCGTCGCGGATCAGCACGGCCGTGCCGTGGAACTGCCCGACGGCGGTCTCGGCGTGCACCGTCGGCATGTCGCGCAGCGTGGCGCGGGCGGTGGCCAACGCGTCCGGCAGCGCCGCGAGCCGACCGGCGAGGCTGGTGAGGCGTACCTCGGCGGGGGCGAACGGGCGGGCGATCAGCGCGTGCAGCAGCGGGCCCGGATTGTGTTCGAGCGGGTTCCACTCATGCTCACGGACGTCGGTCAGCTCGAAGATGCCGCGTTCGACGACTGAGGAGAGGATCGCGTGATCGACCTGGTCCTGCGGTTCGAGGGCGTCGGTATCGAGGCCGGCGAGGGCGTCCGCGGCGTCGCGCAGCATTGCCAGATCACGGATCACGCCGTCCCGGGAGAGATCCGGCAGCCGGTCGTCGAACCGGTGGTCGCCCGCGACGGTCGCCGTGCGGGGGTTGGCGGCGAGGACGGCATCGACGATGCGCTCCGCGAGTGGGACGAACTCCGTCATGCCCCGCAACCTACTCCGCCGGTGTGCCGGGTTGCTCCGCGATGCGCACCGCGTCCGCGTGAGCCAGGGCCACGGCGCGCAGCGCCGCCTCCGCGTCCAGACCGGCATCGAGGGCCTCGGCCACCATGGACAGCAGACGTTCGCCCAGGTCCGGGCCCAACGGCAGGGGTACGGGCACCCCCGCCCGCTTCGCCCGGTGGAGGATCTTGGCCGCCAGCGCCAGCGCCGGCTGGGACAGGGCGATGCCGTCCATCGCCGAGCCACCCGCCTTCTCCGACTGCTTGATCCGCTCCCAGTTCTCGGTGATCTCCTGGATCGAGCCGACCTCGGCCCCGGCGAAGACATGCGGGTTTCGGCGAACCATCTTGTCCACCAGCCCGCCCGCCACGTCGTCGACGGTCCAGCGTTCGTCCTCCGGCAGCTCCTCGGCGAGGCGGGCGTGCAGCACCACCTGCAGCAGTACGTCGCCCAACTCATCGCGCAGCGCGCCCAGGTCCCCCGCCACGATCGCGTCGTACGCCTCGTACGACTCCTCCAGCAGGTACGGCGCCAGCGTCGCGTGGGACTGCTCCCGTTTCCACGGGTCACCACCCGGCGAGACGAGTCGATCCAGCACCGCTACCGCGTCGAGCAGCCGGGCGCCGGGCGGATCCCAGGAGCCGTACATCAGTTCGAGTTCGGCCAGAGCAGGCTCGCGGGCCAGCCGCAGGCCGAGCTGACGGGCCAGGGTCTGGTCGCCCGCGGGCCCGGCCAGCCACACCACCGTGCCGTGCTCGGCGACCGCGTCCAGCACGACCTGCGGATCGGGATCGACCACGGTCACCTGGGCACCGCTGGCCGTGAGCGCCCTCCCGGTGTCCGAGTCGGCGGCGGTGAACACCGGATGGGCGCGGACCACGTCCCAGGCGGCGGCGCTGAGCAGCCCGGCCGGCAGGCGTGGCGAGGTGACCAGCAGAACGATGCGAGGGGTCATGACGAGTGGGCCGTCAAGGCAGGTCGCGTACGGCGGGGGTCGTGCCACCGTTGAGCGGGAGCGCGACGAGCGCCACGACGCGGCCCTGCCTGCTGGGGATCGACAGCAGCGGGACCTCGCCCGAGCCGTACCGCGGGTTGACCGTGGTGGCGAACGCGCTCAGCTCGCCCTTCATCGCTTCACGCAGGCCGATCGCCTGACCGAGCTGCTGTTGCTGCTGCGGGTTCAGCTGGCCCGCGAACTCACGCACCGTAGGGACGTTCGCCGGGTCCACGCCGCCGGCCCTGACCAGTCGTTCGAGGACGTCCCGCAGGTCGGTGTCGGTGACGGTGGCCGGCTTCACCGACTTGATCAGGCCGCTCAGGTAGCTGTAGTACTCGGCGTACGACGTGAGGTACTCAGCGTCGGCGGGGAGCCGGATGCCCTGGGCGACCTCCTCCGGCGCCACCGCCTCGGGGCGCACGCCGGACCTCTCCGCGAACCGCTTGAGGAGGTCGACGCTCACCAGCGTCATCAGCACGTCCTGCTTGGTGATCGGCAGGGCGACGTCCTGAGCGGCGGCGGTGCCCTGCTGCTCGGCGCGGACCCGCTCGACCGCTGCGGCGAGCTTGTCCTTCGCGTCGGTCCAGACGGCGTCCACCCGCTCCACGGTGATCCGGCGATCCCCGACGTAGGCGGCGACGCCCGGCTCACTGCGGCAGGCGGCCAGGCCCGATACGGCGAGGGCGGCGACGACGGCGGCAGAGGCGAATCGACGGGCACGCTGCATGGCCGTCACTCTCTCACGCGGGGTGTGACGTACGTCGCCGACCCCCGGAAATCCGATCATGCCGATACCGGGACCGGTACCGCACCCAGCAGAGTGGTGAGGAACTCCCCGCACCACTGCAGGAGCGCCTTGTCCCGCAACGGTTCGCCGCCGATCCGGCGGGTACTCGGCCGGGGCACGCTGACCTGGTCGTTGGCCGACTTGTAGACGGCGTCCGGGTGGTAGCGCTTGAGCCGCATCTGCTTCGAGTCCGGCAACGGCAGCGGCCCGAACCGTACGTGCTTGCCCTGCACCGACACGTCCGTCAGCCCGTACGCCCGGGCGACCAGCCGGAACCGGGCCACCGCCACGAGGTTCTGCACCGGCTCGGTCGGCTCGCCGTACCGGTCGGTCATCTCCGCGACGACCTCGTCGAGGCGGGCGGCGTCGCGGGCCTCGGCGAGCTTGCGGTACATCTCCAGCCGCAGCCGTTCCACCGCGATGTACTCGGTCGGGAGGTGCGCGTCGATCGGCAGGTCGACCTTGACCTCGGGCTCCTCCTCGGGGCGCTCCCCCTTGAACTGCGCCACGGCCTCGCCGACCATCCGGACGTACAGGTCGAAACCGACGCCCTCGATGTGACCGGATTGCTCACCGCCGAGCAGGTTACCGGCGCCACGGATCTCCAGGTCCTTCATGGCCACGTACATGCCGGCGCCGAGCTCGGTGTGCTGGGCGATCGTGGCGAGTCGCTCGTGGGCCTGTTCGGTGAGCGGTTTCTCCCGCGGGTAGAGGAAGTACGCGTACGCCCGCTCGCGGCCCCGTCCGACGCGGCCGCGGATCTGGTGCAACTGGGACAGGCCGAGCATGTCGGCCCGCTCCACGATCAGCGTGTTCGCGTTCGGGATGTCGATGCCGGACTCGACGATCGTGGTGCAGACGAGGACATCGAACTCCTTCTCCCAGAAGCCGACCATCACCCTCTCCAGGGCGTCCTCGCCGAGCTGACCGTGCGCCACGGCGACCCGGGCCTCCGGGACGAGTTCGCGCAGCTTGCGGGCGGCCCGGTCGATCGACTCGACCCGGTTGTGCAGGTAGAAGACCTGCCCGTCACGGAGCAGCTCACGGTGGATGGCGGCGGCGACCTGCTTGTCGTCGTACCCGCCGACGAAGGTGAGGACGGGGTGCCGCTCCTCCGGCGGGGTGGCGATGGTGGACATCTCCCGGATGCCGGTGATCGCCATCTCCAGGGTCCGCGGGATCGGCGTGGCCGACATGGTCAGGACGTCGACGGAGGCGCGGAGCTGCTTGAGGTGCTCCTTGTGCTCGACACCGAACCGCTGCTCCTCGTCCACGATCACCATGCCGAGGTTCTTGAACCGGGTGGCGGCGGCGAGCAGCCGGTGCGTGCCGATGACGATGTCGGCGCTGCCCTCGGCGGCCTGTTCCAGCGTCTGCGCCGCCTCCTTGGCCGTCTGGAACCGGGAAAGCTGCTTGATCTGGACCGGGAACTGACCCATCCGCTCAGCGAACGTGTTGTAGTGCTGCTGCGCCAGCAGGGTGGTCGGCACGAGAACGGCGACCTGCTTGCCGTCCTGCACCGCCTTGAACGCCGCCCGTACCGCGATCTCGGTCTTGCCGTAGCCGACGTCGCCGCAGATCAGCCTGTCCATCGGGACGGTCAGCTCCATGTCGTGCTTGACCTCCTCGATGGCGGCCAGCTGGTCCGGCGTCTCCGTGTACGGGAACGCGTCCTCCAACTCGCGCTGCCACGGGGTGTCCGGCCCGAACGCGTGGCCCTGCGAGGACTGGCGGGCGGCGTACAGCTGGATCAGCGAGGCGGCGATCTCCTTGACCGCCTTACGCGCCCGGGATTTCGCCTTCTGCCACTCGGCGCCGCCCATCCTGTGCAGGGTGGGCGACTCGCCGCCGACGTAACGGGAGAGCTGGTCGAGCTGATCGGTGGGGACGAACAGCCGGTCGCCGGGCTGGCCGCGCTTACCGGGGGCGTACTCGATCACGAGGTATTCGCGGTCGGCGCCGTTGACGGTGCGCTGGACCAGCTCGACGTACCTGCCGATGCCGTGCTGCTCGTGCACGACATGGTCGCCCATCTTGAGCTCGAGCGGGTCGATGGTGTTGCGCCGCCGCGACGGCATCCTGCGCATGTCCTTCGTGGAGGCACCGCGGCCGCCGGTGATGTCGTTGCCGGTGACGACGGCGACCCGGGCGACCTCGTCGACGAAGCCGTGGTTGAGGCCGCCGCAGGAGACCACGAGCCGGCCGTCGCCGGGCGGCTGCTCGATGGACTCGACGAGGGCGGCGCCGATGCCCGCGTCGCGCAGCACCTCGACGGAGCGCTGGGCGGTGCCGTGCCCCTCGAAGATCAGCGCGACGGACCAGCCCTCGCCGATCCAGCGCCTGAGGTCGTCGACGAGCCGCGCGGTGTCGCCGTGGTAGAGCGGGACGGGCTGGGCCTTGAGTACGACGGCGTCGCCCAGGTCGGGGCTGACCTGAACAGCGGGCATCTCCAGCCGGGGCTGGTCCGACGGCTTGTCCTGCTCGCCCTCGACCAGGCCGAACGGGGAGACCGACCACCACGCCTGACGCAGCCGCGCCGCCTCCGCGCGCACGTCGGCCAGCGTATGGAAGGCGGCGGCGCCGACGTCGACGGGCGCCTGGCCACCGACCGCGGCCGCCGCCCACGACGCCTCCAGGAATTCCTGCGAGGTACGCAGCAGATCGTGCGCCCGGGTCCGGATCCGCTCCGGGTCGCACAGCAGTACGTGGGTGCCGGCGGGCATGCAGTCGAGGAGCAGTTCCATGCTCCGGGTGCCTTCGAGCAGGGCCGGGGCCAGCGACTCCATACCCTCGACCGGGATGCCCTCGGCGAGCTTGTCGAGGATCTCGCCGATCTCCGGGTGTTCCTCGGCGAGCGCGGCGGCCCGGGCCCGGACCTCGGGGGTCAGCAGCAGCTCCCGGCAGGGCGGGGCCCAGAGCCGCTCGACGGGGTCGATGGTGCGCTGGTCGGCGACCGCGAACGTACGGATCTCCTCGATCTCGTCGCCCCAGAACTCGACCCGGGACGGGTGCTCGTCGATGGGCGGGAAGACGTCGAGGATGCCCCCGCGTACGGCGAACTCGCCCCGCTTGGTGACCAGGTCGACCCGGGCGTACGCCATGTCGGAGAGCCGCCGTGCGACGGACTCCAGCTCGGCCTCGCCCCCGGTACGCAGCTCGACCGGTTCCAGGTCTCCGAGGCCCTTGAGCTGCGGCTGGAGCACCGACCGGACGGGCGCGACGACGACCTGCAGCCCACCTCCGGGAGCGGACTGCGGGTGGGCGAGCCGGCGCAGGACGGCGAGTCGCCGGCCGACGGTGTCGGAGCGTGGGGAGAGCCGCTCGTGCGGCAGCGTCTCCCACGACGGGTAGACGGCGACACGGCCGGGCTCGATCAGGCCGCCGAGCGCCTCGGCAAGGTCGTCGGCCTCACGGGACGTCGCGGTGACCGCCAGGACCGGCCGGCCGGCGGCGGCGGCGACGGCCGCGACCACGAACGGGCGCAGGGCGGGGGGAGCGGTGAGGTCGAGGCTGTCCGCATCGGGCCAGCCGGATTGAGCGAGGTCGCGGGCCCGGGCGAGGCCACGATCGCGCAGCGCGGCGGCGAGCAGACCGGACAGGTGCATGACGAAGACTCCCAGGGCACGCGGCGAGCACCCCCGGACGCCCAGAGGACGGGGGGTGACGACTTAAGCCTACCCAGGGTTACGACATTTCCCGCGTCCACGCATGATCACCGACATGAGCGCGGGATGCGGGGTCCACCCGCCCCGGCCCGACGTCGCACTGGGTGTGCGATCGGCACGCGTCGACGTACCGCAGATTTGACACCCGGCTTGACTGACGATGACACCGACCCGGGAGGGAAGTTGCGCATTCTGCTGCTCGTCTCCGCGTTCAACGGGCTCAGCCAGCGAACCTGGTGCACGCTCCGCGAGGCGGGACACGACGTCGGCGTGCTGCTCGCCACAGATCGGCGCGGCATCGTCGACGGTGTACGGGCCGCCGACCCCGAGCTGATCGTCTGCCCGTTCCTCAAGGACCGGGTGCCGGCCGAGGTGTGGCAGCGCTGGCGCACCATCATCGTGCACCCGGGACCGGTCGGCGACCGGGGACCGTCGTCGCTCGACTGGGCCATCACCGAGGGCCTGCCCATGTGGGGCGTCACCGCCCTGCAGGCCGTCGAGGAGATGGACGCGGGTCCGATCTGGGCTACCCGTACCTTCCCGATGCCGGCCGCACCTCCGCGCAAGTCGGCCCTGTACGTCGGACCGGTCGCCGACGCGGCCATCGAATGCATCGTCGAGGCCGTGAGCAAGGCGACGAGGCCGGGCTTCGTCCCGACGCCGCAGGAACGGATCCGCGCGTCCGTCGTCGGCGCCCGGCTGCGCCCGCCGATGCGCCAGAAGGACCGTGCGTTCGACTTCTCGGACGACACCGACAAGATCGTCCGCCGGATCCGCGCCGCCGACGGCTCCCCCGGCGTCCGCACCGAGGTCGCCGGCCTGCCCGTGTACGCGTTCGACGCCCACCCCGGCGCCGCCCGGGGCGCCCGCCCTGGAGCGCTGATCAGCCGGCGCCAGGGCGCCGTGCTCGTCGGCACCGGCGACGGCAGCGTCTGGCTCGGCCACCTCAAACCCCTGGACGGTGTGAAGCTGCCCGCCACCGCCGTACTCGGCAAGCGGCTCGTCGGCGTACCCGACGCACCGCTACCGCCCGGCACCGAGCCGGAGCTGCCCACCTACCGCCAGGTGCGGTACCGGCGAACCGGGCCGGTCGGCTGGCTCGCCTTCGACTTCTACAACGGGGCGATGTCGGCGGCGCACTGCAAGCGGCTGCTCGCCGCGTTCCGCCACGCGGCCGGCCAGGACACCCGGGTCCTCGTGCTGCGCGGCGGCACCGAGGCGTTCAGCAACGGCATCCACCTCAACGCGGTCGACGCGGCGGCCGACCCGGCCGGCGCCGGCTGGGCCAACATCAAGGCCATCAACGAACTGTGCCGGGCCATCATCGAGTGCACGAAGCAGATCGTCATCGCCGCGTACGCGGGCTCCGCCGGTGCCGGCGGAGCGATGCTCGGCCTCGGCGCCGACGTCGTCGCCGCCCGCGACGGCGTCGTGCTCAACCCGCACTACGACATCGGCCTGCACGGCTCCGAGCTGCACTCCTACACGCTGCCCCGCCGGGTCGGGCCGGAACGGGCGGCGCGACTGCTCGCCGACCGGCTTCCACTCAGCGTGGCCGGCGCTCACGCCGTCGGCATCGTCGACGAGATCGGCCCGCGCCACCCCGACGCGTACGCGGCGTGGCTCGCCGAGCTGGCCGAGGGTTACACCGACCCGCGCCGCACCAAGGCGCTGCGCACCGCCAAGGCCCGCCGTCTCGCCGGCGAACGGATCCCCCTGGACGTCTACGAGCAGCGTGAACTCGCCGAGATGAGCCGTGACCTGTTCGACGACCGGTCCGGTTTCGCGGCCGCACGGCAGGCGTTCGTGCACAAGCACCCGGTGGCGGTCACCCCCGCCCGGCTCGCCGTCGGCGTACCGGGATTGATCCGTCAGCCCCACGTGGTGACCCGCCCCCGCCATCCCCACACCGTCCGCCCCGCCGTCCCGGCCGTTGCCGCCATCCCGGTTAATCCGGCCCTCCCGGTTAATCCGGCCATCCCGGCCTGACCCACCCGACGCCGGCCCGACCCCGCCCGGGTGCAGAGGATGCCGCCGTCCGGGGGCGACGATCCAAGCCCACGCTCGTCGTCCTTTGTGGACAACGCTGGGGCGGGCCGGGCCCCCGCGCTGCCGCGCCTGCGACCCGAGGGCTCACGCCCTGGCGAGGGCCAAGGCGTAGGCAGGCCACCAGACGCCCGCGGCGGGGGCGCCGTCGCCACAGGCACCGTCCGACTCCCCCGGGCGCTTCACCCAGAGGTACGCGTCCACCAGCTGATCGCCCGTACGGGTCCGCGGCGTCTCGCCCAGGGCCCGCCCGGTGGGGTTGCACCACGTCCGGTCGCCGGTGGCCGCCACGGGTGGGCCGTTGCCGTTCCGGCTCGTGTCGACGACGAAATGCACGCCGCCGAGCTTGGCGGAGACGGCGTGGCCGTACGTCACGTTCGCGTGGGTGGTGTCGAAGGCCGACACGTTCAGCGCGAAGCCGTCGGCCCTCTCCACCCCGGCTTCACGCAGGCCCTCGGCGAGCTTGTCCGTGTCGGGGATCCAGCTCGGGTTGCCGGCGCCCACGTACACCCGGACCTGCGGGTTCGCCTTGAACGCGGTGACGGCGCCGCGGAGCAGCCGGTACCGCTCGGTGATCGCCGCCTCGTCCTCAAGGCAGCCGCTGACGGCCTGCGGCACGCCGTTCGGTTCGAGGATGACGACCGCGGGTTGCTTCGAGACCGCGTCGGCGAGGGCGCCGGCCCATTCGTCGTACGCGGCGGCACCGCTCGCGCCGTCGTCGTCATCGCGGTCGCAGTCCCGGTCCGGCAGGAACGAGGCCACGAGGACGGGCATCGCCCCGGCGACGGCGGCCTTGTCGACGAGTTCGCGGGCGCGGACGGTGAACCCTCGGTCGTTTCCGACGAACCAGACGGCGGCGGCCTGGTCGGCGATCCGCCGGATGACGGCCGCATCGGCGGTCCGTCCCCGCGCCTCGTACACGCGGACCTGCTGGACGGCTGGGCTGTCGGGTTCGGCGTAGAGCGCGGCGGAGCCCAGCGGCGCGGGCCCGGCCGACGGCGACGGCGCGGGCCGGGGCGTGGTCGCGCCGACCGGCAGGGTGTGGATCAACGCGCGGGCGGTCCATCCGGCCAGCGCGACGGCGAGCACGGTCGCCAGCAGGCCGGTGAGGATCGGCCAGTGTCGGTTGGACCGGGGGGCTGGCCGGTGCCGAGCCTGCGCCACGCAGCCCACCTCCTCACGCTCTGTCATCGGAGGTTTCGATGCTGCCATAACAGTGACGACAAATCGAGGGTAAAGATCCCCCGGTCAGTACTCAGAGTAATCAGAATTCACTTACGAATCGTGAGTAACGCCAGGGATGAACATCCAACCCGTCGCGGCGCCTACGGTGAGACGTGACTCACCAGATTCGCCCGCTCCCCCCGGGTGCTCGATACGATCGGCGAAGTCGGGACAACGCCGTCCTTCGCACCCCCAGGCAAAGGAGCGACCGGTGACCGACCAGCTCGGACAGCTCGAATCCGACGCCCCGTCAGGCCCCGACGCCGCCCTGCGCGCCGACATCCGGCGGATCGGCACCCTGCTCGGCCAGACGCTGGTCCGGCAGGAGGGCAAGCCGCTGCTCGACCTCGTCGAAGAGGTACGCGCCCTGGTGCGCTCGGACGCCCCGGCCGCCGCCGGCCGGCTCGCCGCCATGGACGTCACCACGGGTACGAAGCTCGCGCGCGCGTTCTCCACGTACTTCCATCTGGCGAACATGACCGAGCAGGCGCACCGGGCCCGGGAGATGCGGCGCAACCGGGCGCTGCACGGCGGCTGGCTGGACCAGGCGGCGAAGCTGATCGCGGAGAGGGGCGTACCCGCCGCCGAGATCTCCGAGGCCGCCCGCGGGCTGGCGATCCGGCCCGTGTTCACCGCCCACCCCACCGAGGCGTCACGTCGCTCGATCCTGTCGAAGCTGCGCGCCATCGCCGACCAGCTCGACGCGGAGGCCGCCGCCGCGGTGCTGTTCGGCGCCGCCGACGAGGGCCCGGCCACCCGCCGCCTCGCCGAGCTGATCGACCTGCTGTGGCAGACCGACGAGCTGCGCCTGGACCGGCCCGACCCGACCGACGAGGCCCGCAACGCCATCTACTACCTGCGCGAGCTGTACGACGACGCCGCCCCGCAGGTCCTCGACGACCTCGCGCAGACGCTGCGCGGCCTGGGCGTGGAGACCGCCCCCTCGGCCCGCCCGCTGACCTTCGGCACCTGGATCGGCGGAGACCGCGACGGCAACCCGTTCGTCACCCCGGCCGTCACCCGCGATGTGCTGATCATCCAGCACGAGCACGGCATCCAGGCCACCGAGGCCGCCATGGACGAGCTGATCAGCGAGGTCTCCGTGTCGCGCCGGCTGCGCGGGGTGTCACTCGACCTCTCCGCCAGCCTCGCCAAGGACCTCGACCTGCTCCCCGAGGTGGCGCCGCGGTTCCGCCGCACCAACGCCGAGGAGCCGTACCGGCTCAAGGCGCGGTGCATCAAGGCGAAGCTGGCGAACACCCGGACCCGGCTACAGCAGGGCACCGCGCACGTACCGGGACGCGACTACCGGGGTACGGACGAGCTGATCGCCGACCTCGAACTCATGCGCGCCTCGCTGGCCCGCAACTCCGGCCAGCTCACCGCGGTCGGCAAGGTCGCCTCCGCGATCCGTACGGTCTCCGCGTTCGGTCTTCACCTGGCGACGATGGACGTCCGCGAGCACGCCGAGGCGCACCACGCCGTCCTGGCCCAGATGTACGACCGCGTCGGTGAGGTCGACGACTACCTGACCCTCGACCGTGGTGCCCGGACGAAGCTGCTGGCGGACGAGCTCACCGGCCGGCGCCCTCTGTCCAGTCTCGACATCCCGCTGACAACGGCCGCCCGCAAGACGTTCGACGTGTTCCACACGATCCGGGAGGCGAAGGACCGGTTCGGCGGCGACGTCATCGAGTCGTACATCATCTCGATGACCCTCGGCGTCGACGATGTCCTCGCCGCGGCCGTACTGGCCCGCGAGGCCGGCCTGATCGACCTGCACGCAGGGATCGCCCGGGTCGGCATCGTGCCCCTGCTGGAGACCCCGGCCGAGCTCGACGCCGGCGGCGAGCTGCTCGACGAGATGCTCTCGCTGCCCGCGTACCGGACGATCGTCAGCGCCCGCGGCGACGTGCAGGAGGTGATGCTCGGCTACTCGGATTCCAACAAGGAGGCCGGGATCACCACCAGCCAGTGGTCGATCCACCGGGCGCAGCGCGCGCTGCGCGACGTCGCCGCCCGCCACGGCGTCCGGTTGCGGCTGTTCCACGGCCGCGGCGGTACGGTCGGCCGCGGCGGCGGCCCCACCCACGAGGCGATCCTGGCTCAGCCGTACGGCACCCTCGACGGCGCGATCAAGGTGACCGAACAGGGCGAGGTCATCTCCGACAAGTACACATTGCCCGCCCTCGCCCGGGAGAACCTGGAGCTGACGGTGGCCGCCGTACTCCAGGCGACGCTGCTGCACACCGAGCCCCGGGTCGACGAGGAGTCGCTGCGCCGCTGGGACGCCGCGATGGACAACGCGTCCGGCGCGGCTTTCACGGCGTACCGCAATCTCGTCGAGAACCCGGATCTGCCGGCCTACTTCTGGGCCTCGACCCCGACGGAGCTGCTCGGCGCCCTGAACATCGGTTCCCGGCCCGCGAAGCGGCCCAACGCGGACGCCGGGCTCGGCGGCCTGCGGGCCATCCCGTGGGTGTTCGGCTGGACGCAGTCCCGGCAGATCGTCCCCGGCTGGTTCGGCGTCGGCTCCGGCCTCGCCGCCGCCCGCGAGGCGGGCCTGGCCGACGTGCTCGCCGAGATGCACGGCAACTGGCACTTCTTCCGCACGTTCATCTCCAACGTCGAGATGATGCTCGCCAAGACCGACCTGAGCATCGCCCGCCGCTACGTCGAGACCCTGGTCCCGGAGAAGCTCCACCCGATCTTCACCACGATCGAGCAGGAGTACGAGCGCACCGTCGCGGAGATCCTCCAGGTCACCGGTTCCAGACAACTGCTCGACGGCAATCCGGTCCTCGGCCGCACCCTCGGCGTCCGGGACACGTACCTGGAGCCGCTGCACCACCTCCAGGTAGCGCTGCTGCGCCAGTACCGCGACTCCGGCATCACCGGCGTCGCGACCGCGCCGGGTGGCCGCCGCCCACCGACGGACTCGACGGCCTTGGAGCGCGCCCTGCTCACCACGGTGAACGGCATCGCCGCCGGCATGCGCAACACGGGCTGACCGCGCAGAGGCCGGTCGCCCGTGCTGGGCGACCGGCCTCGTGGGCCAGATGATCGTCAGCTTGTCTCACCCGTCACGCTGAAGCTGCGGAGGCGGCTGATCGCCCAGGCCGTACTCCCGGCCGTGATGATCGTCGCCATGATCAGCACGACCGGCAGCGACACGGTGGACGGCAGGTAGGCGGCAGGGGCGATGGCGTCGGCGACGGTGCCGACGTACTGCTCGATCGAGAGGACCCGGGTGCCGGCGACATAGTTGCCGAACAGGCCCTCCCAGACCAGGACATAAACCAGGCCGACGAGGACGGCGCGGCGGGCCACCAGGCTGATGAGCAGGAAGACGGCCGAGTACGCGACGGCCCCGAGCGCCGTACCGACGATCAGCGCGAAGCCCAGCCTCGGCGAGCCGATCACCAGGGCCGTCAGGAACAGCGGGACAGCGGCGGTGACCGCGGTGATCCCGGCGGCCACGAGAAGTTTCGAGAGCACGATCTCCGTACGGCTGAGCGGCTTCGTCAGCAGGTGCACGATCGTGCCGTCGTCGATCTCCGAACCGAGGACGCCGGTGCCGACGATCAGTGCGGTGATGGGGAGCAGGACGGCCAGGCCGAGCCCGACCACGAGCCCGCCCGCCCAGGTCTGCGGATCCACTCCCGAGACGCGCAGCACGACGGCGAACAGCAGCAGCACCAGGGGCAGCGGGAGCAGGACCAGGGATCGCCTCCGGCCGAACAGGCCGCGGGCGGTGAGTCCGGCGACCGTTGTGTTGACCACCATCGTCAGGCCTCCAGGAGGTAGGAGAAGACGCTCTCCAGGGATTCGTCGGACGGGACGAGGCGGCGCAGCCGGATGCCCTCGGCGAGGGCGATCCTCGGCAGCGCGCGGGTGAAGTCGCCGTAGTCACCGGCCCGTACGGTGAGCCCGGACGGGTCGACCTCGACGCCGCGTACGGAGCCCTGGCCGATGAGGGCCACGGCGAGCCGCCGGTCGTCGGAGGACTGGACGGCGAACACGTGCGGCCGATTGGTCATCAGGCGGCGAATCCTGCGGTAGTCGCCGGAGGCGGCGAGCCGCCCCGCGACGATCACCTGGACCGTGCCGGAGACCTGCTCGACCTCCTCGAGGATGTGTGAGCTGAACAGGATCGTCCGGCCCGCGTCGCCGAGGGAGTGCAGCAGAGCCATCATGTGCATCCGCTGGCGCGGGTCCATGCCGTTGAACGGCTCGTCGAGCAACAGCACCTCGGGGTCGTGGACGAGTGCCGCGGCGACCCGGGTCCGCTGTCGCATGCCCTTGGAGTAGGTGCCGATCCGCCGGTCCTGCGCGTCGGCCATCTCCACCAGGTCGATCACCCGCCGGGCCGCGCCTACCGGGTCGGGCAGCCGGTGCAGCTTCGCGCTGGCCTCCACGAACTGCCGCCCGGTGAGGAACGAGTAGACCGACTCCCGTTCGCTGACCAGCCCGAGCCGCCGGTAGACGGACGGGTTGCGCCAGGCCGGGTCGCCGCCGATCGTGAGCGTTCCGCGGGACGGGGCCAGGAACCCGGCCATCATGTGCAGCAGCGTGGTCTTGCCGGCGCCGTTCGGACCGAGCAGCCCGGTGACGCCCGCGCCGAGCCGCATCGACACGTCGTTGACGGCGACGACGTTGCCGTACCACTTGGAGACGCCGTCGAGTGCGATGGCCGTCATGCCGCGGCCGCCTTCCGGTAGCGGAGCAGGATGAGGCCCACAGCGGCGGCGGTGAGCAGGATCGCGGCGGCCGCGTACAGGGCGCCGAAGCCGCCCACGTCCCAGCCCTGCGCCTCGTCACCCCACAGCCAGGTGCCGACGCCGGAGAGCAGAGTCGCCGGGCTGACCAGACCGGCGAGCTGCGCCATCGTGGGCGACGGCACGCTGAGCACGGGTACGACCGCGCCGGTCATCAGGAAGACGCCGACGATGCCGGCCGCGGCGAACGCCCGCTTACCGGTCAGCGATGCCACGAGCAGGCCGAGCGCGGCGAACAGAACGGCGTACGCGGCCGCGTACAGCAGGCCGGGCAACAGGTCACGGAACTCGTCCAAGACGCCCGCCAGGCCGTCGTCCGTACCGAACGCACCGCTCGCGAACATCAACAGCTGGGGGACGGCCAGGACCGACCACACGGCGGACGCCAGCGCGGCGACCTTGGCGAGCGCGTAGTCCGAGGGCCGCAGAGGCCGGGAGAAATACAGTGGGAGTACGCCGGCCGCCAGATCCCGGGAGACGAGTTCCGGCGCGGCCACGGCCACCAAAAAGATCAGCACCCAGCTCATCGTGCTGACGTACTGCAGCTGGTTGACGACGGCGACGCCGGTCTGCTGCCGGATGATGATCAGGACGACCGCGACGAGCAGCATCGCCGCGGCGACGAGCCACGGGAAGATCTTCGACTTGGCGGTGCGGCCCAGGCCGAACGCCGTCCGCAGACCGTGCACGTAGAGCGAGCCGAAGACGTAGCCGCGGCCGAGGCGCGGGCCGTCATAGCGGCGGTAGCCGATGTCGTGGATGACCCCGGAGTCACTGGACACGGGCGGTCTCCTTCTGGGCGAAGAGCTCGGCGACGCGGTGCCGGCGGGCGTCGAGCCGGTGCAGGGGCAGATCCAGGTCCGCCACGGCGGCGAGGATCCGGTCGTAGGTGTGCTCGTCGGCGAGCGGGACGAGCAGCACCCGGCCGTCGCGGGCCACGGCCAGGCCGAGCTGCGCGAGCCGGGCGGCCAGCTCGTCGATACCCTCGCTGACCTCGACCGCGAGCACGTCGCTGGCCGTCGTCATCGCCGAGATCCTGTCGGCGCGCAGCAGCCGGCCGCCCTCGATCGCGACCAGCTGGTCGCAGATCCGCTCCACCTCGCCGAGCAGGTGCGAGCAGACCACGACGGAGATGCCGAACTCGGTGCCGATCCGCTGGATCAGCGTGAGCATCGCGTCCCGCCCGGCCGGATCGAGGCCGTTCGTCGGCTCGTCCAGCAGCAGAAGATCCGGGTCGTGTACGAGCGCCTGGGCCAGCTTGACCCGTTGCTTCATGCCGGTCGAGTACCCGCCGACCTGCCGGTACCGCTCCTCGTACAACCCGACGTGCCGCAACGCCTCGGATGCTCGTTCCCGAGCCGCGGTACGCGGCAGCCCGCTGACCCGGCCGAAATGTGTGACCAGCTCCGATGCGGACAGGTCGGGGGGCAGGCAGTCGTGCTCCGGCATGTAGCCGACCCGGTTGCGGATGCCGTCGACGTCTGTCGCGGGGTTCAGGCCCAGTACGCGGACCTGACCGCTCGTCGGTGCCACCAGACCCAGCAGGATCTTGATCAAAGTGGACTTGCCGGCCCCGTTCGCACCGACCAGACCGATCACGCCGGGCTCGACGGTGACGGTCAGGTCCGCGAGCGCGGTGACGCGCCCCCCGTAGGTTTTCGTCAGCGTTTGTGTCGCGATGATGCTCACGGCCGTCAGCCTAGGGACGGAACGCAACGGGCGGGTCAGGCATGACCCTGAGGACACCCTGAGATTCCGCTGGATGCGCGGCCCTCGTCGGCAGGGTGATCGGCCCACGGCCGTCGCTGGAGCGGCGGCGGAGCGGCGGGTCCTCCTCCGGCCGCTATCCGCCGTGATCGACCTGGAAGATCGGCAGACTCCCGAGTTCGCGGTACGCCGCCAGGGCGTCCGGCGTGACGTCGACGCGGGAGTCCATGCCCTTCTGGTTGCTCGGGGTGTCGAAGCCGACGAGCGCCTTGATCCGCGGGAAGTCGGTGATCTCCTTGCCGACGTTGCGGTAGAACTCCGCCTTGTGGCCGGGGTTCTTGGCCGACGACCAGACGCCCCATTCGGCCACCATCAGCGGCTTGTCCGGATGGCGCTGGACGGCCCAGTTGTAGAAGCCGGGCCACCGGGGCTTGTCGGCGGAGCGCCGGTTCATCAGTTCGGCGAAGTCGCCGTGGCCGTAGCCGGGGTCGCTGTAGGCGTACGTGTCCCAGCCGATCCAGTCGACGACGTCGTCACCGGGGTACATGTCGTCGAACCACGTCTGGCTGGTGTGCGGCACGTACGCCATGTGCACGACGACGGTCACGACGTTCGTGGCGCCCGCGGCGCGCAACCGCTGGACGACGTGCCGGAACATCGCGGCGAAGTCCTCGGCGGTGAAGCCGGACCCGGACTTCTCCCGCACGTTGTCCTCGGCCTCGTGGTGCACGGTGAAGAAGAACCGCTCGGGGAACGTGTCGCGGATGTGGGCCCCGAGCCGGTCCAGGTACCGGTCGGTCGCCCTGTCGCCCTTGGCGATCTCGGCCCACGACGCGCCGGTCGGCTTCCAGTTGAGGAACAGGATTCGCGGCTTTCCCGGCTCGCGGGCGATCCTGATCTCCTCCTCGGTCGGGAAGACCATTGCGGTGCCGCGGTGGTAGGCGTGGTAGATGTCCTGGTGGCGGCCGGTCTTCTCCTCGAAGTCGGCGAGGGCCGGGGCGCCCCGCTTCTCGGTGAACGCGCCCGGCGCCACGCCCCACAGCACGCCGCAGGTGGGGACGAGCTTGTCGCCCGTACGGCAGGACTCGGCCGGGGTGCCGGCGGACTTGCCGGGGACCGGGGCGGGGCCGGGGCGGCCGGGCGGCAGCGGTACGGGGACACCGGCCGATGTGGACGTCGCCACACCGGGGGCGAGCGACGGTAGGCCGGGCGGCGTGGGCCGACCCCAGCCGACCGCGGGTTCGTCGCTGCGGCTGTTCCCCTGCGGGTGGTCGCCGCGGCGGGTCGGGTCGTCGGTCGCCGTGTTCCAGAGCAGGCCGGCACCGGCGAGCAGCAGCACGACGGCGATGGCGACGAGTTGGGTGGCCTGTAGGCGCGGGGGGCGGCCGTTCATGCCGACGGACTTCCTTTCGCGGCGGGGGTGCGCGGGCGCACACCCCGAACGATCGTCCAGTATGGGCAATTTGACAGCTTTTGTCACATCTACCGGGCGAAATCGATGCCCAGCCGAGCCGCGCTCGACCCCGCCGGGGCGGGCTGCGAAACTGTTCACCTGTCGGGTTGCTGGGGGGTGTGATGTCTGGGGGTGTGATGTCCGGGTCCGTGCTGCCCGAGGACGTGCTGCGCGATGCGCCGTCGTACACGCCACGCTCGCGCGAACTGACCGATCTGGAGTTGCTCCTCTCGGGCGCGTACACGCCGCTCTCCGGATTCCTGGGCCGCGCCGACCTGGTGGCGCTGCGACGCAGTGGCAGGCTGGCGGACGGCACGCCATGGCCGGTGCCGGTCACTCTCGAGGTGCCCAACGAGCTGACAACCTCATTCCACCCGGACCGTCCCGCGCTCGTGATCACCGACCCCGAGGGCGCGCCGATCGCGGTCGTCGACGTCACCGAGGTGTGGCCCACCGGTGAACGGACATCGGGGATCGCCGGGCCCGTACGCCGGATCGGCGACGGTGGCCACGGGCCCTTCATGAGGCTGCGGCGTACCCCCGAGGAGGTCCGGTCCCTGCTGCCCCCGGGCCGGGTGCTCGGGGTCGTGGCCGACCGGCCGCTGCACCGCCCGCAGCTGGCGCAGATCGCGCACGCCGCGCGGACGCTCGCCGCCCACCTGCTGATCCTCATCCCGGTCAGCGAGCCCGGCCCCGACGGGCTACCGCCGGAGTCCCTCGTCCGGACGATCTTCGCGGCCCGTGACCGGATGCCCCCGGCCACCATCGTGGCGCTGCCCTTGACCGCGACCGGCGACGAGTTCCGCGACGCGCTGGTGCGCTCCCGCGTCGCGGGCGCATACGGCGTCACCCACCTGCTCTCCACCGGCGACTCGCTCTCCGGCGGCGGCCCGAAACTGCTGGTCCCGCGGGAGCTGGCCTACGACAACCGCGACGGGCAGTGGCGCTGGCGCGACGACATCCCGCCGCGTAACCGCCGGGTAGCGCTCAGCACGGCGGAGATCAACGACCTGCTGGACCGCGGGTTCCCGCTGCCCGAATGGCACACGCCGCCCGCGGTGGCGAAGGAGCTGACGCGGGTACGGCCACCGCGCCGGCACCGCGGCCTCGTCGTCTTCTTCACCGGGTTCTCCGGCTCCGGCAAGTCCACCATCGCCCGGAACCTCGCCGACAAGCTACGCGAATCCGGCGACCGCACGATCACGCTGCTCGACGGCGACGTGGTGCGCCGCGAGCTCTCGGCCGGGCTGGGTTTCAGCCGCGCCGACCGGGACCGCAACGTACGCCGGATCGGCTGGGTCGCCGCCGAGGTGGCCCGGCACCGGGGCATGGCCGTGGCCTGCCCGATCGCCCCGTACGAGGACGCCCGGGCCGCGGCCCGCCGGATGGCGGTGGAGGCGGGCGGCGGTTTCGTGCTGGTACACGTCGCGACACCGATCGACGTGTGCGAGCAACGCGACCGCAAGGGCCTGTACGCCAAGGCGCGCGCCGGTCAACTGCGCGGCATGACCGGCGTGGACGACCCGTACGAGGTTCCGGCGAACGCGGAACTGGTGCTCGACACGTCGACGATGTCCGTGGACGAGGGTGTGAACGCCGTGCTGGCACACCTGGTCGAAGCCGGTTGGGTGGAGCCGCGCATGAGCTGAGGGACTACCTGGTCAGAGGCTCGTGGACAAACGGTCAGTTACGTCAACGCGGACGATCCGTTTACACACCGGGGGCGATACGCCCGAACCCGGCTTTTCACCAGTCTCGGCCGAAAGGGCATCTCTCGCCATGGAAGCGACTCGTCCGGTGTCCACCGACCTGTCCCAGTACCTGGGTTTGCTCCGCCGACAGTGGTGGGTTCTGGTGCTGCTGACCGCGGTCGGCGTCGCGGGCGCGGTCGTCGTCACCAACGCCCAGCCCAAGGTTTACAGTTCGTCCGCCTCCGTGCTCGTGCAGCCACTCGGCCAGGACACCAATGTCTCCGGTGGCCGCACCAAGGGCGACATCAACCTCGACACCGAGGCGCAGCTGGTCAAGTCCACCGCCGTCGCGGTCGGCGCCAAACAGCTGCTGCGCTCCCCGATCACCCCCGACGAGCTCGCCAGCCAGATCTCCGTCGAGGTGCCCGCCAACACGTCCGTCCTCGTCGTCGCGTACGAGGCCGGGACACCGCAGGAGGCTCAAGCCGGGGCGCACGCGTTCGCGGAGGCGTACCTGCGCAACCGCGAGGGCAGCGCACGGACCCGGCTCAACGGGCAGATCGCCGTGCTGAACGGCAAGGTCAAGCAGCTCAACGAGAACCTGACCTCGGTCAACAATCAGCTGGCCAAGACCACCCAGGAGTCCTCGCAGCGGCCCAACCTGGAGAGTCAGCGCAACAACGCGCAGAACCAGCTCAACGACCTGACGGGCAAGCTGAACGAACTGACCACGACATCCGTGAACGCCGGCGAGATCATCAGCGACGCCCGCCTGCCCGAGGACCCGTCGAGTCCGAACCCGATCCTGAACCTCGCCACCGGCATCATGGCGGGCGTGCTGCTCGGCCTCGCCCTCGCGGCCCTGCGCGAGCGGCTCGACCGGCGGATCCGTACGGTCGCCGACGTCCGCCAGCGCGGCAAGATCGGCGTACTGGCCGCCCTGGACGAGCGCACGGCCCCCCGCTTCGACGACGTCCTTCAGCCGTACGGCGCCGGCGGCCGGATCTTCAACCGGCTCCGCAACGAGGTCCTGGCCAGCCTCGGCCCCAGCGACCAGATCATCGTCGTCACCGGCGCCAGCCGGGGCGCGGCCACGACGCTCGTCGCCGCGAACCTGGCCGCCGCCCTGGCCCGTACGGGCAGTGACGTCGTGCTGATCGGCGCGCACCTGGCCGACTCCATGATCGACGCCTCTCCGCTGGCCCGGATGCTCGGCATCAGCGCCACCCCCGGCCTGTCCGACCTCCTCGCCGGCCGGGTCAGCCTCGGCGAGGCCATCCAGCAGGCGCCCCGGGTGCCGTCGCTGCGGGTGATCACCACCGGCGGCGCCGCCACCGCGGCCGGGCTGATGCAGTCGCAGCGGCTGCGCGACACCCTGGACCTGCTGCGCCGGCAGACGAACTACATCGTCATCGAGGCGCCCTCGACGAGCAGCGGGGCCGACGCCCAGTCCCTGGCCAGCCTGGCCGAGGCGGCGATCCTCGCGGTGGAGCTACGGCGCGCCAGCCGCCCGTTCCTCATCGACGCCGCGGAGCAGCTGCGCCGCGTCGGCACCCCGCTGCTCGGCGCCGTCTGCCTGCCACGGCTCGCCGCCGGCCGCGTCGACGAGAACACGACGCCCGTCAACCAACCGGCCGTCGCCCTCGGCACCCCCGATCCGTCGATGGACGACGCCGAGCGCACCCAGCCGCTACGCCTGCCCGTGGGCAACCAGACCAGCTCCCGCCTGGGCGCCGGCACGGTCACCCCGCCGCGGCACCCACAGACCATCAACCCGTCCGGCAACGCTCCGATCAGCTCGAACGGTAGAACGCAGCAGAAGAACGGCAGCGATGAAGTGACCGCGGTCATCGACATGACGACCCTCGCCGCCGCGCAGAACAAGCGGCCGGGCGACCAGCGGTGACACTGGTCGCCCCCGGGCGACACGCCGCGGGCGGCCAGGACGCGCCGCCCGCCGTACCCGCCGCGTTGCCCGCGTGGCCGGTGGTGTGGCTGCTCGCCTCGTATCCGCTGTGGTGGGCGCTCGGTCTCGGCGTCCTGATCTTCCCGCTGATGGCCGCGCCGATGGTCTACGCGCTGATCCGCGGCAGGGCCACCGGACGACCCATCAGGCTGCCGCCCGGCTTCGCCTGGTGGGCGGTGTTCCTGATCACCGTCGTGGTGAGCATCGGCGCGCTCGGCGCCGACCCCACCGGCACCGTCGCCGGAACGGCGGGCAGCCGGATCGTCGCGGTCGCGTACCGGCTCGGGATGTACCTGGCGCTGACGGTTCTCCTGATCTACGCGGGCAACCTCACCGAGAAGGAGCTGCCCCGCGGGCGGATCGTCAGACTGCTCGGCTGGCTCTTCGTGGTCACCGTCACAGGCGGCCTCCTCGGGATGTTCGCGGGGACCTTCCAGTTCACCTCCCCGGTCGAGCTGCTGCTCCCCGGCAGCCTGCGCGGCAAGGGCTTCATCCAGTCGCTCGTGCATCCGTACGCGGCGCAGATCATGGATGTCGGCAGCGGTGCCGCACCACGGCCCGCCGCCCCGTGGGGTTACACGAACACGTGGGGCAACAACTTCTGCCTGCTGGTCGGGTTCCTCGTCGCGGCGGCCTGGGGGACGCGGACGCGCAGGCGCGTCAAACTGCTCGCGCTGCTCTGCCTGACGGTCTCCGTCGGGCCGATGATCTACTCGCTGAACCGCGGCCTGTGGATCGGGCTGGGGCTGGCGGCCGCGTACGTCGCGGTCCGCTACGCCCTCGCCGGACGGCTGTGGATCTTCAGTGCGGTGGCCCTCGCGGGAATCGGTGTCACGGCGACCCTGATGATCACCCCGTTGGGTGGGACCGTCATGGAACGGCTGGACAACGGCAAGTCCAACGGCGTCCGGTCGTTCCTCATCGAACGGGCCCTCGACGGCATCGGCGAGTCACCGGTGATCGGCTTCGGGTCGACCCGTACCACCGTCGGCGGCCGGAACTCGATCGCCGTCGGGGAGAGTGCCGACTGCGAACGCTGCGGCAACTTCACCGTCGGCGGAAACGGCCAGCTCTGGCAGGTGCTGTACGCGCACGGGCTCGCGGGCACCGTCGCGTACCTCGGATTCTTCGGCTATGGCCTGTGGCGGTTCCGCCGTGACCGTAGTCCCACGGCAGTGGCCGCGAGCTGCGCGATCGTGACGAGCTTCGCCTCGATGTTCTGGTACAACACGCTCGTCACGCCGCTGGCCTTCATGTTCCTTGCCTACGCGCTGCTCTGGCGCAACGAGACGGAGGATCGGCATGAGCCCGGTTAAGACCGCCCCGGCGACACTGACCACATCGGACGCCGAGCTGCGCGCCCAGTACCTGCGCGAGGTGATGGACCTGCTCTACCCCAGCCGGGCGGACGACACGGACGGCACTCCCGTCGCCGAGTACGTCGTCGTCCCGGACGCGCACCGGCCGCGGCTGCTGGTCCCCCTACGGTCCCGGAGGATCGCCGCGGCCGCCGTCCGCCGGTACGCCGAACCGCAGTCGCGCGGCGCGAAACTCAAACGCGACGCGGTCGTCGCCGCCCTGCGGACCGGCGCGTCGTCGCTGCTGCTCCGCGACCGGATCACGGTGTCCGGACCGCTGGACGCGACGATCGACGGCTACCTGTCGGTCGCCCTCGACCGGGACCTCGCGATCAGCATCCACATCGGACCCGCGCGGGCCAACCGCAAACCCGTCCTGCAACTGCTCCACCCCGACGGCGACACGTTCGGCTTCGCGAAGCTCGGCACGAACGCCCTGACCCGGGAACTCGTCCAGGCCGAGACGCAGGCCCTGCGCAGGGTCGGCGCGGCGGAACCCCGGCAGGTCAGCGTGCCCAAGGTGCTGCACGCGGGCAGCTGGCGCGGTATCGAGGTGCTCGTGCAGGAGGCGCTGCCGGTGTGGCGACCCCGGGCGCCCCTCGGTGACCGCCTTGCCGCCGCGATGGTCGAGGTCGCGGGAGTCTGCGGGTTCACGAGCGGGCGGGTGATCGACAGCCCGTACTGGATCACGCTGCGTGCGCAGCTGGACGTCCTCTCCGGCGCATCCGAGGGCTCCGCCCTGGCTCGGGCAGCGGTCTCGCTCATGGACCGCGCCGGGCAGACTGAGCTGCGGTACGGCTCCTGGCACGGCGACTGGGCCCCGTGGAACATGGCCCCGCTCGCCGACACCCTGCTCGTCTGGGACTGGGAACGGTTCACCTCCGGCGTGCCCGCCGGTTTCGACGCCGTCCACTACGAACTCCAGAGACGCATCCAATCCACACCGGACGCGGCTGAGGCGGTCGCGGCGACGCTGCGCCGGTCGCAGGAGCTCCTCGCCCCGTTCGGCGTGACCTCCGAGGCGCGGCGGCTCACGGCGCTGCTCTACCTGGTCGACCTCGCCGCCCGGTACCTGTGCGACAAGCAGGCCGAGGCCGGCGCCCGGCTCGGTGTCCTCGGCACCTGGCTGCTGCCTGTCCTGATCAACGAAGTCGAGAACCTGCGCGTGGAGGATTTTTCATGATCACGTCATCTCGGGTGCCGGAGCCGGTGAAGCGCCTCGTGCACCTCGGCTCCCGCTCGTACGGCCGGCTCACCGCACCGGCACGGATGACTCCCTCGTTCCTCATCTGCGGCGGCCAGCGCTGTGGCACCACGTCGCTCTACCGCGCCCTGTCCCAGCACCCCGTCGTACTGAAGGCGGTGCTGCACAAGGGCGTGCACTACTTCGACACGTCGTACCGGCGAGGCATCGGCTGGTACAAGGGGCACTTCCCGCTCCAGCGCACCGGGGAGAAGATCGCCCAGCGGTACGGGGCGCCCGCCCAGACGTTCGAGTCGAGCCCGTACTACATGTACCACCCGCAGGCGGCCAAGCGGATCGCCGGCGACCTTCCGGACGCCAAGGTGATCGTGCTGGTCCGGGACCCGGTGGAGCGGGCGTACTCGCAGCACGCCCACGAGCTGGCCCGCGGCTTCGAACGGGAGACCTCATTCCGGGCGGCGCTCGCGCTGGAGGCGGCGCGGGTGCACCGGGAGGAGGAGCGGCTCGCCGCCGACCCGACGTACTACAGCTTCGCCCACCAGCACCACGCGTACCGGGCCCGCGGCGAGTACGCCCGCTACCTCGACGCGATGGCCGGACACCTCGGCCGGGACCGGATCCACGTGGTCGAGAGCGAACGCTTCTTCGCCGAGCCCGCCGGCGTCTACGACGAGGTCGTCGACTTCCTCGGGCTGCCGCGACTGGAACGGCCCGTGTTCGAGAAGCACAACGCCCGCCCGCGACCGGCCGACATGGACCCCGACACCCGGCAGGAGCTGACCGCCCACTTCGCACCCCACGACGAGCGGCTCACCGCCTGGCTGGGCCGTACCCCGATCTGGCGTCGGTGACGGCGACCGCACCGCTGCCCGAGGCACCGTCACCCGCGAGGGCCGCGGGGGTCGGCGGCGCTGCGCGCGGCGGCCTGGCGAACCTCGCCGGTGCCGGATTCGCCGGTCTCACCGGCGTGGCCGTGACCTGGCTCGTGGCCCGCGGCCTCGGCCCGGAACACGCCGGCGCGTTCTTCGCCTCCACCGCGGCGTTCGTGCTGGCCGGTGGCATGGCGAAACTGGGTACGCAGACCGGGCTCGTCTACTGGCCCGCCCGTCTGCGCGCGACGGGTCAGGAGCGCCTGCTCGGGGCGTGCCTGCGCACCGGCCTCGTCCCGGTGACCGTGACGGCGGTCGTCCTCGCCGTCGCGATGTGGTGCGGGGCCGGCTGGATCGCCCAGCTCACCGCCGGTGGCGCGAGCCGCGACGTGCTCGCCGACCACACCACCGGCCTGCGCGTGCTCGCGGTCTTCCTGCCGTTCCTGGCGCTGACCGACGCCCTGCTCACCGCGACCCGCGGCTACCGGGCGATGCGGCCGACCGTCCAACTCGACCGGTTCCTGCGCTCCGCGCTGCAACTCGCCGGCGTCGCCGTCCTCGCGGTGGCGGGTTCCGGGCTCGCCGCGTTCGCGTTCGCCTGGGCGGTGCCGTACCTGCCGGTGACCGTGCTCGCGGCGTACGCGCTGCGCCGCATCTACCGGGCCGGTCGGACGGGTGACCGCCGTCCGCGGCGCGCCGAACGCGACGCCGTCCGCCGCGACTTCTGGCGGTTCACCGGCCCGCGTGCCCTGGCCAGCGTCGCACAGCTCGCCCTGCAACGTGTCGACGTGCTGCTCGTCGCCGCCCTCGGCGGCCTCGCCGCCGCGGCCGTGTACGCGGTCGCCGGCCGGTTCGTCGTGCTCGTGCAGTTCGCCAACCAGGGCATCTCGCAGTCCGTACAGCCCCGGCTCGCCGAAGCCCTCGCCACCGGCGACACCGCCGCCGCGAACCGGCTCTACCAGACGGCCACCGGCTGGCTGATCCTCGCGACCTGGCCCGTGCACCTCATGGTGATCACATTCGCCCCGGTCTACCTGGCCCTCTTCGGTGACGGGTACGTCGTGGGCGCCCCGCTCGTCGTCGTGCTCGCCTGCGCGATGCTCGTCGCCACCGGCTGCGGCATGGTCGACATGGTCCTCGCCATGGCGGGCCGCACCAGCTGGAACCTGTGGAACGTCTTCATCGCGCTCGCCGTCACCGTCGGCCTCGACGTCGCCCTCATCCCCCGGTACGGCGCCCTCGGTGCGGCGGTCGGCCTCGCCGCCGCCGTCCTGGTCAACAACCTGCTGCCGCTGATCCAGGTCGGCCGTGCGGTCGGCCTGCACCCGTTCGGCGACGGCACCCTCACGGCGGGCCTGCTCGCGGTGGCGTGCTTCGGCGTCGTGCCCCAGCTCGTCGTCGCCGTCTTCGGCACGTCCGTGGCCGTGCTGGGTCTCGCCCTGCTCCTCGCCGTCCCCGTGTACCTCGTCCTTGTGGCCCGATGCCGCCACCGGCTGGCCCTCGACTCCTTCCGCAGAAACCGCCTAACTGAGGAGAGAACAACGTGACCACCGAGTACACCGAGGTCTTCCAGGACCTCGACGCGGTCGAGAAGTACGAGACCATCACGTACGCCCCGGGCAGTTACTCCTCCGTCGTGAACGCACGACAGCGCTCGTACCTGCATCGGCTGGTGCAGAAGCGGTTCGGTGCCGACAAGCCGGCCCAGCACGACTTCGCCTGCGGCACCGGCCGCGCCATCCGGAACATGCACGGTTTCGTCCGCGAAGCCCACGGCTACGACACGTCCGCCGCGATGATGGCGAAGGCGGCCGACGTCGGGTCCAGGGCGAACTGGCACCAGGTCGCCCCCGACGGCCCGGTCCCGTCGCCGGTGCACACCGACGGCCCGTCGCTCGTCACCATGTTCCGCCTGCTGCTGAATGTGGACGACGCCGTCCGCAACCGCGCGATCGCGTTCGCCGCGGCCGCCCTGCCGACCGCGGAATCGGGCCTGCTCGTCGTGGAGAACCACGGCAACACCGGCTCCCTGCGGCATCTTGGCGCTTCGAGGCACGCGGGGAAGCGCTGGTTCGCCGAGCTCTCCCACGGTGAGGTCGTCGCCCTGTTGAAGCGGCACGGGTTCGAGGTCGTGGCGCGGCGCGGCTTCTCCGTCTTCAGCGAGGGCTGGTACGACAAGCCCGCGTTGCGCCCGTTCGCCCGCGCGGTCGACGCCGTCCTGACCCGCCTGCCCGGCTCCGGCGCGTACGCGGTGAACGTGCTTTACGTCGCCCGGCGCGCCGCCCGCTGACGCTCGTTCGTTGAACCCGCGTGACCGCCCGTCACGCGGGTTCGTCGTCACGCGGGTTCGTCGTCTCCGAGAGGGGCTCTCACCGTGTCTGCCCGTACCCGAATCGCCGCGGCGCTGACCACGACGGTCGTCCTGCTCACCGGTTGCACCTCGTCGCCGCAGCCGCAGCCCGACCCGGCCCCTCCGAAGGTCCCCGACAGCATCGCGACCAACCGTGGCCCGTTCAACGCGGGCCCGGTGGCGGCCCCCGCCGCGGGCGCACTCCTGGGAGCCTGGGTGAAGCCGGAGGCCCTCACCCAGCCCGGCCGCCTCGAAGCCGTGTCGGGCGCCGAAGAGTTCCTCGGCCGCCCCTTCGACATCCTCACCACGTACCGCCGCTTCGAACAGCCGGTCGGCACCGAGTCCGACCTGGCTTTCCGCGAACGGGGCTCCACCCTGATGGTCAGCTGGGCCACCGGTGACACCCGCTCCATCGTGGACGGTCGGCACGACGACCTGATCATCGCTCAGGCCCGCGCCGTCAAGGCGTTCGGCGCCCCGCTCATGATGCGTGTCCGCTGGGAGATGGATCGCCCCAACCTGCGCGCCGAGATGTGGTCCGGTGAGGACTACATCGCCGCCTGGAAACACATCCGCACGATCTTCACCCGGGAGATGGTCACCAACGTCTCGTGGGTCTGGTGCCCCACCGCGGAAGGCTTCCTCCGCGGCGACGCACCGGCCTTCTACCCGGGCGACGACCAGGTCGACTGGACCTGCGTCGACGTCTACGCCGGCGCCGAGTACAAGCCGATCGGCCAGCTCATGGGTCCGTTCCTTCAGTGGGCCGCCAAGCGCCCGAAGCCGATCGTCATCGGCGAGTACGGCGTGGCGTCCGCCTGGGGAACCCAGAAGCGCAGCCGGTGGCTCCAGGACGCCGTCCGCACCTTCAAGCACAACCCGCAGATCAAGGCCGTCGCCTACTTCGAGTCCGACCCGGACCGCAACGGTCCCCAGCAGCACTTCGCCCTCGCGGACGACCCGGACGCGTACAGGACGTACCGCAAACTCATGGGCGACAGGTACTTCAACCCCCGTTCCCGCAGAGCGGGATGACACCCATCACCGCTCCTCGCCGACACGGCCGCACAATCGGGAACGGCCCGCACAGTCGTGCGGGTCAACTCCGTGTCATCCGGGCGAGCGCTGATGACACCCATCGCGGTTGAAACGCGGCGACCACGTCCGTGCCGGTCCCGGACACGACAGGCTCGGCGTACGCGTTCCCGCTGCCCACGTCGAGAAACGTGACTCCGGCGCCGGAGAGGACGCGCAGACTGCACGCCCACGCGGGATGTCTCCACAGCCCGTCGTTCACCATCGGCACGACCAGCACCGGACGCCCGGCCCCGATCGCCTCGCAGAGCACAGCCAGCGCATACGAGTCCGCATGCCCGGCGGCCGCCTTGTTGACGGTGTTGAACGTCGCCGGACAGACGACCACGGCATCCGGGTCGGCACGTCGAGGGTGGGACGGGTCCCAGAACGCAGACCGCGGCGGCTGTCCGGTAAGCCCGGCGATCGCCTCCGCATCGGTCCACGCCGCTGAGGCCCTGGTGCCGATGACCATCGTGGACCAGCCCGCACTCTGCAGGTCGATGATGACCTCTGGTGCCCGCGCCGTGAGCGGTGCACCGCAGACGAGCAAGGCCACGGTGGCCGTAGCGTTCATGGCAGCAATCCGTTGCGCGCAGCGAGCGCGGCCTGGCTGAGACCTTTTCGCCGCCGGTAGTGGGCGATCCGTCCACCCGCCGATTCGGACATGTGGCCACGATCCCACACCGCTGTCCCGGTCGCGCGGTTCGTGGGCTTCCGCCTCGGCATGCCGGGCCCGCACCTTCATGATCGGCTGGGGGCGGCAGGGTGTCCGGCCGCGGACAGGCGAACCGGACGGCCTCAGGCCGGACGTTGCGGCGCATCGGGCAGGCAGGGGCGGGTCAGCGACGGGTGGCCGCGCCAGCCAGCAGGCGGAGGGCGTACGGGGCGTCGTGGCGCAGGTAGCGGCTGGCGAGGCGACGGGGTTCGGTGCCGAGGCGGTGAGCCCATTCGAGGCCGGTGCGTTGCATCCAGCGGGGGGCGCGGTCGAGGTCTCCGGCGACGAAGTTGACGGCGGCCCCGCAGCCGAGGAACCAGCTGTCCGGCAGCGCATCATGCAGCGCAGCGATCACCTTCTCCTGCTTCGGGAACCCGAGTCCGATGTAGACCATGTCGGGTCGTACGGCGGCGATCCGGTCGCGGACGGCGGTCAGCGAGGCCGGATCCTTCTCGAAGCCGTACGCGGGGCTGAGGCAGCCGGCGATGCGGAGTCCGGGGCTGGCGGCGGCGAGGCGGCCGGCGGCCCGGGTTGCGCCGTCGAGCTCGCCGGTGCCGGGGTCGGCCAGTTCGCCGCCGAGGATGAAGACGGAGCGCCCGTCGAGGCCCAGGCCTTCGGAGAGGGACCAGATCAGGGACGAGCCGGCGACGCGTTCGGGGAGGGGATTACCGCAGAGGCGGCTGGCCCAAACGAGCGGCATGCCGTCGGCGACGACGAGGTCGGCGGCCTCCAGGTGGGCGCGTACGCCGGGGTCGCGCTGGGCCTGGCGCAGGATGTCGATGTTCGGGGTGATGATGCGGCCGCCCCGGCCCCGATTGAGGGCGGCACGGACGATGGCGACGACCTCGTCCTCGGTGACCCGGTCGAAGCCGGTCCCGTCGAGGATCACCCTGCTGAACGCGTCGATCGTCGACACAGCACCTCCCCCGCCCATTCACTCGTTGTATGACCGAAACGAGCGAAGGGGGGAGAAAGTGGCACGAGTTCTGTTTTTGGGTGGATTAGGACGAAGTGGTACGACTCTCGTCGAACGTCTGTTCGGGGAGCTGCCCGGCGTGTGCGCCCTCGGCGAGGTGGTCCACCTGTGGCAGCGCGACATCGTGGACGACGAGCGCTGCGGGTGCGGCGAGCGCTTCTCGCAGTGTGCGTTCTGGACCGCCGTCGGCGAACGGGCGTTCGGCGGCTGGTCGAACGTGGACGTCGACGAGATCCACACCCTGCGCGAACGGGTCGAACGTACCCGGCACATCCCCCGGCTCGCCGCCCGGCGGCTGGCGCCCGCGGTCCTGGCCGACGTCGAGCGCTACGCGGACTTCTACGCCCGGGTCTACGCGGCCGCCGCCTCCGTGTCGGGCGCCGAAATCGTCGTCGACTCCAGCAAGCACAGCGCGCTCGCGCACTGCCTGCGCTGGTCGACCGGGCTGGACCTGCGCGTCGTGCACGTCGTCCGGGATCCGCGCGGGGTCGCGTACTCCTGGACCAAGACGGTGAGCCGCCCGGAGGCCGACGGCACCGACGAGATGACCCGATACACACCGGGCCGTTCGGCGCTGCTCTGGAACGCACACAACGCGGCGTTCGGGCTGCTCGCGCGCCGCGGCGTCAAGGTCAGGAGGCTGCGGTACGAGCAGTTCCTGAACGACCCGCGGGAGGTGCTACGGGATCTCGCATCGTTCGCCGGGGTCACGCTGCGCGACTCGGACCTGGACTTCGTGGCCGACGGGACGGCCCAGCTGCGCAAGGGCCACAGCGCCGCCGGCAACCCGATGCGCTTCACCACCGGCCGCCTGCCGTTGCGCCGTGACGACGCCTGGGTCGGCAAGCTGCCGCCACGTCAGCGCCGCCTCGTCGGTACGGTCTGCGCCCCGATGCTGCGCGCCTACGGCTACCCGCTGAACACACAGAAGGCAGAGACACGATGAACTGGCCCTCCGTCGGGGTGGTCATCCCCACCCGCAACCGTCCCGAGCTGGTGCGCCGCGCGATCGCCGCGATCCGGGCACAGCGCTATCCGGGCACGATCCGGGTGGTGGTCGTGTTCGACCAGGCCGAACCGGACTACCTGCTCGCGACCACCGACGGGACGCCCGTCCTGGTGCTGACGAACTGGCGCTCGCCGGGCCTGGCCGGAGCGCGGAACTCGGGGATCCTGTCGCTGGACACCGACCTCGTGGCATTCTGCGACGACGACGACCTGTGGTCTGCGGACAAACTCCGCCGCCAGGTGGCCGCGCTGATGGCCGAGCCGGATGCCGAGTTCGGGACCTGCGCGATCGAGGTCGAGTTCGAAGGGAACACGACGCCGCGGCTGGCCGGTCGCACACTCGTCACCGTGGACGAGCTCGCCCGTTCCCGGATGTCCATGTTGCACTCGTCGTCGTTCCTGATCCGCCGTGAATCGCTGCTGCCCACCGGCAACGGCATCGGCCTGGTCGCCGAGGACGCGCCGGGCAGCCAGAACGAGGACTGGGACCTCCTGCTGCGGGCGGCCCGCCGGCACCCGATCGTGCACCTCGACGAGCCGCTCGTGCGGGTGCTCTGGGGCCGGACCTCACACTACGCCTACGAGTACGCCACCAAGATCTCCTCGCTGCGCTGGATGATGCAGCGCCACCCCGAGATCAGCGGTTGCCGTCCGGGCGCGGCCCGGGTCTACGGTCAGCTTGCCTGCTGGTCCGCGGCGACGGGCAACCGGGGCCAGGCCTGGGAGTTCACCAAGGAGGCGGTCCGCGCCAACTGGAAGGAGCCGCGGGTGGGCATCGCGCTGGCCGCGATGACGGGTGCGGTCAAGGTCGAGAACGTCCTGGCGGCGCTGCACAAGCGGGGCCGCGGTATTTAAGATCATGTTGGATACGGCGGCCTTCCAGACCCGGCCGCCGGTCCGCTAGTGTTCAGATATGTTCAGCTACGTGCGGATGAACCTGTGCTAGCGCCTCAGCGGCAGTCCGCGATCCTCGACCGGGTTCGCGCCACCGGCGGCGTACGGGTCAGCGAACTCGCCGCCGAGTACAGCGTCTCCGACATGACGATCCGCCGCGACCTGGAGTCCCTCGCCGAGCGCGGCCTCCTGGCCAAGGTGCACGGCGGAGCCACCACGGTCAATCCCGGTTCGGCGCACGAGCCGGGTTTCGCCGCCAAGTCGGCGCAGCAGCGGGCAGAGAAGGCCGCGATCGCCACCCGGGCCGCGGCGCTGGTGTCCCCCGGGGACGCGATCGCCCTCTCCGCCGGCACCACCACAGCGGAGCTGGCCCAACGGCTCGTCGACGTGCCCTCGCTGACCGTGGTGACGAATTCGATTCCGGTGGCCGACGTGTTCTACCGGGCCGGGCGCACGGATCAGACGGTGGTGCTGAGCGGCGGGACGCGTACCCCCTCGGATGCTCTGGTGGGTCCGGTCGCCGTCGCGGCGATCGGTTCTCTGCACGTGGATGTGCTTTTTCTGGGGGTGCACGGAATGAGTGAACGGGCCGGCTACACGACGCCCAACCTGATGGAGTCCGAGACGAACCGGGCCCTGCTCGAAGCCGCGGAACGCTCGGTCGTGCTCGCCGACCACACCAAGTGGGGCACGATCGGCATCTCGTCGATCGCCGCGCTCGGCGAGGCCGACGTCGTCATCACCGACACAGGCCTCGCCCCGGCCGCCCGGGCACTCCTGCAGGAGCAGGTCGCGGAGTTCCTGGTGGTGGATGCCGCATGAAGCGCACCTCGATCCGCCTGGCCGACGGCCGGGAGCTCATCTACTTCGACGAACGGGACGCGGACCGGTCAGCCGTCGACCGCCGGCAGCTGCCCCCGCCGCCGCCGGCCTCACAGCTGCGGCTCGACCCGCTGGTCGACGAGTGGGTGGCCATCGCCGCGCACCGGCAGACCCGGACGTTCCTGCCGCCGAGTGACCAATGCCCGCTCTGTCCGACCACTGCGGACTTCGCGAGCGAGATCCCGTCGCCCGATTACGACGTGGTGGTGTTCGAGAACCAGTTCCCGTCGTTCAGCGACCGGATCGTCCCCGACGAGGCCACCTCGATCACACCGTCGACGCCGGTGCGGCCCGGTCTGGGACGGTGCGAGGTGGTCTGCTTCACCAGCGACCACAACAGCGCGTTCGGCTCGCTGACCCCGGCGCGCGTCCGGACCGTCGTGGACGCGCTCGCCGACCGTACGGCTGAGCTGTCCGCGCTGCCCGGGGTGGCGCAGGTGTTCCCGTTCGAGAACCGGGGCGTCGAGATCGGCGTGACACTGCACCACCCGCACGGCCAGATCTACGCCTTCCCGCAGGTCCCGCCGCGTACCCGGGCCATGCTGGCGGCCGCCGCCAAACGCCCCGGCCTCTACGCGGAGGTGCTCTGCGCCGAACGCGCGGCCAAGGTCCGGGTCGTCGCGGAGAACGAGCACTGGACCGCGTACGTTCCGGCGGCGGCTCGGTGGCCGTTCGAGGTGCAGCTGGCGCCACACCGGCAGGTGCCGGACCTTCCCGCGCTGAACGATGCCGAGCGGGACGCGTTCGGGCCGATCTACCTGGATCTGCTGCGCCGCTTCGACGGACTGTTCGGCATGCCGATGCCGTACATCTCGGCCTGGCACCAGGCGGTGGTCGGCGAGGGTCGCGAGCTGGGCTACCTGCACCTGCAGCTGTTCAGCATCCGGCGGGCCGCCGACAAGTTGAAGTACCTGGCTGGTTCCGAGTCGGGGATGCAGTTCTTCATCAACGACGTCGTCCCCGAGCGCGCGGCCGAGCTGCTGCGGCAGGCAGCCTGAACAGCGGCCGGTCAGGGGTGCGGGGCCCGGTTAGGGGTGCGGGGGGCCCGGGACAGGACCCCCCGCAGGGAAGGGACGGCAGGCTGTTCTGCGACAGCCCGGGAGTTCACCGGCCAGGCGCCCGGGACAAGGCGGCTCCGGCCTTCCACTCCACCGCGTCCGCGCCATCTCTGACGCGCACGTGGAGTTCAACGACGCCCCAGAAGGCCGGTTACGGCCATGAAACATGCACCATCGACCATATGCCCGCGGCCGTCGGCCTCCGCGGCAACGGCTTCGGCACAGCGCAAAAAAGGGCCGCCGGTGATTCACCGACGGCCCTCCCACGACGATCAGGCCAGCTTGCGGGCCAGGTTCTCGTCGAGGGCGTTCATGAACTCATCCGTGGTCAGCCACGGCGCGTCACGCGAGATGAGCAGCGCGAGGTCCTTGGTCATCTGACCACCCTCCACAGTGTCGATGATGACCCGCTCCAGCGTGTCGGCGAACTCCATGAGAGCCGGCGTACCGTCGAGCTTGCCGCGGTGCGCCAGGCCCCGGGTCCAGGCGAAGATCGACGCGATCGGGTTCGTCGACGTCTTCTCGCCCTTCTGCCACTGCCGGTAGTGCCGGGTGACGGTGCCGTGCGCCGCCTCCGCCTCGACGGTCCTGCCGTCCGGCGTCATCAGGACCGAGGTCATCAGGCCCAGCGAGCCGAAACCCTGCGCGACCGTGTCGGACTGCACGTCACCGTCGTAGTTCTTGCAGGCCCAGACGAAGCCGCCCTCCCATTTCAGCGCCGCAGCGACCATGTCGTCGATGAGCCGGTGCTCGTAGGTGATGCCGGCCGCGGCGAACTCGTCCTTGAACTCCGCCTCGAACACCTCGGCGAACAGGTCCTTGAAGCGGCCGTCGTACGCCTTCAGGATCGTGTTCTTCGTCGACAGGTAGACCGGGTACTTGCGGGCCAGACCGTACCGGAACGACGCCCGCGCGAAGTCGCGGATCGAGTTGTCGTAGTTGTACATCGCCATCGCCACCCCGCCCTCGGGGTAGTCGCTGACGAGGAACTCCATCGGCGCCGAGCCGTCCTCGGGCGTGAACGTGACCGTCAGCTTGCCCGGTCCCGGTACGACGAAGTCGGTCGCCTTGTACTGGTCGCCGTGGGCATGGCGGCCGATGATGATCGGCTTGGTCCAGCCCGGGACGAGCCGCGGCACATTCGACATGATGATCGGCTCGCGGAAGACGACGCCGCCGAGGATGTTGCGGATCGTGCCGTTC
>CBIHNN010000023.1:0-65050 GCA_966211315.1 uncultured Micromonosporaceae bacterium | reverse complement strand
CCTGTTTCCACAACTGTCCGAAACGCGCTCTTCATCCGTGTCGCGCCAATCAACCTTTTTGCGTTGCTGAGATCACCCCACTGAGCCATTTCGAGTAGTGGTCGGTGACTATACGTAGCGGTAGTTCAGGTGGTCCTTGCGTGATCGATGTGAAGCGAAGCCGGTTCTGGGCGCGGACTGCGGAGCATTGGCACGCATTCCGGTAGCGTCTGAGCATGACCGACGTGATCGAGGGACACGGCGGGGATCTCGCCTTGGCGGCACTGCGGGCGTACGGGGTCCGGGAGATGTTCACGCTCTCCGGTGGGCACGTGTTCCCGCTCTACGATGCCGCGCACAAGATCGGGTTCCCGGTCTTCGACGTGCGCCACGAGCAGTCGGCGGTGTTCGCGGCGGAGGCTGTGGCGAAGCTCCAGCGGCGGCCCGGGCTCGCCGTCCTCACCGCCGGTCCGGGTGTCACGAACGGGATCTCCGGGCTGACCAGCGCCTTCTTCAACGGGTCGCCGGTGCTGGTGCTCGGCGGACGGGCGCCTGCGTTCCGCTGGGGTTCGGGGAGCCTGCAGGAGATCGACCACGTTCCGCTCGTGTCCTCCGTGACCAAGCACGCGGCGACCGTACTCGCGCCCGATGACATCCCGGGCGCGGTGGGTGACGCACTGACGGCGGCCCTCACCGCGCACCGAGGGCCCGCATTTCTGGATCTTCCGCTTGAGGTGGTCTTCTCGGCGGCTGAGGTGCCCGCGCCGGCCGCCGCGCAGGTCCCGGTGCTCCAGCCGGACCCGGACGACGTGGCCCGCGCTGCCGCGATGCTCATCGGGGCGACCAAGCCGGTGATCATCGCCGGTTCGGACGTGTACGCGGGTGATGCGGTCGCCGCGCTGCGCGAGGCGGCGGAAACCCTCGACGTGCCGGTCTTCACCAACGGCATGGGCCGCGGCGCGCTGCCGCCCGGCCACCGGCTCGCGTTCGCGAAGGCCCGCCGGGTCGCGCTGGGCGGCGCCGACGTGGTCGCCGTCATCGGCACGCCGCTGGACTTCCGGCTCGGTTTCGGCGACTTCGGTGACGCCCGGGTCGTGCACATCGTCGACGCGCCCGGCCAGCGCGCCGGACACGTGGAGACGGCCGTCTCGCCCGCCGGCGATCTGCGACTGATCCTCACGGCCCTCGCCGACGGCCACGCCGGGCACGCCGACTGGGTGGCCGAGCTGCGCGCCGCCGAGGACAAGGCCCGTGCCCGGGACCTGGAGGCGATGGCCGCCGACAGCGACCCGATCAAGCCGGCCCGGGTGTACGGCGAACTGCGCCACATCCTCGCCCCGGACGCCGTCACGATCGGCGACGGTGGCGACTTCGTCTCGTACGCCGGCCGCTACCTCGAACCCGCCCAGCCGGGCACCTGGCTCGACCCCGGCCCGTACGGCTGCCTCGGCACCGGCATGGGGTACGCGATGGGGGCCCGGGTCACCTATCCGGATCGGCAGATCTGCGTGCTCATGGGCGACGGCGCGGCCGGTTTCTCCCTGATGGACGTGGAGTCCCTGGTCCGGCAGAAGCTGCCCGTCGTCATGGTCGTCGGCAACAACGGCATCTGGGGTCTGGAGAAGCACCCCATGCAGGCCATGTACGGCTACGACGTCGCCGCAGACCTCCAGCCGGAGCTGCGCTACGACGACGTCGTAGGGGCCCTGGGCGGGGCGGGGGAGACGGTGGCGAAGGCGGGTGATCTGGGGCTGGCGCTCCGGCGCGCGTTCGACGCCGGAGTGCCGTACCTCGTGAACGTGCTGACCGACCCCTCGGACGCGTACCCCCGCAGTTCGAACCTGGCCTGAGGCCGTCTGGTCACCCCGCGCCGAACTGCCTGGGGTCCGACTCGCCGTTCTTGCCGGGTTGATCCGTGTCGCCGTTCTCGTGCTGTCCGAGGTCACGTTCCCATTTCTCGAACAGCTCGCGGTCCCGTTTTGAGCCGTCGGTGTCGAGCGACCGGAGGAAGTCCGGATCGTCGTCGGGGGAGCTGGGGCCGCGCGGTCCACGGGGCGCGCGTCCGCCGTCCATCGGTTTCGGCCGGCCCACCAGGAACCAGGCGACCGCGCCGAGGATGGGCACCACGAGGATCACGGCGACCCACAGTGCCCGGGGCATCACCCGGACCGCCGGTTTGTCCGTCGACAGTGAGCTGATGAGGGCGAGGACCACGAGGGCCAGCTCCATTGCGGCGAGGAACACGAACACCCGGACCATGCCGTAATGATGACGCGGTGTGGCCCGTCTCACCATCATGGTTCGTACCGTTCCGTAGTTGATCGGTCACGATTCACCCGAGCAGGGTCGAACTTTGGCGCAGCACGCGGTGATTGTCCGCTGAGCGCGGTGTGGTGTGGTGGGTGGATGACGGACCTCGACGCCCGCACCCTGCTCGCGGCATACGACGCACAGCTTCGCCCGGACATCCCGGTTCCGGTGCCGCGGGGGGTGACCGTGGAGCGCGACGGGCCACTGATCCGCGTACGCGGGCTGGGTCCGGGGGGCTTGATCACGTACCGGGATCTGGGCGGCCTGACGGGCGAGGCTCTCGATGCCCTGATCGCCCGCCAGCGGGACCTCTTCGCCGAGCTGGGTGAGGCGGTGGAGTGGAAGACGTACGGCCACGACGAGCCCGCGGACCTTCCTGAGCGCCTCGTCGCGGCCGGGTTCGTGCCGCAGGAGCGGGAGACCGTGGTCGCGGGCGCGGTGGCCGGAGTGGCCGGTGCGCTACCGGTCCTGCCGGACGGGGTCCGGCTCCGCGAGGTCTCGAACCGTGCGGACCTGGAACGGATCGCGGTGATGGAGGAGAGGGTCTGGGGCGAGTCCCGGTACCACCTGGTCGACGCCCTGCTGAAGGAGCTTGGCGCCGATCCGCAGGCGCTGACGATCGTGGTCGCGGAGACCGAGGAGGGGGAGGTGGTCGGTGCGGCCTGGATCCGCTTCATCGCGGGGACCGGGTTCGCCACGCTGTGGGGCGGGGCGACGCTGCCGCAGTGGCGGGGCAAGGGGATCTACCGCGCTCTGGTGACGTACCGGGCCCGGTTGGCGCAGGTCCGGGGCTACACGCTGTTGCAGGTGGACGCGTCGGACGACAGCCGGCCGATCCTGCGACGGCTGGGCTTCGTCGCACTGACCACGACAACCCCGTACGTCTTCAATCCGCGGGTGCGAGGATGAGGGCGATTCCACGGTCACCGTAGGTGACCCGAGTCACAGAACCGGACAAGCTACCGATGGGTAACATCGGGGCGTCAGCCCCGCGCCGCGCGCCGGCACGCCCGAGCGCGCATCACAGGAGGGTCGTCGAAGCGCGATGAACATCGTCGTACTCGTCAAGCAGGTGCCCGATTCCGGAGCGGAGCGGAACCTCGGCGACGACAACACCGTCGACCGAGGGTCGGCCAACAACGTCATCAACGAGATGGACGAATACGCCATCGAAGAGGCCCTGAAGATCAAGGAGGCGCACGGCGGCGAGGTGACCATCCTGACGATGGGCCCCGACCGCGCGAGCGAATCCATCCGCAAGGCGCTCTCCATGGGCCCCGACAAGGCCGTGCACATCGTCGACGACGCGCTCGCCGGCTCCTGCGCCGTCGCCACGTCGAAGGTCCTCGCGGCCGCCGTCGGCACGCTCAACGCCGACCTGATCCTCTGCGGTGCCGAGTCCACCGACGGCCGCGTCCAGGTCATGCCGCATATGATCGCCGAGCGCCTCGGCGTCGCGGCCCTCACCGGCGCACGCAAACTCACCGTCGACGGCTCCACGCTGACCGCCGAGCGGCAGACGGAGGAGGGCTACGAGGTCCTCGCCGCGTCGACCCCCGCCGTGGTCAGTGTCTGGGACACCATCAACGAGCCCCGGTACCCGTCCTTCAAGGGCATCATGGCCGCCAAGAAGAAGCCCGTGCAGACGTTGTCGCTGGCCGACCTGGGCGTCGCCGCCGACGAGGTCGGCACCGCCGGTGCCACCAGCGCCGTGGTCTCGCACAGCAAGCGCCCGCCGCGATCCACCGGCACCAAGGTCAGCGACGAGGGTACGGCCGGCGTTGCTCTGGTCCAGTACCTCGTCACCGAGAAGTTCGTCTGAGAGGGGATTCGTCATGGCTGAGGTTCTGGTCGTCGTCGAGGCCACCCAGGCGTTCGGCGTCAGGAAGGTCACGCTCGAACTGCTGACCGTCGCCCGCGGTATGGGTTCACCGTCCGCCGTCGTCCTCGGCGGCCCGGGCGCCGCCGCCAAGCTGTCCGATCAACTCGCCGAGTACGGCGCCGAGAAGATCTACGCCGCCGAGAGCGAGGAGATCGACAATCACCTGGTGGCTCCCAAGGCCACGGTGCTCGCGCAGCTGGTGAGGGACGTCCAGCCCGCCGCCGTCCTGCTCGCCTCCACCCAGGAGGGCAAGGAGATCGCCGGCCGGCTCGCCGTCAAGCTCGACAACGGCCTGCTCACCGACGCGGTCGAGGTGTCCGCCGACGGCACTGCCACCCAGGTGGCCTTCGCGGGCTCGACCATCGTCACGTCGACGGTGACCCGCGGCCTGCCGCTGATCACCGTCCGCCCGAACTCGGTAACGCCGACCCCGGCGCCCGCCTCGCCGTCCGTGACGTCCATCGAGGTCGCGGCGACGGACACGGACAAGCTGACCCGGGTCGTCGAGCGGGTGGCCGAGCAGAAGGGGACCCGGCCCGAGCTCACCGAGGCGTCCATCGTCGTCTCCGGTGGCCGCGGCGTCGGCAACGCCGACAACTTCAAGCTGGTCGAGGAGCTCGCCGACCTGCTCGGTGGCGCCGTCGGCGCGTCCCGCGCGGCCGTCGACTCCGGCTACTACCCGCACCAGTTCCAGGTCGGGCAGACCGGCAAGACGGTCTCCCCGCAGCTCTACGTGGCCCTCGGCATCTCGGGTGCCATCCAGCACCGGGCGGGCATGCAGACCTCGAAGACGATCGTGGCGGTGAACAAGGACGCCGAAGCGCCGATCTTCGAACTCGCCGACTTCGGCGTCGTGGGGGATCTGTTCAAGGTCGTACCGCAGGCCGCCGAGGAGATCCGCAAGCGCAAGTAACCCTTCCGGGGGGTTCTCCGGGGTCGGCACGGCGGTTCCTCGCCGCCCGCCCCGGAGCCCCGCCGGGCCGATCTCCACCGCGCAGGACCGGTGCGGCGTCACCATGACGGCCCGGCGGCACAGGGACCGTGCCGTGCGTGTCGCCGAATTCGCGCGCGAAGTAGGCTGGCGGACGATGGCCTACCTGGATCACGCGGCGACCACGCCGATGCTCGCCGAGGCGCTGGACGCGTACGTCGCGGCCGCCCGCGAGGTCGGCAATCCGTCGTCCCTGCATGCGAAGGGCCGGGCCGGGCGGCGGCTGGTCGAGGAGTCCCGCGAGCGGATCGCCGCCGCAGTCGGCGCCCGTCCGTCCGAGGTCGTGTTCACCAGCGGCGGGACCGAGGCGGACAACCTCGCCGTCAAGGGCGTCTTCTGGGCCCGCCGCGCCGCCGAGCCCACCCGGAATCGGGTCGTGGCCAGCGCCGTCGAGCACCACGCCGTCCTCGACGCGGTCGACTGGCTGGTCGAGCACGAGGGCGCCGACGTCACCTGGGTCGGCGTCGACGGCACGGGCCGCGTCGACCCGGCGACGTTCGACCTGGGCGACGACGTCGCGGTCGCCAGCGTGCAGTGGGCCAACAACGAGGTCGGCACGGTGCAGCCGATCGCCGAACTCGCGACCGTGGCGGCAGCGTCCGGCGTACCGCTGCACACCGACGCGGTCCAGGCCGTCGGCCAGGTCCCGGTCGACTTCGCGCGAAGCGGCGCCGCCGCCCTCACCCTGACCGGGCACAAGCTGGGCGGTCCGGTCGGCGTGGGTGCCCTGCTGCTGGGCCGCGACGTGCCGTGCACGCCACTGCTGCACGGCGGCGGCCAGGAGCGCGACGTCCGCTCGGGCACGCTCGACACCGCGGGCATCGCCGCGTTCGCGGTCGCGGTGGAGTCCGCGGTCAAGGTCCAGTTGGAGTACGCGTCCCGCGTCGGCGCCCTGCGCGACGACCTCGTCGCCCGGGTTCTGCAGGCGATCCCGGACGCCGTCTTCAACGGCGCCGACACCGACCGGCTCCCCGGCAACGCGCACTTCTCCTTCCCCGGCTGCGAAGGCGATGCCCTGCTGCTCCTGTTGGACGCCCAGGGCATTGCGTGCTCCACGGGCTCCGCGTGCTCCGCAGGTGTGGCGCAGCCGTCCCACGTACTCCTGGCTCTCGGCGCCGACGACGGCCGAGCGCGTTCGTCGCTTCGCTTCAGCCTCGGCCACAGCTCCACCCCCGCGGACGTCGACGCTCTGCTCGTGGCCCTTCCGGGCGCGGTGGAACGCGCCCGCCGAGCCGGCGCCCTCAAACGTCCCTGAGGGCTCCGTTCAGACGATCCGGGCGGCGTTCGCATGCGGCGGGCAGGCGGCGTGGATCTGTGTAGCGGGCACCAGGTGTCGGTTCCTTCCGCCGGTGTCGGACACATCCGTCGGACGTGCGGTCGGGCGGGGCCGTGGAGTTCGGGCAGGAAGGCGCGGCGGATAGGCTTCGGGCATGAGGGTTCTGGCTGCGATGTCCGGTGGGGTGGACTCCGCCGTCGCCGCCGCGCGGGCGGTGGCGGCCGGGCACGACGTGACCGGCGTACACCTGGCCCTGGCGCGGAACCCGCAGACGTTCCGGACCGGCGCCCGGGGCTGCTGCACGCTGGAGGATTCCCGGGACGCGCGGCGGGCCGCCGACGTGCTCGGGATCCCGTTCTACGTGTGGGACATGGCGGAGCGGTTCCACGACGACGTCGTGGACGACTTCGTCGCGGAGTACGCCGCCGGGCGTACCCCCAATCCCTGTCTCCGCTGCAACGAGAAGATCAAGTTCTCGGCGGTGCTCGACCGGGCCGTGGCCCTGGGGTTCGACGCCGTCGTGACCGGCCACCACGCGCGTCTCGGGCCCGACGGCCTGCTGCGCCGCAGTGTCGACATGGGCAAGGACCAGAGTTACGTCCTCGCAGTGCTGACTCCCGCGCAGCTGTCCAGGGCGATGTTCCCGCTGGGTGACTCGACGAAGGCGCAGGTTCGCGCGGAGGCCACCGATCGCGGCCTGGGGGTGGCCGACAAGCCGGACTCGCACGACATCTGCTTCATCGCCGACGGCGACACCCAGGGTTTTCTCCGGGAGCGCCTGGGCGAGCGACCGGGCGACATCGTGGACGGCCGGACCGGCGCGGTGCTGGGCCGCCACGACGGCGCCTACGGCTACACGGTCGGCCAGCGCAAGGGTCTCGACCTGCGGGTTCCGGCGGCCGACGGCCGTCCCCGCTACGTCCTGTCGATAACCCCGAAGACGAACACGGTCACCGTCGGTCCCCGGGAGGACCTCGCCGTCGACACCGTCACGGGGACACGTCCGATCTGGACGGGCGGCCGTACGCCGGTCGAGTGTGAGGTGCAGCTGCGGGCGCACGGCGACGTCGTCCCGGCGGTCGTCACCGTCGACGGCGACACGCTCACCGCCCAGCTGCGCGAACCAGCCCGGGGGGTGGCCGCCGGTCAGGCGATCGTCGCCTACCGGCCCGATCAGGACGGTGACATCGTGTTGGGCTCGGCCACCATTGACTGACTTTTCCTGGCCGGTCGGCTCCGCCACCGGGATCGGTTCCCTGCCCGGTGACGACATCGCCGAGGCGCAGCGCATCGTCCTCGGGGAGCTTCCCGACCTGCCGCACCTGCCCGAACTGCCCGCCCGTGGCCCCGGCGCCGACATCATCGGCCGTGGCGCGGGCCTCCTCGTCGATCTGCCCGTCGAGGTGTACACCGGCCGCTGGCGCATCGCCGCCCGCGCGGGCCGCGATGCCCGCCGTACCGCCGACCTGCTCGAACGCGACCTCGACCAGATGTCGGAGCAGGTCGGTTCGTTCCCCGGCACCTTCAAGATCCAGGCGACCGGACCGTGGACCCTCGCCGCGAACATCGGCATGACGCTCGGCGGCGCGCTGCTGCGCGACCCCGGCGCGGTCCGCGACCTCACCGGATCCCTGGCGGAAGGCCTCGCGCGGCACGTCACAGACGTGCGCAGACGCCTCCCGCGCGCCACGATCCTGCTCCAGCTCGACGAACCGTCGCTGCCGGCCGTCCTCGCCGGGCAGGTCCCCACGGAGAGCGGCTTCGGCGCGTACCGGGCCGTCGAGACGGCGGCCGCCGCCACCGCGCTGCGCGAGGTGATCGCGCGGGCCGGGGCGCCTGCCGTCGTGCACGGCTGCGCACCGGGACTTCCGTTGCAGCTGGTCCGCGACGCGGGAGCCGCGGCCGTCGCCCTCGACCTCGCCCAGGTCAGGGACCTCGACCCGCTGGGCGAGGCCATCGAGGCGGGGCTGGGGATCTTCGCCGGGGTCGCGCCGACCACCGGCGCGTCGGCGCCGTCGTCAGCGGAGCTGGCGGAGCGGGTACGCGCCCTCTGGTCCCGCCTGAGTTTCCCCGCCGACCTTCTTCCCCGGCAGGTGGTGGTCACGACGTCCTGCGGGCTCGCGGGAGCCTCCGGGAGCTACGCCCGCGCGACCCTGAAGGCCTGCCGCGACGCTGCCCGCCGCCTCGCCGAGGTCTGAATCCCGTCCCAGGTGTCAATCCGATTCTGGCGGGCATTCCGCAGGTATGATTGGGCATCTGAACACCACGGTGATCGACTGTCCCGACCCGGGCAGACTTGCCGAGTTCTACGCCGCCGTCCTCGGCATGTGGGTGGACCGCAAAGAGGACCACTGGGTGACGATCCGGGACGATTCCGACGCCCCCGGAATCTCCTTCCAGCTCGCTCCCGACCAGCAGCCGCCGCGCTGGCCGGACCCGTCCCGGCCGCAGCAGTTCCACCTGGACATCCGTGTGGAAGACATCGAGCAGGCCGAACCGCGGGTGCTGGCGCTGGGCGCGACGAAGATCGGCGACGGGCTCAACGAGGGCCACAGCGGTTTCCGGGTCTACGCCGACCCGGCCGGTCACCCCTTCTGCCTGGTCTGGGGCTGACCCCGCCTGCCTCGACAAGATTGTCGGACCCTGCGACTACGGTTCGTTCAGACAGCGAGCGCGGAGGTCTGAACGGTGTCCGAGGACGTAGTGGGTGTGACTCCCGAGCAGGAGGCCGCGGCGGGGGCCGATCCGACTCCGGAGGCCAGCGCGCGGCACGCCGCGCTCAGCGACGAGTTGCGCGAACACCAGTACCGCTACTACGTGCTCGACGCGCCGACCATCGCGGACGCCGAGTTCGACAGGCTCCTGCGCGAGCTCGAGGCGCTTGAGGCGGCATACCCGTCCCTGCGTACGCCGGAGTCGCCCACCCAGCTGGTCGGGGGCGCGTTCTCGACGCAGTTCACGCCGGTGGAGCACGCCGAGCGGATGATGTCGCTCGACAACGTCTTCGACACCGACGAGCTGGCCGGCTGGGCGGAGCGCACCCAGCGGGACGCGGGCGGCGCCGTCCCGTTCCTCTGCGAGCTCAAGATCGACGGCCTCGCGATCAACCTGACGTACGAGAAGGGCCGGCTGACCCGGGCGGCGACCCGCGGGGACGGCCGTACGGGCGAGGACGTCACGTCCAACGTGCGCACCATCGCAGAGATCCCTGGCCGGCTGGCCGACGACAACCCACCCGACCTGCTTGAGGTACGCGGCGAGATCTACTTCCCGGCCGAGGCGTTCGCCGACCTCAACGCGAGCCTGGTCGAGCAGGGCAAGGCGCCGTTCGCCAACCCGCGCAACGCGGCGGCGGGCAGTCTGCGCCAGAAGGATCCACGGATCACCGCCTCTCGGGGCCTGCGCATGGTGGTGCACGGCGTCGGTGCCCGCCGCGGGTTCTCCTGCGATACGCAGTCGGCCGCGTACGCCCAGCTCAAGGCCTGGGGACTGCCGACGAGCAGTCGATGGCGGGTGGTGCCCGACCTCGCGGGCGTCAAGGAGTTCATCGCCTACTACGCGGACCACCGCCACGACGTCGAGCACGAGATCGACGGTGTCGTCGTCAAAGTCGACTCGATCTCGATCCAGGGGCGCCTCGGCTCGACGTCGCGGGCGCCGCGCTGGGCGATCGCGTACAAATACCCGCCCGAGGAGGTCACCACCAAGCTCCTCGACATCCAGGTCAACGTCGGCCGTACGGGCCGGGTCACCCCGTTCGCCGTGCTCGAGCCGGTGAAGGTGGCCGGTTCGACGGTGGCCCTGGCGACGCTCCACAATGCCCGCGAGGTCGAGCGCAAGGGGGTCCTGATCGGCGACACCGTGGTGGTGCGCAAGGCCGGTGACGTCATCCCCGAGGTACTCGGCCCCGTGATCGATCTGCGGCCGGATGACGCTCGCCGGTTCACGATGCCCACCGAGTGCCCGGCCTGCTGCATGCCCCTGGCTCCGGCCAAGGAATCCGACGTCGACATCCGCTGCCCTAACACGCGTTCCTGCCCGGCCCAGCTGCGTGAGCGGGTGTTTCACCTGGCTGGGCGCGGTGCGTTCGACATCGAAGTGCTCGGGTACAAGGCCGCGGCGGCGCTGCTCGAGTCCGGCGTGATCACCGACGAGGGGGACCTGTTCGGCCTGACTGCGGAGCAGTTGCAGCAGTCCCCGTTCTTCGTCAACAAGGACGGCAGCCTCGGCAGCAACGCCGTCAAGCTCCTGGAGAACCTCGCCGAGGTCACGTCCCGCCCGCTGTGGCGGGTGCTCGTCGCGCTCTCGATCCGGCATGTCGGGCCGACCGCCGCGCAGGCTCTCGCCCGGCACTTCGGCTCCATCCAGGCGATCGAGGCGGCCGTGGGCGCCGGGGGCATGGCCGAGCTCGCAGCCGTGGACGGTGTCGGGCCGACGATCGCGGAAAGCCTGCGCGAGTGGTTCACCGTCGACTGGCACCGCGAAGTGATCCGCAAGTGGCGCGACGCCGGCGTACGGATGGCTGATGAGCGCTCGGACGACGGGCCACGTCCACTCGAAGGCCTCACCGTGGTCGTCACGGGGACGCTGACGACGTACTCGCGGGACCAGGCGACCGAGGCGATCACCTCCAGGGGCGGCAAGGTCAGCGGTTCGGTGTCGAAGAAGACCGCGTTCGTGGTGGTGGGTGACAACCCCGGCTCCAAGTACGACAAGGCCGTGTCGCTCAAGGTTCCAGTCTTGGACGAGGCCGGTCTCGACGTCCTGCTGGCCGATGGTCCGGACGCCGCCCGTCAGGTCGCCCTCACTGAGTCGCCAGCTGAGCCGGGCAGTGGGGCAGCTGAGCCGGGCGGTGGGGGCAGCTGAGCCGGCAGACGTCCGGCCCGTCGAAGCGCACGGACGGGTGAACTACGGCGGAACGGACGTCCAGCTTTCGACATCGAATTAGCCCCGTATTGCCTGATGCATCCCTTAAGCGGCATACGCCCGTATGGTGTGGCGATCAGGTGCTGTACCGCCGGTGGAGGCTCGCATGGAGGCTGCGTACCGCGGTGGTCCCGCCGGGGCGCGCGTCGCCGACCCGGCGTGGCGACCCGCACGGTGGATCGCGTTGTTGCGGGTCACGTCGATCGTCGGAGCCGTCGTCGGCGCGGCGCCGTTGTGGTGCGGGTGGCCTCCGGCGCTTCCGGCGGCGTTCTGGGTGATGGCCGTGCTAGCCGTGCTCGTCGACGTACGGCCGGCGGCCGCCGCGGCGGGCCGGACCAGTGCGGTGGTGCTGCCGTCGGTCTGCTTCACGTTCGCGATCGTGCTCGCCTGGGGGTTCCCGGCAGCACTCGCCGTGCAGGCGGTCGCGATCGCGGGGGCACGAGCCGCCGAGCCGTTGCGGCGTTCCGCTCACCTTTTCGCGCAGTACGCGGCCGCGCTCGTCACCGCCGCCGGGGTCGCCGCGCTCGGCGGGCTCCGGCTGCCGCTGGCCGACGTACGGTGGACGGATTCGCTGCTGGTGCTCGCGGCCGCCGTCGCGTGGACCTGTGCCCGGCACGTCGCCGCCGTCACGATCACCCGGCTCGCCGGGCTGGCGCCGCACCGGGCGCGGGCCCGGATCGAGCTGCCGACGACCGGGGCGATGCTGCTGCTCGGGGCGGTGCTCCCGGCGGTGGCGCAGACCAGTGCTGCGCTCGTACCACTGGTTCTGGTGCCGTTGTTCGCCGTGGACCGGATGACGCGCAGCACCCGGGAGAGCGCGCGGGCCGAACGGACGGATGTGCTGACCGGCCTGGCGAACCGGAAGGCGCTGCTCGCCGCCGCGAGCCGGCGGTTCGCGACGGCCGCGCAGCCGCCCCGGCGGACCGCCTTGCTGCTGCTCGACCTGGACCGGTTCAAGGACGTCAACGACGCCTTCGGGCACCCGGCGGGCGATCGGCTGCTCGTGGAGGTGGCCCGGCGGCTGGCGGAGGCCGTACCCAACCATGATTGTGTGGCGAGGCTCGGCGGGGACGAGTTCGCCGTGCTGCTGACGCGGGCCGACGATGCCGAGGCGGCGCGCGAGGTGGCGCGCCACCTCGCCGCGGTCCTGGAACCATCCGTGCTGGTCGACGGCCTCGCGGTCGACGTGAGCGCGGCCATCGGGGTCGCGCTGCACCCGGATCACGGCCACGACGTCGACACGTTGCTGCGCCGCGCCGAACTCGCCATGTACGAGGCCAAGCACTCCGGCGAATCCTGCGTCGTCTACAGCTCCGGCGCGGGCGAACGCGCCGCCCACCGGCTCGCGCTCCTCGCCGACCTGCGCACGGCCCTGCGCGGTCCGGATCTGCGGGCCGGTGAGATCGTTCTGTACTACCAGCCGCAGATCGTCATCGCGTCCGGTGCGGTGTGCGGGGCCGAGGCATTGCTGCGCTGGCGGCACCCGGTCCACGGGATGGTGGACCCGGAGGAGATCGTCCGGGTGGCGGAGCCGACGACGGTCATGCGCCTACTGACCGACAGGGTCGTCGGCGACGCGGTCGCGCAGGTCGCCCGCTGGCGGGCCGCCGGCCGGCAGATCCGGGTCGCGGTGAACGTCAGCGTCCGCGACCTGCAGTCCGACTACCTGACCGACCGGATCGAACAGCTGCTGCGCCGGTACGACGTTCCAGCCTCACTGCTGCAGGTGGAGCTGACCGAGAGCGCGCTGATGACCGACGCCCGGCAGGTCCTCGCGAGCGTCGCCCGGCTGCACCAGCTCGGCGTGACGATCTCCCTGGACGACTTCGGTACCGGCTACTCGTCGTTGCAGCATCTGCGCAGGCTGCCGTTGACCGAGCTGAAGATCGACCGTTCGTTCGTCCTCGGCATGACCGCCGGCCGCGAGGACGCGGCGATCGTCCGTTCCGTCGTTGCCCTCGCCGACGCCCTCGGTCTGCTCGTCGTCGCCGAAGGCGTCGAGGACGACCGCACCCGCCGGGCCCTGCACGCGGCGGGGTGTCATGCGGCCCAGGGCTGGTTCTTCGGCCGGCCCATGCCCGCCGCCGAGTTCGACACCTGGCTGTCGCGCTACCGCCCGACCGGCCCGGCCCGTACGGCCCTCGCGCTCCCCGGCGGCCCGGCCCGCTGACCGGTCCGGCCCCGCTCACCCCGGTCTGTCCCGCAGGCCGGCCCGGCCCGCTCACCCCGGTCTGTCCCGCAGGCCGGTCCGGCTGCGCGATGATCACCCGCGGCCGGGGCGGGTCGGGTCGGGGCCACACCGCGCAGGGAAATAGACTCGGCCGGTCTGTGTACATACACCGAGGGGGCACCGATGGCCGCCATCTCCCGCGAGGAGGTCGCGCACCTCGCGCGACTGTCGCGGCTCGCCGTGACGGACGAAGAACTGGACCGGTTCGCCGGGCAGCTCGACGTCATCCTGCAGGCGGTCGCCCGGGTGGGCGAGGTCGCCGCCGGCGACGACATCCCGCCGACATCGCACTCGGTACCGCTGACCAACGTTTACCGCGACGACGTCGTACAGCCGTCGCTGAACCGGGACGACGTCCTCGCGGGCGCGCCCGACGCCGCCGAGGAACGTTTCCGGGTTCCGCGGATCCTGGACGAGGAGGCCTGACGTGGCTGATCTGACGAAGATGACCGCGGCCCGGCTCGCGGGAATCGTCGCCTCCGGGGAGGCCTCGGCCGTCGACATCACCCAGGCCCACCTGGACCGGATCGCCGCGGTCGACGACCGGGTGCACGCGTTCCTGCACGTCGACACCGAGGGCGCTCTCGACGCCGCCCGCGCGGTCGACCAGCGCAGGGCGGCAGGGGAGAAGCTCGGCCCACTCGCCGGTGTGCCGATCGCCGTCAAGGACGTCCTGACGACCAGGGGCATCCCGACGACCGCCGCGTCGAAGATCCTCGAGGGCTGGCGGCCGCCGTACGACTCGACGGTGGTCCAGCGGCTGCGTGCGGCCGGGACCGTCCCGCTCGGCAAGACCAACATGGACGAGTTCGCCATGGGCTCCTCGACGGAATACTCGGCGTACGGGGCGACGAACAACCCGTGGGACCTCGGGCGCATCCCCGGCGGCTCCGGCGGGGGCAGCGCCGCCGCGCTCGCTGCGTACGAGGCTCCGCTCGCCATCGGCACCGACACCGGCGGCTCGATCCGCCAGCCCGGGGCGGTCACCGGCACCGTGGGGGCGAAGCCGACGTACGGTGGCACCTCCCGGTACGGCCTGATCGCGTTCTCGTCGTCGCTGGACACCCCGGGCCCCTGCGCCCGTACGGTCGAGGATGCCGCGCTGCTGCACGAGATCATCGGCGGTCACGACCCGCGCGACTCCACGTCCATTCCGCAGCCCGTTCCGCCGGTGGTGGCCGCGGCCCGCCAGGGTGCCCTGGGCGACCTGACCGGGGTGAAGCTCGGCATCGTCACCGAGTTCAGCGGCGAAGGCGCCGAACCGGGCGTCATGGCGGCGTTCCGCGACTCGGTGGAGGCGCTGACCAAGCTGGGTGCCGAGGTCGTCGAGGTCTCCTGCCCGCACTTCCAGTACGCGCTCCCGGCGTATTACCTGATCGCGCCGAGCGAGGCGTCCTCGAACCTGGCCCGCTTCGACGGCGTCCGGTACGGCCTGCGCGTCGGCGACGACGGGAACCACTCCCTCGAGGAGGTCATGTCGCTGACCCGCGAGGCCGGCTTCGGCCCCGAGGTGAAGCGCCGCATCATCATCGGCACGTACGCGCTCTCGTCCGGCTACTACGACGCGTACTACGGCCAGGCGCAGAAGGTCCGTACGCTGATCACTCGGGACTTCACCGCCGCGTTCGACCAGGCCGACGTGCTGGTCTCGCCGACCACCCCGTTCGTGGCGTTCCCGTTCGGGTCGAGGACCTCGGACCCGTACCAGATGTATCTCGCGGACCTCTACACGATCCCCACCAACCTGTACGGCGGACCGGCCATCTCGGTGCCGTGCGGGCTGTCCGAAGGACTGCCCGTCGGCCTCCAGATCATGGCCCCGACGATGGCCGACGACCGGATGTACCGGGTCGCCGCGGCCCTCGAATCGGCGGTCGGGACCCTTACTCCGCCGGCGTTGTAGGGGAGTCCAGCCAGCTGTCGATCAGGTCGGTGAAGTCTGCGCCGGTCTGCTGGTTGACGAACGCGATGAACGACGCCCTGGTCTGCGACGTGCCGCGGTTCTGCCGCACCCACGCCGTGGCCAGGGCGAAGAACTTCTCGTCGCCGAGCGCGTCGTTGAGCTCCTTGAGCATGGCGGCGGCGCAGACGTAGAAGCAGTCGCCGAGCAGGTTCTTCGGCGTGGCCTTGCCGGGCGGCCCGTCCTCCTTGCGGGAGTCGGTGTCCGCCTGGCGCAGGAACCTTTCCAGCTGGTCGTCGGAGACCTTGTCCCGTTCCTGCTCCCACAGCAACTGCGCGTACGTGGCCCAGCCCTCGTTGAGCCAGACGTCGCTCAGCACGGCCGGGGTGACCGCGTCGCCGAACCAGTGGTGTGCGTACTCGTGCACCATCGTCGAGTCGAATGTGGCCCGCTGGTCCTCGCCCCGGCCGGGCACCACGCGACCCGCGGTGACCATCTGCTGCGTCTCCATCGCCGAGTCGCTGTCGACCATCACTGCGCCCGCGGTGGGGAACGGGTACGGCCCGAACCGCTTCTCCAGCCAGCCGATGAACTCGCCGGAGCGCAGGAGCGACGGCACGAGGTTGTCGTCGGTGCCCTTCTTGTAGAAGACCGAGATCGGCAGCCCGTGCGGCCCGCCGGGGTTCTGTTCGGTGTAGCGGTCCACTGCCAGCGTGGTCAGATACGACGCGACGGGGTCGTCACTGTGGAAGCGACCCGGGCCCTGCGGGGTACCGCTCGCGACCGCCGTCCATCCGTCGGGCACGGTGACGGCGATGTCGTACAGGGCCTCGTCGGACGGCTGGTCGTTCGCCGGGTACCAGGTCAGCGCCCCGTACGGCTCCTGCATGGTCCAGAGCCCGCCGTCCTCGGTGACCGTCAGGCCCAGCTCCCTGGTGTCCTTGCGGTCCGTCGGGGTGGTCACGGTGCGTGGCGTGCCGTGGTACCGGACCTCCAGGGTGACCGGCCGGTCCGTGACGACGGGCCTCAGGACGACCAGCTTGTCGTTCTCGGTCCGGCCCGCGGTCGCGATCCCGTCGACGCTGATCCCGTCCATCGCGTAGGGGATGAAGTCGAGGCTGATCCGGTCGGCGTCGCGGGTGGGGCGAATGCGCAGGGTGGCCCGGCCGGTGAGCAGCTTCTGGTCCGGTTTCCAGTCCAGCCGCAGGTCGTAGTGCAGCACGTCGATGCCGGGGTTGCCCCGCTCGGGGAAGACCGGGTCGGCCACGGGGTTCGACCGTCCGGCGCCGTAGTCGGGTCCGGCGGTCGCCGCCGACGGTGACCCGGGCGGGCGTGGTGGGTCTGCGGTGCAGCCGGTGAGCAGGGCCATCGCGACGCAGGCGGCCACGGCAGGGGTACGGGGCATGCGCCGCACGGTACCGAACAGTCGGGGCGGGCGCTGTTGACGGCCGTGCGGCGATTAACCTGGGTACGTCTCTCGTACGCCGCTGATCTGGAGCCAGGATGACCGTGACCACGCTGCCGCCGTACGACGACGTCGTCGCCCGTTACGAGCCGGTCATCGGTCTGGAGACGCACGTCGAGCTGGGCACGAACACGAAGATGTTCTGTGGCTGCCGGACGGAGTTCGGTGCGGAGCCCAACACCCAGGTCTGCCCGGTCTGCCTGGGCCTGCCCGGCGCGCTGCCGGTCGCGAACCGTGCCGCGATCGAGGCGACGATCCGGATCGGTCTCGCGCTGAACTGCACGATCGCCGACTGGTGCCGGTTCGCCCGGAAGAACTATTTCTACCCGGACATGCCGAAGAACTTCCAGACCAGCCAGTACGACGAGCCGCTCTGCGTGGACGGGTACGTCGACGTCGAGGTGGACGGTGAGCTGGTGCGCATCGGCATCGAGCGGGTGCACCTGGAGGAGGACACCGGTAAGTCGCTGCATGTCGGCGGCGCCACCGGCCGGATCCACGGCGCGACCGAGTCGCTGGTCGACTACAACCGGGCCGGCATCCCGCTGGTGGAGATCGTGACGAAGCCCGTCCCCGGTATCGGCGCTCGCGCTCCTGAGGTGGCGAAGGCGTACGTGGCGGAGCTGCGGGACATCATCCGTGCGCTGGACGTCTCCGACGTACGGATGGAGCAGGGGTCGATGCGGTGTGACGTGAACACGTCGCTGAACCTGCCGGGCTCCGACTGGGGCACCCGTACGGAGACGAAGAACGTGAACTCCCTGCGCTCGGTGGAGCGCGCGGTCCGGTCGGAGATCATCCGGCAGGCGTCGCTGCTGGACGTGGGCGTCCCGATCCACCAGGAGACGCGGCACTTTCAGGAGAGCACCGGCGATACCCGTCCTGGGCGCTCGAAGGAGACCGCGACGGACTATCGGTACTTCCCGGAGCCGGACCTGGTTCCGATGGCGCCGGACGCGACCTGGGTCGCCGAGCTGAAGGCCGCGCTGCCGCCCCTGCCGCGGCTGCGCCGCGCCCAGCTGCGCGGGGAGTGGGGACTGTCCGAGAAGGACATGGCGTCGGTGGTGAACGCGGGCGCCGTCGACCTGATCGAGCAGACGATCGCGGCGGGTGCGTCGGCCGCGGGCGCGCGTAAGTGGTGGTTGGGGGAGCTGGCCCGGCGGGCCAACGAATCCGGCGTGGAGCTGGCCGATCTGGGCGCCACTCCGGCGCAGGTCGCGCAGCTGCAGGCTCTTGTCGATCAGGGCAAGATCAACGACAAGCTGGCGCGGTCGGTCCTGGAGGGGGTGCTCGCGGGCGAGGGCGACCCGGCGGAGGTCATGGCGGCCCGGGGGCTGGAGGTCGTCTCCGACACGGGTGCGCTCGCCGCCGCCGTCGACGAGGCCATCGCCGCGAATCCGGACATCGCAGCGAAGATCCGCGACGGCAAGGTGGCGGCGGCCGGAGCCCTGGTCGGTGCGGTCATGAAGACGACACGCGGGCAGGCGGACGCGAAGACGGTCCGCGACCTGATCCTCGAGCGCCTCAGCTGACGGGCTCGGCAGCCACCAGCCCAGGCCCCCGCCCCGACCGGCTTATCCGAGACCGCGGGGTCAGCCGGTCGGGGCGGGGGCGGCCCCGCTCCCGTCTCCGACCCTGACCTGACCGGAGCCGGACGGTCCCGGGCTCGACGGGGACAGGTCCGCGTTCGGGTCGCCGACCACCTGACGTTCGAGGGTGACCTGGGTCTGCCCGGTGCCGCCCACCCGGATGTCGTCGTACGCCTTCAGCACGTGCTGCTCGTCGAAGTACAGCACCGACATCGCCAGCGGCACCGGGTTGGTCGGGGAGACGCCCCGTAGCCCCGCCCCGCCGCTGGACCCCTGCACCATGAGCCGGGTCGGTACGCCGTCCGGCACCTTCGCCATGACCGACACGGCCCGTTGGTGGGTGTGCCCGGCCAGCACGATCGGCACCGTCCCGTCGAGCGGTCCCGCCGAGGCGGGGTCGTGGACGAGCGCGACGTCGACCTTCGTGGCGGAGCTGCGGACCGTCGCCGCCAGGGTCTGGCCGCTGCGGGTCTCGGGACCCTCGTCAGCGTCGGCGGGGGCCCCGTCGGCGGGCTCGTTCGTCTTGTCCGGGGTGAACCGGGGGTCGCCGATGCCCGCGATCGTCAGACCGCCGACCGTCGCGACGGTGTCGTCCAGGACGGTCGTGTTCGCCTGCCGGTCCACCGCCTCGGCGGTCAGCTGCGAGTCGTGGTTGCCCCGAATGTAGACGTACGGCACGCCGAGGCCGCCGATCGCGGACAGGAACGACGTCTCCGCCGAACTTCCCCAGTCCACGATGTCGCCCGTGTCTATCACCATGGTGATGTCGAACTGCTGGATCACCGTCTTGATCACTGACCAGGCCGACGGGTTCAGGTGCAGGTCGGAGACGTGCAGCACCCGGGTGGTGTTAGCGGCGGGCTCGTACACGGGCAGCGTGGAGACCGCGGAGTAGACCCGGCTGACGTTGCTGACGAGCGCCTGCAACTGGTCGGCGTACCGGCCGTAGTTGTCGGCGATCTTGCGCGCGTCGCCCACGACGGCGGGGGCGTTGACGAGCAGGCCCTCGTACCGGGGCGTGGCGATGGAGTCCGGCCGGATGGTCCCCGCCGCGATGCCCAGGCTGCCGGCCGTCACGACCAGCGCGGTCAGCCCCGCCCACGCGGTCCTGCGAATGTCGCGGAACACGACGGCCGAGAGCAGCAGTGCCCCCAGCAGGGCGGCACCGAGCGTACGCAGCACGAGCCGCGTCACGCCCTCGGTGACGTCGGCGACGACGGTCTCGCTGGCCCTGGTGATGCCGTTCGGATCGTCGATGAGGGCCTCGGTGCGGGCCTGGTCCAGCGAGCCGAGCTGAACGCGCAGGTGGACCGGCCCGTCGTGGCTGTTGAGGTGCAGCGAGCCGAGCGGCGGGATGTCGACCTCGGTCTCGCCACCCCAGGACGGCGTGACGGTCATCTGGGCCCGGAACGGGCCGACGTCGAGGCCGTGGTGGGCGCCGAGCTGAATGCCGATGACCACGCCGGTGAGGCTGACCGCGGTGATGACGATCCCCATCGCGATGCGGCGTACCCACAGATGGCGGTGGGCGGAGCGGGACGCGGGTAGCCGTGCGGCGATCCAGGCCGAGATGCGCCGCACCGCCGGTACGGGCCCGGCGGTGACGGGGTTCGGTTCGGATTCCGCAGGCATGTTCTGGTCTCACCTGTCCGGTCTCGGCGGTGGGCAAACACGAAGGATTTCGTCTCGTCAGGTCACTCCGGCGGCACCGTTCGCGAAGACCAGCTTGATGATGCGGTCGTCGCCGGGGGCCGGTTCGTTCTGGCCGTCCTTGTTCGAGGTGGTGATCCAGAGCGAACCGTCCGGCGCCGCGACGACGGTGCGCAGCCGGCCGTACTCCTTCTCGAGCAGAGCCTGGGGCTGGCCGAGCAGGGTGCCGTTCGCGGTCGTCTCCATCACGAAGAGCTTCTGACCGCGCAGGCATCCGGCGACGAGCAGATTTTCCAGGACGGCGAGCCCGGAGCAGGAGCCGTCCGCCACCGGCCATGTGATCAGAGGATTTGTGAACCTGGGGTCCGTGCCGCCGCCCTCGACCGTGGGCCACCCGTAGTTCTTGCCCGGCTCGATGACGTTCACTTCGTCCAACGTGTCCTGGCCGAACTCGGTCGCGTACATCCGTTTGGCCGCGTCCCAAGCCAGACCCTGCACGTCGCGGTGGCCGCTTGACCAGACGAGCGAATCGGCGGTGGGGTTGCCCGGCGCGGGCTTGCCCTCGGGGGTCATCCGCAGGATCTTGCCGCCGAGACTCTTCGGATCCTGTGCCTGCTCGCCCTGGGAACCGTCACCGGTGGTGGCGTAGAGGAAGCCGTCGGGCCCGAACGCGAGGCGGCCGCCGTTGTGGACCGGTGAGCGGGGGATGCCGGTGACGATCGGTGTCAGCTCCCCCTTGAGCTGGAGCTTCGCTATCCGATTGTCGGCCGCCGTGGAGAAGTACACGAAGACCGTTTTGTCCTGAGCGTAGTTCGGCGACACGGCGATGCCGAGCAGACCGCCCTCGCCCTCCGGCACGACGTCTTTCAGCTTCTGCACCTCGGTGACCTTGAGGCCTTTACCGTCGGTTTCCGGGCCGACCTGCAGGATCCGGGCCGTGGAGCGCTCCGTGACCAGCGCCGAGCGGTCAGGTAGGAACGCAACGCCCCAAGGCACGTCCAGGTTTCTGGCCACCTCGGTCGCGACGACCTCCCCGCCGCCGCCCCCGGTCGCGGAGGTGCTCGGCCGGGGCAGGTTGGGTGGGGCCGCGGCCTGGTCCGGGTCGGGCGGCCCGAAGGCGCAGCCCCCGGCCGCAGTGACGGCCGCCAACAGCACGGCGGCCGTCTGGCCGACGCCCGCGCGCCACCCGCGGTGCTTCACGCGCCCAACCCCCACTTCGGTCACCGGACCAGGGTAGCCGTGGAGTCTGACAGGAGGACGCCCACCGGCTCCGTGGCCGCGGGCAACGCGGGCAGGCACGACATAAGGTCGAGGCGTGAAGGTGTGGATTGCGCACGAACAGGGCCGTGGGCTGCTAGGGACACTTCCCGGCGGGGTACGGCTGGAGGTGTGCGCCCACCCCGCTGAACTGCCGTCGGACCCGGCGGACGTCGAGTTCTGGGTGCCGCCGTTCACCGCCCAGCGGCTGCGTTCCTCGGACCTGCTGCCCCGGATGACCGGGCTGAAGGTGGTTCAGCTGCTCTCCGCCGGCGCGGACGCGTGGGTGCCGCTGGTCCCCGAATCCGTCACCCTGTGCGACGCTCGTGGCGTTCACGACCCGTCGACGTCGGAGTGGGTCCTGACCGCCCTGCTGAGCTCGCTGCGCCGGTTCCCGGCGTTCGTCCGGGCGCAGGAACGCGGCGAGTGGGCTACGGAGACGACCGACGAGCTGACCGGCAAGCGGGTGCTGCTGATCGGGGCCGGTTCGATCGGGGCCGCGATCGCGGCGAAGCTGGCGCCGTTCGACGTCGACCTGACCCGGGTGGCGCGTACGGCCCGGCCGGACGAGGGCGTGCACGGCGTCGACGAGCTGCCGAAGCTGCTTCCCTACGCCGAGGCGGTCGTCCTCGTGGTGCCACTGACCGACGCGACGAGGAGCCTGGTCGACGCCGGCTTCCTGGCGGCGCTGCCGGACCGGGCGCTGCTGGTCAACGCGGCCCGGGGCCCGGTGGTGCAGACCGACGCCCTGGTGGCCGAGCTGCGTACGGGCCGGATCAGCGCTGCCCTGGACGTGACCGATCCGGAGCCGCTGCCGGTCGGGCACCCGCTCTGGGACCTGCCGAACGTCCTGCTCACGCCCCACGTCGGGGGCGCGGTCCCGGGACTGCTACCCCGGGCGTACGGCCTCGTGGGCAGCCAGTTGCGCCGGTTCGCGGTGGGGGAGCCGTTGCGGAACGAGGTCGTGGACGGCTACTGAGCCGTCTTCTCGTCCTGAGCCGTCTTCTGGTCCGTGTCCGGATCGGCGGGACTCCCGTCGGCGGACCGCTCGATCTGCCTGCCGCTCGCGGCCACGATCATGGGCAGGTCGCGGGCGAGGACACCGGCGAGGCGTACCACCCTGCCGTCGGCCAGCAGCGCGTGCACGCGGCCGCGCGAGTCCGCGGAGAGCTCAGCGACCTCGGACCAGGCGATCGCCCGGGAGCCGAGCAGGGCCCGCAGCCGGAGCCCTGTCCTGCCGACGTCGGTGCCGGAGCGCCAGGCCCACGCCACCACGGTGAACGGGACGAGCAGCAGCGGCGCGAGATACCAGCGGACGCTGGCGAAGGGTATCGCGCTGACCAGCGCGATCACCGCGGCGATGAGGACCGCCCCGGACTGGCGGAAACGCAGATGCGACGAGCGGCTCACGTCTTCATCCTCCCACCTGCGAAGCCGGGAACTGTCGGTGCCCCGGCGCATACTGGCGGCGTACCGGGCGATATGGCTCGGGCGGGCCTTCGGAGGTGCTCATGACGACGTTGCTGGCCATCGGTACGGCGAAGGGTCTGTTCCTCGCGACCAGCGCGGACGGTCGATCGTGGGAGCTGGGCGCCGCCCACTTCCCGATGCAGGGCGTGTACTCGGTGGCGATAGACCGCCGCGATTCAGTCCCGCGGCTGCTCACCGGGGTCGACAGTTCCCACTTCGGGCCGAGCGTGGCGATCAGCGACGACCTCGGCGCGACCTGGCAGGAGCCGGAGACGGCACCGCTGGCGTTCCCCCCGGACACCGGCGCGGCCGTCGAACGCGTGTGGCAGATCACCCCGACCGGCACCGACGTCGTGTACGCGGGCACCCAGCCGTCGGCGTTGTTCCGCTCGACCGACGGTGGCCGGACGTACGAGCTGGTCCGGGGGCTCTGGGACCACCCGCACCGCCTCCAGTGGGGTGCCGGTTTCGGCGGTCAGGCGGTGCACACGATCCTGCCCGACGCGAACGACCCCGACCGGCTGCTGGTGGCGATGTCCACCGGGGGCGTCTACCGCTCCACCGACGGCGGTAAGAGCTGGACACCCGCGAACACCGGGATCAAGGCGTACTTCCTGCCCGACCCGTGGCCCGAGTTCGGCCAGTGCGTGCACAAGGTGGCCCGGGACGCCGGTGATCCCCGCCGGCTGTACGCGCAGAACCACCACGGCGTCTACCGCAGCGATGACGGCGGTGACCTCTGGACGTCCATCGCGGACACCCTGCCCAGCGATTTCGGTTTCGCGATGGTGGCGCACCCGAACCGGCCGGGGACCATCTGGAACTTCCCGGTGACTGCCGACGGCATGCGGCACCCCGTCGACCTGAGGTGCAGGGTGTACCGCTCGACCGACGCCGGGGCGACGTGGGCCCCGCAGGACACCGGTCTTCCGGGCGACCCGTACTACCCGATCGTGCTTCGCGATGCGATGTGCGCCGACGAGGGCGACCCGGCCGGTGTCTACTTCGGCACCCGGGCCGGCGAGGTGTACGCCAGCGCCGACGAGGGCTCCTCCTGGTCCCTGGTCGCGGCGCACCTGCCGGACGTTCTCTGCGTACGGGCGGTGCGACTCTGATGCCGACCGTGGTGGTGCCCGGCGTGCTGCGTACGGAGGTGGGCGGGGAGAAGCGGCTCGCGGTCGACGCGGTTGGAGACCTGCGGGCGGTCCTGGACGAACTCGGCGAGCGATGGCCCCGGCTGGAACGTCGGATACGCGACGAAACGGGGGCTCTGCGCCGCTACGTCAACGTGTACGTGGACGGTGAGGATTGCCGGCGTACCGGCGGGCTGGGAACCCCGGTCGGCATGTCGGCCGAGGTCCAGGTCCTGCCGTCGGTAGCCGGAGGATAACGCCGTACCCGTACGGCGGACTACCGATCCGTAACCTTTTCGGGGGACGCTCGTTTTCCGGTGTGGGTGCGGTGACTCCGCGGGAGGAGCCGCAGCTGATCGACTCCGGACCAACCCTCTCGTCGAAGGATCCGACGCCGTGGCAGCGTTCGTCGCACGAGCCCGTACGTGGATCGTCACCGACCCGGCCCGGCAGGTGGCCGTCTGCGCCGCGTGCCTCCTGGTGCTTCTCGCCGGTGCTGCCGGTGTGCTCCCCGTGCCGGTGGCCACGCTCGGGGGTGTCGGTGTCGTCGCCCTCTGGGCCACGGTGCTGCTCGTCCGCCTGTCCCTGGACATCCACCACCAGCAGGGCGACTTCACGTACTGCCGCGGGTCGGGCTTCGTGGGGATGGCGGCACTCGCCACCGGCGTGACGATGGCGATGCAGGTCCTCGGGCCCGTGGAGGACCGGCCTGCGTCGGCGGCCGTGGGTCTCGTCCTGTCCGCGACCCTGTTCGTCCTCGGCACGCTACTGCTGCCGGGCGCGGCGACGACCGTGCCGGTGCGGCTGCGGCGGGCCTTCGACGGGCTCGGCCTCGGCGTCAGCGTCGGCTTTGTGGCCTGGCTGACGCCGCCGGTCGGTGGCGTCCCGACGGTCGTGTTGATCGCCGCCCTCGCCGCCGCGGGAGGGATCGCCGTCGTCACGGTCACTGTGCTGCGCGCTGTCTCGCACCGCCGGGCCGCGATGCGCTGCGGTGCCGGGGCGGTCCTTGTCCTGATCGGCCTGTACGTCGAGGTGGCCCTACTCGCGTACCGCGTGACCGGGCCGCTCCGGCTGCTCGCGGCCGTCCCGATCGTGGTCGGCCTGGTGCTCGCCACGAACGGTGCGACCATGCGCCAGCCGACCGTCCCGGGCGTCGGCGAGCCGCGGGAACCGGAGGCGCAACTCGCGTGCTTCCCGCTGCTCGCCCTGCCGGTGGGCGTCGGTGTCATCGCCGCCGTGTACCACCTCGTCACGGTCGGCTCGTTCGACCGTACGTCGCTCACGCTCGGTGTCATCATGGTGGCGGTGCTGACCATGCGCGAGGTACTCGCCGTCAGTGACATCCGCCGGTACGCGGGCCTCCTCGCCGCCCGCGAGGCGCACTTCCGTTCCCTGGTCGCCGCCGCCACCGACCTCACCTTGGTCGTGGACGGCCGGCTGACGGTGACCTGGCAGTCCCCGGCGGCGGCCCGGTTGTTCGGCCTCTCCGACTCCGACGTGCTGGGCCGCCCCTTCGCCGACCTGGTCCACCCCGAGGATCGGGGCGACTTCCTCGAGGTGCTCGAGGCCATCATCGGCGGCGAGCAGCCCCCGGGCGCTCCGGCCCTGGTCAACGCCCGTGTCCGGGACGGGTTCGGGGTGTGGCGGGACACCGAGTCCACGATCAGCGACCAGCGGGGCGTACCGGAGGTGGCGGCGCTGGTGATGCACGTCCGGGATGTCGGCGAGCGCAAGCACCTCGAACGCGCGCTGCAGCGGGTGTTCTACACCGACCAGCTGACCGGGCTGGCGAACCGGCGGGGGCTGATGCGCGACGTCGGGGAACGCCGCCTCCAGCCGGGCCGCGCGGGGGCGCTGCTCGTCATCGACCTGCACGGCGTCGCCGAGATCAATGACACCCGCGGCCGGGAGACCGGCGACGCGGTGCTGATCGAGGTGGGCCGGCGGATCCGGGCGCTGCTCGGCGAGCACGACGTGGCGGCGCGCCTGGGCGGCGACGAGTTCGCGGTGCTCACCTCCGACGGTGCCGTTCTCGCGTACGCGCTGGGGACGCGGCTCGTGACGGCGCTGGTGGAGCCGTACCAGCTGCCCGGGACGGTGGTGCTGCTGCACGCCAGCGTCGGCCTGTCTGAGGTGTCGGCCCAGATCGGCGTGGACGAGCTCGTCCGTCAGGCCGACATGGCCAGGCGCCGGGCCCGGCAGCTCGGCCAGGACCGGGTCGAGTGGTACGACCCGGACGTGGAATCCCAGCTGTACCGCCGGATGGACCTCGAACGCGAGATCAACGGCGCCGACGAGCGCGGTGAACTGGACCTCGTCTTCCAGCCGATGCTGGCGTTGCGTGACGGGCGGCCGGTCGGGGTGGAGGCGCTGCTGCGTTGGCGGCACCCCCAGTTCGGCACGATCATGCCGGCCGAGCTGATCCCGGTGATCCACTCCGTGGGGATCGGGACGGAGATCGGCGACTGGGTGCTCGAAGCCGCCTGCCGCCGACTCGTCATGTGGTCGGAGCTGGATCCCGAGCTGTGGATGTCGGTGAACGTCGCGCCGCGCGAGCTGCTGAACCCGGCGTTCCCCGCGAAGGTCGCCGCGGTGCTCACCACGTACGGGATCGCGCCGGAACGGCTTGTCGTGGAAGTGGCCGAGGCCTGGGTCGCCGAGGATGTTCCCGCCGTGGTGGCCGCCCTGGCGAGCCTGCGCCGGCTCGGCGTACGGGCGGCGCTGGACGACTTCGGCGCCGGGCAGGCGTCCCTGGCCCACCTGCGGCGGCTCCCGGTCGACATGCTGAAACTGGATCGGGGCCTGCTCAGCGCGGCGGACAACGGCGGCGGTCAGGCCGTCATCGACGTCGTCGTGAGCCTGGGTCGGCGGCTCGGCCTGGAGATCGTCGCGAAGGGGTTGGAGACGCCGGAGCACGTCGAACGCGTCCGCAAGGCCGGCTGCCCGTACGGTCAGGGGTTCCAGTTGGCCCGTCCGGCGCCACCGGAGCGGATCGAGGCGTACCTGGAGGACCACCGCGCGTCCTCGGCGTGAGCGGGTGCTCCGATCACGCCGAGGAGAACGGCCGGTTCGTCACTCAGGGACGTACCGGTAGGCGCCGTCGCTGGCGGAGGTCGCCATGCTGGCGTACGCCCGCAACGCCGCCGTCACCGTCCGCTGCCGGTTCTGCGGGGTGTACGGCTTGGCCCGCTGCTCCTGCGCGTGCCGGCGCTGGGCCAGTTCCTCGTCGGAGATCAGCAGCCGGATGGAGCGGGCCGGGATGTCGATGGCGATTTCGTCGCCGTCCCTGACCAGCGCGATGACGCCACCGGCCGCCGCTTCGGGCGAGATGTGCCCGATGGAGAGGCCGGAGGTGCCGCCGGAGAACCGGCCGTCGGTGATGAGCGCGCAGTCCTTGCCCAGGCCGCGGCCTTTGAGGAACGACGTCGGGTAGAGCATCTCCTGCATCCCCGGGCCGCCCTTCGGGCCCTCGTACCGGATGACGACGACGTCACCGGCGACGACCTGCTTGCCGAGGATGGCGTCGACGGCGGCCTCCTGGGACTCGTAGACCTTGGCGGGGCCGCGGAAGACCCAGGACTCCTCGGCCACGCCGGCCGTCTTGACGACGCAGCCGTCCGCGGCGATGTTGCCGAACAGGATGCCCAGCCCGCCGTCGGCCGTGTACGCGTGCTCGACGTCGCGGATGCAGCCGTTCGCGGCGTCGGTGTCCAGCGTGGCCCAGCGGTTCTCGGTGGAGAACGGCTCGACCGTCCGGACGCCACCGGGGGCCGCGTGGAACAGCTGCTGGGCCTCGTCGAGGGCCTTGCCGCCGCGGATGTCCCAGTCGGCGAGCCACTGCTCGAGGCTGGGGGAGTGCACCGAGTGGACGTCGCGGTGCAGCTTGCCGCCGCGGTTCAGCTCACCGAGCAGGGCGGGGATGCCGCCCGCCCGGTGCACATCCTCCATGTGGTACTTCGGGCTGTTCGGGGCGACCTTGGACAGGCAGGGCACCCGGCGCGAGACCGCGTCGATGTCGGTGACCGAGAAGTCCAGGCCCGCCTCGCGGGCGGCCGCGAGCAGGTGCAGCACGGTGTTGGTGGAGCCGCCCATCGCGACGTCGAGCGCCATCGCGTTCTCGAACGCCTTCGCCGTGGCGATGTTGAGCGGCAGGACCGACTCGTCGTCGCCGGCGTAGTACCGGTTCGCCAGTTCGACGACGAGCTTGCCGGCGTCGGTGAAGAGCTTCTTGCGGGCGGCGTGGGTGGCCAGGGTCGAGCCGTTGCCCGGCAGCGACAGGCCGATCGCCTCGGTCAGGCAGTTCATCGAGTTCGCGGTGAACATGCCGGAGCAGGAGCCGCAGGTGGGGCAGGCGGACCGTTCGATCTCGCCGAGGAGCTCGTCACTGACCGCGGGGTTCGCGGCCGCGGTCATCGCGTCGACCAGGTCGAGCTTCGGGTGGACGAGGCCCTCGACAGCGACGGTCTTGCCGGCCTCCATCGGGCCGCCGGAGACGAAGACGACCGGGATGTTCAGCCGCAGCGCGGCGAGCAGCATGCCCGGGGTGATCTTGTCGCAGTTGGAGATGCAGACCAGGGCGTCCGCGCAGTGCGCGTTGACCATGTACTCGACGGCGTCGGCGATCAGCTCGCGGCTGGGCAGCGAATAGAGCATGCCGCCGTGGCCCATCGCGATGCCGTCGTCCACGGCGATCGTGTTGAACTCGCGTCCCACCCCGCCGGCCTCGGCGACGGCGTCCGCGACGAGGCTGCCCATGTTCCGGAGATGGACATGACCGGGTACGAACTGGGTGAAACTGTTGGCGATCGCGACGATCGGCTTGCCGAAGTCGTCGTCGGTCATGCCGGTCGCGCGCCACAGGGCGCGGGCGCCGGCCATGGTACGACCGTGGGTCGAGGTACGTGAGCGCAGCTCAGGCATGTGCACCAGTGTTGCACCGTCGTGGTGCGACCGGCTCGCGCCGCCCCGGTCGGCCCACCACGCGGGACGGCTGATGGCACCGTAGCCGTTTCATCACGAGTCGTGCCCCGGGTATCCCGAACGGGCCCTGGATCCGGCAGAGTGTTCGGCGTGCACCCACCGTCTGGAATGGAGCATGCCGCCCTGGTGAGCCTGTTGGCCGCCGTACCCGCCGTGGCGTTGCTCGCGTTCTCCGGCCGGCGGCATCAGGGCGCTCCCCGCCGCGCCCACATGATGCTGGCCGCCGGGGGCGCGGTCGCGGTCGCCGCGGCGCTCGCGGGCCTGACCAGCGCCGTGATCACGACCGGGCCCGAGCAGCGGATGGCACTCGGGTCGGGGGTCGCGGTCGCCATGGCTCTGGGTACGGGTGCCCTGTTCGCCGGCACCCTCATGCTCCCGGGGGCCGCGGAGAACGCGGCCACCGCTGTCCGGCACCTGCTCGACGGTCTCGTCATCGCGGCGGCGACCTGGTTCATCTGTTGGGTAGTGGTCAATGAGCCCATTCGGATCCTCGGCGATCACACGCCGTACGGGTGCCTGCCGTTGCTCCTGCCGTCGGCGCTGACCGTCGTGGCGGGCAGCGTGACGACCGTCCTCGCGCACGGGGCGCACCATCCGCGGCACCTCACCGTCGAGGTGGCGGGGGGCGTGACCGTCGTGGCGGCCGCGGCGACCTGTATAGCCGCTGGGATCTGCCAGCAGTGGCCGCGGGTGATCCTGCTCGGCGCGGTGCTTCTCCCCGCCGGGCTGATCATCGTCGCGCACGCCGTACGCGCGGCGGACCGGCCGGTGCCGGTGCCCGCCGACGTGACGCGGCGGGGGACCGCCTGGGCGTTCCTGCCGATGGTCGCGATGGCCGGCACGGCCGTGTACCACGTCCTGGCCGGCGGCATGTTCGACACGATGGGCGTCATAGCGGGCAGCCTGGAGGGCTTCGCGCTGGTCGGCCGGCACTACGTTGCCCTGTGCGACGTCCGCCGGTACGCCGACCGGCTACGCGAGCGCGAGGCGCACTTCCGCGAGCTGGCGCATACCGACCCGCTGACCGGCCTGGCGAACCGCCGCGGCCTGCTCCGCGCGCTGCGCGACCCGGCCCCCGGCGTGGCCCGGCGGGTGTTGATCACCACCGACCTGGACGGCTTCAAGAACGTCAACGACACCCGCGGGCACGACGTCGGTGACGAGGTGCTCGTCGAGGTGGGCCGCCGGCTGCGGGACAACATGCGGGACGGGGACGTGGCCGCGCGGCTCGGCGGCGACGAGTTCGCCGTGCTGATCCTGGCGCCGCCCGAGGAGGCCGGGAACGCCGCGCAGCGGCTGCTCGGCGTGCTGAACAAGCCGTACGAGCTGGCCGGGGGCACGGTCTTCCTGTCGGTCAGCATCGGCGTCGCCCCCGAGCCCCCCGACGGGGACGTCGCCGAGCTGATGCGCGACGCCGACCTGGCCCTGCGCTACGCCAAACAGCGCGGCAAGAACCGGGTCGAGCCGTACGACGCCCGGTACGACAAGCTGCTGCGCCGCCGTACGACCCTGGAGCATGAGCTGCGGCACGCCATCGACCGCGACGAGCTGCGCCTGGTCTTCCAGCCGGTCGTGGCGCTGCCGTCCGTACGCCCGGTGGGCGCGGAGGCGCTGCTGCGCTGGCGGCATCCCGAGCTCGGGGCGGTCCGGCCGGACGAGTTCATCCCGGTGGCGGAGGAGTCGGGGCTGATCAACCGGCTCGGCGAGTGGGTGCTGGACCAGGCCTGCCGTCAGCTGTCGCAGTGGCTCGCCGCGGGGCACGACGTCTGGGTCTCGGTCAACGTGTCGCCGCGCGAGCTGCACCATGTCGACTACGCCGAACGTGTCGCCGAGGTGCTGCGCGCGCACGAGGTCCCGCCGCAGCGGATCGTCCTCGAGGTCACGGAGCACGCCGTCGCGACCGACCTGGAGGAGCTGATCCGCCGGCTCTGCGCGTTGCGTGCCACCGGCGTACGGATCGCCCTGGACGACTTCGGCGCGGGCTACTCGTCGCTGGGACAGCTGCGCGACCTGCCCGTCGACATCCTGAAGATCGACCACGCGCTCGTCGCCGAACCGGAGTCCCGTACCGGCACGGCGGCCCCGCTCGTCGACGTCGTGGTGCGGCTCGGGCACCGGCTCGGTCTGGAGGTGATCGCCGAGGGGATCGGCACCCCCGCACAGCGGGGCGTCGTCGAGGAGGCGGGTTGCCGGCTGGGGCAGGGTTCGCTGTTCGGCTGGGGTGTACCCGCGGAGCACTTCGGGGCGCAGCTGCTCAGTGCCACCTCGCCCGGTTCCCGCCTGGTGATGGTCCCGGCGCCGCACCGGCCCGTCCCCACCGGCCGGACGGCCCGCAGCCAGTTCGTCATGCTGGCTCCGGGGGTTCGCCAGCTGCGGGCGCTGCTGCCCACGGATCCCAGCTTCGCTGACGTCGACGATGATCGTGAACAGGACACGGATCAGGAGGATGAATCTCGTTAACCAGGATGTGGGATCGGTTGACTCAGCGCTTGAGATACGTCAGAGTTAGCCGCATGTCGCTGTGCCCGTCGACGCGAGTACTTATCTGAGCGCACTGGCTCCCGCGGGAGCGAGTGCGCAGGCCCCGTGCATCTGCACGAGGGCCGTTTTTATTGCCCGAGAACAGCCCGTCGCACCGAGCCGAAGGCCTGAATCGCCATGACACGACCCACACCCGAGACCATCGCCCACCGTTCGTCGACCGGCACGGCCGCCGGCACCGCGGCCGGGACGCCGGTACCTGCTCCCGTTCAGGTTTCCGGTGCGCGTTCGCTCGTGCGGTCGCTGGAGGCGCTCGGTGTCGAGGTCGCTTTCGGCATCCCGGGCGGGGCGATCCTGCCCGCGTACGACCCGCTGTTCGACTCGAAGGTGCGGCACATCCTGGTCCGGCATGAGCAGGGCGCGGGTCACGCCGCGACCGGGTACGCGCAGGCCACCGGCAAGGTCGGCGTCTGCATCGCCACCTCCGGCCCCGGTGCCACGAACCTGGTGACGCCGATCGCGGACGCGTACATGGACTCGGTGCCGATCGTCGCGATCACCGGTCAGGTCGCCCGGCCCGCCATCGGCACGGACGCCTTCCAGGAGGCGGACATCCAGGGGATCACGCTGCCGATCACGAAGCACAACTTCCTGGTCCAGACGCCGGAGGAGATTCCGCGGATCATGGCGGAGGCGTTCCACCTGGCGATCACCGGCCGCCCCGGCCCGGTCCTGGTCGACATCCCGAAGGACGTGTTGCAGGCGCAGACCACGTTCAGCTGGCCGCCGACGCTGGACCTGCCGGGCTACCGCCCGACGCTGCATCCGCACGGGAAGCAGATCCGCGAGGCCGCCCGGCTGATCGCCGCCGCGAAGCGCCCGGTGCTGTACGTCGGCGGCGGCGTCCTCAAGGCCCACGCGACGGAGAGCCTGCGCCGGCTGGCCGAGCTCACCGGCATCCCGGTGGTCACCACGCTGATGGCGCGCGGCGCGTTCCCGGACTCGCACCCGCAGCACGTCGGTATGCCAGGCATGCACGGCACGGTCTCCGCCGTGTACGCCCTGCAGAAATCCGACCTCCTGATCACGCTGGGCGCGCGCTTCGACGATCGGGTTACCGGTCAACTCGACTCGTTCGCCCCGGACGCGAAGATCGTGCACGCCGACATCGACCCGGCCGAGATCGGCAAGAACCGGGCCGCGGACGTGCCGATCGTCGGTGACGCGAAGCACGTCATCGAGGAGCTGATCAGGGCGGTCGGCCAGCCCGAGGGGATGTCCGCGTACGCGCAATGGTGGGCTCAGCTCGACGATCTGCGTGCCCGCTACCCGCTCGGCTACGACGAGCCCACCGACGGCACCCTGGCCCCGCAGTACGTCATCGAGCGGCTGGGCAAGCTCGTCGGCCCGGACGCGATCTACACCGCAGGCGTCGGCCAGCACCAGATGTGGGCGTCGCAGTTCATCTCGTACGAGAAGCCGTACACGTGGTTGAACTCGGGGGGTGCCGGCACGATGGGCTACGCCGTGCCCGCCGCGATGGGAGCGAAGGTCGGCCGGCCGGACACGACGGTGTGGGCGATCGACGGGGACGGCTGCTTCCAGATGACCAACCAGGAGCTGGCCACCTGTGCCCTGGAGGGCATCGCGATCAAGGTCGCCGTCATCAACAACGGCAACCTGGGGATGGTCCGACAGTGGCAGACGTTGTTCTACGACGGCCGGTACTCGAACACCGAGCTGGGCACGCACAAGCACCGCATCCCCGACTTCGTGAAGTTGGCTGAGGCGCTCGGCTGCATCGGCTTGCGCTGCGAGACGAAGGCGGACGTCGACAAGACGATCGAGGCCGCGATGGCGATCAACGACGCCCCGGTGGTCATCGACTTCACGGTCGGCAAGGACGCGATGGTGTGGCCGATGGTTGCCGCCGGCACCAGTAACGACGAGATCATGTTCGCCCGGGACGTGCGCCCGAACTTTGACGACGACGAACTGTAAGGGCAGCTGAGAATGACAAAGCACACGCTCTCCGTGCTCGTGGAGAACAAGCCCGGCGTCCTCGCCCGGGTCTCCGGTCTGTTTTCCCGGCGCGGTTTCAACATCGACTCACTCGCGGTCGGGGAGACGGAAAATCCGGAGGTCTCACGGATAACGATTGTCGTCAATGCGGATTCGTCACCGCTCGAACAGGTGACCAAGCAGCTCAACAAGCTGGTGAACGTACTCAAGATCGTTGAGCTGGATCCGGTTCAATCGGTGCAGCGTGAGCTTCTCCTGGTCAAGGTGCGAGCCGATCGTACGGTCCGCTCGCAGGTCCTGGAGACCGTCGAGCTGTTCCGCGCGCACGTGATCGACGTCGCACCGGACACCCTGACGATCGAGGCCACCGGCACGGCAGACAAGCTGGACGCGCTGCTGCGCGACCTGGAGACGTTCGGCATCAAGGAAATGGTGCAGTCCGGGCTCGTGGCCATCGGCCGCGGCTCCCGCTCGATCACCACCGGCCCGGCGCTCCGCGCCGCCTGATATTCGCAACCGCTGGAAAGGGAAGTCATGACCGCTGAGGTGTTCTACGACGACGACGCCGACCTGTCCATCATCCAGGGACGCAAGGTCGCCGTTCTCGGCTACGGCAGCCAGGGCCACGCGCACTCGCTGTCGCTGCGCGACTCGGGCGTCGACGTGGTGATCGGCCTGCCGGAGGGCTCGAAGAGCCGGGCCAAGGCCGAGGAGCAGGGCCTACGGGTGCTCACCCCCGCTGAGGCGTCGGCCTGGGCCGATGTGATCATGGTGCTGGCCCCCGACACCGCGCAGCGGACGCTCTACACCGACGCCATCGCCCCGAACCTGGCCGCCGGCAAGGCGCTCTTCTTCGGTCACGGCCTGAACATCCGGTTCGAGCTGATCAAGCCGCCGGCCGACGTGGACGTCGCCATGGTCGCTCCGAAGGGCCCCGGCCACCTGGTCCGCCGCCAGTACGTCGACGGCAAGGGCGTTCCGGCGCTCGTCGCCGTCGAGCAGGACGCCACCGGCAACGCGCTCGCGCTCGCCCTGTCGTACGCGAAGGCGATCGGCGGCACCCGCGCCGGCGTCATCAAGACGACGTTCAAGGAGGAGACGGAGACCGACCTCTTCGGCGAGCAGGCCGTCCTCTGCGGCGGTGCCGCCGCGCTGGTGCAGACGGGCTTCGAGGTGCTCACCGAGGCCGGCTACGCCCCGGAGATCGCGTACTTCGAGTGCCTGCACGAGCTGAAGCTGATCGTCGACCTCATGTACGAGGGCGGCATCCAGCGGATGCGTTACTCCATCTCCGACACCGCCGAGTTCGGTGACTACACCCGTGGTCCGCGCGTCGTGAACGCCCAGACCAAGGAGGAGATGAAGAAGATCCTCTCGGAGATCCAGACCGGTCAATTCACCCGCGAGCTGGTCGCGGACGATGAAGCGGGTGGCCCGGCGCTGGCCAAGTTCCGTGAGGAGGGTGCCGCGCACCCGATCGAGGTCACCGGTAAGAAGCTGCGCGACATGATGAGCTGGGTGGACCGGCCCATCACCGAGACCGCCTGATTCTCCCGTGACGAAACGCCGGGCCGAACCTGTCGGCCCGGCGTTTCGCGTGACCGCGCGATTTGCTGAAACGCCGTTGTTGCCAGCCGTTTACACCACAGGTTGCACCCTGAGATTCGTCGCCTTTCCGCCGTCGAACGGGAACATCATATTCGTGCCCGGCGGGTAATCTCGCCGCATGCGATTGGCGGATTCTTTTCGGAGTGAGCGCTTCGGCGCGGTCCAGATCCACGAACTGCAGCGGGTCATCGAGCTCGACTCGGGTGCGCTGACCGACTCCGGTGCACCGGAGCAGTCCTCGGGCAGTCGCATCGTATCGTCGGATGCGATCCGCGCGATGGAGGCGCGGATGGTCGTCGTGGTTCCCTGCATGAATGAGACACGCAGCGTTGTCGAGGGAGTGCTCTCCGGCATTCCGCACGATTGCCTGATCGTGCTCGTCTCCAACAGCGACCGCAAACCGGTCGACCGGTACGAGATCGAAGTGCAGACGGTGGAGCAGTTCTGCCGGCTCGCCAGCCGTAGCGCGGTCACCGTCCATCAGAAGGACCCGGGTGTCGCCGCCGCGTTCAAGGCCGCCGGGATGCCCGAGCTCATCGACGAGGACGGCCTCGTCCGCAACGGCAAGGGCGAGGCCATGCTGATCGGCATGGCGCTGGCCGCGATCACCGGCCGGCAGTACGTCGGGTACGTCGACGCGGACAACTACGTACCCGGTGCGGTGCACGAGTACTGCAAGGCGTACGCCGCGGGGCTGCACCTGGCCGAGAGCCCGTACTCGATGGTCCGGATCTCCTGGCACTCCAAGCCGAAGCTGCGCGACGGGCGGCTCTTCTTCAGCCGCCGTGGCCGTTCCAGCGAGGTCACCAACGCGTTTCTCAACCGGGCGGTCGCCGAGTACTCCGGGTTCGGCACCGAGGTCATCGCGACCGGCAACGCCGGTGAGCATGCGCTCAGCCTCGAACTGGGCCTTCTGCTGCGCCTCGCCGGCGGCTTCGCCGTCGAGCCGTACGAGTACGTCGACCTGTTCGAGCAGTTCGGCGGCGTGCTCGAGAGCGCGCACCCGGACGTGATGACGTCGTCCGTTCCGGTGCTGCAGATCGAGACCCGCAATCCCCACTTCCACGACAACAAGGGCGAGGAGCACGTTCACGGCATGCGTACGCAGGCGTTGAACGTTCTGTACCACTCGCCGGTGACCCTGCCCGCCGTACGCGAGGCCATCCTGGAGTTCATGATCGCGCAGGGCGCGCTCCAGCCGGGCCAGGAGCCGCCCCGGGAGCGGGTGTACCCGCCGGTCGGGTCGCTCGCCTTCGACCTGCTCCACGACGCGCTGGAGGCCGAGGCGACGTCGTTCCGGCAGTTCGGCGGCCGGCCGTCCACGCCGTTGCCTCTCAACCGCGACACGGTTGCACAACACGCCCGTTGAAACGACAGCGGCGCCCCGGTCTCGACCCCGGCGCCGGTGGGTCACCAACCACAGTGGGGGGGGCCCGAACTGTTTCCGGCCCCCGTCCCAGCCGTTGCCCTGCTGCTGGAAGTTCTGGACCACGGCCGCGTTCATCCTGACGCCTTCGGCGCGGGACCAGGCACGCCGTTCCCGTAGGTAGAGGTTTGCGGGGCCGAACAGCGGCAACGCGCAGATCAGCAGGCCGATCAACGTGATCATCGTGCTGACCGGGACGACCTGCGGGCTGTCGGTCGCGCCGGCGATGATCCCGACGATGCCGAGGAGCGTGCCGAGCCCGCCGGTGACGTAGGGCCCGATGATGCCGCCGTTACGGACCATCGACCACGCGGACGCGGCGATCAGGGCACCGACCATGACGAACAGGACCATGACGAGGCCCTGGAAGAACAGCTCGCCGACGTCGTCGCGCAGGCTGAACGCCGAGGCGAGGTTCATCAGGCTGATGATGGCGTAGAGCGAGGTCATCATCGCCAGCGACAGCGCGCCCATGAGTACCGCGCACAGGATGACGGGGAACGGCACGCGGTCGGGCCGGGCGGGGACGTTCGGGACGTCGGCCGAGCCGAACATGCTCGGCGGCCCCCAGGCAGGTGCGAGCGATCCCGGGGCGGGTGCGGGCGGGTAGCCGTACCATGGCTGCTGGGTCTGCGGGCCGGGCGGGGCGAATCCGGGGCCCGGCTGCTGCTGGCTCGCCTGAGGCTGGGTGGGCTGCTGCAGGGTGGGCTGCTGCGGATCGGCGCCATAGCCGCCGCCGGCGGCTGCGGGGGCGCTGGCGAAGGTCGGATACTGCCCGGCGTTCGGGGACGATACCGGGTCGTTGTGCGCGAAGGCCGGGTTCTGACCCGGGCCGGGCATGGACATGACGAGCAGGGTATCCACCCGTGCCGGTTTCCGTGTGCCCGCCACGGCGCGCCGGCCCCCGGCCGTCGAGGCGGTGTTTCCGTCGTTGAAAACGGCGTGCCACGCGAGATCGCGGGACCTGTGAGGGCACTCACGCCGAACCGAGGAGGACCGTGGCCGGAACCTACGCCTACGATCGCAGGGATTGCCCGATGGCGGGATCCACAGGGGCCCTGGTGGGCCCTCCGGTCCGGAGCGACGGCCCACCCGGGCCGGCACGTGACGGACCGGTCCCCGGCCGTTGCCACGCACACCGGACCAACGAGGACAGATGACGCCCGTCGTACTGATCGCTGAAGAACTTGCCCCGGCCGCCATCGACGTGCTCGCGCACGACTTCGAGGTCCGCCACGTGGATGGCACGGACCGGCCCGCACTGCTTGCGGCCCTCGCCCAGGCGGACGCGGTGATCGTCCGGAGCGCCACCAGGATCGACGCGGAAGCCGTCGCGGCGGCGCCGCGGCTCAAGGTGGTGGCCCGTGCGGGCGTCGGCCTGGACAACGTCGAGGTCCCTGCGGCCACGGCCCGCGGCGTCATGGTCATCAACGCCCCCACCTCGAACATCGTCTCCGCCGCCGAGCAGGCCGTGGCGCTGCTCCTGGCGGTCGCCCGTAACACCGCCAGTGCCAGCTCCGCGCTGAAGAACGGCGAGTGGAAGCGGTCCAAGTACACCGGTGTCGAGGTGCAGGGCAAGACCGTCGGCGTCGTCGGCCTCGGCCGTATCGGCGTGCTGTTCGCGCAGCGTATGGCCGCGTTCGGTACCCGGCTGATCGCATACGACCCGTACATCCAGCCGGCCCGTGCGGCGCAGCTGGGAGTACGCCTGGTCGGGTTGGACGAGCTGCTCCGGGAGAGCGACTTCATCTCGATCCACCTGCCGAAGACCCCGGAGACCGTCGGCCTGATCGGCGAGAAGGAGCTGTCGATCGTCAAGCCGGGCGTCCGGATCGTCAACGCGGCCCGCGGCGGCCTCGTCGACGAACAGGCCCTGGCCGACGCGCTCGCCGAGGGCCGGGTCGGTGGTGCGGGCATCGACGTGTACCTCAAGGAGCCGTGCACGGTGTCGCCGCTGTTCGCGTTCGACAACGTGGTCGCCACCCCGCACCTGGGCGCCTCCACGAACGAGGCGCAGGACAAGGCCGGCCTCGCGGTGGCGAAGAGCGTCAAGCTGGCGCTACAGGGTGAGTTCGTCCCAGACGCGGTGAACGTGCAGGCCGGTGGCGTCGTCGACGAGGACGTCCGGCCGCTGCTGCCGCTCGCCGAGAAGCTCGGCAAGGTCTTCACGGCCGTCGCAGGTGGCGTCGCCGCCAGCGTGACGGTTGAGGTGAGCGGGACGATCGCCAGCCACGAGGTGTCGGTCCTCAAACTCGCTGCGACGAAGGGCCTGTTCAGCTCCGTCGTGGAGGAGCAGGTGACGTACGTGAACGCGCCACACCTGGCCGCGGACCGTGGCGTCGACGTCGGCCTGGTTCTGGACGAGGCGGTCACCGACCACGCCAACCTGGTGGCGGTACGCGGCGCGCTGCCCGACGGCCGTTCGGTCAGTGTGGCGGGTACCGCCGTCATCACCGGCACCCGGGAGACCCTGAAACTCACCGAGGTCGACGGCTTCCCGGTGGAGCTGGCCGCTGAGGGCATCCTGCTGTTCTTCCGGTACGCGGACCGCCCAGGTGTCGTCGGCACGATCGGATCGTTCCTGGGAGAGGCGGGCGTCAACATCGCCGCCATGCAGGTCGCCCGCCGCGAGGCCGGTGGCGAGGCCCTGATGACGTTGACGGTCGACTCGGCCGTCGATGCCGACCTGCTGACGAACGCGGCCGCCGCGATCGGCGCCACCGCCGCCAGCGCGGCCGACCTGCGCGACGAGTAATCACCAGAAACATCGGACACGCCCGATTTTGAGGCTTGCGGGGCATCGGTGCCGGTCAGTAGCGTTGCCAGCGCCGCGTGGGCGCTGCCGACCGGTCTTCGGGTGACCGGATCGGTGATGTTCGGGCGGCGCACCCTCCAGGTGTGCGATCATCGTGCACTTGTCGTGACGGCCCCCATGGTTCTTGCCGGGATCATGGGGGCCGATCCGTCCACCGTCGGCCACATGGTGGGACCTGCGTACCGCCAGCCGGGACGGTGGCTTAATCTTGCCTCAGCTTGAATCCCCGAGGGAGTGGAGTGACGGTGGCGCGGATCGCGGTGGTGGCCGGCGACGGCATCGGGACCGAGGTGACCGTACAGGCGCGTAAGGTCATCGACGCGGTGCTCCCCGGCGTCGAGGCGACCGAGTACGACTTGGGTGCCACGCTTTACAACCGCACCGGTGAGATCCTGCCGGACTCCGTCCGCGACGAGCTCGCTCAGCACGATGCGATCCTGCTCGGTGCCATCGGCGACCCGAGCGTCCCGCCGGGCATCCTCGAGCGCGGACTGCTGCTGAAGCTGCGCTTCGACTTCGACCAGTACGTCAACCTGCGCCCCTCACGGCTGTGGCCGGGAACGACGAGCCCGCTCACTGGCCTCAAGGCGGGCGAGATCGACATGGTCGTCGTCCGTGAGGGCACCGAGGGCCTCTACGTCGGCGCCGGCGGCACCCTGCACCGGAACACCCCCGCCGAGATCGCCACCGAGGAGAGCCTCAACACCCGGCACGGTGTCGAGCGGGTCATCAGGGACGCGTTCCGCCGGGCGCAGCGCCGTGAGCGCCGCCACCTCACGCTGGTGCACAAGACGAACGTGCTCACGCACGCCGGTGGCCTGTGGTCGCGGACGTTCACCGCCGTCGCCGCCGAGTTCCCGGACGTGACGACGGAATACCAGCACGTTGACGCGGCCGCGATGTTCCTGGTGAGCAACCCGCAGCGGTACGACGTCGTCGTCACCGACAACCTGTTCGGCGACATCTTCACCGACATCGCCGCCGCCGTCACCGGTGGCATCGGGATGGCCGCCAGCGGATCCGTCAACCCGGAGCGGGCGTACCCGTCGACCTTCGAGCCGGTGCACGGCTCCGCGCCGGACATCGCCGGCCAGGGCATCGCCGACCCGGCTGCCGCCATCCTCTCGGGTGCGCTGCTGCTGGAGCACCTGGGGCACGTCGACGCGGCTCGGCGAGTAACCGAGGCGGTCGCGGCCGAGGTCGCCTCCCGTACCCCGGGGGCCTCGTTGCGTACCGCCGAGGTCGGCGACCGGGTCGCCGCCGCCGCGACCGCCTGACACCACCCGCTTCCGCACCGCCTTCCCGCCGCGCGACCCGGCGCGGCCGAGGGCGTGCCCTGGTGGCCGCTCTCCCCGTTGAACGAACGTTCGGGGTAAGTTCTGAGCACCTGCACGTCGTTTCCGCGCGCCCACATTCTTTGTGACCTCTGGAGGTTCGTGCCATGAGCGGTGGTGACACCCTCGAGTTCGAGATTCGTCCGAATCCTTCGCCGGTAGGCGAGGCCGAGCGCGCCGCGCTGCTGGCCAACCCCGGGTTCGGCCGCATCTTCACCGACCACATGGTCACCATCCGCTACGCCGAGGGCAAGGGCTGGTACGACGCCCGGGTGGAGGCCCGCGCGCCGATCCCGCTGGATCCCGCCGCCGCCGTGCTGCACTACGCGCAGGAGATCTTCGAGGGGCTGAAGGCATACCAATCGGCGGACGGCGTGACGATGTTCCGGCCGGATGCCAACGCCGCCCGCTTCACCGCCTCGGCGGCTCGGATGGCGATGGCCCCGATCCCGGAGCAGCTGTTCCTCGATTCGCTGCACCGGCTCGTCGAGATCGACCGGGCGTGGATCCCGCAGACCGACGGCGCCAGCCTCTACCTGCGGCCGTTCCAGTTCGCCACCGAGGTCTTCCTCGGTGTCCGGCCCGCGACGGAATACCTCTACTGCGTGATCGCTTCGCCCGTCGGGTCGTACTTCACCGGCGGCGTGCAGCCGGTGTCGGTGTGGGCGTCACAGGAGTACACCCGGGCGGCGCCCGGTGGCACCGGCGCGGCCAAGTGCGGCGGCAACTACGCCGCCTCGCTGATCGCCCAGGGCGAGGCCGCCGCGAACGGCTGCGACCAGGCGCTCTTCCTGGACGCCGTCGAGCGCACGTACGTCGACGAGCTCTCCGGCATGAACGTCTTCTTCGTGTACGACGACGGCACGCTCGTCACCCCGCCGTTGACCGGGGCGATCCTGCCCGGCATCACCCGCGACTCGGTGATGACGCTGGCCCGGCGCGCCGGGCATACCGTGCAGGAACGCCCGGTCAGCTTCGCCGAGTGGCGCGAGGGGGCGACGAGCGGCCGGATCCGTGAGGCGTTCGCCTGCGGTACGGCTGCGGTCATCACCCCGATCGGGTTGGTGCGCTCGCCGGAGGGCGAGTTCGCGGTGAACGGCAACGCCTCCGGCGAGGTCACGATGCGCCTGCGTCAGGAACTCGTCGACATCCAGCGTGGCCGCGCGGCCGACGACTACGGCTGGGTTCGCAAGGTCTTCTGAGGTCGCCCTATTCGAGCAGGTGGTCGCGGAGTGTGGCCACCTGCTCGTCGTTCAGGCCGATGACGCGTACGTACTGCTCGATCGAGCCGTGCTCGGCTCGCAGGTCGGCGAGGAACATCGCCATGGCGTCGGCCGGGCAGTCGAAGAAGTGCGGCTTGTCGTCGGCGTGCTCGGCCGGGTGCTGGGTGCGCAGGCGGGCAGTGAGGGCCTCCATCGAGGCCATACTGAGCGCGTAGTCGTCTGCTATGTCGGTGTCCGCCACTCCGAGCAGCGACAACGTCAGGCCGCACACCACACCCGTACGGTCCTTGCCGGCCATGCAGTGCACGACAGCCGGGGTGCGCGCCGGGTCGGCGAGCGCGGCCAGGGACGCGGCGATACCGGAGGCGCCCTGCGACGCGAAGTTCAGGTACCGGTCGGCGAGCCAGCGATCCAGGGTCATGCCCTCCGGGAACGGAACCTGCTCCCAGTCCAGGTGGTCGATCTCGTGGTGCCGGTAGACGAGTCCCTCGTACTCGTGGACCCTGCCGACGCGCTGGACCTCGCCGCCGCGGCGCAGGTCGATCACGGTGCGGATACCGAGGGCTGTGAACGCCTCCCGGTCGGCGTCGTCGATGGCGTGCAGCGAATCCGAGCGGAACACCCGGCGCCAGCGCACCGTCCGACCGCCGAGTCCGGTGTACCCGCCGAGGTCCCGGAAGTTGAACATGGCGGCGAAGGGCAGGTTCCTGGTCGGCGTTTCCACGGGTCCCATAATGACAGGCTGGGAGAATGTGACGGCCGTCGCAGACCGTCTCGTATGGTGGAAGCATGGCGCCGGCTGCCTCGACGAGTGGCAGAGTATTTTCCGTGACTCGTAACGTGCTGATTATTCGCACGTAGCGCGCCGGCTGCCCCTCAAAGCCGACGCGCAGACCTCCCGCATCCGCGGGGGGTCTTTTTGTTGTGAGAGAGGAATCCGGATGACCTTCCAGGTCTTCGACACCACGCTGCGCGACGGTGCACAGCGCGAGGGCGTCAGCTACTCGGTCGTCGACAAGCTGGCCGTGGCCAGGCTGCTCGACGAGTTCGGCGTGGGTTTCATCGAGGGCGGCTGGCCGGGCGCGATGCCCAAGGACACGGAGTTCTTCCGCCGGGCCCGTACCGAGCTCGATCTCAAGCACGCGCTTCTGGTGGCCTTCGGGTCCACCCGTAAGGCCGGCGTCGACGTGGCCCGCGACCTACAGGTCCAGGCGCTGCTGGACGCCGAGACGCACGTGGTGTGCCTGGTCGCCAAGTCCGACATCCGGCACGTGCAGCGCGCCCTGAAGACCACCGGCGAGGAGAACCTGGCGATGGTCCGCGACACGGTCGCGTACTTCGTCTCGAAGAACCGCCGGGTCTTCCTGGACTGCGAGCACTTCTTCGACGGCTTCCGCTTCGACCCCGCGTACACCGCCTCAGTGGTGAAGACCGCCATCGACGCCGGGGCCGAGCGGGTCGTCATGTGCGACACCAACGGCGGCATGCTGCCCTCGCAGATCGCCGCAACGATCAAGGACCTGGTCGGGCGGATCGGCGTCGACGCTGATCAGCTCGGCATCCACTGCCAGAACGACACCTCGTGCGCGGTCGCGAACACGGTCGCGGCGGTCGAGGCCGGGGTGAAGCATTTCCAGTGCACGGCCAACGGGTACGGCGAGCGCCCCGGCAACGCCGACCTCTTCGCCGTGGTCTCGAACCTGCAACTCAAGCTCGGGCTCCCCGTCCTACCGGACGGCTGCCTGGAGAAGGCGGTGCGCGTCTCACACGCCATCGCTGAGATCGCGAACATCGCCCCCGACACCCACCAGGCGTACGTCGGGGCCGCCGCCTTCGCCCACAAGGCCGGGCTGCACGCGAGCGCGATCAAGGTCGACCCGCTGCTCTACAACCACGTGGACCCGGCGGTCGTCGGCAACGACATGCGCATCCTGGTGACCGAGATGGCCGGTCGCGCCAGCATCGAGCTGAAGAGCCGCGAGCTGGGCATCGACCTCTCCGGTCACCAGGAAGCGCTGTCGTCGGTCACCCAGCAGGTCAAGGACCTGGAGGCGGGCGGCTGGTCGTTCGAGGCCGCGGACGCGTCCTTCGAGCTGCTGGTCCGCGACCAGGTTCCGGGCGCGGAGTTCCCGCGGCCGTTCACCCTCGAGAGCTACCGCGTTCAGGTCGAGCACCGCGAGGACGACTCGGTCGTCTCCGAGGCGACCGTCAAGATGCGGGTACGCGGCGAGCGCGTCATCGCCACGGCGGAGGGCAACGGCCCGGTCAACGCCCTCGACGAGGCGCTGCGTTCCGGGCTGACGAAGCACTACCCGCAACTGTCCGGGTTCGAGCTGGCCGACTACAAGGTCCGCATCCTGGAGGGCTCCCACGGCACCGGCGCGGTCACCCGCGTCCTCGTGGAGACGTCCAACAAGAATCGGGAGTGGACCACCGTCGGCGTACACGACAACGTCGTCGAGGCCAGCTGGGTCGCCCTGGTGGACGCCCTCACGTACGGGCTCGCGTACGCCGGCGCCCCCGCCTGACGAACCTCCCTCGGGGCTGTGGGCGGTGCGTCACGGTCGCCGCATGGCGGAGTTCATCGCGGCGACGACGGTACGGACCGAGGACACGGACGCGGCCATCGCCCGGTACGCCGCAGGCGGCGACGCCGTGTCCGTGCACCCGTCCAGTGGCGGCTGGACGGTCGCCGTCACCTGATCGGGCTTACGGCTGCGGTGACCGCGGCATCTGCCGGCGGAGCCGTTCAGGACTTCGGCAGGGTGAGGGTGGCGAGGACCGCGCGGTGGTCGCTTTTCGGCTGCGTGTGGACGGAGACCGCGTCGACGCGGATGCGCTCGTCCACCAGGACGTGGTCGATGGTCACCGGGGGGATCGGGACGCCGTCGTACGGGCCCCAGGTGCCGGTCCAGCCCTTGCCGACAGCGTCCGCGGCGTCGGTGTAGCCGCTGCGGATCAGCGCCCGGAGTGGGGCGTGGTCCAGCGTGGAGTTGAAGTCGCCGAGCAGGATGCGCAGCGGCCCGTCCGGGGTGGCGTGCGGCTCGGTTTCCAGGTCGTGGCGCCAGGTGCCGAGGATGTCGCTCGTGATGCTCCATGGCGCGAGCGGATGCGCCGACTCCACGAGTACCGGCGGACCGCCCGCGACGGCGATCGTGCCGTACGCCTGGAGGAAACCGCCGGTGTTGTGGCGGATGCCAGTGGCCGAGAGCGGGTAGCGGGAGTACAGCGCGGAGCCGGTGGTGTCCGGTACCGGTGCGGTGACCTGCGCCGGTAGCAGCTGGAGCAGGCCGGCGGCGCGCAGTCCGGCCTCGGCGGCGGGGGTGTACTCCTGCAGGGCCAGTACGTCGACGCGGCCGTCTCGGACGATCCGGACGAGGTTTGCCGGGTCGGAGCCGCCCCAGAGCATGTTGGCGGTGAGGACACGCAGCTGGACGCCGGACGCCTCGGACCGGTCGGTGTCCGTGACGGCGCGGGGGATCACGGCGACACCGAGGGCGACGGTGGTGACCGCACCCACCCCTGCCGTGATCCACCGCTTGCGCAGGGCCGCCCCCACCAGTGGGAACAGCGACCATGCCGCCACGTACGGGGTGAACGCGAAGAGCTGTACGAGCGGCCCGAATTCCCAGCCGCCCAGCCGGAACGCGGCCCACACGAACCCCGGCAGCACCAGCAGCCACCACACCGCCGTCCGTAGGCGGGACCGTGGCCGATGGGGCGCCTCAATCGACATCATGCCGACGACGCTAACCGCCCGCCGCTGCGGAGAACGTGAGTTCCAGCAGTGACGGGCGGACCGGCGATCAGTTGAACGGGTTGAACTCCAACGCGGCCATGATGTGCCACGCCGTCGCGCCGACGTGCTGGCGCTGGAAATAGCTGAACGCGAAACCCGTGTCGAACGCGCTGGTGGTGGCCACCACGCCCGACTTCGCGGGTAGGACCGTGCCGGTCCAGGTGCCGCCGGCACCCGGGTTCGACAGGCGGCCACCGTTCGGGTCCGAGGTGAGGCCGACGGTCTGGCCGGCGCCGACCTTCTCCTGGGCGATGACTGTCTCGCGGAGCAGCCGCGTCGCGAGGGCCCGATCGCCGTGCCCCTCGCGCTCGAACAGGGCGAGGGCGGTGTGCCCGTTGCCTTCGAGCCAGACGGCATTGCGATTGTTCGGGACGTCGCCGCCGGAGACGGTGCCGGTGAGCGACTTGGCCTGGCTCGAGTAGGTCACGCCCGAGATCTCGACGCCGGCCGGGAGCTGCGAGTCCGTACCGCCGTCGGTGTTCCAGAGTGTGTCCGTGACGTAGTCGACGGCGGAGAAGTACTTCTTGTTCTGCAGGCTCAGCATCGCCCAGGTCTGTACGTCCTCGGGGATGTTGCTGCTGTTGATGAGGTTCGGGTCCTCGCCGGGGAGGCCGCCGACGGTGCCGGTGTTGTAGAACTCGCCGGTGTGGTTCCACATCTTGGCGACGAACTCGTCGGCGACGTCGGCGCGGTCCTGCCACTTGCGGTCCCTGGTGTGCCGCCGCAATTGTATGAAGAGCGCGTACGCGTCGATGTTGTGCTCGGTGGAGGTCCAGCGCTGCGGGGTCTCGCCGTCACCCTGGATGCCGCCGTGGTATCCGCCGTACTGGTACGGGGACCTCTTCGCGGCGATCCACTCTCCCAACGCGATCGCGCCGTCGAGGTACTTCTGCACTCCGGTCGCCTTGTAGAGCTGGGAGAGCGCGAGGCCCGCCCAGGCCATGTCACCGGTGGACGAGCCGGCGAAGCCGAAGCACCAGAGGAATGCGGCCTTGCCGTCCTCGCGCTGGAGGCCCGGGAAGAACGACGACTGGTCGTAGAAGAGCATCGGGCCGGCGGCGTACGCCTGCCGCACCCGGCCGTCGGTGTACGTCGCGTCGTTCGCCTGGGCGAACAGGATGCCGTCGCCGATGATCCGGGCCCGGCGCACGTGCTCGGCGGTCGGGTTGGCCAGGTAGGCGCAGAGGGCGAGGGCGCTGTCGTAGACGAACGCGGTCGTCATCAGGCCGCTCTCGTTGTTGTAGCTCTGCAGCAACCGCCCCTCGGAGCCCTTGACGTAGGCGTCCTGGACGGTGTCGAGGTAGTTGTAGGCCCGCAGGACGGAGTCCCTGAGTCCGTCATCGGCGGGGACGAACCCGGGCTCCGAGGCCCAGGCGGAGGAGGTGAGGTTGGGGGCGATCAACGCGCCCGCGGCGGCGACCAGCGGGAGCGCCAGCAGGCTGCGGCGGCCGATAGGAACGGAAGGGGGCATTCTGTCTCCTGAGGACACGGCGCGGCTGGCAAGCCACCCCAAAAGGTGAGAGAGCGCTCTCACGGAGAGCGTTGAGCGTATTGAAACGCCTCAGACATCTTCCGGCAACCCCCAAGTTGCAATCGGGGGCCGCCGCGTTCACTGGAAATGAGCGCGACGGTCCCGCGATGCCCTTTTTTCACTGCCCGATAGGGCAGCCGGCGGAGATCAGAGCCGCGCGTCCACGACCTCGCCGATGCCGCTCGCCACCAGCTCGTCGCGCAGAATCGCCGCGTCACCCTCGACGACGATGCTCAGGCCCTCCGGGTGTACGTGCGCGGCGGCGGCCGCCGAAACCTCCTCGACAGTCGCGCCGAGTAGCCGTTCGCGCAGCGTCGCGTAATAATCGTCCGGCAGATCGTGCAGCACCAGTGTGGATAATGCGCCCACGATCGCGCCCGGCGTCTGCATCTCCACCGAGAGCTGCCCAGCTCGCCACGTCCGCGCTACGGCCAGCTCGTCCTCGGTCACGCCGTCGCGGCGGGTCCGGGAGATCTCACCCACCGTGTCGGCCAAGGCCGGTACGGTGACGGCATTCTGCACGGCCGCGCCCACCGTGAACCGGCCGAACCGCCGGGCGAACCCGAACTCGCCCCGAATGCCGTACGTGTAGCCGCGTACCTCGCGGATCAGGTGGTTGAGCCGGGACGTGAACGCCCCGCCCAGCACCGTCGCCGCCAGTGACATCGGTACGTAGTCCGGGTGCGCACGGTGCGGTGCCCGGTGCCCGAGCCGCAGCGTCGACTGCACCGAACCCGGCCGGTCGACGAGCACGACGCGCCGCCCGTCCCGGATCGGCACGTCAAGCGGGCCCTCGTCGCCCGACGTCGTCCCGGACGTCCCCGCGAAAGCCGCCTCGGCCAGCGCGTCGAGGTCGAGTTTCTCGAGGTCACCCGCGACGAGCAGGACACCTGGGCGCAGCAGCCGGTCGGCGTGGAACGACGCCACGTCCTCGGCGGTCACCGCCGCGACCGACGCCGGGTCGCCGTTGAGTGGGCGGCCGTACCGGTCGGTGAAGAGGTCCGCGCGCAGCGCCGCGTCCGCGCGGGGACCGGGCTGCGCCCAGTCCATACGCAACCCGCTGACCTCGTCGTCGCGCACCCTCGTCACGTCCCCCGGGTCCAATCTGGGGGTACGGGTGGCCTCCGCCATGAGCTCCACGGCCTGCTGCAGGAGACCAACCGGAACGGAGACCCCGGTCCGGAACGCGTCCCAGTCGACCGACGTGGACAGCTCCGCGCCCAGCCCTTCGAGCGACAGCGCGTACGCGGCCGAGTCCCGGGTCCGCGTACCCTCCTCGAGCGCCTTGGCCAGGACGGTGGCCGCGCCCTCGCGACCGGGCGGCTCGTGGGCGGCCCCCCCGTCGAGTAGCAGCGACGCCGTGGCCAGAACCTGGCCGGGCAGGTGCGCCGCCACGACCTCGCCACCCGCGACGGACCGCCGCACGATCGCCGGGAAGGTGTACGGCCGGGCCGCGCCGGGCCCCGGCCGTTCTGCGATGAGCGTCATGCGGTCTCCTCCGACGACGGCAGGTAGGTCAGGGTGACCCGGGACTCGCGGCTGAGCAGCTCCCTGGCCACCCCGACGATCTCGTCCGCGGTGACGGAGAGCCAGCCCTCCAGCCGCTCGCCCGCCTTGGCCGGGTCGCCGAACTGGGTGGCGTACCGGCCGAGAGTGTCGGCGCGGCCGTTGACCGTGGCGAGCTGGCGCCACCACGACGTGGTGAGCAGCGCCTTGGCCCGCTCCAGCTCGGCATCCGTGACCGGTTCGTCCGCGAGGCTGTCGAGGACCTCGCCGAGACCGATCTCCAGCTCCGCGGCACCGACGCCGTCCTTCACGGTCGCCGTGACGATCAGCGGAGCGGGCGCGTGCGCCAGGTCGACGCCGTACGCGCCGATGTAGTCGGGCTGCGCGAGCCGCTTACCGTCGGCGAGCCGCTGGTAGAGCCGGCTGCCCCGGCCGGTCCCGAGCACCGCTGCCGCCACGGTCACGACGTCGTACGCGTCACTGCCCAGCGGGCCGGTCCGGTGGGCCAGGTAAACCCGCGCGGCGGGAACCGCCCCGGTGACCGTCTCCCGTACGGGGCCGTCCAGCGGGCCGGGCAGGGTCCCGCTGGGTGCCGCCGGGATGTCGGCCCGCGGTTCCAGCGCCCCGAAGTAGCGCTCGGCCCACGCCAGGACCTCGGCGACCGTCGTGTCCCCGACCACGGTCAGAACGGCGTTGTTCGGCGCGTAGTACGCCGTGTGGAACGCCTTGAACGTGTCCAGGTCGGCGGCGTTCAGGTCCTCCATCGACCCGATCGTCGCGTGGTGGTACGGGTGCCCCTGCGGGTAGAGCAGCGGCAGCAGCCGCAGCCAGGCGTCGCCGTACGGCACGTTGTCGTACCGCTGGCGGCGTTCGTTCTTCACCACCTCGCGCTGGTTGTCCAGCGTCTCCTGGGTGAGCGCCGGTACGAGCCCGCCCATCCGATCCGCCTCGAGCCAGAGCGCCAGTTCGAGGTGCTCGATCGGCACGGTCTCGAAGTAGTTGGTGCGGTCGGGGTTGGTGGTGGCGTTCAGTGAGCCGCCGGCGCCCTGCACGAGCTTCATGTGCTCGGTCTTGGCCACGTTCACCGAGCCCTCGAACATGAGGTGCTCGAAGAGGTGGGCGAATCCGGTCTGGCCCGCGGGTTCGTGTCGCGAGCCCACGTCGTACCACAGGTTGACGCAGGCCACCGGGGCGCCGGGGTCCTCGGCGACGACGATACGCAGTCCGTTGGGCAGCTGCGCGGTGTGAATGGGCCACGGAAATCCGGCGGTGGCCGGCTGAGTCGTTGGCGGCACGCAACCTCCTCGTTGAGGGCGGGGTGGCGGCCCCGCCACGTCCAGTATCTCCGGCGAGGGAGAGGTGCTTCGCCTGGCATGCTGTGCGGCGTGGCGGAGGACCTGCGCGTGAACGACCGGCTGAGCATTCCGGCCGGCGAGCTCGCGTGGCGGTTCTCCCGATCGAGCGGCCCGGGCGGTCAGGGCGTGAACACCACCGACTCCCGCGTCGAGCTTTCGTGGGATCTCGCCGGCTCGCCGGCGCTGCCGGAGCATCTGCGGGACCGCGCGGTGGAACGCCTCGGCAACCGCCTGGTCGACGGCGTACTGAGCGTCACGGCGTCGGAGCACCGTTCGCAGCTGCGCAACCGCGAGGCGGCCGCCGCCCGGCTCGCCTCCCTCGTCGCGGGCGCCGTCGCCGCCCCGCCCGTGACCCGCCGCCCGACCCGGCCGTCGAAGGGTGCGGTGGAGCGCCGGATCGCCGCCAAGAAGCGGCGCGGTATGACGAAGCGCAACCGTCGCAGCGAGGACTAGTTCATCGGGCTGCCGCGGCAAAATATGCTGGTGTCGTGGATTCGACGCTCGCGGCACCGGTGTGGACCGCGATGGCGCGCTCCCACGCCGAGAGGGCGGACGCGCTGACCGAGGGCCACCGGACCCGCCGTCAGGCGAGGCAGAAGCACGCGGTTGAAGACTTCCTCTACGAGTACTACGGCACCCGCCCCGCGACGCTGCGCCGCTGGCACCCCGGTGTGGACGTCGGCCTGGCACCGACCTCGGCGGGACCCGCCGAACACGCCGGCCGGCGCTGGTACGCCGCCGACAGCCACGGCGTCGTCCGGCTCGACGTGCCCGCCTTCCTCGCGGACCGCGGCGACACGGTCCGATTCGTGCGTACGCTGCTCACCCGTACGGCGTCCCGGCCCGTGTTCACCGGCTGCTTCGGGCTGCACGAGTGGGCGATGGTCTACCGGCAGCCGGAACGGCGGCATGAGCTGCCGCTGCGGCTGGGCCAGGCCGGCACGGACGCCGTCGTCGACGCGCATCCGATCCGCTGCTCTCATTTCGACGCGTTCCGGTTCTTCACGCCGGAGGCCGCCCCGCTGAACCGGCTCCAGCCGACCCGGGCGAGCCAGCCCGACCTGGACCAGCCGGGCTGCCTGCACGCGGCGATGGACTGCCATAAGTGGTCGGCCAAACTGGGTCCCGCCGTCCCCGGCGAGCTGGCGCTGGACTGCTTCGCGCTGGCGGCCGACATCCGGCTGCTCGACATGCAGGCGTCACCGTACGACCTGAGCTCGTACGGCCACCCGGCGGTGGCGATCGAGACCCCCGACGGCAAGGCCGAGTACGTCGCCCGGCAGCGCGAGTTCGCCGGTCGGGCGGCCGGCCTGCGTGAGCGGCTCGTCGAGGTGTGCGAGCGGCTCCTCGGCTGAACACGTCGCCACGATGGCGCTCGGCGCCGTCACCGATCGCCGGAGTACGTCGAGGTGCCGGTCGAGTGATCTTCGCCCGGGCATCCCCCCGGCCTCGGCGAGGAGCTGAAAGGTGCGGACCGGGCGGGCGGGATAGGTTCCTCGTAACACTGTCGACGGAAAGGCTTCCCGTGCGCTTCGCTCGCTTCGTCCATGCCGGTGGTGTGTCGTTCGGTGTCGTCGAGGGTGATTCGTCGGCCGGCGGACTCACCGTCGCCGAGATCTCCGGCCTGCCGTTCGACACCATCACCTTCACCGGCCAGCGCTGGGCCCTGCCGGACGTCCGGCTGCTCGCCCCCATCTTCTCCAGCAAGGTGGTGGGCGTCGGACGCAACTACGCCGACCACGCCGCCGAGCACGGTGCCGACGTGCCGGCCGAACCGCTCATCTTCATGAAGCCGTCCACCTCGGTGATCGGCCCGAACGACGCGATCCGGCTGCCCCCGCAGTCGAAGCAGGTCGAGCACGAGGCGGAACTCGCCGTGGTCATCGGCGCCTCCGGGGCGCGCAGGGTCGACCGTGCCGGTGCGGCCCGCGCCGTCTTCGGCTACACGTGCGGTAACGACGTCACGGCCCGCGACCTGCAGCGCAGCGACGGGCAGTGGACCCGCGCCAAGGGCTACGACTCGTTCTGCCCGCTGGGACCGTGGATCGACACCGATCTCGACGTCAGCGACCTGGAGGTGCGCTGCGAGGTGGGTCCGGACCCGGCGAATCTGGAGGTACGCCAACTGGGTCGAACCAAGGACATGGTGTTCGACGTCCCGACCCTCGTGTCGTACGTCTCGCACATCATGACCCTGCTGCCCGGTGACGTGATCCTGACCGGCACCCCGGCCGGCGTCAGCCCGATCACGTCCGGCGACACCGTCTCCGTCCGTATCCAGGGACTCGGCGAACTCCGTAATCCGGTCGTCGCCCTCGACTGACAGCGGCGATCCCGTCGAGCAGTAACCACCAGCGCGGCCGCGTCCGCCCAGCGTCTGACCTGGGGAAAGTGTCAGGGGGTAACCCGATTTTGCGGGCACCAGGGGCTCAGGTAGAGTTCAGCACCGGTACGGCAGGTGCGTACCAAATGGGGTATGGGGTAATTGGCAGCCCGACTGGTTCTGGTCCAGTTAGTCTAGGTTCGAGTCCTGGTACCCCAGCGCGGCCGATGACCCGCAAGGGCGGTGGTGCTGGATTCTGATAGAGTTCCGCATCGTTGCCCGGGTTCACGGAAGCAACGAAAGTCCTGGCCCCGTCGTCTAGCGGCCTAGGACGCCGCCCTCTCAAGGCGGTAGCGAGGGTTCGAATCCCTTCGGGGCTACACGGTTCGGCAGGCCCGTCTCACGTGATGAGGCGGGCCTTCGTCGTTCCATTCATCCACGGTGAGTTTTCCACGCTGGGCCGATGCGGCGGATCAGTGTCCACGATCGTGTCCGCTGTCTTCTACCTGACTGACCCCGCCGCCCCGACCGCTCCGGCGGGCCGCCCACCGAGTCGGCGCCATCGCCGTTCACCCGATGAGCAGTGGTCAGGACCACGACGGACCCGTGACCTCACCGTCTCGCTCCTGGTGCAGGACTGCGCCTAGACCTAGACCTAGAGGCCGCTCAGGCGCTGACCGGCGCGTACGACGGCCATGGCGTGCCGTTCCCCGGGTCTGCGGCCGACGCGTTCGATCGGACCGGAGACACTGATGGAGGCGATGACCCGGCCGGTGCGGTCACGGATGGGGGCGGAGACGCTGGCCACACCGGGTTCGCGTTCGGCGACGCTCTGGGCCCAGCCGCGGCGGCGGACCTCGGCGAGGGTGCGGCCGGTGAATTTGCAGCGGGGCAGGAGCGGCATGACGGCCTCGGGGGGTTCCCAGGCGAGCAGGATCTGGGCGGCCGAGCCGGCGGTCATGGGCAGCACCGATCCGACGGGGACGGTGTCGCGCAGGCCGCTGGCGCGTTCGGCGGCGGCGACGCAGATGCGTTCGTCGGCGCGGCGCAGGTATAGTTGCGCGCTCTCGCCGGTGGCGTCGCGCAGTGCGGCGAGCAGTGGGTCGGCTGCGGTCAGCAGGACGTCCGGGGCGCTGTTGGCCAGCTCGCCGAGACGGGGACCGGGGCGCCAGCGGCCCTGGGTGTCGCGGACCAGCATCCGGTGGATCTCCAAGGCCTGGGCCAGGCGATGCGCGGTCGCCCGCGGCAGCTTGGTCCGGTCGACGAGTTCGGCCAGGCTGGCGCCGTCGACACAGGCGGCCAGGATGACCACCGCCTTGTCGAGAACGCCGACACCGCTCATACTGTGTCCCACAAGCCGAAACTTACCTCCCAGAATTTAGGATGTCCAGATGGTGGGAGTCACTCCGAAGCCGAGGACCTTGGCCGAGAAGGTCTGGGACGACCACGTCGTGCGGTCCGCCGAAGGGGAGCCCGACCTGCTCTTCATCGACCTGCACCTGCTGCACGAGGTGACCAGCCCGCAGGCCTTCGATGGTCTCCGCATGGCCGGCCGTCAGGTCAGGCGTACCGACCTGACGCTCGCGACCGAGGATCACAACACGCCGACCGGCTACAGCGACCCGGCGTTCAACACCCAACGCGGCGAGCTCTTCACGATCGCCGACACGACGTCGCGTACGCAGATCGAGACACTGCGCAGGAACTGCGCCGAGTTCGGCGTACGAATCCACCCGCTCGGCCACGAGCAGCAGGGCATCGTGCACGTCATCGGCCCGCAGCTCGGCCTGACCCAACCCGGCATGACGATCGTCTGCGGTGACTCGCACACCGCCACGCACGGTGCCTTCGGCGCGCTCGCGTTCGGCATCGGCACGAGTGAGGTCGAGCACGTGCTCGCCACCCAGACGCTGCCGCAGGACAGGCCGAAGACGATGGCCGTCACCGTGGTGGGCGACCTGAAGCCGGGCGTCACCGCCAAGGACCTGATCCTCGCGCTCATCACCCAGGTCGGCACCGGTGGCGGCAACGGCCACATTGTGGAGTACCGGGGCGAAGCCATCCGCAAGCTCTCCATGGAGGGCAGGATGACCATCTGCAACATGTCCATCGAGTGGGGCGCCAAGGCCGGAATGATCGCTCCGGACGAGACGACGTTCGCGTACCTCAAGGACAAGCCGCACGCGCCCAAGGGTGCCGAGTGGGACGCCGCCGTCGCGTACTGGCAGGGCCTGCAGACGGACGACGACGCGGAGTACGACACCGAGGTCATCCTCGACGCCGCCGCGATCAGCCCGTTCATCACCTGGGGCACCAACCCGGGCCAGGGTGCCGCGCTCGACGGTGTCGTGCCGGACCCTGAGGACTTCGCCGAGGAAACCGACCGTACGGCCGCCGAGCGGGCCCTGGCGTACATGGGTCTCGAGGCGGGTACGCCGTTCAAGGAGGTCCCCGTCGACGTCGTCTTCGTGGGTTCCTGCACCAACGGCCGCATCGAGGACCTGCGCGCCGCGGCAGATGTCCTGCGCGGGCACAAAGTCCACGAGAACGTCCGGATGATGATCGTGCCGGGCTCGTTCAAGGTGCGCGAGGCCGCCGAGCAGGAGGGCCTGGACAAGGTCTTCATCGACGCCGGCGCCGAGTGGCGCTTCGCCGGGTGCAGCATGTGCCTGGGCATGAACCCGGACACGCTCGATCCCGGCCAGCGGGCCGCCTCGACGTCCAACCGCAACTTCGAGGGCCGGCAGGGCCGGGGTGGGCGTACCCACCTGGTCTCGCCCCAGGTCGCCGCCGCCACCGCCGTGGTCGGCAAGCTGGCCGCCCCCGCCGACCTGTGAGCTGAGGAGCCATGGACAAGTTCACCACCCACAGCGGCACCGTGATGCCGCTGCGCCGGTCCGATGTGGACACGGACCAGATCATCCCGGCTGTCTACCTGAAGCGGGTCACCCGGACCGGGTTCGAGGACGGGCTCTTCTCGGCCTGGCGCGACGACCCGAGCTTCGTCGCCAACAACCCGGCGTACGCGGGGGCCACGATCCTGGTGGCCGGGCCCAACTTCGGCACCGGGTCGTCCCGTCAGCACGCCGTCTGGGCGCTGCGGGACTTCGGCTTCAAGGTAGTCATCTCGCCGCGCTTCGGCGACATCTTCCGCGGCAACTCCCTCAAGGAGGGCCTGCTCCCGGTAGAGCTGGAGCTGAAGGCCGTGGAGGCCCTGTGGGAGCTCGCCGAGACCGAACCGGCGAAACCCGTCACGGTCGACCTGGTGGCCCGTCAGGTTCGCGTGGACGACGCCGCCTGGTCGTTCTCGCTGGACGATTTCAGCCGCTGGCGGCTGCTCGAGGGCCTCGACGATATCGGACTGACGCTGCGCAACGAAGGTGCGATCACCACGTACGAGGCCACTCGGCCGCCCTTCAAGCCGGCGCTGACCTGAGTTAGCCGGACCCATTTTCGGTTGGCTGAGCAGTGATTTCACCTCCACGGAGTGTTCGGTGGGGTCGATTTCCTTACGACACAACGCTTTTTCGTCTACAAATGTTTGTGTCCGCTGGTCAGAGGGCATACGGTGCGCGCAGAATGGCTCGCATTGAGTCAGTTCTCATTCGGGAGGAAAAGTCGTGAACAAGGCCGAGCTCATCGAGGCGCTCGCCGCCCGGCTGGGAGACCGGAAGACGGCGACGGCAGCGCTGGACGCGGTTCTCAGCGAGGTGCAGGCGGCCGTCACCAAGGGCGACCGCGTTGCCATCACCGGTTTCGGTGTCTTTGAGAAGCGCGCACGTGGTGCCCGTACCGCCCGCAATCCCCGCACCGGCGAGTCCGTGAAGGTGAAGAAGACGTCGGTACCGGCGTTCCGTCCGGGCGCGGGTTTCAAGGACATGGTGTCCAGCGGCAAGGTGCCGAAGGTCGCGGCCGTCGCCACCAAGACCACCCCGGCCCGGAAGACGACCGCCGTTGCCGCGCCGGCAGCCAAGGCGACGACCGCGCGGGCGACCACCGCGAAGGCGGCGCCTGCCACCAAGACCGCCGCGGTCAAGAAGACCGCGGCCAAGCCGGCGGTGACGAAGACGGCTGCGGCCAAGAAGACCGCACCCGCCAAGTCGACGGCCACGAAGGCGACTGCCGCGGCGGCGGCCACGAAGAGAGCTGCGGCCAAGAAGACCTCACCGGCGACGGCGGCCACGAAGACGGCCGCGGCGAAGAAGGTCGCGCCGGCGAAGACGGCGGCTACCAAGACGGCCGCGGTGAAGAAGACCGCACCGGCCAAGAAGGCCCCCGCCACGAAGACGGCGGCCGCCAAGAAGACGGCCCCGGCGAAGGCAGCGGCCACCAAGACGACCGCGGCCAAGAAGACCGCGCCGGCGAAGACGGCGGCCGTCAAGACGACCGCGGCCAAGAAGACCACCGCTCGCAAGGCCGGCACCGCAGCCGTCTCGCGCAGCACCCCGGTGGCCAAGGCCACCACGGTGTCCGCGGGCTCTCGCAAGGCGCCGGCCCGCAAGACCCGGTAGATCCGGCAACACGCGTTCCCGGAGGCGTCCACCGTACGGTGGACGCCTCGGGTGTGTCCCGGCGCGAAATCCCCGGCTCGCCCTACGTTGCGGGCATGCCCAGCCTCGGCGTCGCCGCCACCCCGGAACCGCGTCCGCGCGGGATGCTGCTCCGTTCGTTCGTGGCCGTCGGCCTCTTCTTCGGTGCCGTCCTGCCGGGCTGGCTGTTCGCCGGGCTGTTGGAGGCGTGGACGGGATGGAACACCGTCGGCTGGCTGCTCAGCACCGCGTGGACGGTCGGGGCCGTCCTGCTGCTGGCACCGAACTCGTCGTTGCGCCCGTGGCAGGTCGTCACGGCGATGGTGCCCGTACTCGGCTGGTACCTGCTGTGCGTCCTCGCCTGGCGGGTGGCGTTCCTGCCCCTGCGGGACTGGGAACCGCGCCCCGACGAACTGTGGCGGGCGCGCTGGCTCACCGGCCCGGAGCACGCCGGACTGTGGCGGAGCGACGCCATGCGTACGCCCCTGGCGAGGTCTTCCGGAATCAGGACGCACGCCGGGACGGCCCGGAACCGGGCAGCGAGCCGCCGATGAGCCCTCGGAGAGTGCCGAGGGCGACGGTGGACCGGGACGCCGTCCGTGATGGAGCCGCCGAACGTCAGAGCAGCGGATCGACCGCCGCCAGCCGGCGGTCGATGAACGTCAGCACCCAGCCCGCGCCCTTCGGCGTGCGGTAGTCGTGCCGGGTTCCCCCGGCCAGCCTGGCGAGCATCCGTGGGATCACCTTGCCCTGGCTGCACACCACCACCGGGACGCCCGCGTCAACGAGTTCCAGGACCCGTACGGCGGCCACGGCGGCCCGTTCGTCGCAGGTCTGGCCGGGGCGGGGTTCGTCGAACCGGGAGTTCACCTCGATCGGGAGATCCAGCAGATCGGCCAGGTGTTCGAGGGTCTGCCGGCAGCGCCGCGGAGCGGCGGCCAACAGCCGTTCGGGCCGGAACAGCGCCAGCAGCGGCGTCAGCGTGGCGGCCTGCGCCCGGCCCGTGGCGTCGAGCGGGCGGGCCTCGTCGTCGCCCCAGTGTGCGTCCCGCCTGCCGGCCTTGGCGTGCCGCACGATCGGCAGCACGTAGCTCGCGGGCCGCCATGCCCGCAGCACCTCCGCGTCGGCGCGGTAGGAGAGCCGGGCCACGGCCTCGTCCACCGGCAGCCAGGCCACCTCGTCAACCTCGTCATCGGTCTCCGCGGGTGGCTCGCCGGTGACCTTCACGGACCAGTAGTGGACCGTCTTACAAGTCCCGTCGGGCAGCCGGTACCGGGCGGTGGGCAGCCGCTGCTGCGGGATGCCGCGTACGCCCGTCTCCTCCGCGACCTCCCGTACGGCCGCGGCGAGGGGGTGCTCGCCGCGTTTCAGCTTGCCCTTCGGTAACGACCAGTCGTCGTAGCGGGGGCGGTGCACGAGGCAGACGAGGGCGCCTGGCCGCCACAGCACCCCGCCCGCCGCCTGCTGCTGTCGCACCTCAGTGCGAGGACCCGATGACCCGGCGCAGCAGGGCTTCCTGGAGGTGCACCAGGGGCTGTGCGGGCGTACCGGCACGACGCGTCCAGGAGCCGTCGCCGGCGAGGTCCCAGCCTTCGGTGCTGTCACTCATCGCGATATCCAGGACGAACTGGAGCTCCTTCTGCGCGGGCGGGTGCGTGACCTTGACGAGGGCCTCCACCCTGCGGTCCAGGTTGCGGTGCATGAGGTCCGCGGATCCGATCCAGTATTCGGCGTCGTCGCCCACGCCGAACCGGAAAACGCGGGAATGCTCCAGGAACCGGCCCACGACCGACCGCACTCGGATGGTCTCCGACAGGCCTTCGACGCCCGGCCGCAGCGCGCACATGCCACGTATGATCAGGTCGATCCGTACACCCGCCTGAGACGCGCGGTAGAGCGCGTCGGCGGTGCTCTCGTCCACGAGCGAATTCACCTTGAACTGCACCAGCGCCGGCTTTCCCTGGCGCGCCAGCTCGGCCTGCTGCTCGATCCGCTCCACCAGTCCTGCCCGTACGCCGTGCGGCGCGACCAGGAGCCGCCGGTACGCGGTCTGGCGGCTGTAGCCGGTGAGGACGTTGAACAGGTCCGTGACGTCGGCGCCCACCTCGGGGTCGGCGGTGAGCATGCCGAAATCCTCGTAGAGGCGGGCGGTCTTCGGGTGGTAGTTGCCGGTGCCGATGTGGCAGTACCGCCGGATCTGGTTGCCCTCCTGACGGACCACCAGCGACGTCTTGCAGTGCGTCTTGAGACCGACGAGGCCGTACACGACGTGGCATCCTGCGCGTTCCAGGGTTCGCGCCCAGCCGATGTTGGCCTGCTCGTCGAAGCGGGCCTTGACCTCGACCAGCACCACGACCTGCTTGCCCGCGGCGGCCGCGTCGACGAGCGCGTCGACGATCGGGGAGTCGCCGGAGGTCCGGTACAGCGTCTGCTTGATGGCCAGCACCAGCGGGTCGGCGGCGGCCTGCTCGATGAAGCGCTGCACGCTCGTCGAAAACGCGTGGTACGGGTGGTGGACCAGGATGTCCTGCTCGCGCAGCCGGTTGAAGACGCTGCGCGGAGTCTCTCCGTCGGCGAGTTGCGGGTGGGTCGCCGGGACGAACGGCCGGTCCTTCAGGTCGGGCCGGTCGCAGTCGTTGAAGACCTGCCACAGCGCCGACAGGTCGAGCAGGCCGGGCACCCGCAGCACGTCGTGGTCGTCCATGTCGAGCTCGCGGACGAGCAGGTCGAGTACGTGGTCGCTGACCGAGGCGGCGACCTCCAGCCGGACCGGCGGGCCGAGGCGGCGCTGTGCGAGTTCCCGCTCCAAGGCCTGCAACAGGTCCTCGTCGCGGTCCTCGTCGACCTCCAGCTCGGCATTGCGGGTCACCCGGAACAGGTGCCACTCAAGCACCTGCATGCCGGAGAAGAGCTGGTCGAGGTGCTGCGCGATGAGGTCCTCGACGGGCAGGAACCGTACGCCGCGGGAGTCGTTCTGCACGGTGACGAAGCGCGGGACGTTGTTCGGTACCTTGATCCGGGCGAACAGTTCCGGGCCGCCTTCGGGATCCCGCAGCGCCACGGCGAGGTTGAGCGACCGGCTGGAGATGTACGGGAACGGGTGCGCCGGGTCCACCGCGAGCGGCGTCAGGACCGGGAACACCTTTTCCCGGAAGTAGGTGCGCAGCCGTTCCCGCTCGGCCGCGTCCAGCTCCGTCCAGCTGACCAGCTGGATGTCCTCGGTGGCCAGCTTCGGCAGCACCTCGTCCGTGAAGCAGGCGGAGTGCCGGCTGACCAGGTCGGCGGTGCGTTCGTTGATGCGTTCCAGTTGGGCGCGCAGCGGCAGCTGGTCGCCGCCGCGCATCGGGAGCCCGGCCTGCAGGCGGCGCTTCAGCCCGGCGACGCGGACCATGTAGAACTCGTCCAGGTTGCTGGCGAAGATCGCGAGGAACTTGGCGCGTTCCAGCAGCGGAGTCGCCGGGTCCTCGGCAAGGGCGAGTACGCGGCCGTTGAAGTCGAGCCAGGACAGCTCGCGGTTGAGGAAACGCTCCTCGGGCAGGGTGTCGTCGGGGCGTTCGGAGATGCGAGCCGGTTCGTCGCCCATCGATCCGTCCGTCGTCGGTGGCTGGTTCGTGCGGTGAAGGAACCGCCCGTCAGGGCCGCGGCGGTCAGGAGGCCGACGGGTGGGTGGAACCTTCACCTTCCCATCTTCGCCCGTTCGTGGTCAGCGCGAAATGAACACCGGAAGAACAACTCAGTCGATCCCCGGTATCCAGACCCGGATCACTTCGCCCGCGGCGTTCGACTCGATCGTCAGGCGCTGGCCGGAGCGCAGCAGCCGTAGCCCCGACGCGGCGAACGCGGCGGCCGGGATCGCCAGCGGCGTTCCGTCGTCGAGCAGCAACGACCCGGTGCGCGACTCGGCGTCGAAGGTGGCCACGGTTGCCTGCATGCGCAGCACGCTACACGGCGGCGGCGCGCATCGACGGCGACGTCATGCCCAGGTCGTCCAGCAGTGCCCGGGTGTGTCGGGCCGGCCCGAGGGCAAGGGCGGCGGCCAGGTCCGCCGGGGTGTCCACGTCGCGGCGCAGCGCCGGCCAGTCACCCGGCACGGCCACGGCGCCGGAGGCCAGGTGCGCGGCCGCCGACCGCCCGCCGAACCGAGGATCCAGGGGTACGCCGGGCGGCGCACCCAACAGCACGGTCCCCGTACCCGCCGCGTCGGGCACGTGGCGGCGTGAACCGGCCGTCGCGATGAGCCCGAGCACGTCGGCGAGGACGGCGGGGGTGAGGGCGGGCAGGTCACCGGTCAGGGCGGCGCGCCAGCCCGGGACGTCGCGGACGGCGTACTCCAGAGCCCTGTTGAGACCGCCACCCGGGTCGGGCGTCGCGCTCGCGCCGCAGGCCCGGGCCGTCGCGGCGATCCGCGGGTCGGCCGTGACCACGGTGACCGCGGCGACCCGGGCCGCCGCCGTGACGGTGTCGCGCAGCATCGCCAACGCCAGATCGGCGTGCCGGTCGGGCGGTACGGCGCCGCGCAGGCGTGCCTTCGCCACGTCGAGCCGCTTCGCCGGGATCACCACCCGCCAGGCCGCCGCACCCACGCCGCCATCCTGCCACCTGGGCGGTAGGAGCCCCTGCCTGGCTCCGGTCGCTCCGACGAGGCATGATTCGCAGCAGGGTCGGACGACGAGGAGGGGTCTGTGGCGCAACGCGGACTGGGAATGTTGCCGCGTGCGATCGCGGGGCTGGTCAAGCCGGTGCTACGGGTGTGGACCAAGCGGACGTGGACCGGCATGGAGAACATCCCGGCGTCCGGTGGCGTGATCCTCGCCGCCAACCATCTGTCTCACTTCGATCCGCTCACCTGCGCGCACTTCGTCTACGACGCGAACCGGTGGCCGCAGTTCCTCGCCAAGGCGAGCCTGTTCCGGCTTCCGGTGATCGGTGCGCTGATTCGCAGACTCGACCAGATCCCCGTCGAACGCGGCAGTGTCGAGGCGGCGAAGTCCCTCGATCGCCTGGTCTCCGTGATCGAGCGCGGCGGGGCCGTGATCGTCTACCCCGAGGGGACCACCACCCGCGAGCCCGATCTGTGGCCGATGCGCGGCAAGACGGGCGCCGCCCGGCTCGCCCTGCTCACCGGCGCCCCGGTGATCCCGATCGCGATGTGGGGCCCGGAGAAGATCTTCGACCCGCGGACCAGCAGGATCTCGTTCAAGCCGCGGACGCCCGTGGCGGTCACCGCCGGTCCGCCGGTCGATCTCAGCAAGTGGGCGGGCTCCGAGCCGACCCGCGCCACGCTGGACGTGATGACCGACGAAATCATGATCGCCATCCGCGACCTGGTCGCAGAGTTGCGGCACGAGGACCCCCCGCCGCTGTACCGCCCAGCAGCCCGCAAGCCCGCGGCGGAGGAGACCCCGTGACCCGCGCCGCCGTTCTCGGCGCCGGCTCCTGGGGTACGGCGTTCGCCAAGACCCTCGCCGACGCCGGCACCGAGGTCACCATCTGGGCCCGGCGCGACAGCGTCGCCGCCGCGATCCGCGAGTACGGCGTCAACCACGACTACCTCCCCGCCGTGAAGCTTCCCGACCTGGTCACCGCGACCTCGGACCCGGCCGAGGCGCTCAAGGACGCCGACCTGGTGATCCTCGCCGTGCCGTCGCAGACGCTGCGCTCCAATCTGGCCGACTGGGCCGGCTCGGTCGGCTCCGACGCGACCCTCGTGTCCCTGATGAAGGGCATCGAGCTCGGCACCACCAAGCGGATGAGCGAGGTGATCATCGAGGTCACCGGGGTCTCGCCCGACCGGGTGGCCGTCGTCTCCGGGCCCAACCTGGCGCCCGAGATCGCCGCCGAGCAGCCCGCCGCCACCGTCGTCGCCTGCCCCGACCTCGCCCGTGCCACGGCCGTCCAGGCTGCGATCACGACGCCGTATCTGCGGCCGTACACGATCACCGACGTGATCGGGGCCGAGCTCGGCGGGGCCGTCAAGAACGTCATCGCCCTTGCCTGCGGCATCGCCACCGCCATGCGGCTCGGCGACAACACGAAGGCGTCCCTGATCACCCGGGGCCTCGCCGAGACCTCGCGCCTCGGCGTGAAGCTCGGCGCCGACCCGATGACGTTCGCCGGGCTCGCCGGGCTGGGCGACCTCATCGCCACCTGCTCATCGCCGCTGTCGCGCAACCGGACCTTCGGCGAGTACCTGGGCCGCGGCGAGACCCTCGACCAGGCGCAGGCCTCCACGCGGCAGACCGCCGAGGGCGTCAAGAGCTGCCTCGCCATCCGTGACCTGGCCCGCTCGCACGGCATCGAGATGCCGATCACCGAGCAGGTCGAACGCATCTGCCACGAGGGCGTCGATCCCCGGGTGGCCGTACGGGCTCTGATGAGCCGGGAGACGAAGTCGGAATGACCTGGGGGGACTCCACCCGCGCGGTGCACGCCGGACTGCCCCAGCCGTCCCCTGGAGATCCGTTCCTGCCCGGTCCGGTGTTCGCGGCGCCCTACCACCTCGACCCGGTGACCGGGCCAGGTCTCGACGGCTACGGACGCCCCGACAACCCGACCCGGCGCCTGCTGGAATCGGCGATCGGGGAACTGGAGGGCGGCTCCGTGCTCGCCTTCGCGACGGGCCAGGCGGCCATCACCGGGTTGCTGCTGACGGTGCTGCGGCCCGGGGACGCGGTGCTGCTGCCGTCGGACGGCTACTTCACGGTCCGCGCGTTCGCCGCCGCCACGCTGACGGAGATGGGCGTCTCCGTGTCGTACGCGCCGACGGTGGGCCCGTACCCGTCGTTCGACGGTTTTCAGCTCGTCCTGCTGGAGTCCCCTGCCAATCCCGGCCTGGACGTCTGCGACATCACCGCCGTCGCCACCGCCGCCCGCGCCGCGGGAGCCCTGGTCGCGGTCGACAACACCACGTCGACCCCGCTCGGCCAGAACCCCCTCGCCCTCGGCGCGGACGTCGTCGTAGCCTCCGGCACCAAGGCGCTGACCGGCCACTCCGACGTCCTGCTCGGCTACGTCGCCACGCGCGACGACGATCTCCTGGCCCGCCTCACGACGTGGCGTACGCAGACCGGCGCGATCCCGAGCGCCTTCGACGCCTGGCTGGCCCACCGCTCCCTGGCCACCCTCGATCTGCGCCTCGCCCGCCAGACCGCCAACGCGGCCGCCGTGGCGACCTTCCTTCGCGACCGCCCGGACGTGACGGCACTGCGCTGGCCCGGCCTCGACACCGACCCGTCGTACGCGATCGCGTCCGCCCAGATGCGCCGCATTCCCGGCGTCCTCTCCTTCGACCTGGGCAGCGCCGAACGGGTGGCGAACTTCCTCACGAAGTCCCGGCTGGTCGCTGCGGCGACGTCCTTCGGTGGCCTGCACACGACCGCGGACCGGCGCGCGCAGTGGGGGGACGACACCCCGCCCGGCCTCGTACGACTCTCCTGCGGTATCGAGGACCAGGCCGACATCCTCGCGGATCTGGCCGGGGCCATCTGAGGGCCGGGGCCATCTGAGGCCCCCTGGATATCGTCCGCCCCTCGACGACGACTGGTCCCCGACGACGAACGGTCCCTCTGCCCAGAGGGACCGAGCTGTCGCGCCGGCGTACGGCGTCAGTCGTATCGCTGCCGGTGATTCCGCCGATGTTCCTCGTTCTGCCGCAGGGCTTCCTCCAGTTGGTCCTCGAGGATGATGATGCGGCAGGCAGCCTCCAAAGCCGTGCCCTGATCGACCATCTCGCGGGCCCGCGCGGCCAGCCGGAGCTGATATCGGGAGTACCGGCGATGGCCGCCGGCCGAGTGGTGCGGAACGATCAGTCTTGCCTCACCGAGCCGCCGCAGGAAGTCCTGCGAGGCGCCGACGATTTCCGCGGCGCGGCCCATCGTGTAGGCGGGGTAGGTCTCGTCGTCCAACTTGTCATCCGGTTGCGCCATGCCACCTCCAGGTCACGCCAACCTCCGCGTCGAGGGCCCCCGCGCGCCAACCCCGGGGGCCCCGGGTTTCGGGGCGAAAACCAATCGCCCCCACGGTAGGCGGGGTGTCGTGTTAGCCCCCGCCCGCCCCCCCGG
>CBIHNN010000022.1:0-65646 GCA_966211315.1 uncultured Micromonosporaceae bacterium | reverse complement strand
GTCACCCACCCGCGCAAGCCTGCCCACCGCCAGAAATCGTTCTGAATAGGGCTCCAGCTCTCGGAGCGGCTGCTGTTATGACCCTCGGCGTGTTGGGCGCAGCAGCGCCGGCTCAGGCCGCCGTCTACGCCGACTGCACTGTCGGCATTGGCAGCAACGACAACCCCTACATTTCGTGTGGGGATGTCGTTGGTGGGCAGGCTCGCGGCCGAGCTGACTGCGCCTGGGCACCGGATACCTACACGAACTGGGTGCGTGCGTGGCAGAGCAGCGTCGGAGGTGGATGCCTGTTCTCGGCCCGCGGCGCCATCATGGAGACCCGTGCGGGGTAACAGACCTCGGCAGCCGATGCTGGGGACTGTGGTCACGTGCGGACACGTGACAGCCTCGCAATCAAGAACACTTTGATCGAAGGAAGTTTCGTGTCCGTTGCGGCAACGACCACTGCGGAGGCGGAGCGGTGCGTGCTCCGCCTCCGCAGTGTCTTTAAAGTTTACGGCTCTGGCAGTGCGGCACAGACTGCGGTAGACGACGTATCGCTCGAGGTTGCGGCGGGAACGTTCGTCGCGCTGGTGGGTCAGTCCGGCTCGGGGAAGTCGACCCTGTTAAACCTCGCCGGCGGACTCGAAAAGCCAACCGCCGGTGAGGTGTTCCTTAACGGCACCGAGATCCAAGAGATGAACCCGTCCGAGGTGACGGTCTACCGCGCCAAGTACGCGTCGTACATCTTCCAGGAGTGGAACCTCATCCGCACCATGACGGTGCTCGAGAACGTGTGTCTATCGCTCGAACTTGTGGGAGTCCCGCGCGGGCAGGCCCGTGCTCGCGCCGTCGAGGCACTGGACCTTGTCGACATGCAGGGCCACATCAAAAAGTTCCCCGATCAACTATCCGGTGGTGAACAGCAGCGCGTCGCCATCGCCCGCGCACTGGCCGACCACAGGCCAGTACTGCTCGCCGACGAACCCACCGGTGCACTGGATTCCCGCAACGGCGAGATCGTCGTTGGCCTGTTGCGGCGGCTATCGGAGCAAGGCGTCGCGTGTGTCGTAGCCACCCACAACCCCGACGTGGCCGCCGCCGCTGACAGGGTGATCCGAATGCGGGACGGGCGGATTGTGACCGAGGCAGAAGGATGATCCGACTGGCATTGCGGCTGGGTGTCCGACTGGTCGCCCGGCAGAAGCTACGTACGCTGGCAGTGTGCTGCGGCATCGCGGTGCCGATCGCCATCGGAACCGCGATTGGGGCCATCTCGGCCACCTCCACCGTCTCGGTGGAGGAGGCGCGACTAGTTGCGTTCGGCGCTGCTGACGGACGCATCTCAAGCACGGCCCAGGCGGCGGACGTCCCGGCCGTCACGACCAAGCTCCGTGAGGCACTACCGGTCGGTTCGCACACCGTCCTGGACGTCGACCTCATCGGACTGCCGATCACCGCCCCCACGACCGGCCGCCGAGTCGACGCGACAGGGCGAGCGCTGCAGTTGACCGACCCTCTGGTCCGCGACCTCTACCTATTGCGCCAAGGGCAGCTGGACGCGGCGCCTGACACGATCCTGCTGTCTCGGGCACTGGCCGGTCGCCTCGACGTCCACGTCGGCAACCGGGTCACTCTGGGAGGCGGCGAACAGTCGACGGCGACAGTCAGCGGGCTGATCGACAACCGGCTCGACACCACGCAGATGATATTCGTCGTGCCCACGACCGACGCCGCAGCATTCTCGGGCACCGTTGGGTCACCCCGCTGGTACGTCGACCTGCCCCCAGACTCCAGTGTCGACGCTGGCAAGCTTGGTGAGGCCGGTTTCACCTGGATCCCCAAGAGCCAGGCCGCCGCACTAGCTGATGATGCCTTTGGCGACCAGCAACCGGCGACACTGATTGGGGTGGGTCTCCTAGCGGAGACGGTCCTCCTGATTTCCGCTGTGTTCGCCGTCGTCGTAAACAGTCAACGCCGCGATATGGGCCTGCTTGCCGCTCTCGGCGCCCCGAAGCGCGTACGCGCATGGCCGTTTCCGTTCTACGCGTTATCTACAGCGACGATTGGCATTCTTGTAGGTGCCCTGGTAGGAGAAGGCATCGCACGCGCCCTCATGCCAGTGTTGCAGCGCCGCGCCGATGCCGACTGGGGGCCGTTCGACCCCGCCCTGGGCACAGTCGCCGTGCTAGGGTTCGTCGCCGCGTGCGCAGCCGTCGCGGCCATCGTCATCCCGACCCGCCGGGCGGTCAACCGAGACGTGACGGTCCTACTCCGCGACATCACGCCCTTGGCTAGACGTACCGGCAGCAGGATCGGAGGAGCGGCTGTCATCGTCAGCGGACTCGGCGCCTTTCTCATCGGGTGCGCTGCCGTCACCAAGACCGACGCGGTGGGAATCCTCGCGGCGCTGGGCTTCGTCGCCGGTGTGGTTGGCACATCACTTGGCGTTCTGGCTGTCGGCGCTCGACTCGGAAACAACGCACTTCTTCCAGTTCCCGCCAGTGTGCGCACCGCCATACGCGGCCTCCTCGGCTACCCAGCCCGCACCGCAATCACACTCATGGCGCTAGCTGCGGTTGGTGCGGTCGGTTCGGTAGCGGTACTTCTCACCGCCTCCACGACTGCGAAGAGCATCCACAACTACATACCGGCCCTGCCCCAAGATTCGGCAGTGATCACACCTCGTCGCAACCTCACCGCAGCAGAACTCGCCGCCTTGGCCACCGACACTAAAACCGTCCCCTCTGAGTACCTCATAGCGGCCGCGCTCGTTGACGGCAGGCCAATGCAGTTGTCACCGAAGACGGGCTTCTTAGACTGCCTGGTACAACGAAATCTTCTCCGATACGGCAACAATGACTGGCGCTCGTGCGAGGACAGCTCGGCGACCTCGGTTCCGTTCCGCACCGTGGGCATTGCCGACGCCGCAGCCGCTCAACGCATTACCCGCTCCACCTGGAACGAGACCGACCGCCTGGCGTACGAGCGAGGCGAAAAGCTCGCCATCACTAGCCCAGCCGGCCTATCGAACGAGGTCGAACTCGTGCGGCAAACGCGGGGTTCCACAGGAATGCAACTCATCAACGTCGCGCGCCTACCCGCCATCGCCCCCCAGTCGGCAGCCAAGGAGTACTGGGCCCTGCCGAAGATACTCGTGTCCCGAGCTACAGCATCAACACTCAATCTGGCACCCGCCGGGCTGCCGAACTATCTCCTCGCCCGCGACGACACCGACAGCATTCGCCGCAATCTGCCGGTCGACGTTCAAGCCGATGTCGAAATTAGTACCGAAACAGGACCGCCCCGTGCTGACACGGCCGACCGCGTACTCACTGGCATTATCGCCGTCACCGGGGCAAGTAGTGCGGCCATCATCATCGCCATGATGACCTTGTGGATGGGTGACCTCCGCGGCTCGTTCGCCATGCTCGGTGCCGTCGGCGCTTCAGTCCGCTGGCGTCGCGCTACGACGGCAACTATGGCAGCTAGCATCGCCACCTCCGCCGCGATTATCGGTACGGTTTGGGGCACGGTTTCCGGGCTAGGGTTTCTAGCGGGAGTGGGCACGGCACCCACCTTCTCCGCCAGCACACTCATGCTGATCCTAGTATGTCCATTCGTCGCAGTCCTCATTGGCGCCATGATGGCACCAAAAAGAGCCAAAGCAGCGCGACGCGGGTAGCGCGGCTTTGCGCTGATCAGCAAGGTGGCCGCCGACTCCGCGCGGCTGCTCGGCAACAAACTGAGCAGGCACAGCTGCTACGCAAGCGCGCCCCTGCTCGGTCAGCCGGTCAATGTTGGCCAGCATCATCGCTAACAGCTCACCAGCTCACCAGCTCACCAGCTCACCAGCTCACCAGCTCACCATGATGCGCGGTGAAGGAAACGGTCAACGCCTCGACCAGCAGCGCGGTCTTACCGCGCATGCTGGTACGGGCCAGATCAGCCAGCACCTTCGGGTTGCGTTGCCCGTTCGCCTGCTGGAGTATCCGCAAACTCGCCGAATAGGCGGGGATGCCGGGCGACCTCGGTCCGGCCGTCGAAGACGACGACCTCGGTGGTACCGAGCAGGACCTGCAACTTGCGGCCGATGAACCTCGCCGGCACCGAGTACTCGTTCATCCGGACCGTCACCGTCGCCTCCCGGTCGACCCGCGGCCGCAGGGTGAGCTGGGTGCCGAACTTCTCCACCGGCAGGCGGGCCAGTAGCGGGGTTTCGGCGGCGAAGTCCTCGCCGATGGTTCTGGACCGCAGCCGGATCCTGCGGTCCCGGTCGGCAAGATCCGCGGCGGCCAGCCGCTGGTTGAGTTCTTCCAGCGTGGCGACGGTGGGGACCGGGGTCAGCCGGTTGCGGCGGTAGTAGCCGACCTGGCCTTCGACTCCGCCCTTCTCGTGAGCCCTTCCAACCCGGGAATGCAGTAGAAAGGCGTGAATCCGTAGTGCTCCCGGAAGGCCTTCCATCTCCGGCTCTCGACCCGTGATCGGCTGCGGAACACGACGCTGCGGACCGCTGAGCTCAGGTTGTCGTAGCGGATCTGCCCGACCGGGATCCCGCCGATCAGCTCGAAGGCGTACTCGTGTCCTTCCAGGAACGCCTCTTGCCCGCAGGACACCGTCACGCGGTGCACCACCAGGCCGGAGTAGGCCAGCCGGAACGCGAACAGATGACAACGGGTCATGGTTCCGGCCAGGCAGATCACGACCTCGCCGAAGTCGACTTCCGCGTCGGCGCCGGGCCGGTTGTGCCGGATGATGAACCCGTCCGCCGGAGCACCCGCCTCCGCCGCGATCTGCCGACGGCGCATCGACACGTAGTCACGCACCGTCGGATACGCGATGACCGTGTCCATCTCTTCCGCCAGCCGGTCCTTGATCCGCCGAGCGGTGTGCCGCTGCTTGCGCGGCGCTTCCAGATCCGCCCGCAACCACTCGTCGATCGCTCTTTTCACCGGATCCAGGCGCGGCGAACGGCGTACCGGTTGCCGCCGCGGCGTCGGTTCCGCCGCAGTCAGCGCTTCCCGGACAAGTCTCCGGTGCACGCCGTGCTTACGCGCCAACGCCCGGATCGAGAGCTCTCGGAGCACAGCGTCGGAGCGGATCCGGCGGAACAGTTCGTCCTTGGTCAACGGCATCGGCGCCCCCAGCGACGGCGAGCACGTTCAAGACTTCAAGCGCAACACCGCAGGTGGGGCCACTTCAAGCCGTCATCGCCCATCCGTGCGGGGAATCCCTCGCGGGTGGAGCCACGCCAAGCCGTCCTGGTGGGGCCAAATGCAACCGTCATAGCCACGCAGCGGCCGGGGATCCAATAGATCATCTTTTGTGAGGAAGCTGATCGAGGGCCGGCCGCTGCGCGGTGAAAGTATGACAGGACTACGGGCCGGACAGCTGGCCGACCTGATCGGCCGAGTCCGGGAGATCGTCGGCTACGAGTGGGAGGAGCCGCCGATCGGGCGTCCGCACGTGTTGCCGCTGCCTGCGGCGGTGGTAGCGGTGCGCTTCGGGTTGCGGCACAACCTGCCCGACGAGGTCGTCGCCGAAGTGTTCGGCTGCTCCCAAGCCACCGTCACCCGCTATCACCAGATCCTGCAGCCGATCCTGCGCCGGGTGACCCGTCCCGAAGCCGACCAGCGCCTCCACCAAGCCTCTCGCGAGGGTGTGCTGGTCGACGGGTTCGTCGCTCCGGTCGGCGAACGCGAGCACCACCACGGCCTGTTCTCCGGCAAGAAGCACATGTCCGGGCAGAACATCCAGGTCATCGCCGACCTCGATGGCCGGGTCACCGACGTGGGCGAGCCCGTCAACGGCGCCCGCCACGACGCGGCGGCGTTCTCTATCTCCGGCATCGCCGAACGCTGGGCCGACCACCTCGGACGGCGGCCCGGAATGATCGGCGACGGCGGCTACCAGGGCGCTGGCCCGATCACCCCGGACAGGAAACCGCCTGGCGGCGAACTCACCGGGAAGCAAAGGGCCTACAACTACAGCGTGAACCGGCTCCGCGCCGCCGTCGAACGCGCCATCTCACATCTGAAGAACTGGAAGATCCTCAAGACCGGCTACCACCCGATCATGACCGACTTCCCCGACGTGTTACGCACCGTCACTGCCCTGGAATCTTCGGAACCGCCGCACCGGGTTTTGAATGACCCTCCTGGCCGCGCCGCTGCGATCCGCCAGCACGTCCTTGATTTGACCGCCCCGGTCGTCGCCACCGCGCTCGGCTACCACCACAACACCACCACCCGCCTCGCCGCCGAGGCTGGCTCCACCTGGTCCAACGACGCTCCAGGCAACTACGGACCGTGAGAATCCGACCCGGTCCTCACGATCTCGCTGGGAGAACCGGCGACGGTTGAATAGGCGATCTCACCAGTACCAAGGCCGGACCGGTCCCCGGGCCGCTACGCACCCTCGGACCGACTCATCGGACGGGGCTGCCGACCCTGCTCCGGCTCCGCTTCCCGGAGTGCCGCGGCACGGATCTTCGGACCCGGTCCGGTCCCGCCGTCCGTGGCGGGACCGGCGACGGTTCACCCGCCACGGCGTCGCCGCCGGTGCGGATGCGCGGTTCCAGCGGGTGCTGCCCGCCCACGGCTACGTAGCGGGCGGCTCGGGTGAACGCGACGGCCTCGGTCTGGGTCGTGCCGGCGGCGGCGGGTGCCAGGAGCCCGGGAAGCGCCAGGCGTGGCCGCTGCGGCACGATCGTCACGCCGACGCCGACGCCCGGCCCGTCCGCAGGGGTCCCGGTCGTCGCCGCTACGGGCACGAGGGCCGCCGCTATGGGCAAGAGTGCGGGCGCCGCTGCGGGCAAGAGTGCGGGCGCCGCTACGGGCGCGAGGGCGGGCACAGCCGGATAGGTGTCGGCCGGGTGGGTGTCGGCCGGGTGGGTGTCGGCCGGGGGCGGCGAGGAGGCCGCCGGGCGTACCCCCGCGGCAGGCTCGGGCGTGCGGGGCCGGCGGGCGCCCGGCAGGAGGACGGGCCGGCGCCGGCCCGCGACGTCCTCGACCCAGCCGAACAGCGCGACCGCGAAAGCCACGCCCACCAGGACGACGGCGAGCCGCCAGGCGATGCCGATCCCGTCGACGACGTGCCAGCCCCTGGCCTCCGCGATCCGGGTGACCGCGGTGAGGATCGGGACGTGCCAGAGGTAGATGGTGAGCGCGCGGCTGTTGAGGACGGTGACCGGCCGGTGCCACCAGAGCCGCGAACCTTCGAAGCGCTCCGCGTCCGGGGCGCAGCCGAGTGCGACCAGGATGAACGCACCCGCCCACAGCGCATTGCCGAGATGGATGTCGTTGAGGTCGTAGCCGCGCGGGCCGGGATGCTCGTAGATGTACCAGGCCCCGGTCGTGGCGAGGGTACCGGCAAGGGCGAGCAGGCGCTTGCGGCCGAGCCTGTCGAACATGCCGTCGTGGTGGGCGAAGCCCAGCAGCCACGCCCCGAAGTACAGGGCGATGTCACGCACGACGACGTTCGGCTGCCAGCGGGCGAACTCGATGAAGAGCAACATCGTGTACGGGATGGCCAGCGTCTGCAGCGGCAGGCGGCGGAACAGCCAGAGCGCGGCGGGCGAGAGGATCACGAACCACAGGAAGTCCCGCAGGTACCAGTTGGCACTCAGGGCCTGCGCGCCCCACTCGTTCGCCGGTGGGTCCTGTAGTGGCAGCAGCCACAGGAGAACCCTTGGGCTCCAGGCGAGCCCGGTGAGCAGCATCGCTGGCACGCAGATGAGGCTGAGCGCCCACAGCGACGGCAGCAACCGGCGCAGCCGCCGCCCGATGGCGGAGATGCCGGCCTTGTCGAGCGACGCGGCCATCAGTGATCCGGCCAGCGCGAACATCACTGGCATGGCCGGGAAGACGATCGTGAGCACCGACCAGCCGGTGACGTGGTAGACGACGACCCGGGTGATCGCCACAGCGCGTAGCAGGTCCAGATACCGGTTCCGCATAAAACTCCGCCCGTTCGGCGTCAGTGCCCGTCGATGGTTATCGAAGTACTGCGACAAATGCAAACGCGAGCGGCGAGTCAGTGAAAAAGCCCACAGATAGGTTAAATCTGGCTTATATCGCGTGCCTTATCCGCGTGGCGTGCCTAAGGGCATGACAGTGGACCGTCCGCCGAGCAGGCCGAGCGTCGCTGCCCGGGCACCGTCGGCAAGCGGAACCTTGTCGGCGTACAGCTCGGCGTCGTCGCGTGGGAGATACCCGATCCGCTCTCCCTCAGCCAACGACCACCATCGCCGGGCGTTGCGGCTGATCCCCCAGATGACCTGATAACCGGTGACCGTGGTGGTCAACCCGGCCTCCACAAGACGCCCGCAGTCGTCCGGCGAGAGCCAGGAATGCAGCGCCCAATCCCCCGGAGGTTCAGGGGCACAGTCGCCCAGCCGGAGGGAGAAGACTGTCATGCCGAACCGGTCGGCGTACAGGCTGCCGAACGCCTCGACCGCAACCTTGCTGACGCCGTAGTAGCTGTCCGGGCGTACGGGAACGTCCGCGGGAAGGTTGTCACCGTCCCGTGGCGCCGGTACGCCGGCCGCGCCGCCCGGGGCTCCGTAGAAACCCGCGACGTGCGCCGACGACGCCAGCAGGACCCGCGGCACCGACTGCTCCCGGGCCGCCTCAAGCACCGTACGGGTCCCGTCGACGTTCACCCGCTGCAACGCCTCCCAGGTGTCCTCGCCCGGCAGCGCCCCCAGGTGCACGATCGCGTCGCAGCCCTCGGCCGCGCGGGACATCAGGTCGGCGTCGGTGACCGTACCCGGCCAGAGTTCCACCTGCTCGCCCGGCTCGGGCGGCCGCTGCTCGACGGCGTCCATCAGCCGCAGCAGCCGATGGGGGCGGGCCAGCCGGCACCGGAGCATACGCCCGACCCGGCCACCGGCACCGGTGATGAGGACGGTATGACGCGGCACGCTCTCAGAAGCCCAGCTTGCGTAGCTGCCGTGGATCCCGCTGCCAGTCCCTGGCGACCCGGACGTGCAGGTTCAGGTACACCTTCGTGCCCAGCAGCGCCTCGATCTGGGCCCGCGCACGCGTACCGACCTCCTTGAGCCGGCTCGCCTTCGCGCCGATGACGATCGCCTTCTGGCTGGGCCGCTCGATGTAGATGTCAGCGAAGATCTTCGTCAGGCCCTCCTCGACGAACATCTCCTCCACCAGCACCGCGATCGAGTGCGGGAGCTCGTCCCGGACGCCCTCCAGCGCCGCCTCGCGGATCAGTTCGCCGATGAGCACCTGCTCGGGCTCGTCCGTCAGCATGTGATCCGGGTACAGCTGGGGGCTCTCGGGGAGGTATTTCGCCATCACGTCGACGAGCGTGCCGACCTGCTCCCCGGAGATCGCGCTGACCGGCACGATCTCCGCGAACTCGGCGAGCCGGCTCACCGCCAAGAGCTGCTCCGCGAGGGTTTTCCTGTCGACCAGGTCGATCTTCGTCACCACCGCCAGAACGGTCGCCTTCAGCTCGGCGAGCTCGCCGGTGATGAACTTGTCGCCCCGGCCCACCGGCTCGTTCGCCGGCACACACAGACCGATGACGTCGGTCTCACTCCAGGTCTCCCGGACGAGGTCGTTGAGGCGTTCGCCGAGCAGGGTCCGGGGCCGGTGCAGACCCGGCGTGTCCACGAGGACGAGCTGGCCGTCGGGGCGGTGCAGCACACCGCGGATGACGTGCCGGGTGGTCTGCGGCTTACTCGACGTGATCGCGATCTTCTGCCCGATGATCGCATTGGTCAGGGTGGACTTGCCGGCGTTCGGACGGCCGACGAAGCAGGCGAACCCGGCCTTGTAACCGCCGCCGCTCCGCGGCCGGGCGTGGGGGATGTGGTTCCGGGACATGCGGTCCTGGCTCATTCCGTTACCGATCCGAGCAGCGTGCCGTCGGCAGACGCCACGTGGATCGGAGCTTCCTTCGCGAGGTCCCGCACCGCCGCGTAGCCCGCGGCGTCCAGCTCGGACGAATCGGTTACGACGGCGGCGGCCTCGATGAGAGTGGCCCCCGACGCGGCGGCCTGCGCCACGGCGAGCTGCAATGCCGTCAGGGCCAGCGACGGCAGCGTGACCGCCGCCGCAGCGTACGTGCGGCCGTCCTGGTCGCGAACGGCGGCGCCCTCCACGGCACCCACCCGGGCCCGGGCACTGCGAGCAAGGGTCACCAGCTTCGCGTCTTCGGCGTCCAGCTCGGCGGCGCTCTGCAGGGTGGGCTCAAGCATCGGCGGGTTGCCTCTCGTCGGTGGTGTCTTCCGCTGTCTCCTCGGCCGAGGCGATCGCCCGAACCAGAACCGAGTCGATCCGGTTCCGGCGGCCGGTCACACCCTCGGCGATCAAGTGCAGGCCGTCGATGTCGATGCTGGCGCCCGGGATCGGCACCCGCCCCAGCAGCTGCGCAAGCAGCCCGCCGACGGTCTCGACCTCGTCGGACGGCAGATCCTTGCCGAACATCTCCCCCAGGTTTTCGATCGGCAGCCGCGCGGTCACCCGTACGGCGCCGTCGGCGAGGTGCTCCACGGGCGGGCGTTCGACGTCGTACTCGTCGGTGATCTCGCCGACGATCTCCTCCAGAATGTCCTCGATCGTCACCAGGCCGGCAGTGCCGCCGTACTCGTCGACGACGATGACCAGGTGAGTCCGGGCGGCCTGCATCTCCGACAGCAGGTCGTCGACCGGCTTCGACTCCGGCACGAACGTGGCGTCACGCATCAGCTCGGCCACCGGCATCGCGTCCGCCGCCGGGTCGCCGCTCTGTACTCGCCGGATCACATCCTTCAGGTACAGCACGCCGAGCACGTCGTCGACCGTGTCCCCGATGACGGGGATCCGCGAGAAGCCGGAACGCAGGAACAGCTCGAGCGCCTGGCCCAGCGTCTCCGGCCGCTCGATCCACAGCATCTCGGTACGCGGCACCATCACCTCGCGGGCGATGGTGTCACCCAACGCGAACACCGAGTGGATCATCTGGCGTTCGCCGTGCTCGACGACGCCGCGCTGTTCGGCCAGGTCGACCAGCTCGCGCAGCTCCACCTGACTGCCGAACGGCCCCTCCGGGAAACCCTTGCCGGGCGTGACGGCGTTACCGATGAGGATCAGCAGCGACGCCAGCGGGTTCAGCGCCCGGCCGAGACCGCGCACCAGCGGGGCCGTGGCCCGGCCGACGGCGTACGCGTGCTGGCGGCCCACCGTACGGGGGGCGACGCCCACGACGACGAAGCTCACCAGCGTCATCGCACCCGCCGTGATCAGCGCGGCGGTCCAGCCGGCGCCCCACGTATCCACCGCGACCAGCGCGACCAGGGTGGTGGCGGTCAGCTCGCACAGCAGCCGCAGCAGAAGCAGCAGATTCAGGTGGCGTACGGCATCCGAGGCGACCGCCCGCAGGGCTTCCGCGCCGCGTTCGTTCTCGCGGGCGAGCTCTGCGGCGCGGGCCGGAGACACCGCGCCCAAGGCGGCGTCCGTCATGGAGGCGAGGCCGGCGAGGACCACCAGGACCGCCGCGATCACGATCAGCTGGAGGTCGGGAAGCCCATCGGCGGCGACCGCCGCTAACGGCACCATCAGCCGGCTCGGCGCGACGCGCGCCAGCCGTTGAGAAGCCGCGCCTGCAAGGCGAACATCTCCCGCTCCTCGTCCGGCTCCGCGTGGTCGTAGCCGAGCAGGTGCAGCGCACCGTGCACGGTGAGCAGGTGCAGCTCGTCGGCGGTCGAGTGCCCGGCGGTGGCCGACTGCTTCGCCGCCACCTCGGGGCAGAGCACGATGTCGCCGAGCAGCGCCGGTTCGCCCGTGCCCGCCTCACCCGGACCGTGGTCGACGCTGCCCTCGTCCATGGGGAAGGCGAGCACGTCGGTCGGGCCGTCGGAACCCATCCAGCGATGGTTGAGCTCGGTCATGTAGTCGATGTCGACGAGCAGGACGGACAACTCGGCGAGAGGGTTGACCCCCATCTCGTCGAGCGCGTACCGGGCGGCGGCGAGGATCGCGTCGGTGTCGACGTCGACTCCCGACTCGTTGGCGATCTCGATGGACACTTTAGGAGCTACCCCCGGTCAGCGGCGGCGCCCGGAACGACCGCCGCTGGCGGTACGTCCCGGAACGGCGCGGACGGACTGCGAATTCTGTTGTGCGTCGTAGCGCTCGTACGCGTCGACGATCTCCGCGACCAAGCGGTGCCGGACCACGTCGGCGCTGGACAACTCGGCGAAGTGGACGTCATCCACCCCTTCGAGGATGTCCCGGACCACCCGCAGGCCGCTGGTGGTGCCGCCCGGCAGGTCGACCTGTGTGACGTCACCCGTGACGACGATCTTCGAGTTGAAGCCGAGCCGGGTCAGGAACATCTTCATCTGCTCGGGCGTGGTGTTCTGCGCCTCGTCCAGGATGATGAAGGCGTCGTTCAGCGTACGGCCGCGCATGTAGGCCAGCGGCGCCACCTCGATCGTCCCCGCCGCCATCAGCCGCGGGATCGACTCGGGGTCGAGCATGTCGTGCAGGGCGTCGTAGAGCGGCCGCAGGTACGGGTCGATCTTCTCGTTCAGCGTGCCCGGCAGGAAGCCGAGCCGCTCCCCCGCCTCCACGGCCGGCCGGGTCAGGATGATCCGGCTGACCGCTTTCGCGGTGAGCGCCTGGACGGCCTTGGCCATCGCCAGGTACGTCTTACCCGTGCCGGCGGGGCCGATGCCGAAGACGATCGTGTTCTCGTCGATCGAGTCGACATAGCGCTTCTGGCCCAGCGTCTTGGGGCGGATGGTGCGTCCGCGCCGGGACAGGATGTTGAGGGTGAGCACGTCAGCGGGTCGCTCGGTCGTGCCCTGCTCGAGCATCCCGACGGTGCGTCGCACGGCATCGGTCGTCAGTGTCTCGCCCTTCTCGATGAGCTCGAGGAGTTCGGTGAAAACGCGCTCGGCGAGCGCGTTGTCGGCCGGTGCGCCGGTGATGGTGATCTCATTGCCGCGCACGTGGACATCGCTGGCGACCGAACGTTCCACGAGACGCAGGATCTCGTCGCCGGTGCCCAGGAGGTTCACCATGATCCGGGGGTCGGAGACGGTGATCTTCGTCTGCACCCGGGTCGGTCCGGTGGGTGGGGTCACGCCGGTCATATGAGCGGCCTGGAAGGCCTCCGCCACCTGCTCTCGCCTCTGGTCGCGCCTGGCCGGCGCGGGTCATCGTGCCATCGTATCGGGTCCGGGTCCGGGGACCCGAAGTGATTTCTGTGGCTACCCACAGGTCAGCCCGACGACACGTCGTACCCGTCGAAAGTCTCCTGCGTACGCGTGAACCGGTAGGTCGCCCAGTGCATCCGCACGACGGCGCCGGAGTCGTCCCGGGTGAGCCGGAGCAGTTCCCCGGTCTCCCGCCCGGAGACGGTCCGCAGCTCGTCGAGCCGGTCGGCCAGCGGGGTGAAGACGGCGGGCGGCCACCCGGCCCGGGAACCGGCGTGCCGGGCCTGTAGATGTCCCTCGAACCAGCCGAAGTCGAACCCGAAGCCCTCACTCCACCAGCGGCCGAGAATCGACCGGTACGCGGTCGGCGCGGGCACGGCCCGCACCCACGGGTCGATCTCCGGCGGATCGTGCTCGACGGTGAGTTTCAGCAGCTCGTGAACCAGATCCGGGGCGGCGACGGCGGTGCCGGAGGAGGCCAGGACGGCCGCGCCCAGGGCGCGCGGCGATCCGGGGCCGCGGCGGCCGTGCACCGCGGAGAGGAAGCCCGGCATGGCGCCGTCGTGCCCGACGTGCATGACCCGGTCGCCCTGCGGGAGGAGGATCAGGCCGAGGCCGAAGCCGAGCGACCAGACGGTCTCGTCGTTGGTCGTCAGCGGCCAGCGCATCTCGTCGAGCGTGTCCGGAGCGAGGACCGCGCCGGACGGGTCGACCGCGGCGGGGTCGGCGAGGAACGCCGCCCACCGGGCCATGTCGGCGGCGGTGCTCCACAGCTGCGCGGCGGGCGCGGCGCCGCCCAGCTGGAACTGCGGTTCCGGCCGTGCTGCGTCCGAGTACGCGTCCACCAGGTATCCGACAGCGGCGTCGTCATCGGGGGTCACGCCGACGCTGTCCAGCCCCAGCGGCCGCAGGATCTTCTCGGCGAGCACCTCGGCCCACGTGCCGCCGCGCAGCCGGGCCGCCAGCTGCCCCAGCAGGGCGAAGCCGAGGTTGGAATAGTGGACCCGGCGGGCGTTCGGCAGGACGCGCTCGGCCCGGGCCAGGTCGTCGAGCAGCGTGTCCACGTCCGGCGCGACGAGGGTGTCCCAGACGTCACCGTACGGCTCGCGTTGCAGGCCGGCGGTGTGCGAGAGCAGACGGCGCAGAGTGACGTCGCCGTGCGCGGGGACGTTCAGGTGGGCGTCCAGGCGGTCATCGAGGTCGAGCATGCCGTCGTCGCGGCACTGCAGCACGAGGACGGCGGTCAGCGTCTTGGTGACCGAGCCGATCCGGAACTGCCGCCCCGGCTCGCCGACGGTGAGGGCCCACGGGTCGCGGTCGCCGCGGTGCACCGCCACGGACAACGACGGGATGCGCGCCTCGGCCTGCACGCGCCGGGTGGCGCGGGCGAGATGGCTCAGCGACACAGCATGGGCCCCAGCGGAACGCCGCCGAGGACGTGCGCGTGGGCGTGGGGGACCTCCTGGCCGCCGTACCCACCGGAATTGAAGATCAGCCGGAAGCCGTCGCCGCGCAGCCCCTCGGCCTCGGCCACCGCGGCGGCCGAGGCCAGCACCTCACCCGCCAGCGGCGCGTCGGCCAGGGCCAGCGAGGCGACGTCGGTGTGATGAGCCTTGGGAATCACCAGCACGTGTACGGGCGCCTTCGGATCGATGTCACGGAAGGCGAGGGTCGTGTCGGTCTCGTGCACCGTCTTCGCCGGGATCTCGCCCGCGACGATGCGGCAGAACAGGCAGTCGTCCACCCGACGATCCTAGGCCCGCCGGAGTGGGGGGGGCCCGGCCGGGGCCGCCCCCCCCCCCCCCCCCGCCCGCCCGGCGGGGGGGGCCCGGGGGGACGGCGCGGGCCCCCCGCCCGCCCCGCGGCGCCAGACCCGGCCCCCGCCCCCCCGCCCACCCCGCGCCCGGGGGCGGCCCCGCCGGCGGGCGCCCACGACCAGCCCGACCGTCCTGCCGGCAGCTGATGGCTACCAGCGGTCGAGGCGGGACGACAGGACCGCGAGAGCGGCGACACCGGCGGTCGACGTACGCAGCACCTCGCGGCCCAGGCGTACGGGAGTCGCCCCCGCGGCCACGAACGTGCCCAGCTCCGCGTCGCTGATGCCGCCCTCGGGGCCCACGATCAGCAGCACCTCACCGGCCGACGGCAGCTTCGCCGCGCCGAGGCGGTCGGTGGCCTCCTCGTGCAGGACGAACGCGGCAACCGCCGCGGTGATCCGGGCGGCGACCCGCTTCGTGGACGTGTCCGGGTCGCCGGAGACCAGCGGCAGCCACGTACGGCGGGCCTGCTTGGCCGCCTCACGGGCGGTGGCGATCCACTTGTCGCGGGCCTTCACGCCCCGGTCGCCGCGCCACTGCGCCACCGAACGGGACGCCGCCCAGGGCACGATCTCGTCGACGCCGGCCTCGGTCATCGTCTGGACGGCCAGCTCCCCCCGGTCGCCCTTGGGGATGCCCTGAACGACCACCAGGGCCGGGTCGGGCCGGTCGGCGTACTCGCGCTCGCCGACGCGGACGTCGAGCGCTCCGCGGCCCACGGCGGTGACCTCGGCGGACGCGGTGCCGCCCTTGCCGTCGGCGAGCAGCAGGGCCTCACCAACGCGCAACCGCTGCACGGTCGCCGCGTGGTGGCCCTCCGGCCCGGCGAGGGTGAAGCGGTCAGCGGTGGGCAACGCCTCGACCAGGAACAACGGCGCGGACATGCGGCCCCTAGCTATTAGTGGCCGTTGAAGGCGTCGCGCATCCGGGAGAAGAAGCCGCCCTGCTTGCTGAGCTCCGCGACGTCCTCGCCGCGGGTCTTCGCGAAATCGCGCAGCATCCGCTCCTGGTCGGCGGTGAGCTTCGTGGGCGTCCGCACGTCCAGGTGGACGAAGAGGTCGCCGCGGCTCTGGCCGCGCAGGTGAGGCACGCCCTTGCCGCGCACGCGCAGGGTGGAGCTGGGCTGTGTGCCCGGCTTGACCTCGATCTGTTCCTCGGAGTCGAGCGTCTTGATGGTCATCCGGGTGCCGAGCGCCGCCGCGGTCATCGGCAGGGTGACGCGGCAATGCAGGTCGTCACCCTTGCGGGAGTAGACGTCGTGGGGGCGTTCATGGATCTCCACGTAGAGGTCGCCGGCGATGCCACCGCCGGGCCCGACCTCGCCCTGCTGGGCCAGGCGGATCCGCATGCCGTCCTCGACGCCGGCCGGGATCTTCACGGTCAGCGAACGGCGGGTACGGACGCGGCCGTCCCCGGCGCAGGTAGGGCACGGCTGCGGGATGACGGTGCCGTAGCCCTGGCAGACGGTGCAGGGGCGCGACGACACCACCTGACCGAGGAACGTGCGCTGCACCGACTGGACCTCGCCGCGGCCCCCGCACGTCTCGCAGGTCGCCACGTGGGTGCCGGGGGCGGTGCCCGCGCCGGTGCACTGGGTGCAGGTCACGGCGGTGTCCACGGTGATCGGCGCCTCGACGCCGAATGCGGTCTCGACCAGGTCGAGTTCGAGGCGCAGGATCGCATCGGCGCCGGGCCGGGTGCGCGGCCGCGGCCCGCGCGCACCAGCACCGCCTGCCGAGCCGAAGAACGCGTCCATGATGTCCTGGAACCCGACGAACGGGCCGCCCGGACCGCCCGCGGGACCGGGACCACCGCCGCCCGGGGCGAGGGGGTCACCGCCGAGGTCGACGATCTGCCGCTTCTTGTCGTCCGAGAGGACCTCGTACGCGGCGTTGATGTCCTTGAACTTCTCGTGCGCCTCGGGATCGGGATTGACGTCCGGGTGGAATTGGCGGGCCAGTTTGCGGTAGGCGCGCTTGATCTCGTCGTCGGTCGCCTCGCGGGTCACCCCGAGAATGCCGTAGTAGTCCTTCGCCACTGCGCTCTGATCCCTCATGTCTGCCGTCGCAACGATCAGTTCTGTGCCAGCAGGTCGCCGACGTAGCGTGCCACGGCACGTACCGTGGCGATGGTGCCGGGGTAGTCCATCCGGGTGGGACCCAGCACGCCGAGCCCACCGACAATGGTGGATCCCGGCCCGTAACCGGTGCTCACCACCGACGCCGACCGCAGGTTGTCGATCTCGTTCTCGTCGCCGATCCGGACCCGCGTCGTGCTGGGTTCGACCTCGCCGATCAGCTTCAGGAGGATGACCTCCTCCTCGAGTGCCTCCAGCACCGGACGCAACGTGCCCTGGAAGTCGAGCACGCCGCCGCGGGTCAGGTTGGCCGTCCCGGCGAGCGCAAGCCGCTCCTCTCCACGCTCCACGAGCGTCTCCAGCAGCACTGTAGCGAGCGTCGCCATCGTCGTACGGTTCTCCCGAGCCGTCTCATCGAGCAACGACTGCACCAGCGGCGGGGTGTCGGAGAGCCGCTGGCCGCAGAGCTTCTCGTTGATGCGGCGACGCAATTCGACCACGTCGTCGGCCTGGGTGGGCCCGGGCAGCTCGACCAGGCGTTGCTCGACCCGGCCGGTGTCGGCGATCATCACCAGCATCAGCCGGGTGGTCGAGATGGGCACGAGCTCCAGGTGGCGGACCGTGGAGCGGGCGAGGCTCGGGTACTGCACGACGGCGACCTGCCGGGTGAGCTGCGCGAGCAGCCGTACGGTCTTGTGCACGACGTCATCGAGGTCGACCGCGCCCACCAGGAAGCGCTCGATCGCCCGGCGTTCGGCCGGGGTGAGCGGCTTGACCCGGGACAGCCGGTCGACGAAAAGCCGGTAGCCGCGATCGGTGGGCACCCGTCCGGCGCTGGTGTGTGGCTGCCGGATGTAGCCCTCCTCCTCGAGGACGGCCATGTCGTTGCGCACGGTGGCCGGCGAGACGCCGAGCTGGTGGCGTTCGACGAGAGCCTTGCTGCCGATGGGTTCCTGGGTTTCGACGTAGTCCTCGACGATCGCACGGAGAACTTCGAGCTTGCGGTCGTCCAGACTCACGACCCCTCCCCTCACCCCGTCGCTTCGCTGTGGCCGCGTCTCTCGATGTTGGCACTCGACTGTAGCGAGTGCCAGTCTACGCTGCACCTTCCCGCGGCGCGACGATCGCGGTTGTCACGCAAGCAGGTCGCGAATCACCGCATCTGCGAGCAGCCGACCACGCAGCGTGAGAACACCGTCCATCAGGAGGCCGTCCGCCGTCAGCCGGTACGCGGCGGCGCGCCCCCCTTCGTCCAACCCGCCGGTGGGCACGCCGGACGCGAGCCGGGTCCGCAGCATCACCTCCTCGATCCGACGGTCCTCCGGTGTGAGCAGCTCACGCGCCAGACCGGGCGACGCGCCCTCGGCGAGGCGGGCCGCGTAGCCCGTCGGATGTTTGACGTTCCACCAGCGGACGCCCCCGACGTGGCTGTGCGCGCCGGGCCCCAGGCCCCACCAGTCGCCGCCGGTCCAGTACAGCAGGTTGTGCCGGCACCGAGCCTGGGCGGACCTGGCCCAGTTGGAGACCTCGTACCAGGAGAATCCCGCCGCACTCAGCGCGGCGTCCGCGGCGAGGTAGCGGTCCGCCGCCACGTCGTCGTCCGGAAACGGCAGCTCGCCGCGCCGCATCCGCCCGGCCATCCGGGTCCCGTCCTCCACGATCAGGGAGTACGCACTCACATGATCAACTCCGGCGTCGATCACGGCGGCCAGACTCCCCGCGAAGTCATCCGCCGTCTCCCCCGGCGTCCCGTAGATCAGGTCGAGGTTGACGTGCTCGAACCCCGCCTCGCGTGCCTCGGCGGCGGCGTCGGTGGCCCGGCCCGCCGTGTGCCTGCGGTCGAGGATCGCGAGGACCCCGGGCGACGCGGACTGCATCCCCAGCGAGATTCTCGTGAAGCCGCTCCGCCGTAGTCTGCGCAGCGAGTCCGGCGTCACCGACTCCGGGTTGGCCTCCGTGGTGACCTCGGCGCCCTCCGCCAGCCCCCACACCTCGTCGATCCCGTCAAGGATCTTCGCCAGGTCGTCGGGGGGGAGCAGCGTCGGGGTTCCGCCGCCGAAGAAGACAGTGTCGACACGGCGGGGTTCGACCGTGGCCGCGGCCAGCCGCAACTCGGCCAGGACGGTGTCGGCGTACGCGTCCCGGCTGGCGCCACCGCCCAGCTCACTCGCCGTGTACGTGTTGAAGTCGCAGTAGCCGCACCGGCTCGCGCAGAACGGGACGTGCACGTACACCCCGAAGCCGCGCACACCCACGGCGCCGAGGGCGGAGGCGGGCAGCGACCCGTCACGGGGTACGGGTTCGCCGTCGGGCGAGGTTCCGGGCACGTCCCCAGTGTGCCTGGGCCATTCTGGCTAGGGTGCAGGGCATGCTCCGGACGCGTACCGAACAGGGCGTCGCCACCCTGACCCTGGACAGTCCCGCCAACCGCAACGCGCTCTCCACGACGCTGATCGGCCAGTTCGACGCGGCTCTGGCCGCCGCCGTCGCCGACCCCGCCGTACGCGTGATCCTGCTGTCGCACACCGGCCCGGTCTTCTGCTCCGGCGCCGACCTCCGCGAGACGGCCGCCACCACGGGACGGCTGCCCGTCGAGGCGATGGCGGATCTGCTCGCGGCCCTGTGGGAGTGCCCGAAGCCGGTCGTCGCACGGGTGGGCGGCGCGGCCCGGGCCGGGGGCATCGGTCTCGTCGCCGCAGCCGACATCGCCGTCTGCACCCAGGACGCCACGTTCGCGTTCACCGAGGTCCGCCTCGGCGTCGTACCCGCCGTCATCAGTGCCACCGTGCTCCGCCGGATGCAGCCACGAGCGGCCACCGAGCTCTACCTCACCGGGGACGTCTTCGACGGGCGCCGGGCCGCCGAGGCCGGTCTCGTCACCGCCGCCGCGCCCGCCGAGGCGCTGGACGCGACGGTCGCGGCGTACTGCGACGCCCTCATCCGCGGTGGGCCGGCGGCGCTGGCGGGAGCCAAGCAACTGTTACGCCGCAGTCCGAACCCCGACATCCGGGCCGACATCGCGGAACTGTCCGAGCTTTCCGCGCGTTACTTCCGATCAGACGAGGGACGCGAAGGGGTGGCCGCCCGCCGGGAGAGGCGCGACCCGACGTGGCTGCCGTCCGAGGGGATGGCCCCGACGACAGAGTGTTGACAAGTCCGACAGCGGAAAGAGGTACGGGTGCGCAAACGGACCGCCGCCGCCGTGATCGCGATCTTCGTACTGGTCGCGTCCATCGGCGTGTACGCCGGGCTCAATACCCTCAAGAGCAGGATCACCCTGCCCACCTTCGGCCCCGCCTGCCGGGTGACCGCCGACGGTGACGTGGGCCTCGACGCCGTCCAGATGGCCAACGCCGCCACGATCGCGGCCGTCGGGGTACGCAGAAACGTGCCCGGACGGGCGGTGGTCGTCGCGCTCGCCACCGCGTTGCAGGAGTCCGGCCTGGAGAACCTGCCGCACGGCGACCGCGACTCGATCGGCATCTTCCAGCAGCGGCCCAGTCAGGGCTGGGGCAGCGTCCAGGAGCTCAGCGATCCCCGCGCGGCGGCGAGAAAGTTCTACCACTCGCTGATGAAGGTCAAGGGATGGGACCGGATGCGGGTCACCGATGCCGCCCAGCGGGTGCAGCGGTCGGCGTACCCGGAGGCGTACGAGAAGTGGGTCGCTGACGCCACGGTCCTCACCAAGGCGCTGCTCGGCGACGCGACGGGCGCCGTCGCCTGCATCGTCACGGGGGAACCGAGCGCCCGAGGGCCTGCGGCCGTGACCAGCCTCACCGAGGCGCTGAAGCTGGACTGGGGCAAACCCAGAACCGCCACCACCGGCACCCTCGGGCTGACCGTCTCCCCGGACGACGACAAGGCCGGCTGGCGGTACGCACACTGGCTCGTCGCCCACGCCACCGACCACGGCGTCGAGCGGGTCAGCTTCGGTGACCTCGAATGGCACGCCCCCGACGGCACATGGTCCCAGGCGGCGCAGCCGGCGCCCGCCGGTCAGGTCAACGCACAGGTGTACCCGGCCCGCTGACCCGGCGCTTCGCCTTCTCGCGCAGGCCTTCCGGCAGCTCGGTAACCTCCAGCAGGCGAGGCAGCAGCGACGGGTCCGAGTTCACCGCCCGGAACACCTCGCCGACGGTCACCCCGTGGCCGGGCCGGTCCAGCACCGTGACCGGATCGCCCGCGCCGACGTCACCGGCCTGCACCACCCGCAGGTACGCACCCGGCCAGGCCCGCTCCGTGAACCGCCGGATCAGGTCCGGCACGCCGCGGAACCCGGCGAACGTCCGGCACGGCGTACGCGGTTGGCACACCTGCAGGACGGCGGTACCGATCGCCCACCGCTCCCCGATGACGGCGCCCGTGATGTCGAGCCCCTCGGTGGTGAGGTTCTCGCCGAGCCCACCGGGCCGGATCGGCTGGTCGAGTTCGGACTCCCACCAGGCGGCGTCCTCCCACGCGTACGCGTACACGGCCTTGTCAGCGCCGCCGTGGCGCCGGGTGTCCGCGATCCGGTCCCCCGCCACACCCAGCTCGGTCAGGCGCAGGCGATCGGAAGCCGGACGCTTGTCGATGCCGCTCCAGCCGAGCTCGGCCCAGGCGGTCTCGGTCCGGACGCCCAGATTGACGGAGAGCAGTGTGAGGGCTGACATGGGGGACACCCTACGGTGACGGCGCCCCACCGTCGGGGTGGAACGCCGCGGGGCGCCGGACTCGACGGTCCGGCGCCCCGGGGCGCAAAGGGTGCCTGGGCAGCGGCAGGCCGCTCCGGTCAGTAGCGGCTCACGCCGCGGCGACGGCCGGCGACGCCGGCGACGATGGCGACACCGATGGCGGCGAGAACGATCTGGAACAGCAGCTCGGTCCAGTCGAAACCAGCAGTGTCCGCAAGGCCGACCGAGCGGGCGATCACGGTGCCGAGCAGTGCCGCGCCAACACCGATCAGCATGGTCAACCAGATCGGGATGTTCTGCTTGCCCGGTACGACGAGCCGACCGAGCGCGCCGATGATCAGGCCGACGATGAGCGCGGAGATAATGCCGGTAACGGTCACGGTAAGCCTCCTGGGGGGAGAAGTGCGGTTGCGTCCGTGACCAAGGAGTTCCCGGGGTTCCCGAGAACCAAACCGCCCTATTTCTTCGCGGCCCCCTTCGTGTCACCCGAATCGGACGTCGACAGTGCGGCGATGAACGCCTCCTGCGGGACCTCCACCCGGCCCACCATCTTCATCCGCTTCTTGCCTTCCTTCTGCTTCTCCAGCAGCTTGCGCTTACGGCTGATGTCACCGCCGTAGCACTTCGCGAGGACGTCCTTGCGGATCGCGCGGATCGTCTCGCGGGCGATCACCCGGGAACCGATCGCCGCCTGGATCGGCACCTCGAACTGCTGCCGCGGGATCAGCTTCTGCAACTTCGACGCGATGTTGGTCCCGTACGCGTACGCCTTGTCCTTGTGCACGATGGCGCTGAACGCGTCGACCGGCTCGCCGTGCAGGAGGATGTCCACCTTGACCAGGTCGGACACCTGCTCGCCGGACGGCTCGTAGTCGAGGGATGCGTACCCCTTCGTCTTGCTCTTCAGGTGGTCGAAGAAATCGAAGATGATCTCAGCCAGCGGCAGCGTGTAGCGCAGCTCCACCCGCTCGGTGGAGAGGTACTCCATGCCGAGCAGCTGCCCGCGGCGGCTCTGACACAGCTCCATCACCGCGCCGACGTACTCGTTGGGCACCAGGACCGTCGACCGGACCACCGGCTCGTGAATCTCGGCGATCTTGCCCGCGGGGAACTCGCTCGGGTTCGTCACGACAGCCTCGGCGCCGTCCTCGGTGACGACCCGGTACACCACGTTCGGCGCCGTGGAGATCAGGTCCAGGTTGAACTCCCGCTCCAGCCGCTCCCCGATGATCTCCAGGTGCAGCAGGCCGAGGAAGCCGCACCGGAAACCGAAGCCCAGCGCCGCCGACGTCTCCGGCTCGTACGTCAGCGAGGCGTCGTTGAGTTGCAGCTTGTCCAGGGCGTCACGCAGGGCCGGGTAGTCCGAGCCGTCGATCGGATACAGGCCCGAGTAGACCATCGGCCGCGGGTCCTTGTACCCACCCAGGGGCTTGGTGGCCGGACGCGAGTTGATCGTGACCGTGTCACCGACCCGGGACTGCCGGACGTCCTTCACTCCGGTGATCATGTAGCCGACCTCGCCGACGGCGAGCGCACCCGACTTCTCCATCTCGGGCGAGACGACACCGATCTCGAGCAGCTCGTGCACGGCCCCGGTGGACATCATCCTGATCCGGTCCCGTGCCTCGATCCGGCCGTCGACGACCCGCACGTACGTGACGACGCCGCGGTACACGTCGTACACGGAATCGAAGATCATCGCGCGGGCGGGGGCGGCGGCGTCGCCCACCGGCGGGGTGAACTGCCGGACGATCTCGTCGAGCAGGTGCGGCACGCCCTCGCCGGTCTTGCCGGAGACCCGCAGCACGTCGGACGGCTCGCAGCCGATCAGCTTGGCGAGCTCCTCCGCGTACTTCTCCGGCTGCGCCGCCGGCAGGTCGATCTTGTTCAGCACCGGGATGACGTGCAGGTCGTTCTCCATCGCGAGATAGAGGTTCGCCAGCGTCTGCGCCTCGATGCCCTGCGCCGCGTCCACCAGCAGGACGGCACCCTCACACGCCGCCAGGCTCCGTGACACCTCGTACGTGAAGTCGACGTGCCCCGGCGTGTCGATCATATTGAGGACCGCGGCGTCACCCGCCTGCTCGCCCTCGCGCACCACCCACGGCATCCGTACGGCCTGGGACTTGATCGTGATGCCGCGCTCACGCTCGATGTCCATCCGGTCCAGATACTGGGCACGCATCAGCCGCGCGTCGACAACGCCGGTGAGCTGCAACATCCGGTCGGCCAGCGTCGACTTGCCATGGTCGATGTGCGCGATGATGCAGAAGTTCCGGATCCGACCAGGATCGGTCGATCCGGGGGCGTTCGCGCTCGCGTCAGGCATTGCAGGCACGGTCGTCCGATCTTCTAGGGTGCCGGGGACGGTCGGCTTCCCGGAACATCAGGTGCCGGCCACCTCTATCGTCCCATGCCCGGCCGACGACGGTCCGCCGGTGGCGACGCCCATCCCCGACCGGCCCACCCCGATCCTCGGCGGGTCCGCTCCTTCGTGGGTCCCCGCATGCCATTCCGGGCCGAGGCGGCGCCCGGCCGCGCGGCGTGTCCGCCGTACCGGCGCCCGGCCGTCGTACGCCGCGCGGAGATGACCCAGGGTCAGACCGGGGCGAGAGGTTCGTGGGGGGCCTCAGGGAGGACAGCGCGGATGACGTCGCCTGGGCTGACCCGGCCGCCGGCGCGGACCACGCTCATGATGCCCGCGCGGGCGGACGACCCTGCCGGCCTCGTCGCGGACGACGACCCTCTTCAGCAGATTGGGACGCGTCGGATCGGCGGCCATCTGGCTGCGGTGTCTGACGGTCACCCCGGCATGCACGTCGCCGTCCACACCCAGGCCCTCGATCAGGGTGATGGCCTCGACCGGCGGCTTGCTGAAGCGGTATTCGGGCGCCCGGTTCACCGACACCACCACACCGCCGCCGGCCGTCTCATCTGTCGTCACGGTCACAGCGTGTCAGCCCTGGTCACACGTCGCGAACCCGTTTCCGTCAGCCCCGGCGGGGGGTGCGAGGAAGAGGGCCGCGAGACGCGGAAGGCGGCGGTGCATCTGCTCATCGTCATCGAAGTCCCAGAACCGCCCGGTGTCCAGCGGCGGGCGCTCGTCGTGCCCGGGCGGCTCCTCCCCCGTCGCAGCGAGGTAGGCGCGGCGGGCGATCGAGAGCATCTCCTCGGCATCGACGACCGCCCCGCTATCGGCCGCGGCACGTACGCCGGGCAGGTCGGCGAGGGAGTCGGGCTCCCCCGCCGCGGAGGCGAACGCGTCCCGCCCGTGGGCGACGAGCCACGCCCGGAAGCTGTCGAAGCCGTCTGCCGACAGCCCCCCGTTGATCAGGTACGCCGCGGCGAAAAGATCCTCCCTCTCGGACGCGGCGAGCACCTTGTCGAAGTGCCTGCCCCACGCCAAGATCTCCTCGGGTGACTGCTTGGCCAGGTCGTCGACCGCCCGGTCCGCCACCGTGGCAGGCATCGCCGGCCCGCCGGCCCTCGCCCGATCGACGACCGCCCAGAACTCGTCGGTACGCATGCCCGGCAGTCTGCCAGCCCTCACCGACAAACCCGGGGATGTCACGATGAGCGGGTGCGTGACGAGACCCTGCCACCGTACGGGGCGACGGCCGTGCGGCCGGACTGGGCTGACCTGCCCGGGGGGTTGCGCATGTCGATCGAGAGCCGGCTGGGCGGCTCGGTCCGGGCCGCCGTCACGGCCGGTGGCGGTTTCACCCGCGGTTTTGCTGCGGTTCTGACCAGCTCAAACGGGGGTACGGCGTTCGTCAAGGCGGCGCCGGCGGACACCCCGCTCGCCGGGTTCTACGCGCGCGAGGCCGCCCTCACGGCGGTGCTGCCGGAGGGCGTACCCGTCGCGCGGCCACGATGGACCCTCGATGCCGCCGGGTGGGTGGCGGTGTGCTTCGACGCCCTCGGCGGGCGGGTGCCCCGGCTGCCGTGGCGGGCCGGCGAGCTGGCCGCAGCCCTGGACGCCTGGGCCCTGACCGCGGGCCTCCTCCAGCATCCGGTGGCGGCGGAACTGGCGGGCGCCGTACCCCTGCTGGCCGACGTGGCCTGCGCGGAGCTGGACCGATGGGCGGCGGCGCTGCGTGGCGACGAGCATCCGCCGCCGCTCGTGCCGCGCGGCAGGCTCGCAGAGCTGGCGGAGCTCGAAGGGCTTCTGCCCGCGCTGGCCGCCGACGTCGGGGTGATCCACGGCGACCTGCGGATCGACAACGTCCTGATCGACCAACATGCCTGGATCTGCGACTGGGCATGGCCGGTGCGCGGTCCGGCCTGGTTCGACACGGCCGCCCTGCTGGTCACCGCATACGGCGACCACGACGTCGACGCGCTCTTCGCCGCCCATCCGACGAGCCTGGACGCGCCGCCGGAGGCCCTCGACGCGACCCTTGCCGCGATGAGCGGCCACTGGCTGGCGTCGGCCGCCGGACCGCCCAGCGACGCCTCGCCGCACAGCCGCGCCCACCAGCGGTTCAGCGGCTCCCGGGCGGTGGCCTGGCTGGGCGCGCGCCGGGGCTGGTCCTGACCGTTTTGGCTGCTGTCCGGCGTGCCTGGTAATGTGGCCCATCGCGTGTGGCAACGTGCTGTCGTCGCCTGCGCTCGACAGCATTCAACCCCGAACTATTAGGACGAGGCCTTCGCGTGGCGAACATCAAGTCCCAGATCAAGCGCAACCGGCAGAACGAAAAGGCCCGGCTGCGGAACAAGTCGGTCAAGTCGGCCCTGAAGACCGTGGTGCGCAAGTTCCACGAGGCGACTGTGGCCGGTGACACCGAGAAGGCGGCGGGGCTGCTGCGTGACGCGTCGCGCCAGCTCGACAAGGCTGCCAGCAAGGGCGTCATCCACAAGAACCAGGCGGCGAACCGCAAGTCGGCCATCGCCAAGCGGCTGGACGCGCTCTCCGCTTCCTGAGCCGACCAACGTCACAGGCACCGCTCCCCCGGCCACCGGGGTAGCGGTGCCTGTCGTAGTTGGGGCACCCGTTTCGGCTGTCGGCCGGCCCTGTCGACGCCTTCGGCCCACCTTCCGCCTTCCCGGACGGCCCACCTTCCGCCTTCCCGGACGGACCGGCGAAGCAGGGCGGGTACCGGTCGATCGTGCCCGGAGATCCCGGCGGTGCGGTCATTCGAAGCGGCGGCTGGCCCGCTGGCGGGCCCGATCCTGAGAGCTGTCGGCCTGGCCGGAGCGGCCCTGGGACGGCGGGTACGCGTTGAAGCCGGTCATATCGACGCCGGGGTACAGCGGGCCGACACGGGCGTCACCGCCGGAAGCGGGCTGCTGCGGGGGTGGCGACGCCGCACCCGTCACCGTTCCCGTGGTCCTGCGTGCGGCGGCGGCTCGCTGCCCAGCCGCGCTCCCGGTGGCCGGACGGACGATGCGAACACCGTCGCGCGCCGGAGGAGTGCTCAGGGCTCCCGCAACGGCGTCATTGAGTTTGACCATAAGGGCCACGGTGAGCGGCAGGACAACCACGCCCCACCAGCTGACCAGCTCGGCGAGGGCCAGCAGGACCCCCAGCGCCACCGCGCCTTCGAGGAAGACGAAGCAGAGGAAACCGCTGGGCCGCAGATACTGCAGGCCAAGGATGCGCGCGTACAACGGGCGCAGCCGGGCCTGGTCGCGCGGGATGCCGGCCCGGCGGGACCGGCTCACCGCCGGCCTCCGGTCCGCCCGGGACCGACCGGCTCGGCCCGGCGCCCGTCGGCGGTACGCGGCTCCGCGTTGCGCGCAGCGGCGATGGCGGTGACGGCGCGTTCGAGGGCGTACCCACGATCGTCGGAACCGCCCTTGACGTCGGCGTTGCAGGCCGCCGCGGCCTGCATGGCGTCGACCAGGCCGTCGGCGCTCCAGCCGCGGCCCTGCCGCTGCGCACGCTCGACCTTCCAGGCGGGCATGCCGAGACTGCTCGCCAGCTGGTACGCGCTCCCCCGCCCCGCGGACGCGACCCGCGCCACGGTACGGACACCGTCGGCGAGCGCGTCGGCGATCGGCACCGGATCAACGCCGACGTGCAACGCCCAGCGCAGCGCCTCGAGGGCACCCGGCACATCACCGACCATCGCGGCGTCGGCCACGGTGAACCCACTCACCTCGGCCCGCCCGCGGTAGTACCGCGACACGGTCTCCGCGGTGATCCGGCCGTCGGTGTCGGCGATCAGCTGCGAACAGGCGGCGGCGAGTTCCCGCAGGTCATTGCCGACGGCGGCGATCAACGCGTCGGCCGCCGCCTCGTCACAGCGCCCGCCCGCCCGGCGGAACTCGTCGCGGACGAACGCCACCCGCTCCCGGTTCCCCTTGAGTTTCACCGCGGGTACGACGGTCGCACCGGAACTCTTCAACCCGTCGGCGAACGCCTTACCCTTCGCCGCACCCACATGCGCGACGATCAACGTGACGTCGGGATCCGGGTTCTTCGCGTATGCGAGGAGCGCGGTCGTCAGGTCCTTACGCGCGTCCTGGCCGTTGCGCATGACGAGCACACGCCGACCGCCGAACAACGACGGGCTGAGCATCTCGGCGACCTCGCCCGCCGTAACCGCACCGGCCTCGTACTCGCGAACGTCGGCATCGGGTTCGGCGGCCTTGGCGGCCTCCACCGTCCGGGCGATCACCCGACCGGCCAGAAACTCTTCGTCACCCAGGACGAGGAGCAACGCGGAGGATGCAGTGGTCACGCCGCACATCGTTGCACGGGCCCGAAGCGGATCGCCGTTGCTCACCCCTTCGCACCGGGAATCGATCACGGAATGCGAAACCCGACATATCCGTGATCCGCGATGGACTGCCAGACCGTACCACCTGTCCCTGCTCTCCAGCGGCTGCGGGCGATCGGGTGAACGCCTCCCGCCTGTCGACCCGGTCCGATCGCGCGGCCATCCTGCGGCCGCAGATCCGGACAAATAACGAGTTCACTTGACCGAACGTGACCCTCAACCGCCCGGATCGGCACCTCGCTGGGCGACGGCCAGCCCGCCTCCGATGTCCATCGCGGCGAGGTCGCCACCTGAGTCGGTACGCAGCACCCGGGAGCCGCCGCGGGCGAGTCGCGCGAGCAGGGCGGCGTTCGGATGACCGTAGTCGTTGTCCCGCCCGACCGACACCAGCGCGACCGCCGGGCGGAGCGCGTCGAGGAACCGCGGATCCTGATACGCCGACCCGTGGTGCGCGATCTTGGCGACGTCGGCCTTCATCGCCGCGGGCCCGTACCGGTCGAGCAGTGCCCGCTGCTCCTCGATCTCCGCGTCGCCGAGCAGCAGCAAGGTCCGGCCTGCCTCCCGCACCCGCAGGACGAGGGAGTTGTTGTTCGGATCGGACCGCGTACCGCTGAGCTCCGTCGACGGCCCGAGCACCGCCAGTTCCAGCTCGCCCAGCCGGTACGCCCACCCGGGCGGTACGGCCCGCACGGGTGTCCCGGCCGTACCCGCCCGCTCAGCGACCGCGTCACGGCCGGCCGACGGATCCCGGCCCTCCGGCGTGACGACCGCCCCCACGGTACGGCTACGGAACACACCGGCGACGCCACCGACGTGGTCGAGGTGGAAGTGGCTGACGACGAAGAGCGGGATCTCGTCCACGCCGAGCCGCCGTAGGCACCGGTCCACGGGCGTCGGATCCGGTCCCGCGTCCACGACCACCGCGCGGCCCGGCCCGGCGGGCAGGACGAGCGCGTCACCCTGCCCGACGGCACACGCCACGACCAGCCATCCTGGCGGCGGCCAACCGGACGCGATGATCCGCACGGGCACGGTGCCGAGGATGGCGCACACCGTCACGATCGCCACGAGCCGGCGTACGACCGGCCGCCGGGCCGCCACCAGAAGCGCCACCGTGACGGCCGCCAACAGCACCGCGCCGGTCACCCCGCCGGGCCACGGAACAGCGCCCGCCGGTATCTGGGCGCCGTACCGGGCGACCGCGACGACCCAGCGGGTCGGCCAGCTCGCCATCCAGGCCGCGAACTCCGCGGCGCCTGGCCAGATCGGCGACAACACGGCTGCCGCCACCCCGAGCAGGGTGGCCGGCGCGATCGCGGGTACCGCAAGCAGATTCGCCGGCACGGCGACCAGGCTCACCGAGCTGGAGATGGCCGCGATGACCGGGGCGCAGGCGACCTGTGCCGCCGCGGGCACGGCAAGGGCCTCGGCTAGTCCGGCGGGCACGCGCCGCCGCCGCAGCTCGTCCCGCCAGCCGGGCGCCAGCAGCAGCAAACCGGCCGTGGCCAGGACGGAGAGCGCGAACCCGACATCTCCGGCGAGTTCCGGGTCCACGAGCACCAGGACCGCCACCGCGGCGGCGAGCGCCGGCATCGCCGTCCGGGACCGCCCGGAGGCGAGAGCGAGCAGCCCGATCGCGCCCATCGCCGCCGCCCGTACGACGCTCGGCGACGGCCGGACCAGGACGACGAAGCCGACCAGCGCCACCGCGCACACGCCCGCGACCACCACCGGCCCGGCGCGCGTCCAGCGCATCGCGAACAGCACCGCCCCCAGCACGAGGGCAACGTTGGCGCCGGACACGGCATTCAGGTGCGTCATCCCGGTGTCTCGAAAGTCCTCCTCGACGGCCGGATCGAGGCGGCTCACGTCGCCGACGACGAGCCCGGGCAGCAGACCACCGGCCTCGGCGGGCAAGGGCAGGCAGGCGTGTTGCAGACCGGCGCGCAGCACGGCCGCCGCCCGTTGCACCCAGCCCGGCCCGCCGTGCAGGACCGGCGGTTCGGTGACGGTGATGACGGCGGCGCTGAGGTCGCCGCCGCGGGGGGCCAGCAGCCGGCCGTCCGCCGTGAACCACTGCCCCGGCAGCAGCCCCTGCCAGCCCGGCCCGCTCGCCAGGACGACGGCGCGGACCGACATCCGCAGTTCCAACGCCGGTTCCCCGGTACGGATCCGGAGCACGTCCACCGCCACCAGCCACGTCGGTGGCCGCCCCGGGCTGCCCCGGACCGCGCGCGGGTCGTCGCGTACCTCCAGTTCCGCCTGCACCGTGGCGCCTGCGGCGACCAGTCCGGCGAACGGCTCCGCATCGCGCGCGGCGACACGCGCCGCCGTGACGAGCGCACCACACACGACCCCGAGCAGCACGGCCACCACCGTCCAGCGCCACGCACGAAGCACCCGACTACCCGCCCACGCCGCCGCCCCGGCGAGCACGGCGGCCACCGCACCGGTCACGACCCCCGCGGCCGCCGGTACGTACAGGCCGGACAGCGCGGCGAGCCAACCGGCGAGAGCGAACCCGACCAGCCGCAGGTCCGGCACCGATGGGGCCGCCGGACCGTCACGCTTGGCGATCAACTCGACACCAGGTCTTTGAGGTCCTCGAAGCGGGAGTCGCCGATCCCGTTCACCTTGCGCAGGTCCGCCACCGACCGGAACGGGCCCTGCTTGTCGCGGTGGTCGACGATTCGCTGGGCGAGAACGGGCCCCACCCCCGGCAGCGCGTCCAGCTGGGCGACCGTCGCGGTGTTGAGGTTGACGCGGCCGCCCGTGGCAGCCGGACCGGTCACCGGCCCGGCGACCGTGCCCGGTGGCGGCTCAACGCCGACTACGATCAGTTCACCGTCGGCCACCTTCCGCGCCGGGTTGAGCATCGCGACGTCCACGCCGTCCTCGGCTCCCCCGGCGGCCTGCACCGCATCCGACAATCGGGCACCCGTGGCCAAGCGGACCAGCCCTGGCCTGCGTACCTTGCCCGCTACGGAGACGACCACCTCTGCGGGCGGGGACGCTGACGCGTCAGCGGCGTGTTCCGGGGCGCCGGCGGACGGACCGGCGGCACCGGCCGGCTCGGTCCGGGGGCGGGCCTGCCAGGCGAAGAAGCCCGCCACGAGCAGCACCGCCACGGCGAGGGCACCGAGCACCTTGACGCCCCGGAGCCCGGGGTCGAACGCCCCGGCGCCGCCCGGCCTCGGCGCGCGGGGAGGCGGGGCGGGCGCCTCCGGCTGGTCCTCGACCGGTTCTTCACCCGGACGGCCACGGGCCGGGCCAGCAGCCTGGCCACCGACCGGGCTGGGAGCCGGGTCGTCATCGCGCCCAGGCTGTGGTCGTAGCCCCCGTGCCGGGAGGCCGGCGCGGTCCGGGCCGGAAGGAGTCGGATCGGATGACGGCCCCGGCGCAGACGGCAACGCGGCGGACCGGTCGGTCGGGACCGCGACCGGCAGCGTGAGCCACGGGGAGCCAGGCGGCGCCAAGTCCACAACAGATTCCGCGGGTGCGGCGGCGGACGGGGAATCCGCGGGTGCGGCAGCCGACCGGGAATCCGCGGGTGCGGCGGCGGAAAGGACGGTCCACAAGCGGCGACGTACCTGCTCCTCGTGCTGTCTCACCGGGCGACCGTACGAGGAACGGACGCGCCGCGCCGCGACCCTGTGGACGACGAGGCGTCTGTGGACACACCGCGTACGGCACGCCGTGTCGTGCTAGGGGCCACGGCGGTACGCTGACCCGCCTCATGACTGACACGATTTCCTCAGCCGTACGGGCCGCTGCGCTCGACCGGCTGCGTGCGGCCGGGTGTGTGTTCGCCGAGGACGAGCTGGCGATCCTGCTCGGGGTCACCCGGGACCCCGGTCAGCTGCACGCGCTGGTCGCGCGGCGGGCCGGCGGAGAGCCGCTCGAACAGGTGGTCGGGTGGGCTGACTTCGCGGGCGTACGGGTCCGGCTGCGCCCCGGCGTGTTCGTGCCGCGGTACCGCAGTGAGCTGCTCGTACGGGAGGGCGCCAGGCTGGCGTTCCCGGGCGCCACGGTGCTGGACCTGTGCTGTGGTTCAGGGGCACTGGGGCTGGCGCTGGCCGCCCGCGTACCCACGATCGAGCTGTCCGCCGCGGACCTGGACCCGAACGCGGTGGCCTGTGCCCGTGACAACGGGATCGCCGCCGCCTACGAGGGTGACCTCTTCGACGCGGTGCCCGCTGCGTTGTGCGGGCGGGTGGATGTTCTGCTGGCGAACGTCCCCTATGTGCCGACCGGTCACCTACCGTTGCTTCCCGCGGAGGCCCGGCTGCATGAGCCGGAACTCGCCCTCGACGGCGGCGTCGACGGCCTGGCGGTGCTGCGCCGGGTGGCCGCCCAGGCACCGGCGTGGCTGGCGCCCGGCGGGGTGCTGCTGTCGGAGGTCGCGGCGACACAGGCCGCTTCCGAGGCGCTGACGGCGGCCGGGCTCGCGGCCTGGACCGTCTACGACGAGGACCTGGACACGACGATCGTCCTGGGGCGCCGGGGCACCGCGGACCGACTCTGAGGATCAGGCCGGTCGGCGGTGGACGACCACGCAGGCGAAGCCGGGGCCGACGTGGGCGGCGACCACCGCGCCGATCTCGCTGACGTAGCGGTCGCGGAGCCGGTGGCCGAGCCGGGCGGCGATCGCATCAGCGAGGTGGGCCGCGCGGTCCGGGGCGGCGAGATGGTGGACCGCGATGTCGACGGGGCCGTCGCCGCTGACGTCGACGGCCAGGTCGACCATCTTCGCGAGGGCGCGCCCGGCCGTGCGGACCTTGTCCCGGACGACGATGGCGCCGTCGACGACGTGCAGGATCGGCTTGACCGACAGGGCCGTGCCGAGCAGCGCGGAGGCCGCGTTGATGCGGCCGCCACGGCGGAGGAACTCCAGGGTGTCGACGTAGAACAGGCTGCCGATGCGGGCGGCGGTCTCGACCGCGGCCTGGCGGACCGTGTCACGGTCCGCGCCGGCGGTGGCGGCGGCGCCCGCGGCGAGGGCGGGGAAGCCGAGGCCCATCGCGGTGAAGCCGGCGTCGACGACCGTGACCTGGGGCCCGACCTCCTCCGCGGCGAGGCGGGCGGCGTCGACGGTGCCGGACATCCGCGCGGACAAGTGGACCGACACGACGGCGTCGGCGCCGCCGTCCAGAAGTTCGCGGTACGTCCGCACGAAGGTCTCCGGCGCCGGTCGCGACGTGTGTACGGCGACCCGCCGCCCGCCGAGCGCGCGGGCGACCTCGGCGGGGGTGACGTCGACCCCTTCGACCCCTTCGACGCCGTTCACGACAACGGTGAGGGGAACGACGGTCAGGCGGTGCGCGCCGCCGAGTTCGCCGGGCAGGTACGCCGTGGAATCGGTGACGACCGCGACGGGCATGCGGGCACGGTAACCGATCCGGGATCGTCCGTCGGTCAGCCGGCCCGGATTTCCGTCACGACGAGCGGCGCGCCCTGCTGGCAGGTGGTTACGCGGGTGGTGTCGACGGTGCCCGTGACCGTGACCTTGTCGCCGACCTTCGGGAATCCGGTAGCGGCGCTCGGGCTCATGATGAGCAGGTAATCGGCGTTACCGGTACGCAGGACCAGGCAGTTCGCCTCGACACCGGCGGCGACGGTGCCGGTGACGGCGGTGGCGCCGTTGGTCGGCTTCGCCGGGCCACCCGCAGGAGCCGATGGGGCCCGCTCGACCGCGGCCGACGAAGCAGCAGCCGGCGAGCCAGGACCGGATGAAACGGGAGGGCCGGGAGCCGATGGCGAGGTGCCGGGCTGGGCGCAGCCGGTCAGCGCCAGCGCGGCGGCGAGGACGGCGGTGGTCAGAGCGGTGAGCGAGCAGGCGCGACGGATCATCATGGTCCTTCGACGGTACGCAACGTCCACGGGTTCCACGCGAGACCAGAAGACAATGCGCTTGGCCTGCGCTGACAGGTCACACGCGGCCCGGTGAGCGGGTTAGACCGGCGTCGGCGCGGGCCGGTCGGAGAACGGCCCCACGTTGTACGCCGACAGTTGCCACCCACGTGTCCGGTCGTGTCCCAGCTGCACCCAGTGGCAGTTCCGCAGCGCCCGGAAGGTCCGGATCTGTCCGGGGGACCAGCCGAGCAACTGCATCACGCCCTGCCGCGCCGACGCCCCGTGGGTGGTCACGACGACGGTGCCGGACGGGGCGAGCGCCGCCGCGTCCGTGAACGCGTCGGCCATCCGCTTGCCCATGTCGTCGAGGGTCTCGATGTCGTCGCCGATCACGTCGGCCCCCTGGGTCCAGCGGGCGTGCTGCTCGGGGAACCGCTCGGCGATCTCGGTCATCAGCAGCCCCTGCCATGGACCGAAGTAGCGCTCGCGAAGGCGTGAGTCGTACCGAACCGGCAGACCGGTCACGGCCCCGAGCGCGGCGGCGGTGTCGGCCGCCCGGCGCAGGTCGCTGGAGACGATCGCGTCCGGCCGGAACCGGACGAGCAGTTCGGCGGCGTCGACCGCCTGCCGCTGCCCGAGGTCGTTGAGCGGTACGTCGCTCTGCCCCTGGACCCGGCCGGTGGCGTTCCAGTCGGTGTTGCCGTGCCGCCAGACGATCAGGCGGGTCACGCCACGTCGCCGGCCGACGATGCGTCGGCGAGGTCCCGCTCCGCGTGGTCCCGCTCGGCGACATCCCGGTCCACGAACGGGATGATCGGGCAGTCCTTCCACAGCCGGTCGAGGGCGTAGAACTCGCGCTCCTCGGTGTGCTGCACGTGCACGACGATGTCGACGTAGTCGAGGAGCACCCAGCGCCCTTGCCGTTCACCTTCACGGCGTACGGGCTTGGCCTTCTCAGGGAGCTTGAGCAGTGCCTCCTCGATGGCGTCGACGATCGAGACGACCTGGCGCTCGTTGCCGGCGGAGGCGATCACGAAGGCGTCGGTGATGACGAGCTGATCGGCTACGTCGATGAGGACGATGTCCTCGGCCTTCTTGTCGGCTGCCGCCTGCGCGGCGGTCAGGGCCAACTCGATTCCGCGCTCGGATGCGGTCACCGCACTCCTCTCCTTGTCGTTGAGTCCTGGTAGTCGTTGAGTCCCTGTAGTCAGATCCTTGTCAGGCGGCATCAAGCCTCTCACACGGCTCCGACACTCCGGTAAAGCCGCCGCTTGGCGATGTACTGCACCACCCCGTCCGGCACGAGATACCAGACCGGCTGACCGGCGGCGACGCGGGTACGGCAGTCGGTGGAGGAGATCGCCATGGCCGGGACCTCAACCAGGCTGACCGTGTCGGCGGGCAAGTGGTCGTCGGACAACACGAAGCCGGGGCGGGTCACCCCGACAAAGTGGGCGAGTTCGAACATCTCGTGTGTGTCCTTCCAGGACAGGATCCGCTCGAGCGCGTCCGCCCCGGTGATGAAGAACAGCTGCGCGTCCGGACCATAGGTGTCACGCAGGTCACGCAGGGTGTCGACCGTGTAGGTGGGGCCGTCCCGGTCGACGTCGGCGCGGCTGACCTGGAAGCGGGGGTTCGAGGCGGTCGCGATGACCGTCATCAGGTAACGGTCCTCGGCGGGGCTGACGGCGTCCTTCTGCCACGGCTGGCCGGTCGGGACGAAGACCACCTCGTCCAGGCCGAACCGCTCGGCGACCTCGCTGGCCGCCACGAGGTGCCCGTGATGGATCGGGTCGAACGTCCCGCCCATGATCCCGATGCGCCGTGCTTGATCCATCCGACGACCTTAACCCCGGGCCAGCAGGGCCCTCCTGAGATCGTCGTCGCAGTCGGTGACCGCACGGCGGACCGACTGCGGGACAGCGTCCGAGGCCAGCAGCTCCGCGGCCAGCCGCCGGGTCTCCGGGGCGACGGCGGTGGCCGGGTACGCCAGCTTGGCGACGCGTTCGGCCAGCCAGCACGACGAGAAGCGGGCGGCGGCCTCGGGCAGCTCCGCGAAGTACCGTGCCACGTACGGCTCGGTCAGGGCGACCTGTTCGGGCTGCCAGAAGGCGTTCGCGTTCGCCTCGACGATCCGGTTCGACGCCTCCACCCGGCCGGTCAGCACCGACCAGGCGTACTCCTTGGCGGCCGGGTCGGGACGCGCGGCCCGGCACAGGGCCGCCCGGTGCTCGCCCGCCGCGCTGCGGTCGTTCGCCAGCTCGGCGTCCACGACGGCGGCGTCCGCTGCACCGAGCACCGCGAGGCGGTAGAGGACCAGCCAGCGCAACTCGGCGTCCATCACGAGGCCCTCTGGGATATCCGAGCCGGCCAGCCAGCCCTGTAGCCGTGGCACGTCGACGGTCGCACCGATCAGACCGCGGGCGGCCGCGAGCTGCATCGACCCGCTCGGGGACGCCGCGGCGAGCAGCCGGTCGCAGGCCTGCGCGACCATGGCGAGCGCCGCCGGCCGCGTCTGCGGGCCGAGGTGACGGTCGAGCAGCGTGGCGGTCAGCGACAGCACATCCTCGACGATGACCACCTCCGTCTCCACGGGCAACGCGGTCAGGACCAGCGACACCAGGTCCGCGACCGGCCGTTCGCCGTCGCGCACGGCGTCGATGACCGACGACCAGAGGACCGCGCGGGCGAGCGGGTCCGCGAGCGAGGGCAGCAACAGCGGCACAGCAACTGCCGACGCGTCGTCCAAGCGCACCTTGGCGAAGGTCAGGTCACCGTCGTTGAGCAGCAGCAGGTCCGCGGCGGGTTCACCCACCAGCTCGGGTACGGCGGTCCGGCCCCCGTCGACCGCGGGATCCAGATCGATCTCCAGTCGCCGGCGGAGCACCGCCCCGTCGTACAGCCCCACGCCGACCCGGTGCGGACGCAGCGTCGGATACGCCGCATCGGCCTCCTGCACCACGGTGACGGACGTGTAGGTGCCTCCCTCGACGGCAACCTCGGCCCGTAGCGTGTTCACCCCGGCCCGCCGCAGCCACAGCTCGGCCCACGAGCGCAGGTCCCGGCCGGACGCCGCGGAGAGCGCCCCGAGCAGGTCGGCCAGGGTCGCGTTGCCGAACGCGTGGGCCGCGAAGTGTGCCCGGAGCCCGGCGAAGAACGCCTCGTCACCCAGCCACGCCACCAGCTGCCGCAGGACGGACGCGCCCTTGGCGTACGAGATCCCGTCGAAGTTGAGCAGGGCGAGCTGCGTGTCGTCGACCGCGGACGGGGCGATCGGGTGGGTCGACGGGCGCTGGTCGGCCGCGTACCCCCAGGCCTTGCGCTTCATCGCGAACGTGGTCCACGGCTGGTCGAAGCGGGTGGCCTCGGCAGTGACGCGGGTGCCGAGGTACTCGGCGAACGACTCGTTCAGCCACAGGTCGTCCCACCAGGTCATCGTGACCAGGTCGCCGAACCACATGTGCGCCATCTCGTGCGCGATGACGGTGGCGCGTTCCTCCCGGTCGGCATCGGTGACGGCGGAGCGGAAAACGTACTCGTCGCGCAGGGTCACCAGGCCGGGATTCTCCATCGCACCGGCGGCGAAGTCCGGCACGAACGCCTGCCGGTAGGCACCGAACGGGTACCGCTGCCCGAACAGCTCATGGAAGCGGTCCAGGCACCGCCGGGTGACCGTGAGGATCTCCTCGATGTCCGCGTCGAGCGCCGCGGCGAGCGACTGCCGGGAGTACACGACGAGCGGGATCCCGTCGTGCTCGGCGGTGACCTCGTGGTACGGCCCGGCCAGCAGCGTCGTGAAGTACGTCGCCAGGGGCCGGGTCGCCGCGAACCTCCAGCGTCCGGGCCCGCGGTGCTCCTCCAGGAGCCCGTTGCCCGCCACGATCCAGGACTCCGGCGCCGTCACCGCGAGTGTGACCGGGGCCTTCAGGTCGGGCTGGTCGAAGCAGGCGAAGATCCGCTGCCCTTCGTCCAGGAAGGACATCGCGTACAGGTAGACCGCATCGTCGGCCGGGTCCACCGCGCGGTGCAGGCCGTCCCCGGTGTGCGAGTACGCCAGCTCCGCCTCGACGACCAGCTCGTTCTCGCCGGCCAGCCCGGCCAGGGCGAGCCGGTTGTCGTCGAGCACGGTGTCGAGGGGCTTGCCGTTGAGCCGTACGCCGAGCACCCGTACGGGCTTGATCTCCACGAACGACACCGCGCCGGGGGTCGCCCGGAAACGGATCGTGGTGGTGGACCGAAACGTCGCGTCCCCGGTGGTCAGATCCAGGTCGATCGCGTACGAGTCGACGGTGACAACGCCGGCGCGGTCGGCCGCCTCGGCGCGGGTGAGACTCGGCATGGCTCCCATCCTGCCCGACGCATCCGTCAGGCGGGCACAGGCAGCCGCTTCGCGAAGCACACGCTGTACGGGTTACCCACGTATTCCCCGTAGACGGGGATCGGGACGTACCCGCACGCCGTGTAGAGCCCGATCGCCGCCGGCAGGTACGTGCCGGTCTCCAGCCGCAGCTCCCGGTATCCGGCGACGAGCCCGTGCCCCTCCAGGGCGGCGAGCAGGCGCCGGGCGATCCCCCGGCCCCGGTACGCCGGACGCACGTACATTCGTTTGATCTCGGCGCAGTCGTCGTCGAGTGCCTGTAGGGCGCCGCATCCGACGGCCCGCCCATCGACGACGACGACCAGGGAGAACGCGCCGTCGCGAACGGCCGTCTCCTGCCCGTCCAGTCCGCCGTCGGCGTCGCGCAGTTCACGCTGCTGGGCGATGACGAGGGCGGTCAGTTCCGGATCGGTCGCGGGACGATTCTCGATCAACACCTCGCTACCGTCACCATCAACGATCTCCCCGAGATTGCGGCTCATCGTCGGTGTCGAACAGGTCGGCGGAACCCGCCGCGATCGTCTCCGGGGCCGACTCGACCGAGGAGGTGGCGGCCGACTCGGCGTCCAGCTCGAACGGGCGGCGGCGACCCTTACGGGCGGCCAGCCGGTCGGCGGCCGACGGACGGTTGTTCTGCTCGGCGAGCCGCAGGTCGGTGCCGCGCGGACCGGTCATGTAATCACCGGCCGCTGGCTCCCAGTCGAACTCCCGCTCACCGATGCGTACGGTGTCGCCCGGGTTCGCGCCCTTCTTGGCGAGCGCGGCCTCGACACCGAGCCGGTTGAGCCGGTCGGCGAGGTAGCCGACGGCCTCCTCGTTGTCGAAGTTCGTCTGCAGCACCCAGCGCTGCACCTGCGTTCCACGGACGACGTAGACGCCGTCCTCGTGGTCGATGGTGAAGCCGGCGTCGTCGACGGCGCGGGGCCGGATGACGATGCGGGTGGGCTCCTCGACGGGGGTGTCCCGGCGGTTCTTGGCGACGAGGTCGCCGAGGGCGTACACCAGCTCCTTGAGTCCCTCGCGGGTGATCGCGCTGACCTCGAAGACACGCAGGCCGCGGGCCTCCAGGTCGGGCCGGACGATGTCCGCGAGGTCCCGGCCGTCCGGGATGTCGACCTTGTTCACCGCGACCAGCCGCGGCCGGTCCTCCAACCCGCCGTACGCGGCCAGCTCGGCCTCGATCGCGTCCAGGTCGGCGAGCGGATCCCGCTCCGTCTCGATGGCGGCGGCGTCCAGCACATGCAGCAGTACGCTGGTCCGCTCGATGTGCCGCAGGAACTCCAGGCCGAGGCCCTTGCCGGTGGCGGCGCCCGGGATCAGCCCCGGCACGTCCGCCACGACGAACGTGGTCTCGCCCGCCTGCACCACGCCCAAGTTCGGCACCAGCGTGGTGAACGGGTAGTCGGCGATCTTCGGCTTGGCGGCGGAGATGACCGAGATCAGCGACGACTTGCCGGCGGACGGAAAGCCGACCAGGCCGACATCGGCGACGCTCTTCAGTTCCAGCACCACGTCGAGGCGGTCACCGGGTTCGCCGAGCTCCGCGAAGCCGGGCGCCTTTCGCCGGGCGTTGGCGAGCGCCCGGTTCCCCCGGCCGCCCCGCCCGCCCCGCGCGATCTCGTACGTCGTCCCCGCGCCGACCAGGTCGGCCAGCACCTCGCCGTCCTCGGTCAGGACGACGGTGCCGTTCGGGACCTTGAGGACGAGGTTCTCGCCGTTCGCGCCGTCCCGGTTCGAGCCCGCACCGCCCTTGCCGTTGGCGGCCTTGATGTACGGATGGAAGTGGAAGTCGAGCAGCGTGTGCACCTGCGGGTCGACGACCAGCGAGACACTGCCGCCGTGCCCGCCGTCGCCCCCGTCCGGGCCGCCGAGCGGCTTGAACTTCTCCCGGTGCACGGAGGCGCAACCGTGCCCGCCGTCGCCGGCCTCGAGGTGCAGGACGACGCGGTCCACGAACGCAACCATGACGGTTTCCTTCCAAAGAGAACGGGCCGCGAACCCGAGGTCCGCGGCCCGTCGAAAAGCTGTGTTACTGCGCCACCGGAGCGGCGAGCGGCACGATGTTGACCGTCTTGCGGCCGAGCCGCTTGCCGAACTGCACGTTCCCGGCGGCGAGTGCGAAGAGTGTGTCGTCCTTGCCGCGGCCGACGAGCTCGCCGGGGTGGAACTTCGTGCCGCGCTGGCGGATCAGGATCTCACCGGCGTTGACGAGCTGACCACCGAAGCGCTTGACGCCCAGCCGCTGAGCTGCGGAATCGCGACCGTTGCGCGAGCTGGACGCACCCTTTTTGTGAGCCATGGCTGGACCTACTTCCCGCTGGAGATGCCGGTGACCTTCACGCGGGTCAGCGGCTGGCGGTGCCCCTGGCGCTTGTGGTAGCCGGTCTTGTTCTTGAACTTGTGGATCCGGATCTTCGGACCCTTGGTGTGCTCGGCGATCTCGCCGGACACCGCCACGCTGGCAAGCTTGGCCGCATCGGTCACCAGGTCGTCACCGTCGACGAGAAGCACGGCCGCGAGCGTCACCGCGTCGCCGGGCTTGCCCACGATCTTCTCGACCTCGATCACGTCGCCCTCGGCGACCTTGTACTGCTTGCCGCCGGTCTTGACGATCGCGTACATGAGACGCGGACTCCCTGCGACTTGGAGCAGCGGGACCCGCTGCTCAACGGATTGAACTCTCCCGGCTCACCGACCACCGAGGCGGCGGGCGCACAGGATTGCGGCGCACGGAAGAACGCCACGGGAAAGCGTACTTCATCAGGGGGTCCGGCCCCAAACCGGGTCCGGACCACACCCGCGGGTCACTTACCGGCGCACGCCTTGTCGATGTCCTTCTGCACCGCGACCAGCTGATCCTGGGTGATCTTGGCCGGGTCACCGGCGCCCAGCCTCCTGGCGGACTCGCCGGCCGCGCCGAACGCCTTCTTCAGACCGGGGTCGGCCACCAGCCGGGACAGGTTGTTCAACGCGAAGCTCCAGTTGCCGACCGTCTGCCGGATACGGTCCCCGGTCAGCTTCTTCTGCTGGCCGGTGGTGGCCGCCTTCAGCTCCTTCTGAAGATGGGGGAACTCGCTGACGGCCGTACCGCTGACCATGCGTGCCTGGACACAGAGCTGGCCGGCGTTCGCGGCCAGGACAGCGTCGCCGGAATCGACCGCGCGACCGCTCGTGCCCGGCGCCGCAGAGGCGCCCCTGGAAGCGGCCGGGGCGGCGGGCGAGCCACCGACGGCGGAGCCCGCCGTGGAGGTGACGGGCGCGCCCGGCGCGGTATTCCCGGCGTCGGCGGAACAGCCCGCACCGGATACAAGAATGACACCGCTCACGGTGGCGGCCAGAAGGCGTCGCATGGCGTATGTGCTCCCAGGGGTGGACGGCGACATCGACTGTATCGAAGCCCATCCGTGAGGCGGATCGCACTCGGCACACATACGAGACGGCGGGTACCCCGTGGGTCCCCGCCGTCTCAGGCCTAGGTCAGGGGCGCGTACGGCGGCGGGTGCCGCTGCGGCGAGACCTGCGGCGGCCACCAGCGCCGGCCGGTTCCTCGTCGCCCTCGTCCGCACCATCGGCGTCCGGGTCATCGCTGCCGGTGAGCTGGAGAGGCTCCGGCGCTTCGTAGCGAGACAGGTCGTAGCCGCTGATGTCGTACTCGTCATCGTCCTGATCCGCCGCGACGACCGGCGCGACACCGATCACCCCGGAACCGGCGACGGGCCGCGGCCGCTCGGGGACCTGTTCCGCGATCCGCTCGGCCGGCGTCTCGACAGCCGGCGTCTCGAGGGCCGGGGTGTCACCAGCGGGGGCATCGACAGCCGGGGCATCGGTCGCGACCGGCGCCTCGGCGGTGTCGCCGCCACCCCGGCGTCCCCGGCGCCGCGAGCTGGTCGTGCCGTTGGACGGCGAGGCCTGTAGGGCGGGCGGCGGCGCGGACGCCACCGCCTTGACCTTCTCGGCGGCACCGATCGCCGGGCGGCCCCGCTCCGTCACCGGCTCGGTGTGCATGATCAGCCCACGACCCTTGCAGTGCTCACAGGTCTCGCTGAACACCTCCAGCAGCCCCGCGCCGATCCGCTTCCTGGTCATCTGCACCAGGCCGAGCGAGGTGATCTCCGTTACCTGGTGCTTCGTCCTGTCCCGTCCCAGGCACTCGGTGAGCCGCCGCAGGACGAGGTCCCGGTTGCTCTCCAGCACCATGTCGATGAAGTCGATGACGACGATGCCGCCGATGTCACGCAGCCGCAGCTGGCGCACCGTCTCCTCAGCCGCCTCCAGGTTGTTACGGGTGACCGTCTCCTCGAGGTTTCCGCCCGCACCGGTGTACTTGCCCGTGTTGACGTCCACGACGGTCATCGCCTCGGTGCGGTCGATCACGAGGTGACCGCCGGAGGGCAGGAACACCTTGCGATCGAGGCCCTTCAGGATCTGCTCGTCGATCCGCTTCTGGGCGAAGACGTCGGCCGTGCCGGTGTGCCGGTGCAGCCGCTCCACCAGGTCCGGTGAGACCGAGGTCAGGTAGTTCTCCACCTCGCCGTACGCCTGGTCGCCCTCGATGACGAGTTCGCGGAAATCCTCGTTGAACAGGTCACGGACGACCCGGACGACCAGGTCGGGCTCCTCGGAGAGCAGCGCGGGCGCGTTGCCCTCGGCGGCGCGGGCCTGGATGTCCTCCCACTGCGACTGCAGCCGCTTGACGTCGCGGGCCAGTTCGTCCTCGCTGGCGCCCTCGGCAGCCGTCCGGACGATGACCCCGGCGCCGTCCGGCACCAGCTTCTTGAGCACGTCGCGCAGTCGCTTGCGTTCGTTGTCGGGCAGCTTACGGCTGATCCCGGACGCGTTGCCGTGCGGCACGTAGACCAGGTGCCTGCCGGAGAGCGCGATGTGGCTGGTGAGGCGGGCGCCCTTGTGCCCGATCGGGTCCTTGGTGACCTGGACCATGACCGAGTCGCCGGAGCGCAACGCCTGCTCGATCGAGCGGGCCCGGCCCTCCAGTCCGGAGACGTCCCAGTTGACCTCGCCGGCGTAGAGCACGGCGTTGCGGCCACGGCCCACGTCGACGAAGGCCGCCTCCATGCTGGGCAGGACGTTCTGCACCTTGCCCAGGTAGACGTTGCCGACCATCGTGCCGGATGTGGCGCGGGCGACGTAGTGCTCGACGAGCACCCCGTCCTCCAGCACCGCGATCTGGGTCCGGTCCGGCTTCTGGCGGATCACCATGACCCGGTCGACGGCCTCACGGCGGGCCAGGAACTCCGACTCGCTGAGGATCGGCGGACGGGTCCGGCGCTGCTCACGGCCGTCGCGGCGGCGCTGACGCTTCGCCTCGAGCCGGGTGGAGCCGGAGACGCCCTGGACCTCGTCCGAGCGGTCGGCCCGTTCCCGGGTGCGGGGCTCGCGGATGCGTACCACGGTGTGGACGCCGTCGTCCGGTGCGGCGATGTCGGTGTCGCCCGCACCCTTGCGGCGACGGCGGCGGCGACGACGGGTGACCCCGTCGCCCTCGTCGGCCTCGTCGTCGCCCTCCTCGGGGTCCTCCTCGGCCGCCGCGGTGGGCTCATCGGTCTCGTCGGCGTCGTCGTCCAGCGGCCCCTTGCCCCGGCCACGACCGCGGCGGCCACGGCGGCGACGGCGGCGGGCCGCCGCGGAGTCGTCGTCCTCGTCGTCGGTGTCGTCGGCGCTGTCGTCGGCGCCGTCCTCGACGTCGCCGACGCTCTCGTCGGGCGCCTCCAGGTCGGCGACGGCGACGATCTCGACCTCGTCGGCCTGGTCGCGGCGGCCGCGGCGACGCCGGCGGCCGGTCTCGACCGGCTCGTCGACAGCGACGGGGTCGGCCGCTGCGGCGGCCGGTGTGTCGGCCACCACGGGCTCAGGGTCGGCGGTCCGCCGACGGCCGCGCCGGGTCACGGGCTCGACGGGGGTCTCCGCGCTCGGCGGGATGAACAGCACGGCGGGCGGCAGTGCCACACCCCGCCGGCGGCGGCTGGGCGCGACCTCGGTCTCGACCGCCGGCACAGCCGGGGCCGCGGGCTCATCCTCGGCGGGCGGTTCCTCGGTGACGGGCACGACCGGGCCGGGGGCGGCCACGTCGGCCTCGGCCGGCGCCGGCTCCTGCGGGGGTACGGCGACCGGCGCGGCCGCCTTGCGCCGGCTTCGGGTGGCCTTGACGGGTGCCGGTGCGGCCGCCGTCAGGTCATCCGTCCCCGCTTCGGCAGCGGGCAGCGCGGCGGCGGTCTCGGCGACCGGTCCGGTGGGCTCAGCCGCGGGCGCCGCGGCCTTGGCCGTACGGCGACGGCGGGTCGCCACCGGCGGGGCCGCAGCGGCCGCCTCGCGGGTCTCCTCGGCGTCCTGCGCCTCGATCGACGCGCCAGGCTCGCTGGTCGCGCCGTTCTTGGCCGGAACCGCCTTGCGCCGGGTGGTGCGCCGCCGCGTGGGCGCGGCGGCCTCGGCTGGTGTGTCCGTCGCAGGGGGCTGCGGGGACGCGGTGGTGTCTACGGCGGGCTCGTGGACCGGATTGGTTCCGGTCCGCTCACCGCCCTCGGGCTCGTTATCGAGCATGGGGCGCTCTCCAGTTCTGGCCTCCCCGGGCGCGTTGGAACGCTGCCACGCAGGGACGCCACTCAATGTTCCGGTGACCATCCGCCAGCGGACGGGTCGCCGAAGTCTGCCAATGAACGCAGGCCGAATCGGTCAGCGTCCACCGATGGGTACGTCCTGGCGATCCACGTCCAACGGATCGACGATCTCGCCGTGCGCAGTGAGCGTGCCCTGTGCCAGCCGGGTCGCACGAGGCGGGACCGGCGGCTCCAGGCCAGCCACCACGCGGAGGCCGGACAGAACGTCATCGGGTCGCACTGCGGGTGTCACCTGCCGTACGACAAGGTCGAGTATCGCACACGGTGCGGCCCCAACCCCGGAAGGTGCGCCGGAGCTCGAGTCGACTGATATCCGGGCGACCGCCTGACGGGCGTCGAACTCCCGCCGTCCCTGCTTGGTCATGCGCTCGACGAGGATTTCCTCGGCGGCCGTGAACGCGGCCACTGCGGCCGCCGCGACCTCGTCGGGGATCCCCGGCAGCTCGATCCGCCAGTGCGACGCGTCGATCCGGTCGGCGAGGCTACCCGGCCCGGCGGCGATCACCGCGTCGAGCACGTCGATGCCCCGGGACAGCGAGGCGTCGAGCGCCCTGCGCAGGTCGTCGGCGTCGACCTCGGCCTGCAGGCCGATCTCGAGGTACTCCGCCTCGCTGGCCACGCCCGTCGGCGCCGCGCTCGCGTACGAGATCTTGGGGTGCGGGGTGAAGCCCTGCGAGAAGGCGATCGGTACGCCCGCCCGGCGAACCGCCCGTTCGAAGGCGCGGGCGAAATCCCGGTGAGACGTGAACCGCAGCGGGCCGCGTTTGGCGTACCGGATCCGGATCCGCTGCACGACGGGCGCCTGCCCGCCGACGGGTTGGTTTTTCGCGATGGTCGTACTCCCTAGTGGGTATGCGCCGGCAGCTTGAGGCCGGTGCCGACCGGGGTGAGCGGGAGAAGCTTCTTCCCGGTCGGCCCGATCTGAATCTCCGTGTCCATGCTGGGGCAGACCCCGCAGTCGAAGCAGGGGGTCCACCGGCAGTCGTCCTGCTCGAACTCGCTCTTGGAGTCCTGCCAGTCCTGCCAGAGCCAGTCCTTGTCGAGCCCGGAGTCGAGGTGGTCCCAGGGGAGCACCTCCAGTTCCTCCCGCTCCCGGGTGGTGTACCAGTCCAGGTCGACGCCGTACGAGGGCAGCACCTCGGCGGCACCGTCGACCCAACGCCGGTACGAGAAGTGCTCCGACCAGCCGTCGAACCGGCCACCGTTCTCCCAGACCTTGCGGATCACGGCCCCGACCCGGCGGTCGCCGCGCGAGAGCAGGCCCTCGATCAGCGACGGCTCGCCGTCGTGGTACCGGTAGCCGATGGCCCGGCCCAGCGACCGATCGCTGTTGATCTCCTGCTTGAGCAGCCGCAGCCGGTGGTCGATGACCTCCGGCCGTTCCATCGCCGCCCACTGGAACGGAGTGTGCGGTTTCGGCACGAACCCCCCGATCGACACCGTGCAGCGGATGTCCTTGCTGCCCGTCGCGACCCGGCCGGCCTTGATCACCTCGTGCGCCATCCGGCCGATCTGCAACACGTCGTCGTCGGTCTCGGTGGGCAGGCCGCACATGAAGTACAGCTTCACCTGCCGCCACCCGTTCGAGTACGCCGTGACCACCGTCCGGATCAGGTCCTCCTCGGTCACCATCTTGTTGATGACCTTGCGGATCCGTTCCGAACCACCCTCCGGAGCGAACGTCAGGCCGGTCCGCCGCCCGTTGCGGGACAGCTCCTGGGCCAGGTCGATGTTGAACGCGTCCACCCGGGTCGACGGCAGCGACAGCGAGACGTTGCTGTCGGCGTACTGCTCGGCCAGGCCCGAACACATGTCACCGATCTCGGAGTGATCCGCGCTGCTCAGCGACAGCAGGCCCACCTCGTTGAAGCCGGAGAACTCGAGACCCTCCTTGACCATCTGGCCGACCGTGGTGATCGACCGTTCCCGTACCGGGCGGGTGATCATGCCGGCCTGGCAGAACCGGCAGCCGCGCGTACACCCGCGGAAGATCTCCACCGCGTAGCGCTCGTGGACCGTCTCGGCCAGCGGCACGAGGGGCTTCTTCGGATACGGCCACGCATCCAGGTCCATCGTCGTGCGCTTGGCGACCCGGAACGGGACGTCGGCCCGGTTCGGAACGACCCGCTGGATCCGGCCGTCGGGCAGATAGTCGACGTCGTAGAAGCGCGGAACGTAGATCGACTCCGTGCGGGCCAGGCGTAGCAGGAGCTCGTCGCGGCCGCCCGGGCTCCCCTGCGCCTTCCAGTCCCGGATGATCCCGGTGATCTCCAGGACCGCCTCCTCACCGTCGCCCAGCACAGCGGCGTCGATGAAGTCGGCGATCGGCTCCGGGTTGAAGCTCGCGTGACCGCCGGCAAGGACGATCGGGTGGTCAGCCGTGCGGTCCTTCGACTCCAGCGGGATGCCCGCGAGGTCGAGGGCGCTGAGCATGTTCGTGTAGCCCAGCTCGGTGGCGAACGAGATTCCCAGCACGTCGAACGCGATCACCGGACGGTGCGCGTCGACCGTGAACTGCGGGACCCCGGCCTCCTTCATGAGCGCCTCAAGGTCCGGCCAGACCGCGTACGTACGCTCGGCGAGCACGTCGGGCTGTTCGTTGAGAACCTCGTACAGGATCTGCACACCCTGGTTGGGCAGACCCACCTCGTACGCGTCCGGGTACATCAGTGCCCAGCGCACCGTCGTGGCGTCCCAGTCCTTCACCACTGCGCCCAGCTCGCCACCCACGTACTGGATGGGCTTGCTGACCTTGGGAAGCAGTGCTTCGAGGGCGGGGAAGACGGACGCGACGCTCATGGGCACCCAGGGTACGCGTCCCGGCGGATCAGTTCCCCACCGCGGCGATGCCGGAGGCGAGATCGGGGTGTATGAGCTCGTCGGGAAACGCACAGAGGCGCAACGTCAGCCGTACGCCGCCCTCGGGCACCACCAGCCCGGTCGAGGCGCCCCGGCCGGCCAGGTCCGCGACGACGGTGTCGATCATCCGTACGCCGGCGCTGTCCAGGAACGAGACGGCGGTCAGGTCGATCACCACGGCGGACGGGAGGGGCAGCTGCACCCGCAGCTCCCGTTCGATCACGGGCGCGTTCGCCGTGTCGACCTCCCCCGCCAGCCGGACCAGATGCACCCCGCCCCGGCGGCTCACGGTCAGCCACTCCCGGCTCATCGCGGGCTCACCCGGCGCCGCATGGTCACAGTCGTGCCACCGGAGCAGTCGACGTCCACCTCGTCCATCACCTCACGCATCAGCTGCAGGCCGCGCCCGCGCAGCGGTTCGGGCCGCCGCTCCCGCCACGAGCCCGTGTCCCGGACGCACAGCAGCACCGACGCGTCCTCAAGGGTGGCCCTCACCTCCACGACGCCCTCAGGATGCCGGCGGTAGCCGTGCTCGATGGCGTTCGTGACCGCCTCCGAGCAGGCAAGCAGCACGGCGTACCGGGCCTCCTCGTCGATGGCGTGGGCAGTCAGCCAACCGCGCAGATCCTGGCGTACGGCGGCGATCCGTCGGGGGTCCGCCGCGATGGACCGTGCCAGGTGCCGCTCGACGCCGATGGACACGCAGAGCAGGCAGACGTCGTCGGGCTGGTCGTGATCCACCATGGCGTCCGCGAGCCGGCCGGTCAACCCCGTCAGGGGCCCGTCGCGATGATCCCCGAAAATGGCCGCGAGCTGCGCAAACCCGACGTCGAGGGGCCGGTCCCGCCGCTCCACGAGCCCGTCCGTGTAGAGCAGGAGCCGGACGCCCTCCGGCAGCCGTACGGTCGCGTCCGACCGCACCGTCCGCCCCGCGCGGGAGCCGAGCGGCGCTGATCGGCCACCCCAGAGCAGTTCCGGCTCGCCGACCCGGGGCAGCAGCAGTGGGGGCATGTGACCGGCGCAGCAATACACCATTTCGCCGGTGCTGAGCGTGATCTCCGCGTACGCGACGGTGGCCATCCTGGCCTGTTCGAACTGGTCGACGAAGCGGTCGAGCTGCTCGACGAGGCGCGCCGGTCCCGCCTCGGCGGCGGCGAGGGCCCGGATCGCGCTGCGCAGCTGGCCCATCGTGCTGGCGGCGTGGATGCCGCGGCCGACGACGTCGCCGACCACGACGGCGAGCTTGTCGGCGGTGATCAGGAATGCGTCGTACCAGTCACCGCCGACCTCAAGCCCCTGGGTGCTCGGCCGGTAGTGCGTGTCGACGGCGAACCGCAGGTCGGACGGGGGTTCACCGGCGAGGAGGCTGCGCTGGAGCGTACGGGCGACGGCGTGTTCCTGCTCGTACAGCCGGGCGTTCTCCAGGGCGAGCGCCGCGCTCGCGGCCAGCTCGGCGAAGAACTCCGGTGGCGGGCCGTCGGGCGGCAGCCGCAGGACGAGGGTCCCGGACACCTTGCCGCGCACGGTCAGGGGCAGGACCGTGTCGGCGCCGACGCCCGGCGCACCCAGCTCGGCCAGGTTCTCCGGTACGCCGGCCAGCCGGACCGCCGCCCACGAGGCGATCTCCGGGACGAGTCGTTCGACCAGGCGCCGCGCCCGCGGCCGAAGCTCATGTGTCTCGTCGAGCGCCCGCGTCGTCTCGGCGAGGAACACCGCGCGCTCCTCACGGCGGCGGGCCTCGTCGTAGAGGCGCGCCCGGTCGAGCGCCTGCCCGGCCTGCTGGCCGAGCATCCGGGCCAGCTGGACCTCGTCCTCGGTGAACTCGCGTGGCTCTGTGAACGCACAGGCCAGCACGCCCAGCACCACGTCGTGGGCGACCAGGGGCAGCAGCAGCGAACTCTGCCGTCCCCGCCGCACCAGGACCTGGGCCGAGGCCGGGAAGTCGGCGCGCAGCCTATCCACCGACGGCGACGCGTACGGTTCGCCGCTACGCGCCACGGCGGCGGGCGCGTCCGGTGCGTCGAGCCGCATCTCGCCCGGCTCGCCGCTCATCGTCGCCGCGGCGAGGAGCAGCCGCCCCCGATCAGCGTCTACCAGCCACAACGTGGCGTCCGCCGGGGCGCCGCCCGCACCCTGCGCCGTACCGAACGCGGCGTCGGCCACGTCCACCATCGTGCGCGCGACCGCGGTCGCCGTCGGCGCCGCCGCCAGCTCCGCCACGACCTTCTGGAGAACCCGTACCCGCCGCTCGGACTCCTCGGCGGCCTGGCGGGAGCGCAGGAGCTCCTGCTCGTACCGGCGGCGCTCCGTCGCGTCGAACACGGTCATCCGGATCAGCCGTGGGGCACCATCGTCGTCGCGGCTCACCATCGCGTTGAACAGCATCGGCAGCCGCCGGCCGTCGGCGCACGTCACGTCCAGGGCGATCTCTCGTACCTCGTTCTGCATCCCGAGCAACGGCCCGACGTGTGTCTCGTAGTAGATCAGGCTGCCGACGGCGAGCAGATCGCGGAAGCGCCTGCGGCCCGCCAGATCGGTGCGGCCGTATCCGGTCCACTGCAGGAACGTCTGGTTGACGTTGACAACGGTGCCGTCCGGCAACGCCGTCAGGTAGCCGCACGGCGCCTGGTCGTACAGATCCTGCGGAGACTCCTCCCAAGGCACCGGCAGGTCGGCGCCGGACGCCATGGACCCGCTCGCCATCATGACTGAAGGAACGCCCGGATGACCTCGACGGTCTCCGCGGGCGCGCTCAAGTTGGGGCAGTGCCCGGTGGCCTGGAGCTGGACCAGCCGGCTCTCGGGGATCGCGCGGTGTACGTAGTCGCCGACCACGGCAGGAGCGATCGGATCGTCGGAACACTGCATGACCAGCGACGGCGTAGTCACCCGCGGCAGGTCGGCACGGTTGTCCGACAGGAACGTCACCCGGGCGAACTGCCGGGCGATCGCCGGATCCGTACGACAGAAGCTGCTGGTCAACTCCTCCCCCAGCTCCGGCCGGTCCGGATTCCCCATGATCACCGGGGCCATGCCGCTCGACCAGCCCAGATAGTTGCTGTCCAGCGAGTTGAGCATCTCCTCGATATCGGCCGGCCCGAACCCACCCACGTACCCGTCGTCGTCGATGTACCGCGGCGACGGCCCGACGAGCGCCAGCTTCGCGAACCGCTCCGGTTCCTTCAGCGCCGCGAGCACCCCGATCATCGCGCTCACGGAGTGCCCGACGAACACGGCGTCGGTCAGTTCGACCTCGCGCATGATCTCGAGGACGTCGTCGGCGTACCCGTCCAGCGCGGAATACCGTGCCGGGTTGTATGCGGAGAGATCCGACCGCCCGGCTCCCACGTGATCGAAGAGGACCACCCGATGGGTCGCCTCGAACTCGGGCGCGACGAGACGCCACATATTCTGATCACAACCGAATCCGTGGGCGAAGATCATCGGCCGGGCGTCCGGCCGTCCGCTCAGGGTCACCGCATTGGTGCGAGTCCTGCTCATCATCGTCGACCCTACGACCTGTCGCCCCCGTCCGCCTCCGTCGGCCCGCGCCGGCAACTGTCCGTGATCGAACGCTGGTCACGCGGTACTACCCTCGATGTCAGGGTTCAGCCGGAGAAGGAGTACGGATGGCCGAGCACCCGGGCAACTCCGCGCCCGACGCCCCATCTCCGCCACCTCCGGCCCGGTCACCGGTGCCGCTGACGTCGCCGCCGGACCCGTCGTTCTCGGCCCCTCCACCTCCGGAGCATCCGGCCCCCTCGGGCTCGGTCACCCCGCCGTCAACGGACCCGGCCAGCTCCGACCCCGCCAGCTCCGAGACGGCCAGCTCCGAGACGGCCAGCTCCGAGACGGCCAGCTCCGACGTCCAGAGCGCCACGGTGCCCGCCGACGCCGCACATCCGGCGGGCGCGGTCGACGCGGAAGTGGCCGGGGCAGGAGTGGCCGACGCGGGAGCGGACGAGGCGGGAGCGGGCGAGGCGGGAGCGGGCGAGGCGACGCCGATGGAGGTCCCGTCGGTTCGCTGGTCCGGGTCAGCCGCTGTGCCGCCGCCGACGCCGAAGCGGTCCCGTTGGCGCCGGTTCCGCCCGGACAGCACGATTCCCGGCACGCCCGGCCGACGGGCACCAGCACCGCCGCCCGTCCTGCCGCCGCCGGCAGCGGTCGGCGAGTCCGGGACCGATGATTGGGACGTCACCCCGGCCGTCGACCCGTGGGCGGAGTCCGACGAGTCCTGGTACGCCCAGCAATACCCGGCGACCCTTTATGACGTCGGAAACCTCCCGCCCACAGCCGTCAACCGGCCAGCGGGCATGCCGCCGACGGCCTACGATCACCGGGCCGGACTCCCACCCACGGCGTACGACCAAGGCGCAGGCCAGCCACCGATCTCGTACGATCCGCGCGCCGGATATCCGCCCACCCCCTACGACCAGCGCGCCGAGTATCGCCCGGCCGGGTCCGATGGGAGGCAGCCCGGGAGCGGGAACAGGGCCGACCCGGCGACCGGCGGGGTCCCACGAGAGGCGGCGCATCCTCCGAGCGGCTATGCGAGCGTGCCCGTACCTGTGCAGCAGCAGGCGGGGGCGGGGCAGCAGCGCCCCGCGCCGCCCCCGGCGTTGCTGCGGCCGCCTAAGCCGAGCCGTCAGGCGCGGCGGGCCGCAGCACGGGGGCAGAAGGCCGCGATGAAGCGGGCGTCGGCTGCGCGGCCGACGCCTCCAGCCCCGCCGGTGCAGCGACCGTTGCCCCCGTCACCGCGGCGCAAGCGGCGCTGGTTCCGGCGGTTCCTCGCGTTCTGCCTGCTCATGACGTTGTGCTGTTGCGGTGTGCCGGCCTGGTACGGCTGGACGTGGGCGAAGCAGTATCCGGTGAGCGCGTCGGTTCCGGCCGGAATCGGGGATCTGTCATTGCGTACCGACGGTGACAGCCAGGCCGCGGCGGCCGACCTGGCGGCGGAGGCTCAACGGCGAGGCAATGTGGATGCGACCGGGTTCGGTGGCATCTACACCGACGGGCGCGGGCGGCGCGTCATCGTGTACGGCGCGACCAGTCTGCGGTGGAGTCCGGACTCGGATCTACGGGCGGAGCTGGGCAGGCTCGGCGGCGATTACGGGTTCGACAAGACCGACCCCTACGACTCCGGCGAGTCGGGTCTGTTCGTGCGCTGCGCCGACGGCCGCAACGACGACGTACGGGTCGCCGTGTGCGGGTGGGCGGACCACGGCAGTCTGGGTACGGTGCTGTTCAGCCGCCGCAACGCCGACGATGGGGCCTCGGACGTGACGACGATCCGATCGGCGCTGCTCAGCCGGGGGTTTTCGGTACCCGGCCTGTAGTTTTCGGTACCCGGCCTGTAGACGGACTCACGCGCGTTGTCGAAGATGCCGGCGAGTCTGTCCTCATCCTGCGGCGGGTGAAGCCGGGTCGGCGGGAGGCGCCGGTGGGGCGGGTCGTGGTGGGGTGGAGCGCGGTGGGGCGTAGCGGGGCACGTACTCCTGCCCGGTCAGCTTCTGGATCTCCGACATCAGCTCGTCGGTGAGCGCCCGGAGCCCGGTTCGGTCGTCGGGGCGGCCGATGGTGTCGATGGGCTTGCCGAAGCGCATGGTGACCTTGCCTGAGAAGGGTTTCGGCAGGCGCTGACCTATCGGTTGGACCTTTTCGGTGCCGAGGACGCCGACCGGGATGATCGGTACGCCGGCGGCGAGGGCGAGTCGGGCGGTGCCGGTACGGCCCCGGTAGAGCCGGCCGTCGGGCGAGCGGGTGCCCTCGGGGTAGATCGCGACGAGGTCGCCGGACTGCAGCACGGGGATCGCACCATCGAACGCGGCCAGGGCGGCGCGGCCGCCGGCCCGTTCGACGGGGATGCAACCGATGCCCGTCATGACGAACTTGGAGATGGCACCGCCGACCCCGGTGCCGTTGAAGTATTCGGACTTCGCCCAGAACGCGATGTGCCGCGGCACGACCGAGCCGAGGAACAGCTCGTCGGCGACCGACAGGTGGTTACCGGCGAGAATCGCGCCACCGGTCGGGGGGAGGTTCTCCAGACCCTCCACGGTAGGCCGCCAGCCCAGCTTCATGATGTTGCCGACGGTCAGCTGACCGATCGTGTAGAGCAGCGGCACGGGTCCTCCGAGTGATGTCCAACTCCGGCGGTGTCACCGTAGCGGACACCGCCGGAGTCGGTACGGCACGGCTATCGACATATCGGGCGAAAGCGAGGTGAGTCGATGGCCACACCGCGGTCGGTCACACTGGCATGACCGTCACTGTGACCGGTTCGCCGTCGCCGACCTCGCCGGTGAATCCGGCGACCGCGTCGTCGAACGTCAGCGCGGTGGCAAGCACCTCGCGGGCCACGAAGTCGTGGTGCGTCTCGACGGCCGCGGTGACGTCCGCCGAGGCCGCAAGGGCGACGGTGATCCGGTCGGACACGTCCAGACCGGCCTCGCGCCGGGCCTGCTGCACGACGCGTACGACGTCCCGGGCGAGGCCCTCGGCCGCCAGGCCGGGCGTGACCGCGGTCTCGAGCACCACGACCCCCTCTCCGCCCGGCAGTGGCGCGGACTCGTCGGGGTTCGCGGCCACCAGGCGCAGCTCGTACTCGCCCTCCTGGAGGGTGACCCCGGCGGCGACCGGGTCGCCGTCCACGAGGGACCAGTCACCGGCCTTGACCGCCTTGATCACCTGCTGGACCTGGCCGCCGACCCGCGGGCCGAGCACCCGCGGTACGACGGTCAACACCTGCTCGCAGTAGTCGGCGAGCGCGACGGTGAACCGGACCTCCTTGACGTTGACCTCGTCCGCGACCAGGTCGGCGAACGGCTCCAGCGCCTCGGCCCGGGCCGAGGCGACGGTCAGTGACGCCAGCGGCAGCCGTACCCGCAGACCCTTCGCCTTGCGCAGGGAGAGCGCCGCGGAACAGATCTCCCGGACGTCGTCCATCGCGGCGACCAGGTCCCGGTCCGCCGGGAACGCGTCCGCCGAAGGCCAGTCGGTGAGGTGCACCGACCGCTCCCCGGTCAGGCCGCGCCAGATCTCCTCCGTGGTGAGCGGTGCGAGAGGCGCCATCACCCGGGTGAGGGCCTCCAGCACGGTGGCCAGCGTGTCGAACGCGTCCGCGTCACCGGCCCAGAACCGGTCCCGCGAGCGGCGCACGTACCAGTTGGTCAGTGCGTCCAGGTACGAGCGCACCGACGCACAGGCGCCCGAGATGTCGTACTCGTCCAGCTGACGCGTGGTGTCCTCGACGAGTTCCCGCGTCTTCGCCAGGACATACCGGTCGAGCAGGTGCGCCGAGTCTGCCCGGAACGACGCGGTATGACCGGCCGCGTTGGCGTAGAGCGAGAAGAAGTACCAGACGTTCCACAGCGGGAGCAGCACCTGCCGGACCGCGTCGCGGATCGCCGGCTCCGTGACCGGCATGTCCCCGCCCCGCAGTACCGGCGACGACATGAGCATCCACCGCATCGCGTCGGAGCCGTGCGAGTCGAACACCCCGTACACGTCGGGATAGTTCTTCAGGCTCTTGGACATCTTGCGGCCGTCGGCGCCGAGCAGGATGCCGTGGCTGAGGCAGTTCCGGAACGCCGGCCGGTCGAACAGGGCCGTCGCCAGGACGTGCATCGTGTAGAACCAGCCGCGGGTCTGCCCGATGTACTCGACGATGAAGTCGCCCGGATAGTGGTGCTCGAACCAATCCTTGTTCTCGAACGGGTAGTGCACCTGCGCGAACGGCATCGAGCCCGACTCGAACCAGCAGTCGAGGACCTCCGGCACGCGCCGCATGGTCGAGCGACCGGTCGGGTCGTCCGGGTTCGGCCGGGTCAGCTGGTCGATGCCTGGCCGGTGCAGGCTGGTGACCGTCACCCCGAAATCCCGCTCCAGGTCCGCGAACGAGCCGTAGACGTCGACCCGCGGGTAGTTCGGGTCATCCGACTTCCAGACCGGGATCGGCGAACCCCAGAACCGGTTCCGGCTGATCGACCAGTCGCGGGCGCCCGCCAGCCACTTGCCGAACGAGCCGTCCTTGACGTGCGCCGGCGTCCAGGTGATCTCCTGGTTCAGCTCGACCATCCGGTCCCGGAACCGCGACACCGCCACGAACCAGGACGACACCGCCTTGTAGACCAGCGGCGTCGAACACCGCCAGCAATGCGGGTACGAGTGCGAGTACGTGTCCTGCCGCAGCACCACGCCACGGTCCTTGAGCTCCCGGATCACCGGCTTGTTGACGTCGAAGACCTGCTGCCCCTCGTACGGCGGCACCAGCGACGTGAACCGGGTGTGGTCGTCGACGGTCACCACGGTCGGGATCCCGGCCGCGTTGCAGACGTTCTGGTCGTCCTCGCCGAAGGCGGGCGCGAGGTGCACGACACCGGTGCCGTCCTCGGTGGTGACGAAGTCCGCCCCGAGCACCTGGAACGCGTTCGGGCCGCCCTGTTCGACGAGGAAGTCGAACAACGGCGTGTACCGCTTCCCGACCAGCTCCCGGCCGAGCACGGTGCCCACCTGCTCGTACCCGTCGAGCTCCTTGGCGTACGCCCCGGCCCGCGCCTCGCCGACGTAGTAGGTGTGGCCGTCCTTGACCAGCTTGGCGTAGGAGATGTCCGGGCCGACGGCCAGCGCCAGGTTCGACGGCAGGGTCCACGGGGTGGTGGTCCAGACGCCGACCTTCTCGCCCGTCTCCAGCTCGAACCAGACGGTCAGCGCCGGGTCCTGCCGGTCCCGGTAGACGTCGTCCATCCGCGTCTCGGTGTTGCTCAACGGCGTCTCACACCGCCAGCAGTACGCGAGGACCCGGAAGCCCTCGTACACCAGACCCTTCTCGTGCAACGTCTTGAACGCCCACATCACCGACTCCATGTAGTCGGGATCGAGGGTCTTGTAGTCGTTGCCGAAGTCGACCCAGCGGGCCTGCCGGTTGACGTACCGCTCCCAGTCCTGGGTGTACCTCAGCACCGACGTCTTGCAAGCGTCGTTGAACTTGTCCACACCCAGCGTAAGGATCTCCGCCTTGGTGGTGATCCCGAGCTGCTTCTCCGCCTCCACCTCGGCGGGCAGGCCATGACAGTCCCATCCGAACCGCCGCTCGACGTGCCTGCCCCGCATCGTCTGGTACCGCGGCACCAGGTCCTTGACGTACCCGGTGAAGAGGTGGCCGTAGTGCGGCAGGCCGTTCGCGAAGGGCGGGCCGTCGTAGAAGACGTACTCGTTGCTGCCCTCGTCACCGGCGGGCCGCAGGTCGACGGACGCCTCGAAGGTCTTGTCGGTGGCCCAGTGATCGAGGACCGCCCGTTCGACCGCGGGCAGGTCCGGGCTGGCCGGGACACCGGTCGCGTCGGAATGCTGGGGATAGGCCATCGGTGGTCGCTCTCCTCGTGCAGCTCACTCTTCGTGGACTGCGAGGACGAGCCATGGAGTACGGGCCCGCGGTACCACCTCGCTTGACGCCCCGTCCGGAGCGCCCGCTTCGTTCGCCGGCTGCTGTGCGGGCCGGTGTCCGCCCGGGTCTAGTGAGATCCCCTACGGGACCCGTTCTTCCGGAGGCTCCCCGGTGATGGCCGGTTCGTCGCCTGTCCGGTCAACGATACCGGCACCCCCGCGATTCCCTCATCCGACTTACCGCCCTGCCGTCAGTGACGCGACGATGTGAGACGAGATCATGCGGTCGCCCAGGCCGTGGTCTTCGCGTCAGGCCAACTCGGGGAACCAGAGGGCGATCTCACGCTTGGAGCTCCTCGCGGAGTCGGAGGCGTGCACGAGGTTCTCCCGGTTGGACAGGGAGAAGTCGCCACGGATCGTGCCGGCCGCCGCCTTCCGGCCGTCGGTCGCGCCGACCAGGCCGCGGACGACCTCGATCGCCGAGTCACCCGAGAGGATCAAGGCGGCGAGCGGCCCTCCGGCGGTCATGAACTCCTTGAGCGGCGGGTAGAACGGCCGCTCGACGTGCTCCGCGTAGTGCGCGTCGGCGAGCTGAGCGTCCATGGTGCGCAGCACCAGCGCGTCGATCGTGAGGCCCTTGCGCTCGAACCGGCCGATGATCTCCCCGAGCAGACCGCGTCGCACGGCGTCGGGCTTGATGAGGACGAGCGTGCGCTCGACAGGCGTGCTGGACACCGGAGGTTCCTCCTACCGTGGGTCTCTGCGGTTACGCCGAGCCTATCGGTAGCCCCGATGACGCGTTCGTCAACCACCGGCATGCCGGATTTGGTCCGACGCATGCCGCCCTTCCGTTCGGTGCCCGATCCGGCCTAGCCTGGCGGGAACCCCCAGGAGGTCTACAGTGGCGAACCCGAACCGGCGGTCCGTCGCGTCGGCACGCAAACTGCTCGCACTGGTGCTCGGCGCCATCGCGGCATTCGTGATGGTGTTCGGCGCGGGCATGACCAGCTGGCCCATCGCGGCCCTCGGCGTCGCCCTGCTGGTCCTCGCGATCGCGCTGTCGTTCGTCAACATCGCGGGCCGCGGCGCCCGAGCCTGGGTCGCTGGTACGGCGCACGTCCGCAGCGTCTCCGAACCCCCCGCCGGAGCCTCCTACGGCCGCTGCGAGCTGCACATCCTCGTAGCCGCCCCCGGCCTGCCCGCCGCCGCGGTCACGGTTCGCGACCCCCGGGTGCCCGTCTCGAAATGGCCGGACCCCGGCTCGACCCTTCCCGTGATGGTCGCGATCGACGACCTACGGCGCGTCAGGATCCAGTGGGACGACGTGATGACGCACGCCGAGGCCGCCGCCGGAGAAGCCCCGGAGGAGTACGCCGACCCCGGGACCCACGAAATGTCCCTGGACGACTTCCTCGACGGCGCCGACACCCCGCCCTGGCGAACTGGCAACCGCTACCGCGGCGGTGCCGAACCCACCACCGCCGACCTCTCCACCCCCCTGGCCGACCTCCGCGAACGCTCCATCGCCGTCCGCGAACCCGGCAGCGGCCCCATCGTCCTGGAAGGCACGGTCGTCGAGCCCGCTACGCCCGCTCAGCGCCGCAAGCCGAGCCCGTTCCCGCGCGGCCACGCCGCGACCGCGGCGGCGCGACCCGGCGAAGCCGGGGGCGCGAGCGAAGACAGTGGTCCTGCTTCCGCACGCACGGGAAGCGGGGACGCGACCTCCGCCGGCCCAGCCACCACTGACCCAGCCACCGCCGGCCCAGCCACCGCTGACCCGGCCACCGTCGCGGCGTCGGAGCCGGGCGCCTCCACGGCCGACCGCGACACGGAGACCGCCGACGAGCCATCCACCGGCCCGAGCCCCGACGCGACCCCTGCGGCAGAGACGCCGGCCGAGCCGATCGACATGCACGACGACATCGACCTTCCGCTCGATGACGAGGAAGACCATCGGACCGGCCGCAGCGCGAACGCCGCAGCCGGCGAAGCCGCGGACGGCCCGATCACCACCGGTTCAGCAGACTCAGGCCCAGCGGTGAACGACTCCCCACCGTTCGCCGTGATCACCGGCATCGAGGAACCCCGCACCCCGATCACGACCGGCATCAACGGCACGGACCTCAACAAGGCCGCCCCTGAACGCAGGGCAGCACGCGCTGCCGCCGCATCCGCCGACCGTTCGAACGACTCCGAACCGGACGAAGCACTCGGATCATCCGGCGACGAACGCGCGGCCGTGGGACAGGAGCAGGCAGGCACCGCGACGGCGGCGTCCGAGGATGCCGTTGGCGACGGGTCCGGGCCCACCGCCCCGACCGCATCCGCGCCCGACGCGGACGCCACGGCCGACTCCGCGCCCGCGCCCGCACCAAAGGCCGAGGCCGAGGCCATCACTGACGCCGCCTCGTCGGGGCCCGGCACCGTGGAGCCCACCTCCGGACTCGGTGCCGAAGCAGCGGCGGAGCCGGCCTCCGGGCTCGAAACCGCAGCACCTGCCGCAGCGGGATCAGGCGCATCGTCGGTCGCGGCAGGTTTCGCCGGCCGCGCGCAGGACGCCGCTGCCGCCGTTCATCATGGCGCCGACGGCCCGGAGACAGGGCGAGGGCAGGATGACGACCATGGACGGTTGGGCGAGTTGATCACTGCGTATCCGAGTGCGCGGCCCGGGCCCGCTGGGGCGATCCACGGGATCGGGATGACGATGCTGGTCACAGACCTTGATCGGTCCCGCCGGTTCTACCGGGAGGTGCTGGGTTTCCACGAGATCGATGCCGGTGGTGACACCGCGGTGCTGGCGTCCGGTGACACCCGGCTGGTGCTGCGGAGGATCGACCAGCTGTCCGGCGGGCATGCGCGGCCGGTGCAGCTGAACCTGGAGGTCGGGAACGTCGAGGCGATGTACGCCGAACTGGTGGCCAAGGGTGCAAAGTCCGCTCACGGCCCGATGGTGGTGAGCCGGGGCGAGAAGCTTGAACTCTGGTCGGCGGGGCTGACCGACCCGGACGGGCACACCGTTGCGATCAGTCAGTGGCGGGCGGTGGCCTGAGCAGCGTCCGCCGCACGTTGGTCGCGTAAGCCCACACGACGCCGAAGATCACTCCGAGCACGCCGAGCGACCAGTGCAGGTAACCGGAGGCGAGAAGGAATACCTGTACCGCCGTCCCGGCATGCCATGCCCAGCGGCGCTTGATGAATCCGGCGAGCAGGATCGACACGACGGCGAGCCCGATGACCACGCCGATCCCGGCGCCGCTCAGTGTGCCGCCGAGGAGCCGGATCGGCTGAATCGCCAGCAGCAGAACGATGGCCTCCATGATCAGCGTTCCTGCGCCGAGCCCGCGTACCGCCGCCGCAGGGTTCTTCAATCCGGACGCCCGGACGGGTACGCCCCGGTCCTGCTCGGACGTGGACGGTGGGATGGGATCCGTCATTGCTTGAGCAACCTTCGCGCGTCGGCGACGGTGACGACCGACCCTGTGATGATCACACCGACCCCGCTCTGTTCGCCCTCCTGGTTCGCCTCGGCCAGGTAGACCGCTTCCTCGATGGCGTCGGGCATGTCGTCGGCGATGTGGACGCGGTCCTCGCCGAAGATCTCGACCGCGATCGCGGCAAGCTCAGCGGCGGGCATGGCGCGCGGTGACGTGTTCCGGGTGACGACGAGTTCCGCGACGATGGGTTCGAGCAGCCCAAGGACACCTTCCGCGTCCTTGTCGGCCAGGACGGCGATCACACCGACGAGGTGCCGGAAGGCGAACTCCTCGTCGAGCGCCTGGACGGTGGCGGCCATGCCGTGCGGGTTGTGCGCACCGTCGAGCAGGATGGTCGGCGCCGACCGTACGCGTTCGAGGCGACCGGGCGAGCTCGCGCCGGAGAAGCCGGACCTGACCACCTCCGCATCCAGCGCCTTGGCGGCGCCCGCGCCGAGGAACGCCTCAACGGCGGCGAGCGCGACGGCGGCGTTCTGCGCCTGATGGGCGCCGTGCAGCGGGAGGAAGACGTCCTCGTACACCCCGCCGAGGCCCTGCAGAGTAAGCACCTGGCCGCCGACGGCAAGGGAACGCCGCAGCACACCGAACTCGCGGCCCTCGCGGGCCAGCGTGGCGCCGACCTCGGCACAGCGTTCCAGCAGCGGACGCTCGGCGTCCTCGCTCTGGGCGGCGCTGATCACGGTCGCGTCCCTGTGGATGATGCCGGACTTCGCCCAGGCGATCTCCTCGACGGTGTCGCCGAGCCATTCGGTGTGGTCGAGGCCGATCGGGGTGAGGACGCAGACCCCGGCGTCGATGACATTGGTGGCGTCCTCGGCGCCGCCCATGCCGACCTCGACGACCGCCACGTCGACGGGCGCGTCCGCGAACGTCGCGAACGCCAGCCCCGTCGTCATGTCGAAATACGTGAGCGGCTCGTCGGCGCGGGCGTCCACCAGCTGGGCGACGGGCGCGACCTCGCCGTAGACGGCGGCGAACCGCTCCTCGCTGATCGGCTCGCCGTCCAGGCTGATCCGTTCGCGGACCGTCTCCAGGTGTGGGCTGGTGTAGCGGCCGGTGTGCAGGCCGTGGGCCTGAAGCAGGCTGTCGATCATCCGGGCCGTGGACGTCTTGCCGTTCGTCCCGGTCAGGTGGATCGACGGGTACGCCCGCTGTGGGCTGCCGAGGGCGTCGAGAAACCCCCGGATGCGTTCGAGGTCGAACACCATCCGGGTGAACCCGCGCTCGTTGAGTTCCGCCTCGGCGACGGCGTATTCACTCATGCACAAGACCTCATGATTCGGTCGCGTACGGTGCGGCCAGCGCGGCGAGCGCCGCGCCGATCCGTGCCAGGTCGGCCTCGGCCGTCGCGAGCCGGTCCTTGATCTTCGCGACGACGGGCTCGGGCGCCTTACCGATGAACGCATCGTTGCCGAGCTTGGCCCGGCACTGTGCCGCTTCCTTCTCCGCCGCGGCACGGTCCCTCTCGAGCCGGGCGCGTTCGGCGGCGACGTCGATCGCCCCACGGGTGTCCAGCTCGACCGTCACGCCACCGGCGACTGCGAGCGAGGCGGTCGCGGCGAAGTCCGGATCGGGCTCGTCCAGCCGGGCCAGGAAACGGATCAGAGGCTCGTGCGCCCCGATACCCGCGGACCCGAGACCGCCGAGCTGCGCGACGACCCGCTGGCCGGGACGCAGTCCCTGATCGGAACGGAACCGCCGGACCTCGGTGACGACCCGCTGCAATGCCGCGACCTCGGCTTCAGCGGCGTCGTCGATCAGCGACGGCGTCACCGACGGCCACGCCGCGCGGATCACGGTCGGCTCACCGGTCAGCGCCGACCACAGCTCGTCCGTGACGAACGGGATCACCGGGTGCAGCAGCCGTGTCAGCTGGTCGAGTACGTGCCCGAGCACCCGCCGTGTCGCTTCGGCCGGTGCCCCGCCGCCGGCGAGCACCGGCTTACTGAGCTCGACATACCAGTCACAGACGTCGTCCCAGGCGAAGTGGTACAGCGACTCGCAGAGCTTGCCGATCTCGAAGGCGTCGAAGAGCTGGTCGACCTCGGCCGTGACGTGCTGCAGCCGGGACAGGATCCACCGGTCCACAGTCGACAGCTCGGCGGGAAGCGGGCCAGCGACGTTCGCACCGTTCATCAGCGCGAACCGGGTCGCGTTCCACAGCTTGTTACAGAAGTTCCGCGAGCCCTGGCACCAGTCCTCGCTGGTCGGCACGTCAGCGCCGGGATGCGCGCCCCGGGCGAGCGTGAACCGGGTCGCGTCGGCCCCGAAGCGCTCGATCCAGTCCAACGGGTCGACCACGTTGCCGAACGACTTCGACATCTTCTTGCCGAACTCGTCGCGCACCATGCCGTGCAGCGCGATCACGTCGAACGGCTGCTTGCCGTCCATCGCATAGAGGCCGAACATCATCATCCGGGCGACCCAGAAGAACAGGATGTCGTAGCCCGTGACCAGCACGCTCGTGGGATAGAACCTCGCCAGATCCGGCGTCGAATCGGGCCAGCCCAGCGTCGAGAACGGCCACAGCGCCGACGAGAACCACGTGTCCAGCACGTCCTCGTCCTGCCGCCACCCCTCACCCGTCGGGGGCTGGTCGTCGGGGCCGATGCAGACGATCTCGCCGTCGGGGCCGTACCAGACCGGGATCCGGTGACCCCACCACAGCTGCCGCGAGATGCACCAGTCGTGCATGTTGTCGACCCACGTGAAGTACCGCTTCGCCAGCTCCGTGGGCTCCACCGCCACCCGCCCGTCACGGACGGCGCCACCGGCGGCCTCGGCGAGCGACCCGGTGTTGACGAACCACTGCAACGACAGCCGCGGCTCGACGGTGGTTTTGCACCGCGAACAGTGCCCGACCGAGTGCTGGTAGGGCCGCTTTTCGGCGACGATCCGCCCCTGCGCGCGCAACGCGGCCACGATCGCCGGCCGGGCCTCGTACCGGTCAAGACCTTCAAACGGTCCCGGTACGGTCACCACGGCCCGCTCATCCATGATCGTGAGGTTCGGCAGGTTGTGCCGCCGGCCAATCTCGAAGTCGTTCGGATCGTGCGCCGGCGTCACCTTCACCGCCCCCGTGCCGAAGCTCGGGTCGACGTGCTCGTCGGCCACGATCGGGATTAGCCGCCCCGTGAGCGGAAGCTCGACCTCGGTTCCGATCAGGTGTTTGTAGCGCTCGTCGTCCGGGTGTACGGCGACCGCGGTGTCACCGAGCATCGTCTCGGCGCGGGTGGTGGCGACGACGATCGAGTTCTCGCCGTCGCCGTACCGGATGGAGATCAGTTCACCGTCGTCGTCGGTGTGTTCGACCTCGATGTCGGAGAGCGCGGTGAGGCAGCGGGGGCACCAGTTGATGATGCGTTCGGCACGGTAGATGAGGCCGTCGTCGTACAGCCGCTTGAAGATCGTCTGGACGGCACGCGACAGGCCCTCGTCCATGGTGAAGCGCTCGCGGGTCCAGTCGACGGAGTCGCCGAGGCGCTTCATCTGGCCGAGGATCTTGCCCCCGGACTCGGCCTTCCACTCCCAGACCCGTTCGACGAACTTCTCGCGACCCAGGTCGTGCCGGCTGAGGCCCTGCTCGGCGAGCTTGCGCTCGACGACGTTCTGGGTGGCGATGCCGGCGTGGTCCATGCCGGGCAGCCACAGGGCCTCGAAGCCCTGCATCCGCTTGCGGCGGATCAGGCTGTCCTGGATCGTGTGGTCCAGGGCATGGCCGATGTGCAGGACGCCGGTGACGTTCGGCGGCGGGATGACGATCGTGAACGGTGGCTTGTCGCTCGACGCGTCCGCCGTGAAATGACCGCCCGATACCCACTGCTCATACCGCCGCTGCTCTACCTCGCCGGGCTGGTACTGGGCGGACAGGGTCGGGGTACGGGTGAGGTCTGCGTCGGTCACCCTGCAAGTCTACGGACGTGGGTGACAGGACTGCGTCCGCACTGCCCGGCCTGGCCACAGTTGCTAGGCTCCGGCGGAGGCACCGGCGGAAGGGTGGAGAGCCATGTCCGAGCGCAGCACCGAGCCGGACCAGAACGCCCCCGTCCTGATCGAGGTGAGCGACGACAAGTTCGCCCTCGTCGGCGACAACGGCGACGGCACCGAAGACGACGCCAAGGCGAAGGAGCCGTTCAGCAGACGCACCGTCGCCCTTGCCTCCTTGCTCGTCGCCGGCCTGGCCGGCGCGGCCGTGCTCGGCACGTTCGGCTGGCAGGTCGCCCGGGAGAACGACGCGACACTGGCCGCTCCCGACCAGGTCGCGGGCCTCAAGCGGGACGACGGCGAGGCGGCCCGTGAAGCCGCGGAAAGCCTGCGGACCGCACTCTCCGCCGAAGCCGATCTCGACACCACCCTGGGCGCGGTCTTCGCGGACCCCGCCACACAGAACCACAGCGTGCTCTTCTCCGGGGGTACGACACTCATCTGGACGCCGGCGAGCGACCTCGACACGGTGTTCGGCCTCTTCTCCGACAAGGCCGGAGCGGTGACCGGTCTGAAGGAGGTGCCGGCCGGCAGGCTCGGCGGAATCATGAAGTGCGGCGACACGACCTCGCCCGACGGCACGATCGCGGTCTGCGGCTGGGCCGACCACGGAAGCCTGGGTCTGGC
>CBIHNN010000021.1:0-65686 GCA_966211315.1 uncultured Micromonosporaceae bacterium | reverse complement strand
ACTTCGTGCGCGCCAGCCTGCCCTTCATGCAGCGGCTGCGCGAGCTGTGCACGCAGCACGGCGCCCTGCTGGTGCTCGACGAGGTGATGACGGGCTTCCGCGTCGCCCTCGGTGGCGCGCAGTCGGTGTACGCGCAGGCGCTGCCCGGCTTCCGGCCCGACATCACGGTGTTCGGCAAGGTCATCGGCGGCGGCATGCCGCTGGGGGGGGGGGGGGGGGGGGGGGGCCGGCCCCGGCCCCACGCCCCCCCCGCCCCGCGCCACCCCCCCCCCCCCCCCGCGCGCCCCCCCCCGCCCCCCCCCCCCCCCCCCCGCCGTGGGGTGCCCGGTCGTGGCCTGACCGGCACCGTTGTCGTCAGCCCGCGTCGGCGAGCGTCGGCGTCGCCGTCGCCTGCTGGCCGTTGCGGGTGTACGTCAGGGTGATCTTCTGCCCTACCGTGCCGGCTTGGACCGCGGAGATGACGTCGTCGGAGTCGGCGACCGGCTTACCGTCCACCTGGATGATGACGTCGTTGGCCTGTAGGCCCGCCTGGGCGGCGGGGCTGCCCGGGTTGACGTTGGTGATGACCGCGCCGTTGCCGTCGCTGGAGGTGGAGAGGCCGACGCCCAACTGCGGGTGGGTGACCTTCCGGCCGTTCATGAGCGCCTCGGCGACGGCCTTGGCCTTGTTGCTCGGGATCGCGAAACCGACGCCGATGTTGCCGGTCGACTGGCCCGAGGTGGCAATGGCCGAATTGATACCGATGAGCTCGGATTCCGTGTTGACCAAAGCGCCGCCGGAGTTGCCGGGGTTGATCGACGCGTCCGTCTGCAGCATGCCCGAGATCGAGGTGACGGGCTGCTGTTGCTGCTGGCCGAACGGGTTGTTCGGCTGACCCTGGTCGCTGGCCTGGATGGTGCGGTTCTTGGCGCTGATGATGCCCGCGGTGACTGAGCCTTCGAGGCCGAGCGGGCTGCCGAGGGCGAGGACGGTGTCGCCGACCTCCATGTTGTCGCTGTCGCCGAACGCCAGAACCTTCAGGTCGGGGACGCCGGAGACCTGCACGACGGCGAGGTCGGTGCGGGGATCCGTACCGACGATCTTGGCCGTGGCGGTCTTGCCGTCGGAGAACGCCACCTTGACCGTGTCGCCCTGAGCGCTCGCGACCACGTGGTTGTTGGTGAGGATGTAGCCCTTGTCGCTGATGACGACGCCCGAGCCCTCGCCGGTGCCCGTGGTGATCGACACGACGCTGGGCTGCACGGCCTTTGCGATCAGCGACAGCGACGAGCGGTCGACAACGCGGTTGACGGCCGCCGAATTCGTCTGCACGGTGGTGGCCGATCCATTCCCGCCCCACTCGATCGCGGCCAGGGCGCCGACGCCACCGGAGCCCACCATCAGCAGGAGCGCGGCCACACCGGTCAGCACGAACTTGCGACCGCGACCGGGCCGGGGCGGCTCGGCCGTCGCCTGGGTCGCCCACGGCGGCAGCTGCCCGGGCACATCGGCGTCGGCGCCGCCATACCCGGGCTGACCCGGCTGGGGCTGACCCGGCTGGGGCAGACCGAGCTGGGGCTGACCGGGCTGGGGCTGACCGGGCTGGGGCTGACCGGGCTGGGGGTGCTGGGCCGCGCCCTGGTGTGTGGGCTGGTACGGGCCGTACTGACCTGCCTGGTACGCGGCCCCGGCCTCCCGGGCGGCCTGGCTGAACGGATGCGGATGCGCGGCCTGGGCAATGTGCGGCTGGAGGAGGTGCGGCTGGTAGGGCGGCTGGCCGGACTGCCATCCTGAGGCGGCGCTGGCGGGAGCGGCGCTGGCGGGAGCGGCTGCATGGGCGGCGGACATCGCACTGCCGGAAGTCGCATCGGCGGGCCCGTGCCAGACACCCGGCTGGGGACCGCCCGGCTCCGCACCGGGCGCGGCCGGCGGGAACTGCGCGGTGGATCCGGAGCCGGCGGAGGGGCCCGACTTCGACGTCGCCTCGGACCTGAGGTCGGCCGAGTTGTCGGCCGCATCCCGCGCCGGAAGGCTCTCCCGGGAGGCGTCCGCGGACCGGTGCGATGGCTCCCCGTCGTCGGGGGCGCCGTGTCGCTGCGGGTTGGTCTCGGTGTCGTTCATGCCTTCACTCTCCACACGTCGGCTACGACCGACCTGTAATCGCCCTGGATGTTGCCTGAGAATCAGTGATCATGAGGCGATATCGACCCTGGACGGCACGAGCGGCAGGCGTACCCGGAATGTCGTGCCCCCTCCCGGCGTGCCGTCGACCTCGACCCGGCCGTGGTGGGCCGCGACGATCGCCGCCACGATGGACAGGCCCAGACCGGTTCCGTTGACGGTGTTCGCCTTCCGGGTGCGGGCGGCGTCCGCCCGATAGAACCGTTCGAAGACACGTTCGCGCTGCTCAGAGCTCATTCCCGGCCCGGTGTCGACAACCTCCAGCACCGCCGTGTCGCCCACCTCGGCGCGCAGCCGCAACGTCACCAATGCCTCCGCCGGAGTGTGCACCAGCGCGTTCGTCATCAGGTTGCCGATGACCTGCCGCAGCCGGGCGTCGTCCCCGTACGCGACGAGGGCGGCACCCTCCTGCACATCCAGCTCGATCGTACGTTCCGGCGCCGTCGCCCGGGCCGCCTGCACCGCGTCGACCGCCAGCACCGGCAATTCGACGGGGGCCAACGTCAGTGGCCGTTCGCGGTCAAGGCGGGCCAGCAGCAAGAGGTCCTCGACGAGCAGTCCCATCCGGGAAGCCTCGTCCTCGATCCGCCTGACCAGCCGCTTCGCGGCCTCCTCGTTCGGCACGGCGCCCTGACGGTACAGCTCCGCGAATCCCCGGATCGTCGTCAACGGCGTCCGCAACTCGTGCGACGCGTCGGCCACGAACTGCCGCATCCGGTCCTCCGACCGTAACGCCCGCGCCTCCGACTCCTGCGCCGCCGCGGCGGCGTCCCGTGCCGCGAACTCCGCCGCCCGGGCCGCGGTCTCCGACTGGGCCCGCGCCGTGAAGGCCATCTCGATCTGCGCGAGCATCGCGTTCAGCGCACGCGAGAGACGACCCAGCTCGGTCTGCGGATCAACCCGTTCCGGTTCAGGATCGGGTACGCGTCTCGTCAGGTCCCCGCCGGCGATGGCGGCAGCGGTCTGTTCGATCTCGATGAGCGACCGCAGGCTCGTACGCACGATCGCCGCCCCCACGCCTGCCAGCGCGATCAGCACCGCGCCTCCGATCAGGGCGTCGGCCCAGATCAACCGTGCGATCGCGGATTCGAACTCCGACATGTCCCGCGCCATGTGCAGCACGGATCCGTTCTTGAGCTGGACGACGATCACCCGCCAGTGAACCTTGTGACTCGGCGAGACGACGGTGTGCGGCCCCTGACTCATCTCCGCGAGGATCGCGTCGAAACCGGTCGTCAGCGTCGGCAGGTCCTCCGGGGTCATCCCGGCCGGAAGGCCGATCTGCCGGCCCTGCAGCCGTCCCCCGCTGTCCGTGATCCGCATGAAGTAGTGCGCGGCGCTGACGATCGACACGGAGGCGTCATTGCCCAGCTGGAGAAGCAGCTGTGCCGCGTCGACCGTCTGAGCGAACGCCGACGACGTCGCGGTCAACTCGTCGTCGAGGCGTTGCGACATGTAGGAGCGCAGAGCCAGGGTGCTGCTGACCGCGATGAGGACGAGCGCCGCCGACACCAGGGCGAGGACCGAGGCGACGAGCTTGACCCGCAGCGGGACGCTGCGCAGCCGCGCGGACATCGACATGTCCGGATTCAGACGGCGGGCTTGCGCAACACGTACCCGACGCCACGCAGCGTGTGGATGAGCCGGGGCTGGACATTGTCGACCTTGCGCCGCAGGTACGAGATGTACGACTCGACGATGTTGTCGTCGCCGCGGAAGTCGTAGTTCCAGACGTGGTCGAGGATCTGGGCCTTGGAGAGCACCCGGTTCGCGTTCAGCATCAGGTATCGGAGCAGTTTGAACTCGGTCGGCGACAGCTGGACGCGCTGCCCGGCGCGGTAGACCTCGTGCGTCTCCTCGTCCAGTTCCAGGTCGGCGAAGACGAGCCGGGACGACGCCTCCTGTCCGACGGTCGTACGCCGCAGTACGGCGCGGATCCGGGCAGTCAGCTCCTCCAGGCTGAACGGCTTGGTGACGTAGTCGTCGCCGCCGAGGGTGAGGCCGCGGATCTTGTCGTCGGTCGCGTCGCGGGCGGTCAGGAACACCACCGGCGTACGCGACCCGCCTTCGCGCATCAGCCGGATCACCTCGAATCCGTCGAGGTCGGGCAGCATGATGTCGAGGACGACGAGATCAGGACGGCCGTCCTTGGCGGCACTGACCGCCGCGCTTCCGCTGGTGGCCGTGCTGACGTCGAAGCCGGCGAAGCGCAGACTGGCGGAGAGCAGCTCGAGGATGTTGGGATCGTCCTCGACGACGAGCAACTTGGCTTCGGAGGCTTGGGTCTGAGCAGCAGCCATAGGGGACATTGTCCGGCGCCGCCCTGGGTCCGGGCTGGATGAACCCTGAAAACATCCTGTGAGGAAGCAGTGTGATGCGATGGCGTACGACGAAGGTCTGGCGGAGCGGTTGCGCGCGCGCCTGGACGACGTGCACGGCGTGGCCGAGCGCAGGATGTTCGGCGGGCTGGCGTTCCTGACCTACGGCAACCTGACGGTCGGCGTGTTCGGCGACGACATGATCGTCCGGGTGGGCCCGGACGCGCAGGAGGCAGCCCTGCAACGGCCCGGCGTGGCACGGTTCGACATCACGGGGCGACCGATGCGCGGCTGGGTCCTGGTGGCCGGGGAGGTCCTGGACGACGAGGACCTCGACGGATGGCTGTCGCAGGCCCGATCGTTCGTGGAAACTCTGCCGCCGAAATAGACGTCACCGGCCGAACCCGGCCACCGATCCCTCGCCGCGCGGCGGATCTCGCGGGACCGACAGCTGAGGGCCGGGGCCGCACGATTGTCGTGATACACGGCAGACGCCTTTCCGCCATTGACGGATTGCGGCTGGTCGCCGCTCCCCCTGACCTGCTGGGGTGGCCTCTCAATCGGCCAACGGTACGGGGGCGGGGGAAGATGCGCCAGACTCCGACGATTTTGATTCTCGGTCCCGTTGCCATCGAAACGACCGACGACCGGCGGCAGACATTACCGGCGCAATTGCGAAGGGTTCTCGCCATTCTGGCGGTGAGCCGGCAGGCCCCACTCGTCGCGGACCAGATCGTCAAACGCGTCTGGGACGGCGACGCCCCGGACAGCGCCGTCCAGATGGTCCGCAACCACATCCGGACGCTGCGGCGGCTCGCCGGCGACGTCGTAGAGAGCCGGCACGGCGGCTACCGGCTGCGGGCGAGAACCGACGCCGACGAATTCCGCACCCTGATCGACGCCGCCCGGCGGCTACCCGGACCGGACCGGATGGCCGCGGTGACGCGTGCCCTGGCCCTGTGGCGCGGGCCCGAATCCCTGGCCGACGTACGGGACCTTCCTGACCTGGAGGTCGCCGCCACCGGCCTGGACGAGCTGCGGTTCCAAGCCGAACAGCTGCTCGCGGAGGCCCATCTGCGCGGCGGCGACCCCGCAGGCGCGCTGCCGATCCTGCAGTCGATGACACTGCGGCACCCCGGCCGGGAACTGCCATGGCTACAGCTCATCGCCGCACAGGCCGCGATCGGCCGGCGCGCCGAGGCGTCCACGGAGACGTACCGTCGGGCCCGGCATCACCTCGTCGACCGGACCGGCCTGGACGCACCCCGGCTGAGCCGGCTGCACCAGGCGCTGATGCAGGGTGCCGACGACGCCGTTCTCGTCGCAATGACGACACAGGGAAATGCCCGAACCTCGCGCGACATGTAGTGGTGTCAGCACATCCACACCGACCGAGGGGGCGCCGTGGCCGACGACCGGACCGGGCGGTTCGAGGCGTTGTACGCTGCAACGTTCCGCCACCTCCTCGGGTACGCCCTGCGCCGCTGCGACAGCCCCGAGGACGCCGCCGACGTGGTGGCCGAGACGTTCGCCGTCTGCTGGCGCCGGCTCGACGCCGTACCGGACGGCGACCAGGCCCGGCTCTGGCTGTACGGGGTGGCCCGCAACATCCTCGCCGAGCACCGCCGCGGCGCCGCCCGGCGCCGTGACCTCTCGTACGCCCTCGCTCAGGAGCTCGGCGAGTACTATGCGGCGCCCAGCGCCGAGGAGAGCGCCGAACTCGGCGATCTGCGGCAGGCGATGGCCCGGCTCCCCGACGACGACCGGGAGCTGCTGTCCCTGGTGGCCTGGGAGGGCCTCGACCACGGCGAGCTGGCGAAGGTGCTGCGCTGCTCCCGCAACGCGATCCGGATCCGGCTGCACCGCGCACGCAGGAGGCTGGCCAACGAGCTGGCCGAGACTCCGACACTGTCAGGGAGGGCCCGATGAACGACATCGAAGCACTGGCCCGGGTCCGTGACGACGACCTTGCCATGGGACCTGCCGCCCGGCAGCTCCTCACGGTGGTGACGTCGGAACGCCTGGCGGAACCGCCGCGCCGACGCCGGTGGGCGGTCGCCCTGGCGACCCTGACCGCGGCCGTCGTCGCGTTCGGACTGAGCTTCGGCACCGGCTCGACGAGCTACGCCAGCTCCGCGATCGAGGTGCACAAGGACGGCGACTTCTTCGTCGCCCGGATCAAGGACCCGCTCGCCGACCACGAGGCGTACCGGAAGGCGTTCGACGCGGTCGGTCTGGACGTGGACATCCGGCTGGTGCCGGTGCCGCCGCAGCGCGTCGGGCAGATCCTCGGCACGGACAACCGGGGCTCCGGCACCGTCGTCACCGAACTGATCGGGACGGTGGACTGCCGGAACGAACCCAGAGCCTGCCAGCTCGAAATCCGCGTCTCGGCGGACACCGGCGGCCCTGTCCGTTACACGTTCGGCCGGGCCGCCCAGCCGGGCGAGAGCTATCAAGAGCCGCTGCAACCGCCCCGGTAAATCGGGAACCCGACGAATTATCCAGCACTTCCGTCCGCCGTTATGCCCGCCCATCAGTCTCCTTTCAGGAAACGGAACGCCGCCGAAGGCGGCGACGAAAGGAGCAGATCATGTCGACGAATCTCCGCACGAAGCTCGGCACCAGCCTCGCCACCGCCGGGCTGCTGGTCGGCGGGGCGGTCGCCGGTCTGGCGGTGTCCAGCCCGGCCCAGGCCGCCTGCGCCTCGGACTACACCAACGCGAACTTCTTCTCCTCGTACGCCGAGGCGCACACGGAGGACTGCTCGTACTGGAGCAACTCGTACGCCCAGCACGGTGGAGCTGCCATCTTCTCCGGCTGGTACAGCGGCTGGTCGTGGGCGAGCGCGGACAGCGGCATCTCGTTCAGCTACTACGCCCACAACTACTTCGCGTAGGGCGGGCTCGACGCCGGCCCGGGAACCAGTCCCGGGCCGGCCCACCCGAGGGGAACACATGATGAGGAAGCTGTGGGCGGCCGTCGCCCTCGTTCTGCTGCTGAGCAGCGCCGGTTGCATGAGCGGGACGACCAGGGAGGCAGCCCCGCCGCAGGGCAGCGGCGAGAAGATGAAGCCGCTCGTCGAGCAGTTCAAGGATGCCCGCGCCAAGGCCGGCTCGGACTTCGAGAAGCAGGCCCTGGACCGCGCGATCGAAACCGGAAAGATCTCCGCAGCCGACTACGAGGAGGCGTTCAGCCGGTACCGGCAGTGCGCACAGGACGCCGGGCAGCAGGAGACGTACACGAGGCTGCCGAACGGCATCTACCGCGTGAATCCGCCCACGAACCTGGGCGACAAGGTGGACGCGTACGCCAACACGATGCGCGACTGCGCCGCCAAGGCCGGTCTGATCAGCCTCGAGGCCCTGTTCCGGACCCAGATCGACAACCCTGACCTGCTCTCCGACCCGCGGCTCCTGACGGTGCGCTGCCTGGTCAAGGCCGGCGTCGTCCCCGCGGACTACACGGTGGACAAGCTCATGACGTTCCTCAAGGGCGACCTTGAGAAGAAGACCGACTTCGATCCGATGAAGCCGGAGGCGCAGACCTGCCTGACGGCCGGCGGCTTCGCCGTCCAGATCGACGCGAAGGGCGGCGACTGAGGTGCGGGCGGGACGCTTCGCGGGCACGGCGATCCTCGCCGGCCTGACCCTGCTCGGCACGGGCGGCGCGACCGGTTTCCTGCTCCGCCCGGCCACCGCGCCGGAACAGCTGCGGGCGGCGTCCGACGTGACGTCGGCGCCCGTGGGGCACGAGCAGCTGACCGACGAGCGGACGGTGAAGATCTCCCTGGTCCGGTCCGCGCCACCGCCGATCGTCGTCGGAGTGGCCGGCCGGGTCACGGCGACGTCGTGCCGGCCCGGATCACCGATCACGTCGAAGGCCACGCTCGCCCGGATCGGTGACACCCCGCTGATCGCCCTGGCCACGGACGTTCCCCTGCACCGCGACCTCGCCAAGGGCGACAAGGGCGCCGACGTGAAGGCACTCCAGAAGGCACTCGGCGTCACGGTGACCGGAACCTACGACCGGGCCACCGCGAACGCGGTGAGGAAGCAGCTCAAGCGGACCGACGGAACGGTCGCCGTCGGGCAGATCGTCTGGCTGCCCGCGGAGTCCGTCACGCCCACGTCGTGCGAGCTGATCGAGGGCGCGTACATCTCGTCGGGTCAGGCGTACGCGAAGGCGCCGGCGCGGCTCACCGCGATCACCACCGACTCGCTGCCCGCGAACCTCGTCCCCGGCGACCGGGAACTTCGCGTGATGGGTGTGCGCGGTCCGATCGGTGCGGACGGCGCGGCGACCGACGAGAAGTTCCTCGGCAAGGTCACCGAGTCCCGCGAGTACCGGGTGCTCGAGGCGAGCGGCAAGGACGCCGAGCTCACGGCCACGATCGCCCTGACGGAGCCACTCGAGACGGCGAAGGTGCCGCCGGGCGCGCTGTTCGGTGTGCAGAAGGACAAGGGATGCGTGGAGAGCGGCGCGACGGCGTACCCGGTGACGATCGTCGGTTCCCGGCTCGGCGCGACACTGGTGACCGGGAAGGTTCCGGAGGCCGTCGACCTCGGCCCCGCGATCGAGGCCCAGCGATGCGGCTGACCGGGGTGGGGCATCGGTTCCCGGGGGCGCCGTACCTGTTCCGCGGGCTCAACGCGGAGCTGCGGCCGGGCCGGATCACGGGACTGTGCGGGCCGTCCGGATCGGGCAAGTCGACGCTACTGTCGATCCTGGCCGGTTGGGTCGCCCCGACCGAGGGCACGATCGACTCCGATGGCGTGGCACGTACCGGCTGGGTGTTCCAGAACCCCTACGGCGTACCCGGCAGGACCGTGCTGGACCACGTCTGCCTGCCGCTGCTCGCGGCGGGTGAGACCCGCGGCGCCGCGCGGGAGCGGGCCCTGGCGGTGCTGGCCGACTTCCACCTGGCGAAGGCGGCGCCCCAGCCGTTCCGGGAACTCTCCGGTGGCGAGGCGCAGCGCCTCATGCTGGCCCGCGCCGTCTGCGCCGCGCCCGACCTGCTGCTCGTCGACGAGCCGACCGCTCAGCTCGACATGACGACCGCCGCGACCGTCAACGAGACGCTCGGCGCGATCGCCCGCGACGGCACGATCGTCGTCATCGCCACCCACGACCCGCACACCCGCGCGGTCTGCGATCAGGTCGTCGACCTGGCGGAGGTAGCGCCATGAGGGCACGGGAGATCCTCTCCGAGGCCGGGCGCAACGTCGCCACGGGAACGACCCACGCACTGCTGTTCGGCCTGCTCCTGGCCGCGGTCGGCGCCGGGCTGGCGATCGTCGACGCCCGTTCGATCATCGCGGTCGAACGCACCGCCGCCGACTTCGTCGACTCCGGTGCCACCATCAAGGTCCTCGTCGCGAAACACATGACCGACCCCGCCGCCTGCGAACACCTGACGGCGGTTGCCGGAGTACGCGCGGCAGGCTCCCTGCGCGAGTCGGACGCGCTGACGCTCCGGGCGATGATCGCCAACCCGATCCCCGCGTACGCGGTCACCCCCGGCCTCATCGGCGTCCTCGGCGGTGACCCGGCCGCCCGGGCCGGCGCCTGGATCTCCCGGGACCTGGCGCAGACCCTCGGCGTACGCCCCGGCCAGGAACTCGCCACGACCACCGGCACGGTCACCGTCGCGGGCACGTACGCGTACCCCGACGACGGCCGTGACAGCCGGCTCGCGTACGCGGCCCTGCTCCCCGAACCGGCGACGGGCACCTTCGACGAGTGCTGGGCCGATGTCTGGCCCCTGTCCAGATCCCGGGAACAGCTCCTGCACTCGGCCCTCACCGTCGACGCCGTCTCCACCGACCCGGTGACGATCGGCCAGCTCAACACGAGTCGCGGTACGCGCTTCGACGGCCTGGCCGACTTCGCCGACCGTCCCACCCGGTACGCCCTCCCCGGCTGCGCACTGGCCGGGCTCCTGCTCGGCTTCGTCGCCGTACGGGTCCGCAAACTCGAGATCGCCGGCGCTCTGCACCTCGGCGAATCCCGGGGCGCCCTGCTCGCCACCCTGCTCGTGGAGACCGCGATCTGGGCATCAGCCGCGTTCGTGCTCGCCGCGTGCGCGCTGGCGGTGGGCGTGGTCACCCGTAACCCGGGGGCCCCGCTGCCGGTCTATCTCATCGACGTACGCGTCCCCGCCGCAGCCGCGGTGACGACGCTGACGGGAGCTCTGCTCGCACTCCTGTCCATCCGCGAACGCCACCTCTTCCGTTACTTCAAGTCCCGCTGACCCCGCGGCTTCCAGCCCGGTCAGGGCGCGATCCTTCCGGTGCCCGTCGTCGGCACCGCGCACCAGCTGCCCGCGCGTCGGGTCGCTGCCACCCGGATCGCTGCCACCCCGGATCGCTGCTCACCGGAAGGGATCCGCACCCCGGTTGCCCGGTATGCCGCGGCGGCCGATCAGGCGAACGACATTGTGCGATCGTCGGCAGATGCGCATCGCAGGACGGTTCAACGGCCCGCCCGGCTCCGGCAACGGCGGCTACACGGCCGGGCTGATCGCCGAGGCGGCCGGTGGTCAGGTGGAGGTGACGCTCAGGACTCCCCCGCCGCTGGAGGTGGACCTGGCTCTGGACGGCGACGCCGTACGGGGACCGGACGGGTCGATGATCGCCCAGGTGACAGCGGTGCGGGCGGTGACGGCGCTGGTGGAACCGGTGGGGCGCAACGTCGCCGAGCAGGTGACGAAGGCGTACCCCGGGTTTGCGGAGCACCCGTTCCCCACCTGCTACGTCTGCGGGCCGGAGCGGGCCGACGGGCTGCGGATCTTCCCCGGGGTGGTCGGGCCGGGCCGGACGGCCGCGCCGTGGACCGTCCCGGACGACGTCGGCACCGCCACGGTGTGGGCCGCGCTGGACTGCCCCGGCGGCTGGGCGGTGCTCACCAAGGGCCGTCCGTACGTGCTGGGCCGGATGGCCACCACCGTCACCACGCTGCCCGAACCGGGCACGACCTGCGTGGTGGTCGGCGCCCTCGATGCCGCCGAGGGCCGCAAGGCCACGGTCAGGTCGACGGTGTACGCCCCCGACGGCACTCCGCTCGCCACCGCCCGCGCCACCTGGATCGCCATCGGGTCGTAGCCGGTCTCCTCCGCACGGACGACCCGGCGATGTCTCCTAGATCACAGTTGGTGGGGCCCGGACGTCGAACCGGGCCCCACCGGCGGAAACCTTCCAGCCGTCTGCGCCGTTGAACCGCACGGTGTTCGCCGGTTCCGTCCTGTTCGGGCTCGGCCAATGCCCTCAGGCGCTCCCCGGACCCGACGTCGGCGTTCTATGCCCTGTCGCCACGGCGTAGCCTGGGAACCGTCTCCTGATTCCACCCCGTGTGACGTGCCCGCAAAAACGTCGTGAAAGAGGCGATACCGGCTGTGTCGACCCAGCAGACTTCGCAGGACAACCCGCTGGCGGGTTTCGGCCCGAACGAGTGGATCGTCGAGGAGATGTACCAGCGCTATCTGGCCGACCCGGGAAGCGTCGACCCCGCCTGGCACGACTTCTTCGCCGACTACAAGCCGGCGACGCAGGACGCCGACCCGATCGTGACACCCAGCGAGGCGATGGCCGCCAACGCCACCGCCTCGGCGGCGAAGGCGGGCACGGACGCACCCGCGGCCACTGCCCCGGCCAAGCCCACGGTCCCGGCCGCCAAGCCCGCTCCCGCGCCGGCGCCCGCGAAGCACGCCGCCGCGAGCGAGGTCAACGGCAAGGGCGCGACCACCGTCCCGCTGCGCGGCGTGGCCGCCCGCATCGTGCAGAACATGAGCGCCTCGCTCGAGGTGCCGACCGCCACGAGCGTACGGGCCGTCCCGGCGAAGCTGCTGGTCGACAACCGAATCGTGATCAACAACCACCTCGCCCGCGGGCGAGGCGGCAAGGTCAGCTTCACCCACCTCATCGGCTGGGCGCTCGTCCGCGCGGTCATCGCCCACCCCGAGATGAACAACTCGTTCGCCGAGGTCGACGGCAAGCCCGTCCTGGTGAAACCGGAGCACATCAACCTCGGCATCGCCATCGACCTGGCGAAGAAGGACGGCAGCCGCTCGCTCGTCGTGCCGTCCATCAAGAACTGCGAGCAGATGGATTTCCGGCACTTCTGGCAGGCGTACGAGGACGTGGTCCGCCGCGCCCGGCGCAACGAACTGACCATGGACGACTACAACGGCACCACGATCTCGCTGACCAACCCGGGCGGCATCGGCACCGTCCACTCCATCCCGCGCCTGATGCCGGGCCAGAGCGCCATCATCGGCGTCGGCGCGATGGAGTACCCGGCGCCCTACTCCGGGATGTCCGACGACACCCTCACCGATCTCGGCGTCAGCAAGGTCACCACGCTGACCAGCACGTACGACCACCGGGTCATCCAGGGTGCGCAGTCCGGCGAGTTCCTCAAGGCCGTACACGAGTACCTGCTCGGTGACCACGGCTTCTACGATCAGATCTTCACCTCGCTGCGGATCCCGTACGAGCCGGTGCGCTGGGTCCGCGATGTTCCCCGTACGTCCGGGGGCCAGATCGACAAGGCCGCCCGGGTCGTCGAGTTGATCCACGCGTACCGGGTGCGCGGGCACCTGATGGCCGACACCGACCCACTCGAGTTCAAGATCCGCAAGCACCCCGACCTGGACGTGCTTCAGCACGGCCTGACCCTGTGGGACCTCGACCGGGTCTTCCCGGTCGGCGGGTTCGGGGACAAGCAGAAGATGAAGCTGCGCGACGTGCTCGGTGTGCTGCGCGACACCTACTGCCGCCGGGTCGGCATCGAGTACATGCACATCCAGGATCCGGAGGAGCGCAAGTGGATCCAGGACCGGATCGAGATCAAGTACACCAAGCCGGCGCCGGAGGAGCAGAAGCACGTCCTCAACCGGCTGAATGCGGCCGAGGCGTTCGAGACGTTCCTGCAGACCAAGTACGTCGGTCAGAAGCGCTTCTCCCTCGAGGGCGGCGAGTCGCTGATTCCCCTGCTCGACGAGGTGCTCCAGCGATCGGCCAGGGACGGCCTCGACGAGATCGTCATCGGCATGGCCCACCGGGGCCGGCTCAACGTGCTCGCCAACATCGTCGGCAAGCCGTACGAGAAGATCTTCAACGAGTTCGAGGGTCAGATGGACCCGAAGTCGGCGCACGGCTCCGGGGACGTCAAGTACCACCTCGGTCAGACCGGCAAGTACACGACGCCGGACGGCGAGCACGCCACCACGGTCTCCGTCGTGGCGAACCCGTCACACCTCGAGGCGGTCGACCCGGTACTCGAGGGCGTCGTCCGGGCCAAGCAGGACCGGCTCGACCTCGGCCTGCACGGCTACACGGTGCTGCCGGTGCTGGTGCACGGCGACGCCGCGTTCGCCGGCCAGGGCGTGGTCGCCGAGACGCTCAACCTGTCCCAGTTGCGCGGCTACCGCACCGGCGGCACGCTGCACGTTGTCGTCAACAATCAGGTCGGCTTCACCACCGCACCGGAGTACAGCCGCTCGTCGCTCTACTCGACCGACGTCGCGCGCATGATCCAGGCGCCGATCTTCCACGTGAACGGCGACGACCCCGAGGCCGTCATCCGCGTCGCGAAGCTCGCGTTCGAGTACCGCCAGGCGTTCAACAAGGACGTCGTCATCGACCTCGTCTGCTACCGCCGCCGCGGACACAACGAAGGCGACGACCCGTCGATGACCAACCCGCGGATGTACGAGATCATCGACACCAAGCGCTCCGTCCGGAAGCTCTACACCGAGGAGCTCATCGGCCGCGGCGACATCACGGTGCAGGACGCCGAGGAGCAGCTGCGCGACTACCAGCAGCAGCTCGAGCGGGTCTTCAAGGCCACCCGGGACGCCGCCGGATCGTCCGGCTCCCGCGGCCCGAGCCGCCAGCCCGAGCCGGAGCCCGAGGTCACGACCGCAGTCGAGCCGTCGGTGGTCGAGGCCGTCGGCCGGGCCCACATCGAACTCCCTGACGGCTTCACCCCGCACAGGCGGGTCCAGCAGCTGCTGGAGCGCCGGGCCAAGATGTCCGCCGAGGGCAACATCGACTGGGGGTACGGCGAGATCCTCGCGTTCGGCTCCCTGCTCGCCCAGGGCGTGACCGTACGCCTCGCCGGGCAGGACTCGCGGCGCGGCACGTTCACCTCGCGGCACGCCTCCGTCGTCGACTCGCGTACCGGTAACGACCACCTGCCGATCGCGGGCGTCGCCACCGGCACCGCCCGGTTCTTCGTCCACGACTCGCTGCTGTCGGAGTACGCGGCCATGGGCTTCGAGTACGGCTACTCGGTGGAGAACCCGGACGCGCTGGTGCTCTGGGAGGCCCAGTTCGGCGACTTCGTCAACGGCGCCCAGTCGATCGTGGACGAGTTCATCTCGTCGGGTGAGCTGAAGTGGGGCCAGCAGTCGTCACTGGTGCTTCTCCTGCCGCACGGTCACGAGGGCCAGGGTCCCGACCACACCTCCGGCCGCCCGGAGCGGTTCCTGCAGCTCTGCGCGCAGGACAACATGCGGGTGGCCAACCCGACGACTCCGGCGAACTACTTCCACCTGCTCCGTCGTCAGGCGTTGTCGAGCAAGCGCAAGCCGCTGATCGTTTTCTCGCCGAAATCCCTGCTGCGGCACAAGCTCTGCGTCTCGTCGGTGGAGGACTTCACGACCGGCGGATTCCAGCCGGTGATCCAGGAGACGACCCAGCTGGACCCGGCCGGCGTCAGGCGGGCTCTGCTCTGCTCGGGCAAGGTCTACTACGACCTCTACCAGGCTCGCGCCGAGCGGGGCATCACCGACACCGCCATCATCCGGATGGAGCAGCTGTACCCGCAGCCGGTCGAGGAGCTCAAGGCCGCGCTGGCCCAGTTCCCGAACGCCGACGACGTCGCCTGGGTCCAGGAGGAGCCGGCGAACCAGGGTGCCTGGTCGTTCGTGGCGCTGAACCTCCTCGAGCACCTCGACGGAGTCCGGCTGCGCCGCATCTCCCGCCCCGCCGCCGCCGCTCCCGCGGTCGGTTCCGCCAAGCTCCACGACGCCGAGCAGGCCGCCCTCATCGAGGCCTCGCTCCCCCGCGTCTGACCGTTCTCATGGGGCGCCTCGCAGTCGCGGGGCGCCCCTTTTTTCAGGAGCCCGCATGTACTTCACCGACCGTGGCATCGAGGAACTCGCCGAGCGGCGCGGAGAGGAGACCGTGACCCTCGAATGGGTCGCCGACCAGCTGCGCAGCTTCGTCGACGCCAACCCGGAGTTCGAGACGCCGATCGAGCGCCTCGCGGTGTACCTGGCCCGCCTCGACGACGAGGACGACGAGTAACCCGTCACGAACCCGTGGTCACGCCGCGGCGGTTCCCGCCGGTACGCCGCGTCGGGCCCGCCCCCGGCGCCGCCGTCGACCGGAGCCCCTGGAGAAGAATGCGGTGGCACGGTGTCCCGTGCAGGGGCCGCGTCGCAGGTCACGTGTTATATGGACCACGGCTGAGGGCTCCATCCACAGGTAGCACCGGCGGCTGGGGCAGCCGGTAGGTTATGCCCGTGGCGCGAAGTGTGTACGTGGTGGGCATCGGCCCCGGAGTCGGCAAGGGGATGGTGGCGCTCGGGCTGACCGAGCTGCTGTCGCGTCAGGTCGCGCGGATCGGCGTGTTCCGCCCGCTGGTGGCGTCGGCGACCGACGACGCGCTGCTGACGCTGCTGACCAGCCGGTACCCGACCGTCGCGCCGTCCACGGACTCGTTCGGGGTGACCCTCGCAGAGGCGAACGCGCTGGTCGCCGACGGCCGGCGCGAGGAGCTGATCACCCGGATCGTCGAGCGGTACCGCGACCTCGAACGCCGTTGCGCGACCGTCGTCGTGGTCGGCAGCGACTTCGCCGACGAGCACGCCGACGAGGCCGGTGAGCTGCCGCGGGAACTGGCCTTCAACGCCCGGCTGGCGAACGAGTTCGGCAGTGTGATGGTGCCCGTCGTCAGCGGCGAGGGTCGCAGTACGTCGCTCGAGGCGGCGGCGCGGAGCGCGTACCACAGTTTGACTGATCTTGATGCGACGGTGCTGGCGCTGATCGCGAACCGGGTGCGCGACGGCGCCCCGGGCCTGACCGGCCTGCCGGTCCCGACGTGGAGCATCCCGGAGGTCGCGGCCGTGGCCGCGCCGACGGTGGCGGAGGTCGCGGCGGCCCTCGACGCCCGCGTGCTGACCGGCGGCCCGGCAGCGCTGGACCGCGACGTCCTCGACCTGGTCGTCGGCGCCGCGCACGTGCCCACGCTGCTCGACCATCTGACCGACGGAGCGTTGATGATCACGCCGGGCGACCGGGCTGACCTGCTGGTGGCCGCGAGCGCCGCGCACGCCGCCGGCAACGTGACGCTGTCCGGCCTGGTCCTGACGCTCGGCGAGCATCCGGACGAGCGCGCGGTACGGGTCATCGAGAAGCTCAACACCGGCCTGGCCATGCTGGTCGTCGACACGGACAGCTTCCACACGATCGCCGCCGCGGACCGGATCGAGGCGACGCTCAGCGCGTCGACCCCGCGCAAGGTGGACGCGGCGCTCGGCGCCTTCGAGATGCATGTGGACACGAGCGAGCTGTCCCGGCGGCTCGACGTGGCGCGGTCCAGCCGGGTCACGCCGCTGATGTTCGAGTACGACCTGATCGACCGTGCCCGAGCCGACCGCCGCCGCCTGGTCCTGCCCGAGGGCACGGAGGAGCGGATCCTGCGCGCCGCGGAGAGCATCCTGCGCCGAGGCGTCGCCGATCTCACGCTGCTCGGCGATCCTGCGGAGATCAACCGGCGGGCCCGCGAGATCGGCGTCGAGATCGGCGACGCCCAGCTCGTCGACCCGGCACGCAGCGAATGGCGCGACGACTTCGCCGCCCGCTACGCGCAGGTGCGCGCCCATCGTGCCGTCACGCTCGACCTGGCGTACGACGTGGTCGCCGACGTCAACTACTTCGGCACGCTGATGGTCGACGCGGGCCTCGCCGATGGCATGGTCTCCGGGGCCACCCACACGACGGCGGCGACGATCCGGCCGGCGTTCGAGATCATCAAGACGGTCCCGGACGTGTCGGTCGCGTCCAGTGTGTTCTTCATGCTCCTCGCCGACCGCGTTCTCGTGTACGGCGACTGCGCCGTCAACCCCGACCCGGACGCCACCCAGCTCGCCGACATCGCGGTGTCCTCCGCGGACACGGCTGCCCGGTTCGGCATCGAGCCGCGGGTGGCGATGCTGTCGTACTCCACGGGCACGTCCGGTGCGGGCGCCGACGTCGAGAAGGTCGCCACCGCGACGAAACTGGTCCGCGAACGCCGCCCGGACCTGCCCGTCGAGGGCCCGATCCAGTACGACGCCGCCGTCGACCCCGCGGTCGCGGCGACGAAACTGCCGGGCAGCGCGGTCGCCGGCCGGGCCACGGTGTTGATCTTCCCCGACCTGAACACCGGCAACAACACGTACAAGGCGGTGCAACGCTCCGCGAACGCGGTCGCCGTCGGGCCGGTGATGCAGGGCCTGCGCCGTCCGGTGAACGACCTCTCCCGCGGCGCCACGGTGAAGGACATCGTCAACACCGTGGCCATCACGGCGATCCAGGCGGCCCAGTCGTGAGCACGGTACTCGTCCTGAACAGTGGCTCCTCCTCGTTGAAGTACCGGCTCTTCGACGGTGACCGCACCGTCGCGAAGGGCCTGGTCGAACGGATCGGCGAGGCCGGCGGCGGCGCGGCCGACCACGGGTCCGCCCTGCGCCGGGTCCTCGACGACCTCGACCTGCGGGGCGTGGCGGCGATCGGGCACCGGGTGGTGCACGGCGGGGCGGACTTCGACTCGGCCACCCTGGTGGACGACGAGGTCGAGGCGACGATCGAGCGGCTGATCCCGCTGGCGCCGCTGCACAACCCGGCCAACTTGTCGGGCATCCGGGTGGCCCGGACGCTCCTGCCGGAACTACCCCAGGTGGCGGTCTTCGACACGGCGTTCCACCGCACGATGCCGGCAGCGGCGTCCACGTACGCGATCGACGTCGCGGTCGCGGACGAGCTGGGCATCCGGCGGTACGGCTTCCACGGCACGTCGCACGCGTACGTGTCCCGGCAGACGGCGGCACTGCTCGGACGCGACCCGGCCGACGTCAACGTGATCACGCTGCATCTCGGCAACGGCGCGAGCGCCTGCGCGGTGCAGGGCGGCCGCAGCGTCGCCACGTCGATGGGCCTCGGACCTCTTGAGGGCCTCGTCATGGGTACGCGCAGCGGTGACCTCGACGCGACCGTCCTGCTGCACCTGCACCGGGTCGGCAAGCTGTCCGTGGACGAGATCGACGACCTGCTCAACCAGCGCAGCGGGCTGCGCGGCCTGGCCGGCGACAACGACATGCGCACGATCGTCCAGCGCCGGGCCGCCGGCGACGCGGCGGCCGGCTTGGCGTTCGACGTCTACTGCCGGCGCATCAAGGAGTACGTGGGCGCCTACCTGGCAGTGCTCGGGCACCTCGACGCGATCACGTTCACCGCTGGGGTCGGCGAGAACTCGGCCGACGTACGCGCGGCCGCGCTCGCGGGCCTGTCCGGCCTCGGCGTCACCGTCGACGACGACCGCAACACGTCGGGTGACCGGGTCATCTCGCCGGACGGCAGCCCCGTCACGGTGTGCGTGGTGCCGACCGCCGAGGAGCTGGAGATCGCCGCGCAGACCCGCGCGGCCCTATCCCTGACGTGAGCCCCCAGCCCTGACGTGAGCCCCGCCCTGACGTGAGAACCTCGGGGGCTGATGTGAGCCCGGGGGTCAGCTGAACGCGAGCCAGACCACGAGGGCGACCAGGAGGGCCGCGACGACCGCCCCGCCGACGATGAGCGGGGTCTTCGACGCGGCCGGAGGCTCCTCTGGGGCGTGGCTGAACGCGCGGAACGCCTCAGTGTTGCCGCTCGGATCCGCGGAGTTGTCAGACATGGCCACGACCTTAGCGAACCGGTGTCCCGGGCGGCGCGACACCGCACCGGGGACACATCCACGGCCGTCCGGCCGGACAGCCCGCATCGGACAGTCTGCTGGTCTGCCGCGTTATGTGTTGCCTCTACAGTATCGGCATGGGTGTACGACGGTTGCTGCCGTTGGCGGTGACGGCGGCCCTCGTCCTGCCGGCCGCCGACTACGCGTCCGCCTCCGGTAGGGGCTCGACGGATGCCCGTCCGGTCGCGCCTGCGGAGCCGTACGCCGTGGGGCATCGCACGATGGCGATGGCGCGCGGCTCGGATCGGCCGTTGCCGACCGACGTCTGGTATCCGGCCGACAGACATGCCGATGGGGAACGGGTTGCCGCGGGGCGGTTCCCGGTCGTGTTGTTCAGTCACGGGCTGCACGGGTTGCCGGAGCACTTCTCCGGGCTCGCCTCGGCCTGGGCGGCCGCGGGTCTCGTGGTGGTCGCGCCGGCGTACCCGCACACGAACGCTCGCACGAGGAGTTTCGACCGGTCGGACATGCGCCACCAGCCCGCGGACGCCGCGTACGTGTTGCGGCGACTGCGGCGGCTTCCGGTGGCGGATCCGTTGGCGGGGCATCTGGCCACGGACGACGTCGCCGCGGTCGGTTTCTCGGCCGGCGGTTTCACCACGACGGGACTGTTGACCAGGGGCCACGATCCGGGGCTGCGGGCGGCGGTGGTGATCGCGGGCTGGGCGGCGCCGGGCGCGTTCGAGGGCACGCCGGTACCGCTGCTGTTCGTGCACGGGGATGCCGATCCGATCGTCCGGTACGAGTCGGGGCGGGCGGCGTACGCGCGGGCCGGCGGGCAGAAGGAGTTCGTGTCCGTGCCGGGCGGACGGCACGGGGAGTTCCTCCTACCGGGCGCGAAGCGGTACCCGGAGGTACGGGACCGGATCACCGAATTCCTGCACCACTCCCTCTATAATCACTCTGTGTGACATTTCGCCCAGTACATGAGCGGCAAAGTCGGGCATAATGAGGATATGCGACGACGTACCGTGATCACTGGCGGAGCAGCAGCCGCTGCCTTGAGTGTGCTCGCCGCGTGCTCGGGCGACACGACGGGTTCGGGGACGGTGGCGCCTCTTGCGGCGCCGACACTCGCAGCGCAGACGCCGCAGCCGGTCGTTCCGCCCGCCGGCACCGCGCCAGCCCGGGCATTCCCGGTCGGGACCCGGATCCTCGCCTTCGATCGTGGGGCGGACCGTGCGCTGCCGACGCACCTCTGGTACCCGGCGGCGGGCAGCGCCGGCAGCACGCCGGAGGAGGACGCCCCGCCCGCGGCCGGACGGTTTCCGGTCGTGCTGTTCAGCCACGGTCTGACCGCGCACCCAGCCGACTACCAGGCGATGCTGATCCGCTGGGCACAGGCCGGTTTCGTCGTCGCCGCGCCCACCTACCCGCACACCGCGGGCGGCGTGGCCGCGTACGACCCCAACGACATCGCGAACCAGCCGGCCGACGCGAGCGAGGTGCTCACCCAACTGCTCGCCAAGGACACCGGCGACGATCCGCTCAATGGACACCTCGACGTCACCCGGGTCGCCGCCGGCGGCCACTCGGGCGGCGGCATCACGACCATCGGAATGTTCACGTCCGCGCGGGACAGCCGGCTCAAGGCGGGCATCGTGTTCGCCGGAACCGAACTCGGCTCCGTGCCGTTCACCGGCGACCCCGCCATGATGCTCTTCGTGCACGGCCGCAGGGACGACACCGTCCCGTACGGCTACGGGCGCACGGTCTTCGCTGCGGTGCCCTGGTCGCGGGCGATGCTGACCGTCACGGACGGCGGCCACCTGACCACCAGCAAGGACTTCGAGGTCACGACGGCGACCAGCACCGAGTTCCTGCGCTGGAGTCTCTACGGCGACGCGGCGGCGAAGACCCGCCTGCCGTCCCCCGCAGCCTCGAGCGGCATCGCCACTCTGGACGAGCAGCTCTGAAGCCCCGCCCACGGATCTTCGCGGGGCTGCGGACGACATTCGTCAGGCGGGTTCTAGCGGGTGTGATCCAGGACGATCTTGCCGAAGACGTTCCCGGAGTACAGGTGGGCGAACGCGTCCGCCACCTGCGAGAAGCCGTACACCGCGTCGACGACGGGCCGGATGTCGCGCTCGACAAGGAAGTCCATCAGCGCCGCGAGCTCGTCCGCCGTACCCATCGTGCTGCCGTGGATCTCGACCTGCATCATGAACAGCCGCGGCAGGTCCAGCTTCGCGGTCGTCCCGCCGGTCGCACCGCACACGACGATCCGGGCGCCCGGCGCGCAGCATTTCAGCGAGTGCTCGAAGGTGGGTGCTCCCACCGACTCGATCACGACGTCGACCCGCTCCGGCAGCCGGGCACCGGTCTGCACCGCGGTGGCGCCCAAAGCCGCGATCCGCTCGCGCTTGGCGGGGTCGCGGCTGGTCGCGTACACCCGCTTGCCCATGGAGTACGCCAGCACGACCGCGGCGGTCGCCACACCGCCCCCCGCGCCCTGCACCAGCACGGACTCGGCCTCGTCGATGCGAGCGCGCCTCGTGAGCATCCGGTATGCCGTCAGCCACGCGGTCGGCAGACATGCGGCGTCCGCGAACGAGAGCGCGGCCGGTTTCGTCACCAGGTTCTCCGCGGGTACGGCGACCCGCTCGGCCAGCGTCCCGGGGTGTCGCTCGGAGAGCAGGGAGAACCCGCGCGGGTCCTGCGGATCCCGGATGACCCCGTGCACGACGACCTCCCGCCCGTCCGGGGTCACGCCCGTCGCATCGCACCCCAGGATCATCGGCAGGCGGTCGGCGGGCAGGCCCATCCCCCGCAATGACCAGATCTCGTGGTGGTTCAGCGAGCTGGCGCGTACGTCGACCGTCACCCACCCGTCGGGCGCGCTCGGCTCGGGAAGGTCTCCCACGGTGAGCGCGGAGAGCGGATCATCCGCCCTGATCGACGACGCGTACGCGGCTCGCATACCGGGAACGCTACCGCCCACCCTCGGCGACCGTGCGGGACACGGCCGCCGCCACGGCCGGGCCGACCCTGGGGTCCAGTGCGGAGGGGACGATCGCGTCGGGGGTGAGGTCGGCGAGGGCGGCGATGGCGTCCGCTGCGGCGAGCTTCATCGGCCCGGTGATGCGGCGGGCGCGGGCGTCGAGGGCCCCCCGGAAGACGCCGGGGAACGCCAGGACGTTGTTGATCTGGTTGGGGTGGTCGCTGCGGCCGGTGGCCACGACGGCGGCGTACCGGGCGGCGACGGCCGGGTCGACCTCGGGGGTCGGGTTGGCGAGGGCGAAGACGATGCCGTCGGGTGCCATCCGGGAGACGTCGGCGGTGCCGCCGGAGACTCCGATGAAGACGTCGGCTCCGGCGATCGCGTCGGCGAACGTGCCACGGCGGGCACGCGTGTCGGCGGCAAGGGCGGCCTTCGCCGGGTTGAGGTCGGTCCGATCTGGGGAGAGGACGCCGCGGGAGTCGCAGACGACGAGGCGGCCCGGGTCGACGCCGCCGGCGAGGAGCATCCGGGCGACCGCGACACCGGCGGCGCCGGCGCCACTGATCACGACCCGCAGCGACGGCAGGGTGCGAGACAGCAGGCGGGCGGCGTTACACAGTGCTGCGAGGACGACGATGGCGGTGCCGTGCTGGTCGTCGTGGAAGACCGGGATGGGCAGCGCCTCGATGAGGCGGCGTTCGATGTCGAAGCAGCGGGGAGCGCTGATGTCCTCCAGGTTGATGCCGCCGAACGAGGGCGCCAGGGCCTTCACGATCTCCACGATCTCGTCCGGGTCTTGGGTGTCGAGGCAGATCGGCACGGCATCGACCCCGCCGAACTGCTTGAACAGAACCGCCTTGCCCTCCATGACAGGCATCGCGGCGCGCGGGCCGATGTTGCCGAGCCCGAGCACGGCGGAGCCGTCGGTGACGACGGCGACGGTGTTGCCCACCCAGGTGTAGTCGTTCATCCGCGACGGGTCGGCGGCGATCGCGGAGCAGACCCCGGCGACGCCGGGCGTGTACGCGCGCGACAGGTCCTCGCGGGAGAGCAGCGGGACGGTGGAGGTGACGGCCATCTTGCCGCCGCGGTGCAGGGCGAGGACGGCGTCGGACGAGACGGGATCAGTGGAGACAATGGTCATCGGGAGACTCCCAGTACGGCATCGGGACAGGTGGGAGGCGCTAGGTCGGCGCCGGCCAGTGCTGCGATGCGGGGGTCACCCGGATCAGGTTCGCGAGACTACGGTGTGTCGCGGATGTCCGGAGCGTAGCCCAATAATCCAGGTCGGGGCCAATAACGCAGTACGACCCGCCCCACCACGTCGGCGACTCCGTAGGCCCGGCTGTCGTCGGTGACCAGGCAGTTGTCACCGCGTACCCACCAGCCCCCGTCTTCGGCTCGGACCGCGCGCTTGACGACCAGCAGGTCCGGCCGCGAGCGGAAGCGCGCGACCACGACGTCACCGGGGCGGACGCGGCCGCCGCGCCACACCAGTAACGCGTCGCCGTGCCGGAGGGTCGGGGCCATCGACGGGCCCCGGACGAGTACGCAAAACAGCGGTTGTTGCCAGCTCATGGCATCAAGACCTCCGGTCGGGCCGGTGCAGTGTTTGGGGCGTAGGGTCGGATTCGGATCATCGCAAACGTATGGAGGGGTCCTGATGCGACTTCCGCGCATGCTCATGCCGCGGACCACGGTGTCCGCCCACTGCGACCTGCCCTGCGGCGTCTACGACCCGGCTCAGGCCCGGATCGAGGCCGAATCCGTCAAGGCGATCGCAGAGAAGTACCAGGCGAACACCGACCCGGAGTTCCGCACCCGGGCGCTGCTCATCAAGGAGCAGCGGGCCGAACTCGTCAAGCACCACCTGTGGGTACTGTGGACCGACTACTTCAAGCCCCCGCACTTCGAGAAGTACCCGGAGCTGCACAACCTGTTCAACGAGGCCACCAAGCTCGCCGGCGCCTCCGGCGCCAAGGGTTCGGTCGACCCGGCGGTGGCCGACAAGCTACTCGCCAAGATCGAGGAGATCTCTAAGATCTTCTGGGAGACCAAGCAGGCGTGACGCCCGCAACCGTCCGGCCGGTACGTCCCGAGGACGTGCCGGCCGTTGTCGGCATGGTGCACGAGCTCGCCATGTTCGAACGTGCCGCCGACCGCTGCCACCTCACCGCCGGCCAGCTGTCCGCGGCCCTCTTCGGTGACCACCGGGCACTCTTCGGCCACATCGCCGAGAACGACGGCGAGGCCTTCGGCTGCGCCCTGTGGTTCCTGAACTTCTCCACCTGGGAGGGGGCTCACGGCATCTACCTCGAGGATCTCTACGTGCGTCCCACCGCCCGCCGCACCGGCGCCGGTCGGGCGCTCCTGGCCGCCCTGGCCGGCATCTGCGTCGAACGCGGCTACCGCCGGATGGACTGGGGCGTGCTGACCTGGAACCCGGCCCGCGAGTTCTACGCCGCGCTGGGCGCGGTCGCCCAGGACGAGTGGGTCCCGTACCGGCTCGAGGGTGACGCTCTGCGGAAGCTCGCGACCAGGTGACTGGTGGGCCTGCCCAAGAGCAGCCGCATACCGCTAGAGTCTGACCATTGGGGGGATGGCTCGAGTGACTCAGCTGGTGACCACGGAAGACCAACCGACGGCCGACGACGACGATGTCGTCCTGCTCAGTGTGCCTGCGGACGGCGGCTATCTGGGCGTTCTGCGGACCGCCACGGCGGGGCTCGCCGCCCGGCTGCACTTCGCGCTCGACGAGATCGAGGATCTCCGGATCGCCGTCGACGAGGCGTGCGCGATGCTGCTCAACATCGCCACCCGGCACGCCGAGCTGCGGTGCCGGTTCTCCGTCACCGACGACGCCCTCGCGGTCGAGGTGACCGTCCCGACCGTATCCGGCGCACGCCTGCCGGCGGCGACCTCGTTCGCGTGGAAGGTGCTCACCGCGCTGACCACGTTGGCGACCGCCGAGACCACCGGCACAGACGCGACGATCCGCCTGCTCACCCGCCGCACCTCCTGACCCCCGGGCGCCTCACCCGGCCCGAGCAGCCCGCCCTACGCGATGTCGTCGAAGGACGCGGCGACGAAGTAGGTGGTCGATGCCACGGTCCTCTATTGGAGGCCGAGCGCCCTCGTTGTGGCGGGACTCACGATGAGCAGTCCGGTGCTGAGGCTGACCAGCAGGACCGGCACGCCGAGCCACGCCAGGCCGCCCTGGACCATGTAGTAGCCGATCACGAGCAGCATCAGCTGCAGGACCACCGCGGGGCCGCGGGCACCGGAGCGGCGTACGGCGAGCGCGCGGGCGACCGCGACGAGCACCACCACGGCGAGGGCAGCGAAGACGGTCACGCCGATGGCGACGCCGACCCGGGCCGTACGCTCCGCCGTCAGGTCGAGCACGAACAGCCAGACGGTGACGACGGTGAGTACGGCCGCCTCGGCGAAGAGCAGCCGGACAGCCCAGCGCAGCGTGGACGGGATGGGTTCGGTGTCGGATTCTGGGCCTGTCACCTGCGCAGCGTAACTCCCCGTACGGGTGTCAACGCGAGGTACAGTGCCCGCCATGCGAGCGTTACTGGTGGTCAATCCGAAGGCCACCACGACCAGCGAACGTAGCCGAGATGTCCTGGTCCGGGCGCTGCGCAGCGAGGTTGATCTGACCGTCGAATACACCCGCCGGCGCGGGCACGCGGCCATGCTGGCCCGTGCCGCCGCCGAGGACGAGGTGGACGCCGTCGTCACGCTGGGCGGCGACGGGACCGTCAACGAGGTGGTCAACGGATTGATGACGGCCCGGATCAAGGGTAGGCGCCCGGGCAGCGCCCCGGCGCACCTGCTGCCGCTGCTGGCAGTCGTCCCCGGTGGTTCGACGAACGTCTTCGCCCGCGCGCTGAACCTTCCGAAGGACTGGGTCGACGGGACGAGCGTCATCCTCGACGGTCTGCGCGACGACCGGCACCGGTTGATCGGGCTCGGCCGGGCCGACGAACGTTACTTCACCTTCTGCGCCGGGATGGGTCTGGACGCCTCGGTCATCCGCCGGGTCGAGCAGGCCCGTCTGCGGGGGCGCACGTCGACGCCGGGGCTGTACTTCGGCGCGACGCTCGGGCAGTTCTTCAAGGGGTCGGAACGGCGCCATCCTCCTTTATCGGTGGAGGTGCCGGGGGAGGTCGCCGAGGCGGACCTGTCGGTGGTGATCATCCAGAACACGGCGCCGTGGACCTACCTGGGGGACCGGCCGGTGAACCCGAACCCGGACGCCTCGTTCGACTCCGGTCTGGACGTGTTCGGCCTCCGGCGGCTGCGGGTGCCTAGCACGACACGGACGGTGACGCAGATGCTGGGTCGCCGCCCTGATCCACGGGGGTCACAGGTCCTCCGGCTGCACGACTGCGCGGAGTTCACCGTACGCGCCAACCGCCCGCAGCCCCTCCAGTTGGACGGGGACTACCTGGGGGAGCGCGAGAAGGTGCACTTCTTGTCCGTCGCCGACGCGCTGCGTGTGATCTGCTGAGAGCGCGGTGGGAGCCCGGAGTCAAGCCCCTCACGATCAGTTACAGAACACAGCTCGAAATGCGGGCAGTCGGCCCGAGACCGTACTACATTGATGGGAGCGGTCATGCGGCAGCTTCCGGTACATCCTCCGGAATCGGACAAAAGGGTCGTGAACTAGCTCACCCGCTCGGAGAAAACTCGAGCGGCACCCTTGACATCGCGACAGTTCGTGAAAGCATTCACAAGCGAAATGAGTAACCGGATGCCATCCGAACCGTTCTTTCTCTAGACGGTTCGGAACGACTCCGCGAACCGAAGCGCTTGCACACGCACTGATGATCCGCCGGATCCGTCCGGCGATCATCACCGCGTACGCATAGAGAAATACACACCGCAATTCACCGCACACCAAAACCAGAACGAGGAGTGTTTCCGCCATGGACTGGCGCCACCGTGCGATCTGCCGCGACGAGGACCCCGAGCTGTTCTTCCCGATCGGGACGAGCGGGCCGGCCCTGCTGCAGGTCGAGCAGGCCAAGGCCGTCTGCCGGCGGTGCTCCGTGACCGACGAGTGCCTGCAGTGGGCGCTCGAGTCGGGTCAGGACGCCGGCGTCTGGGGCGGCATGAGCGAAGAGGAACGGCGCGCAGTCAAGCGCCGTGGCGGCCTTCGGGTCGGCGCTCCCACCGCCTGAACCAACCACAGCATTCACGCCCCGGGCCGCATGGACCGGGGCGTCATGCTGTTTAGGAGCTTCTTGACCGCACTAACCGTACGCATGGGATAGGAGCGGGGCACGGCACCGACCGATCACAAAATCTGTCGCAATGTGCGAAGTGATCAAAAGTGGTTAACGAACTACGCGGCGTGAGCGATCGCACCAGCGGTGCGACGTACGCCGTCGAGCCGGTCCAAAACCACCGAGACGAGATCCCCGGAATCGAGCAGCGGCGCCGAAACAACAGCCGCACCGGCTTCCAGGGCCGCCGCCACCGCACGGTCGTGCAGAAATCCCGGCGCCAGGAAGTACGATGCCACGCCGACCCGGCGGGCGCCCGCCGCGCGCAGGCGGCGCACAGCGGCCGCAGGGCCCGGCCGGGCCGCCGAGGCCCACCCGACGGTGCACGGGACGTCCAGCGAGGCCCCCAGGGCCGCCGCCACACGTCCCACGGTCGCCCGGGCACCAGCGTGCCGCGTTCCGGCCGCCACCAGCACCACAGCCTCATAGTCGGCCGCAGCCTCCGACAGGCGGGCCGTGAGGCCGGCGATCAGGGCGGGGTCGACGGAGGCGTCAAGCGGACCAAGAACGTCCGCGACGCCGACGGCGAGGCGTACCCCCTCGGCGCGGGCGGCGGTGACGACACGCGGCACGTCCACGCGACTGTGGAAGGCCGCGGTCAGCAGCAGGGGAACGAGGACGACCCGATCGTGGCCGGCGCCGTCCAGGGCCGCCAAAACCTCACCCGGGCGCGGCCCGGCGTGGTCAAGGAACGACGCGTGCACGTCGAGGCCCGGACGCGCCGCGGCGACCGCCCGGGCGAGTGCCCATGTGGCCGCCGCGGCGCGGGGATCCCGGCTGCCGTGGGCGACCAACACGACCGGGGGGTGGTGCATCAGACGTGCAGACCGCACTCGGTCTTGTCGAACATGGCCCAGCGACCCGCGCGCGGATCCTCACCGGCCTTGGTCCGCCGGGTGCACGGCCAGCAGCCGATCGAGCCGTACCCCTTCTTGAAGAGTTCGTTGACCGGGACGTTCCAGCGCGAGATGTAGGAGTCCACATCGGCCTGGGTCCACGCCGCAATGGGGTTGATCTTCACCTTGCCGCGCTTCGGGTCGAACGCGACGACCGGGGTGCCGGCCCGCGTCGGCGACTCGTCGCGGCGCAGGCCGGTGGCCCACGAGTCGTAGTCGGTCAGCGCGCGCTCCAGCGGCTCGACCTTGCGCAGGAAGCAGCACTCATCGGGGCTGCGAGCGAACAGCCGGGGGCCGTACTGGCCGTCCTGCTGGCCCACCGTCAGGCGCGGGCGGATTGAGCGGACGTTGACGTCCATCGTCCGGGCGACCGTGTCGCGGACCTTCAGCGTCTCCGGAAAATGCAGGCCGGTATCCAGGAAGACCACGTCGACGCCGGGCTTCACCCGGGAGACGACGTGCGCGACGACCGCGTCGGCCATCGAGCTGGTCACGCAGAACCGGTCACCGAACTCCTCGGCGGCCCACCGCGCTATCTCATCGGCGGGCGCGCCTTCGAGCGCTCTTGCGGCCTCGTCGGCCACCTCCTTCAGTTCTTCGGGGGTACGGCGGACATCGGTGGACGCAACGACAGGCCCGCCGAGCGAGACGAGCCCCAAGCCGGCGGCGCTGAGCATTGTCATCGGTTCACTCCCTTGGCGAGCAGTCCGTTGAACGTGACCGTGAAGACCCGGGCGCAGGAGTGACACTCCCAGGCCCCGTGCGACGCCTCGTTGGGTCGCAGGTCCTCCTCACCGCAGTAGGGGCAGTAGAGAGGCACTGATCGGGCGTCGCTGCTCACCGGAGCTCCTCCTCGTCCACTCTGATCACCCAGTCCGCGAAGGATTCACCTTCGGTCCGGCCCGCCAGGTACCTGCGGGCCACGCGCTCCACGTACACCGGAAGCTCTGCCGCAGTGGTCTTGAGACCGCGCAGCTTGCGGCCGAAACCGGCCGTCTGACCCTGCGCCATGCCCAGGCCGCCGCCGAGGTGGATCTGGTAACCCTCGACCTGCTTCCCGTCGTCGTCCAGCACGAGCATGCCCTTGAGGCCGATGTCGGCCGTCTGCGTCCGGGCGCAGGCGTTGGGACAGCCGTTGATATGGATGGAGATGTCGGTGTCGAAGTCGCGCAGCCTCTGCTCGAGGCGGGCCACCAGCTCCTCGCCGCGGGCCTTCGTCTCGACGATCGCGAGCTTGCAGAACTCGATGCCGGTGCAGGCCATCGTGCCCCGCCGCCAGGCCGACGGCCGGGCCTCCAGGCCGATCTTCCGCATACCCTCGATCAGCGGCTCGACCTTGTCTTCCGCGATGTCGAGAACCAGCAGCTTCTGGTACGGGGTGAGCCGTACCCGGTCGCTGCCGTGCGCTTCCACCAGGTCAGCCAGGGCGGCCAGCTGGGTACCCGACGAGCGCCCCACGACCGGCGTCGCGCCTACGTAGAAGTTCCCGTCGTTCTGCCGGTGTGAGCCGATGTGGTCGATCGGCTTCTCCGGCAGCACCGGCGGCGGGCCGTCGATCAGCGCCCGGCCCAGGTACTCCTTCTCGAGGATCTCCCGGAACTTCTCCACGCCCCAGTCGGCGAGCAGGAACTTCAACCGGGCCCGGTTGCGCAGCCGCCGGTAGCCGTAGTCGCGGAAGATGCTGACGACGCCCTCCCAGACGTCGGGAACCTCCTCGATCGGCACCCACACGCCGAGGCGCTCGGCCAGCCGCGGGTTCGTCGACAGGCCGCCGCCCACCCACAGGTCGAAGCCAGGGCCGTGCACCGGGTGATCCACCCCGAGGAACGAGATGTCGTTCACCTCGTACGGGGTGTCGGCCAGCCAGGAGATCGACGTCTTGAACTTGCGCGGCAGATTCGAGAAACGCTTGTCGCCGATGTAACGGCGCAGGATCTCGTCGATCGCCGGCGTGCCGTCGAGTTTCTCGTCGACGGAGATCCCGGCGACCGGGCTGCCCAGCACGATACGCGGGCAGTCGCCGCACGCCTCGGTGGTGAACAGGCCGACGTCCTCGAGCCGGCGCCAGATCTCCGGCATGTCCTCGACCCGGATCCAGTGCAGCTGAATGTTCTGCCGGTCCGTGATGTCCGCGGTGTCCCGGCCGAACTCCTTCGAGATGTCCGCGATCACCCGCAGCTGCGCCAGGTTGAGCTGACCACCGTCGATGCGGACGCGGAGCATGAAGTACTCGTCCTCGAGCTCGTGCGGCTCGAGGACGGCGGTCTTGCCGCCGTCGATGCCGGCCTTGCGCTGCGTGTACAGCCCCCACCAGCGGAAGCGGCCCCGCAGATCCTGCGGGTCGATGCCCGCGAAGCCGGTGTGTGCGTAGATGTTCTCGATCCGCGCCCGGACGTTCAGCGGATCGTCGTCCTTCTTGATGCGCTCGTTCGGGTTCAGCGGCTCCCGGTGGCCGAGCGCCCACTGCCCCTCACCACGCTCCTTACGCGGGCGCGCGGCCGGACGGGATGCCGGCTTGTCCGTCGGCGTGCTGCTGAGAGCCATCGAGGCGTCCTTTGATCGGTAAGGGCGCACCAAGGGCGACGGCTATCCGATGGACGACGATGTCTCGGCCGACGCGGCGCACCCGTGGTGACAAAAACTGCGGGCGACTTCAGCGAGCCGGACACATGGCGCTGCGGACACGGCCGTAGTCGACGTGGCGGCGGGCCACGAAGCGGCGGTCAACGGCAGCGGTCATGTACGGAGCTTCTCACGACGGGGCGTTGTCGACCAGCCCGGCCCAGATTTCGGGAGTGTGGCCCACCACACGGGCGCCGGACGCCACCGCGGCGGCGGTCCCACGGCGTCATCGGGGTTGTGGTGATGACCGTAAGCTATGTCCTGCGCCGACGACCTCACCACCGGAACGGGACATGTCGCAGACTTCAGTGATGGCTGGGCCCTCCAACCCCGGCGGCACGGCGGGAGGGGCCGCCCCGGCCACGTCTACCGACCGGCGGACGCTGTTGGCGCGGACGTACTGGGTGTGGCCGGCACTGCTGACCGCCCTCGTCGTCCGGTACCAGATTGCCCGGCCGCCGCTGTGGCGTGACGAGTTCGCCACCTGGAGCGCCGCTCGCCGGTCGTGGGGGGAGCTGTTCGCCCTCCTCGGGCACATCGACGCGGCAGCCGCGCCGTACTACCTGCTGATGCACGTCTGGATCGGCGTGTTCGGCGAGTCACCGATGTCGCTGCGCATGCCGTCGCTGATCTTCATGGCCGGCGCGGGGGCGGTGACCACGCTGCTCGCCCGCCGCCTCTTCGGCACGCTGGCGGGGGTGACGGCGGGCGTGCTGTTCGCCGCGGTCCCGACGGTCTCCCGGTACGGCCAGGAGGCCCGCCCGTACGCGGCGGCCACTCTCTTCGCCGTCCTCGCCACATGGCTGCTGGTCCGGGCCCTCGACCGTCCGACCTGGGGCCGGTGGACGGGGTACGCACTCGCCGTCGTCGGCGTCGGGCTGTTCCACATCCTGTCTCTGCTCGTCGTCGTGGGGCACGCCACTGCCGTGCTGCTCGCCTGGCGGCGCGACGGCGAGCGCACGGCCCTGCGCTGGGTCCCCGCCATCGCGGCCGCCGGGGCGGTGCTGGCGGGACCGGTGCTGTTCGCCCAGACCCAGCAGAGCCACCAGCTCGACTGGGTCGGTACTCCCGCTATCGCGGACCTGTTGACCTGGCCCGGCGGAACGCTCATGTCCCCCACCGTCGCCGGTGCGCTGTTCGCGCTGGGCACCGTCGGCGCGTTCACCGCCGGCCGGTGGGCGGCCGTGCTCGCCGGCACCGTCATCGCCTCATCGCTGCTGCTGTTCGTCGGCGGCCTGATCACCCACCTCTGGGTGCTGCGCTACCTCAACTTCACCGTGCCGCTGGTCTGCGTCGCCGCCGCGGCCGGAATCGCCCGGATCTCACTCACCGGCGTACGCCGGGTAGCCCTCGCCACCACACTGGTGCTGCTCATCGCCACCATCGGCCTGCAGGACCAGGAGGACCTGCGGGCCAGCCACGACGGCGGCCCGGGGGGTCCCGACTACCGCAAGCCGACCAACGTCGTCGTGGCGAACCAGCAGCCCGGGGACGGCATCGTGTACGGCAAGCGCAACGGCTGGTGGTTCCTCGACATCGGCTTCGACTACTTCGCGCCGGATTCCAGGACCCCCCGCGACGCCCTGCTCAAGGAGGACGCCGAGGACCGGGGCACGTTCTGGGCCACCCAGTGCGACGCTCCCGGAACCTGCCTGACCGGCATCAAGCGTCTCTGGGTGTTCACCAGGAGCTACAAGCCCGAGGATGACCTCGACCTGCCCACCACCCTGGCGCTGAACCGCGGCTACACCCTCGAGCGGACGTGGCACACCGGTGGGTTCACCGTCGCGCTGTACCTGTCGAAGACGGTTTGACCCCACTCAGCTTGACCCACTCAGCGCTTGCCGAGCGGGACGACCAGGACCGCCTCGGTGCCGCCACCGGCACGGTTGCGAAGTTCGATGGTGCCGCGCAGCTCACCGGTGGCGAGCGCACGGACGATCTGCAGGCCGAGCCGGCCGCTGGCCTCGGCGCGGAAGCCGTCCGGCAGGCCTCGCCCGTTGTCCGCCACGGTGACGTGCAGTTGCTTGCGGAACCGGTGCGCCGACACCACGACCTCGCCGGTCGGCGCTGCCGGACAGAAGCCGACCGCCTGGTACGCGGGCGCGTCGACGGGGACGTTTCCGGGCGGTTCCGGAAAGCCGTGCTCGACTGCGTTGATCAGCAGCTCGTTGAGGACCATCACCAGCGACGTGGCGATCTCGGCGGGCAGGACGCCGAACCTGCCCTCGCGGCGCATCACCACCGAGACCTCCGTCGCGGCGACCTCTGTCGCGGCCGTGGCGATCCGGTCGACGATGCCGTCGAACTCCACCGCCTCGTCACTCGACATCGACAGGGTCTCGTGTACCAGGGCGATCGAGGCTACGCGGCGTACGGACTCCTCCAGGGCGTTGCGGGCCTCCGGGATGTCGACCCGGCGGGCCTGCAGGCGCAGCAGGGCGGCGACGGTCTGCAGGTTGTTCTTCACCCGGTGGTGGATCTCCCGGATGGTGGCGTCCTTGGTCATCAGGGCGCGGTCCCTGCGGCGGACCTCGGTGACGTCCCGGACCAGCACCAGCGCGCCGATGGGTACGCCGGCCGGCATCAGCGGCAGCGCCCGCATGAGCACGGTCGCCCCGCGCGCCTCCACCTCCTTGCGGGCGGGCGCCTCGCCCCGCAGAGCCCCGAGAACCCGGTTGGCGGCGTCCGTCCCTTCGAGCGGATCGGTGGCGAGCCGCCCGGAGAGCGCGGAGAGTTCCTCGCCGACCAGGTGCGCGTTGAAGCCGAGCCGCCGGTACGCAGACTGCGCGTTCGGGCTGGCGTAAGTGACCTTGCCCGCGGCGTCGAGTCTGATCAGACCATCACCGACGCGGGGCGCCGATGTGGTCTCGCCCGGGTGACGGCGCGGCGGGAACGTTCCGTCCGCGACCATCTGAGCCAGGTCGTCCGCGGTCGTCAGGTAGTTCAGCTCCAGCTGGCTGGGCGTACGGGCGGTGGAGAGGTTCGTGTCCCGGCCGATCACAGCCGTCACGGTGCCCTGCTCCTCGCCGCCGGGGCGGCGCCGGACGGGGATCGCCTCGTGCCGGGCGGGAGTCTCGCCGTACCAGACGGGGTCGCCCTCGCGCCAGATGCGACCCTGCGTGTACGCGATGTCGAGGTGCGCCACCTCGGCGCCGCTGTCGATCCGCCCCACCTGATCGTCCTGGTACGCCGTCGGGGCGGTGGTAGGGCGGACCTGAGCGACGCAGACGAAGGAGCGGGTCGCGCCTGCCGGAACGGTTACGGGTACCCAGAGGAGCAGGTCGGCGAACGACAGGTCCGACAGCAACTGCCAGTCACCGGCGAGGCGGTGCAGGTGGTCGATGTCGGCCGAACTGAGGCCGGTGTGCTCCTCGACGAGATCGCGCAACGTGGACACGGAACCTAGACTGCCATGCCGCACTGCGCGGGATCTCACAGTGTCGACGTGACCCTGTTGAGGCCACGCGGAGCCTCCGGGTCCACGAACACCACGTGGCGGGGGCGCCGCTCGGCAATGACGCGGGCAGCATCGGCGATCGCGGACGCGTGTCCGGACTTCGGCAGACGCGGGTAACGGGCGGGCTGCTCGGCGACGCCGACTGTCATGCCGTGGCCGCACTGCGTCACGAACATTGCCCCCAAATCAATTTATTCCGTTCGAGGCGCAGATCATCATGCGCAATCACGCTCGAAGAGTGCGCACTGCGCATTTCTTTGCGCATGACGTTCATGATACTGCGCACAACTGCGCAGGGGACGACGGGAGCGGGCCCCGTGCCCTAAGGTCTCACCGACCCCCGGGGAACCGTCACCGCACGGCACCCACAGCGAGAGGTGGCTTGCGCCATGGAGGATCAGCGCCGGTCGGCCCACGAGGAGCTGACCATGGCCCGGCAGGCCGTCGACACCGGCGACCTGCGGCACGCAGCCCGTCACCTCGCAGGCGCGCTCATGCACGCGCCCACTCTCCCCGAGGTCCACGAACTGCTCGCCGCCATCGCCGCGCGCAGCAACGGCGGGCTCGACCTGTTCCCCATTGAACAGCACGCGTTCGTCGGCACCGTGGTCGCCCGCGCCCACCTACTCGCGGCCGCCGGGCGCTCCGCCGAGGCCCTCGCACTGCTCGCCGCCGCGAGCGGGCACGCGCCCGAGGTCGACTGGGCCGGCGTGCCATGGGTCGCCGACCCGGCCCTCGCCACCCGCATCGACCCCGACGGACTCGCCCGGATCGCGATGCAGCTCTGCACCGCGGTCGGGGACCCAGCCCCGGAGGAGGAGAAGGGCCCGCTGGTTCCGTACCTGGCGCTCGTGCGCAACGTGCTCGCCCTGTACCCTCGGCACGGCATGCTACTCGGCGCCGGATCGGCGCTCGCGCGCCGCATCGGCGAGGTCGCGCTCGCCGTCGACTGGGCCGCCCGCGGCGTCCAGGCCCACCCGTCCAAGCTGGCCGAGATCTGGCTGGGGTACGCGTACCGCAACGCCGGCCGGATCCGCGAGTCGATCGCCGCGCTGCGCCGGGCCGTCGAGCACGACCCCGACGACCTGTCCGTGTACGCCGACATCGCGGGCACCCTCGCCGACAACGGCCAGCTCGCCGAGGCCCTGCGCTGGATCGACCGCGCCATCGAGCGCGACCCCACCTTCGACTGCGCCGTGCATACTGCCGCCCGGCTGCGTTACCGCGCCGACGGCGACCTGGGCCACCTCGTCGGACTGGCCGACTTCCAGCGCGAAAACCCGGACGACACCCACCAGCACACCGACCTGGCCGAGTGCTGCACCGATGAGCCGTGGCTGAGCCGGGTGCCCGCGGCCGGCAACGCCGACATCGACCCCGCGCGCGACCTACTCAGCTCCGAGGGCCACCACCCACACGCTCACGAGGCGCCGAGCGCGTTGCGCACGCTCGCCGAGATCGGGCCCGGGCTGGCGGGCGCCCCCGGCACCCTGCAGCCGCGCCGCCCGGACGGCCGGGTGCTGTGGCGGTACGACGGCACCTCGGTCACCCCGGTCCCTGCGCCACCGTCGCCCGAGGCGGGCGAACGTGTCCGGCACCTCGCCCACCCGGTTTGGCAGCACCCCCCGGCCGCGTACGACGCCGCCGTCGTACTCGCCACGGTTTCCGCCGACGACCTGCTCGCACTGCTCGTGCATCCGCCCCGGGCTCCGGAGACCGGGTCCTGGCCGACGCTCACCGGTCAGGACCCGGCCCTCTGGGTTCGCTGCGTGCAGGTCTGGGCGTGCCTCGGGCTGCTGCACCACCGCACCGACGAGCCGTGGCCCACGTCGACCCGGCGCCGTCTGCTGCTGGAGCTGGTCTGGGGCGTCGAGGGCTGGATCACCGAGGCGGCGCTGTTCGCACTCGTCACGTACGCCTGGGTCGAGCCGACCGTACGCCCCGACGTGGCCGCGCTGGTCGCCGAGCGGCTCGCTGACGTCGCCCGTACGGGCGGCGGGCATACGGTGTCGATCGCCTGGTCGGTCGCGAAGCTGGCCTTGGCCACGCCCGAGCTGGACCCGACCGCCCGACGCCTCGCCGACACGGTCATCACGGTCGAGGAGTTGCAACGCCGTACGGTGCCGCGGCAGCGGGGCTGGCTGAGGCGGATGCTCCGCCGCAGCTGATCGCCCCTAGGACTCGATGACGGCGATGAGGTCGCCCTCCTGGACGACGTCGCCCTCGTTGACGGCGATCTGGCTGAGCACGCCGTCGGACTCGGCGAGCACCGGGATCTCCATCTTCATGGACTCGAGGATCACCAGCGTGTCACCCTCCTCGACCGAATTGCCGGCCTCGGCGACCACCTTCCACACGTTGGCCACCATCTCGGCTCGGATTTCGTCGGCCATGGTGAAGCCCTCCTCGTCGGCGCAGTCCGGTGAACGGTATCCAATCATGACCACGGTCGCGGCACCGGGATACCGCTCCCGGTGCGCCCGCCGGGGGTTCCTGCCGACTACCATCGGCGCGGTCCGCCCATGAGCAGCTAGGGAGTGCCTCCATGGCCAAGAAGTCCCGTAAGAAGAAGGCCCGCAAGAAGAGCGCCGCGAATCACGGCAAGCGTCCCAACTCCTGACACACGACGAGCGAGGGACCGGCGGTCCCTCGCTCGTGTCATCCGTCACGCCCCGCTCAGCGGGGGTGCGGTAGGTCGGGCGTGCGGTCAGTCGGGTAGGTACTCCCGGGTCTCGACGTCCACGGCCAGCTCGTTCAGCTTGACCCGGAGCCGCTCACGCAGCTCCGCCGGCGCCTTCTCGGCGCCGCAGCAGCGGGCCACCAGCGCCTTGACCTCGTGCTCGATGCCGTACTCCCGCAGGCACGGTGAGCACTCGTCGAGGTGGGTACGGATGAGTGCTCGGCGGTCCTCGCTGCACTCGAGGTCGAGGTACAGGTAGACCTCGCCGAGGACGTCACGGCACGGCGTTTCACGGCTGTTCACGGTGTCCACGGCGCTCATACCTCCTGCGGAGCCGCGCTGGCCGGAGTACCGCCACGGGTGAAGCCTCGCTCCTGCGCATAGTTCTCGAGCAGCTTGCGGAGGTTGCGGCGGCCGCGGTGCAGCCGGGACATGACCGTTCCGATGGGAGTACCCATGATGTCCGCGATCTCCTTGTAGGAGAAGCCCTCGACGTCGGCGAGGTAGACCGCCAGCCGGAAGTCCTCCGGCAGCTGCTGCAGCGCGTCCTTGACGTCACTGTCGGGTAGCCGGTCGAGCGCCTCGGTCTCGGCCGAGCGGAGTCCGACGGAGGTGTGCGACTCGGCCTCGGCGAGCTGCCAGTCGGTGATCTCCTCGGTGGGTGCCTGGATGGGCTGCCGCTGCCGCTTGCGGTACGAGTTGATGTATGTGTTCGTCAGGATGCGGTACAGCCACGCCTTGAGGTTGGTGCCCTCTTCGAACTGGTGGAACGCGGCGAACGCTTTGAGGAACGTCTCCTGGACGAGATCCTCGGCGTCGGCGGGGTTCCGGGTCATCCGGAGGGCGGCGGCGTACAGCTGGTCGACGAAGGGAAGCGCATCGCGCTCGAAGCGCGCGCGCCGCCGATCGGTCCGTTCCGTCCCGCTCACCGGCACCTCTCCCCTCGAGCGTCCCGCTGAGGATACGTGTAGTGCCCCATAAGACCGCTCGAAAACCGCCGGTGTGCTCACGCTCACTGATGCGGCTGCCCCCACGGGCTGGGTGGCGGGCCACTCCGGGCCGCCCAGGAGCTCTCGCATCCTGGTCGCCTGTGAGCGGTCCACCCGTTCGATTCCGGTTGGCACCGTGTCCCCTTCCGCCGGAGGTCCTCCGACCGGCTACAACTCTCCGGCGGTGTCGCGCATTCCGGCCCAGCCGTGGCGGGTAAGCCAGCTCACGACCTGCGCGGCGAGAGCGGGTGGGTCGCCGCCCAGGTCGTGACGTTCACCGGGGCGGACGACGACCTCCACCTGCCCCGTCGCTGCGGGGACGCCGAACGGGTCACGGTCGCCGTTGACGACGAGGGTCGGCAGGTCCGCGGGGAGTTCGCCGGCCCGGCTGCGTTGGGGGCGTCCGGGCGGGTGCAGGGGGAACGCGAGGGCGACGACGCCGACGGCGCCGAGGGCCGCGGCGGTGCGGCAGGCGACCCGGGCGCCGCTGGACCGCCCGCCCAGCAGGAGCGGCAGGTCGTACCGGGTGCGCAGGTGGGCGACGGCCGCGGTGAGCGCCTCGTCGAGATGGCCGGCGGGGGCCGGTGCCCTGCGCCCGGCGAGCCGGTACGGCTGGGTGAGCAGGACGACGACCACTCCCGCCGCGACGGCCGCCCGGCGTACGGCGGCGAGGTCCGGTGCGTCGACGCCACCCCCGGCGCCGTGGCCGAGCACGAGCAGGCTTACGGGATCGCCGGCCGGTTCAAAGATGGATAGTCCGGCGGAACCGCGTGGCGTGTCGATCTGCTGCATGCCGATCATTGTGGCAATCACCGGGCGCCGCTCCCCTGATTACTGATCGTGCAATAGCGGCGCCGCCACTCTGACAGAGAGCGGCGGCGCCGTTTCGTTCAGCGACCGACCGGAGTGAGGGTCAGTACCCGATCACGGACCGGAGGACCTGAGCCCTCAGTGACCAGTTCACCGCCGGGCTCGACCCGCTCCCGCCACGCGACCAGCATCGCCCGGCGCTCCCGCGGTGTCGTAGCGCCCCAGACGCCGTGACAGTCGCCAACATCGAGTGCCCAGGCCAAGCAGGATCCCTGCACGTCGCAGCCTCGGCAGAGCGATACAGCGCAGTCCGCCGGCTCGTTCGGAGCCGGAAAGAACGTCTCTGGATCGATCCCGCGGCACACCCCCCGGGTGCGCCACGCCTCATCGGCGTCCCGCTGATCGAGCGCCCCCAGCAATCTGGGGTCACGCCTCGCAGCGGCGACCTCGTGCGGGCGTGGCATACGCGCCCGTGTCATCAACCCACCTCCCCCGTGGAGACCGGCAATTCTGTGGCAGTCGCGTTCCGCGCGGCGCGGAACTACACCAGACCGGCGCTGGTTTCTATCGCAGGGTAGGAGTCGAGGACAAGAGTCTTATCAATCTCTCAACAAACTTCGCCGTGCGAAAAGCCCAAATGCCTACAGAAGGACGCCGAGATTACGGCCCGATCAGAACAGGGTCAACCTTTGTTGATCATGGCGCACATCGGCGGTCATGGGAGCGGTCAGTTCGACGCCGTTGTTCCGGACATTGCCGACCGCCGGACCGACCCGACGAATATCGATCTTCGAGATCATCTCGTCAGAGGTCAGGCTCGGGAGAACCGCCGCGTCGAACGGACCATTCAGCCACTCGGCCCACCTCCGGACAGGCACCGGCACCGGCATCCGGTCATGCACCGTCGCGAGCTGCCCCCTGGCGGCCGTCGTCAACACCGTGCACGTGAGGAGCGCATCCGGGCCCCACACCGACCAGAGGCCGCCGAAGGCGAGCACCGAGCCGTCCTCCGGCGTCATGTAGTACGCCTGCTTGCCACCCTCGCCGCGGACCCACTCGTACCAGCCGTCGGCCGGGACGAGGCAGCGCCTCTTCGCGAACGGGGACGCGTACGCCGGGGACGTCGCCACCGTCTCGGTGCGCGAATTGATCATCCGGGCACTGCCGGAGAGGTCCTTGGCCCACGGCGGGACGAGACCCCAGCGGGCCGTGCTCACCACGCGGCCACCCCGCCGGGTGCTCATCCGGACGATCGGCACCGAATCGGTGGGCGCCACGTTCCAGCTCGGCACCGGCTCGGCGAGGGTGTCGTCGGACGCCTCGAAGAACGCGGAGATGTCGGCCGTACTCCTCGAGATCGCGTACCTCCCGCACATGGGCGACACGCTACGCCGTGAGCCGGGGAAATCGCTGCCCCGCACGAGGTGTCGTACCCGCCTCCCACGTAGGTTGGAGCGGAACAGAGGGAGGCGTCCTGGCGGGCAGGAAGCGGGAATACGACGAGGACGACGTCCGGATACGCCCGGGGCGGTCGTCGCGACCCCGTACCCGCACCAGGCCCCGGCACGACGACGCCGTCGACGCGTTCGTCTTCGCCGTGGACCGCGGACGCTACGGCTGCGTGACCGGCGACGACCAGCTCGTCGTCGCGATGCGCGCCCGCGAGCTGGGCCGCAAGTCAGTGGTCGTCGGCGATCGCGTCGGACTCGTCGGGGACACCACGGGTACGTCCGGCGCCCTCGCCCGGATCGTGCGGATCGCCGAACGGACGTCCGTCCTGCGCCGCACCGCGGACGACGACGACAGCACCCCCGAGGGCAAGATCGAACGCGTCGTCGTCGCCAACGCCGACCAGCTCGTCATCGTCAGTGCCCTCGCCGACCCTCCGCCGCGGACCGGCTTCATCGACCGCTGCCTGGTCGCGGCGTACGACGCCGGGATCGAGCCGCTGCTGTGCCTGACCAAGGCCGACATCGGCACGCCGGACGCGGTCCTCGACTACTACGCCGAACTCGACGTCCGGCACGTGCTGTGCCGCCCCGACAGCGACCTCACCGACATCCGCGCCGTCCTCGCCGACCGGATCTCCGTCATGGTCGGACACTCGGGTGTCGGCAAGTCCACCCTGGTCAACCGGCTCGTACCGGATGCCGACCGGGCCGTCGGCCGGGTCAGCGCCATCGGCAAGGGGCGGCACACGTCCACCAGCGCCGTGGCCCTGCGGCTGCCCCGGGTCACGACGGCGAAACGCGACCCGGGCTGGATCGTCGACACGCCCGGCATCCGCAGTTTCGGTCTCGCCCTCGTCAGCGCCGACGACCTGCTGCACGGCTTCCCCGACCTGGTCGAGGGAACCGTGGACTGCCCGCCCAACTGCGAGCACACCGCCACCGACACCGACTGCGCGCTCGACGCGTGGGTGGCCGGCGGCAAGGCGGACGGGCGCCGGCTCGCCTCGTTCCGCCGGTTGCTCGCCTCGCGATCCGGCGACATCGAACAGTCGATCGGCTAGGTTGCGCCCATGGCCCGGTACTCCGACGACCTCTCCCTCGCCCACCTGCTCGCGGACACCGCGGACTCCATCTCGATGGCCCGGTTCCGCGCGCTCGACCTACAGGTCGACTCGAAACCCGACCTCACCCCGGTGTCCGACGCGGACACCGCGGTGGAGACAGCGATCCGCGCGACGCTGGGCCGGGCCCGGCCACGCGACGCCGTCCTCGGCGAGGAGTACGGCGCCTCCGCCGCGGCCGCCGGCTCCGGCAGCCGGCGCTGGGTGATCGACCCGATCGACGGCACCAAGAACTTCATCCGCGGCGTACCCATCTGGGGGACGCTTATCGCCCTGATGGAGGGCGACGAGCCGGTCGTCGGCCTGGTCTCCGCCCCGGCGCTGGGCCGGCGGTGGTGGGGCGCCCTCGGCCACGGCGCGTACGCCGGCCGCCACCAATCCGCCGCCACCCGGATCCAGGTCTCCGGCGTGAACAGCCTCGGCGACGCAAGCTTCTGCTACTCCAGCCTCACCGGCTGGGAGGAGCTGGGCAAGCTCGACGACATGCTGGAGCTGATGCGACGCTGCTGGCGCACCCGCGCGTACGGAGACTTCTACGGCTACATGCTGCTCGCCGAGGGCGCGCTCGACGCCATGGTGGAACCGGAGCTCTCGCTCTGGGACGTCGCCGCGCTGATCCCCATCGTCACCGAGGCGGGCGGCACGTTCAGCGATCTCGCCGGACGCCCCGGGCCGACCGGTGGAAGTGCCGTCGCCTCGAACGGGAAATTGCACGGCGAGGTGTTGAGCCGCCTCGGCAGCACCGACGGTGACCCGAGCTGAGCTGGCCGCACCCGCAGTGCGAGTGGCTCGCAGACCAGGACGCGCGACTGTGCGTCCTGGTCTATCCTCGCGAAGGTGTCAACGGGTTGGTTCTTCCTCGCGGCCATGATCGCCGCGTACGGCGTGGCCAATCTGCTGCAGTCCTTCGCCGCGACGCGGACGACCGTGCACCACACGTTCGATCCGGGACTCCTGCTCCGGCTCGCGGTACACCGCACGTACCTGCTCGGGCTGGGCTGTCAGATCCTGGGCTTCGTCCTGGCCTTCCTCGCACGGCGTGACCTGCCGCTGTTCCTGGTGCAGGCGAGCGTGGCGGCGGGGCTGGGCGTCACCGCCGTACTCGGGGTGCTGGTCCTGAAGTGGAAGCTGCCCGCGGCGGAGGTGGGGCTGCTCGGGCTGCTCTGCGCGGGCGTCGCCGCCTTGGTCGTGGCGGCCCAGCCGGCGCACGCCCACCAGCTCGGCATCCCCGGAGTGATCATCCTAGGCGTGGCCGTCGTGGTGATCGGCGGCGCCGGATTCTTCGCGGTACGCCTGCACGGCGCGATGGGTTCGGTGGTGCTCGGTTCCCTCGCGGGCCTGGCGTTCTCGTCGGCCGCGATCGCGGCCCGGCCGCTGGCCAACGCCGACTCGGCCGTCGAGTTCTTCGCCGACCCGCTGCTCTACCTGCTGATCGCCCACTCGGTGGTCGGCCAGCTCCTGCTCGGGCTCGCCATGCAGCGCGGCTCCACGACAGCCGCCGTGGCCGCGATGGACGCCGCCGGTGCGGTACCCGCCGCGATCGTCGGACTGCTGCTGCTCGGCGACCGGATCCACCCGGGCCGGGAGTGGATCGCCGGGCTCGGCTTCCTCGCCACCCTCGCCTCGGTGATCGGCCTCACCCGGTACGCCGAACCGCAGTTCCACAACGCCCCGGCCAAGCCGACCGGCGAACGAGAGGTGGCGCGGACGCCCGCTGATCAGCGACGGCGGTCCACAGCCCGCTCGTAGACGCGCTCCAGCGCGGCCGCCGTACGGTCCCAGGTGTAGCGGCAGCGGACCCGATCCACCGCCGCCTGGCCGTACGCGAAGCGTTCCGTGTGGTCGGTCAGGATCCGGCGCAGCTCCCGGCCCAGTTCCCGCTCGTCACCCGGCGTCACCAGGCGACCGGTCACCTCGTGCACGACGCTCTCCGCGATCGGGCCGACCGCGTACCCCACGATCGGGGCCGCGCAGGCCATCGCCTGCAGCGTGGTCGTGGCCGACGGGGTGCAGTGCGGGGCGCAGGCCACGACGTCCGCCGAGCGGAACCAGCCGGGCAGATCGTCGTCCGGGACCGCGCCGACCAGGCGTACCCGGTCGCCGACCCCGGTCCGCTGGGCGAGCTCGGCCAGCCGCCGAACCTCAGCGTGGGTGTTCGAACTCGCGGCCGGCGGACCACCCAGGATGACCAGTTCGGCGTCAGCCACCAGGCGCATCGCCCGGATGACGTCGTCCTGACCGTGGCCGTCGCCGAGGCCGACCACGACGATCCGGGGACGGTCGCCACGCGGCCGCGCGTCCCCGTCCGGCTGGAACAGCTCCAGGTCGACGCCCGGTGGCACCACCGTCACGGACGTACGGGGCAGGCCCATCCGGGTCAGCTCCTCCGCCTCGTCCGAGCTGTACGCCACCGCCTCGTCCACGGCCCGGCCGAGCGCCCGCTCGAACGTGACCCGCTCCCCCGGCCCCCCGTAGGCGTCCCCGAGGTGCCGGCTGCGCTCCGTGCCCAGCGACACGAACGTCTGCACGACCGGGATCCGGGTGCTGCGGACTGCCGTCGCCGCGGCGAGCCCGCCCGTCCAGTAGTGCCCGTGCACCACCTCGGGCGCCCAACCGCCGCTCCACCGGTCCGACAGCCAACGGCCGAACGCGGACACATGCGCCACGATCTTGGCGACCGACGCCGAGACGGGAACCCGTTCTACCTGGACGCCGTCGGCCCCCGGTTCGTAGAGCCGTACGTCATGCCCCCGCGCGGTCAGCTCCGCGGCCACCCGGCCGACCGGGGCCGGCTCCGGGTCGGCATGGGAACTGACGAGTCCGACGCGCATGAGTGAACCTCCGGGATCGACGAAGACGCACGTGTCGGGTAACCGCCTGGCGGCCGGCCAAAACTTCTGATCGATGGCTCACGTATTCCCAGCTTGGCGGACGGGCGGCGGTGCCGGGGAGGAAACGCGGAGTGCGGGCGACGGCGGGGTATGAGCGGGCCGGTTCGGGGTACACCGGTGCCATGCCTCTCTCCCGTGCACTGCCTGACGCCGTGGTGGTGATCACCGGTGGATCCAGCGGCATCGGCATGGCCACCGCCCATGAGCTGGCCCAACGTGGTGCAGCGGTCATCATCGCCGCCCGGGGAGCGGACGCGCTCGAGGCTGTCGCCGACGACTGCCGGCGGCTCGGCGGACGGGCTCTCGCCGTACCGACGGACGTGTCGGATCCGGTCGCGGTGAACGCGCTCGCCGAGCGGGCGGCGTCGACGTACGGGCACATCGACGCCTGGGTCAACAACGCGGGCGTGTCGTCGTACGGGTTCACCGACCAGGTTCCAGCCGCCGACTTCCGTCGGGTGGTCGAGGTGAACCTGCTCGGGACCGCGTACGGCGTGCAGGCCGCCCTGCCGCATCTGTACGCCGGTGGCGGCGGGGTCATCGTGAACAACGCGTCGGTGCTGGCCGAGGTGAGCCTGCCGTACCAGGCCGCGTACAACGCGTCGAAGCACGGCGTACGCGGGTTGTCGGACACGGTGCGACAGGAACTGCGCGGGTCGGGGCACAAGGAGATCTCGATCTGCACGGTCATGCCCGCGACGATCGACACACCGTTCTTCCACGTGGCGGGCAACCATACCGGCCGGGCGCTGCGGCCGCCGCCCCCGGTGTACCCGCCGCACCTGGTCGCCCAGACCATCGCCCGGTTGCTCGAACACCCGCGCCGCGAGGTGTACGCCGGTCTCGGTGCCGCCCTGCTGGGCCTGCCCTATCGGGTGGCTCCGGGCCTGGTGGAGCGCGCACTGGCGAGCTACGGGCGGCGTATGCAGTTCGGTGCCGGACCGGCGCCGGTCGGCCCGGGGAACCTGTTTCAGTCCAGCGGCTCGGCCGAGCCCACAGGCGGCTGGCTGCCCCGGCGGCATCCATTGCGTACCACCGCCGCGGTGGGGGTCGCCGCGGGTGCTGCGGCCGCGCTGGCCCGTCGGCACGCCACGAAGTCCCGGACCTGACCGATCGCCCCACAGCCCCGCTGCACCCATCTACGCCGACATGCACAATGGAGCGATCATGCCGACCGAGGTCCGACACCGGATGGAGACTGGCCAGCCGTTACCGGTTGTCCGTCTGACCGGTGTACTCGACCTCGACACGCTGGGCAGCCGCCGACAGGCGCTGTACGCGGGCCTGGACACGCAGCCCGGCCCGCTGGTCCTCGATCTGTCCGCCCTACAGGTGGACGACCCGGTCGCGCTCGAGCGGTTCATCCACGCGATCCGGCAGACCACGGACTGGCCCGCGATCGACCTGGTGATCTGTGCCCCCCTTGTCGAGCAGTGGGTGGCGACAGGGCGGCCGATCCGGCGCGATCTGGCCGCGGCGCTCAGCGCGCTCGACGGGTTCGGGCCCACCCAGCGGCTGGAGACCGGCCTGGAACCGGTCGTGGGGGCCGCCCGCCGCGCCCGCGAGCTCGTCACCGAGGCCTGCGCCCGGTGGGACCGCCCGGAGGTGGCCGGTACCGCCTGCATCGTGATCACCGAGATGGTCAACAACGTGGTGGCGCACGCGCACACGCCGATGATCGTCAGCCTCGCGCTACGCGACGGAACGGTCACGGTCGCCGTTCAGGACTCCGACCCGACACCGCCCACAGCCCGCGGGAGGGTCGCCCCCACGGCCTACGGCGGGCGGGGGCTACTGCTCATCGACTCCGTCTCCCGCCGCTGGGGCACGAACAAGGTAGCCGACGGCAAGGTGGTCTGGGCCGTCCTCCAGGACGAGGACGAATTCGCCGACGCCTGATCAGTGGCCGATCGTCCCCGGCGGCGGCGGGTCCAGCACGGGCAGCAGGCCGGCGGCGAGCAGCGTACGCCGGACCAACCGGCTGGTCCGGCGTACGAGCAACCGGCGGCCACCCACGTGCGCGGCCTCCCAGGCGGCCTGGAGCACCGCGATCCCCGACGCGTCGATGAGGGATACGCCGTCCAGGTCCACGACCACGTCGGTGCGCGACCGCCGCACCGTCGTGAGCAGCCGGTCCCGCAGCCGTCCCACAGTATCGCGGTCGATCTCCCCGCACACCTCGACGACGTTCCCGGCGACCCGTACGTCCAGCCGGGCGGCCGTACCCGTCGTGGCGCCGCGCCACTTGCGCGGCTCGTCGCTCAGCATCGCCTCGCGCAGCCAGCTGAGCGCCCGGCTGATCAGCCGGGACACGTGCATCTGGGAGATGCCCAGCTCAACGGCGATCTCGGCCTGGGTCAGGTTGCGGTAGAACCGCAGTGTCAGCAGCTGCCGTTCCCGGGCCGGCAGCCGTTGCAGCAGCACGGACACGGTGATCCGGTCGTCCACAGCCCCGAGCCGCCGGTCCAGGTCGCCGAGCAGCTCGCCGAGCTCGACCCCGGTATCGCGGCGAGGCGCGTTCAACGACGCGGGCGCGTACGCGGAGGTGGTCTGCAGGGCGGCGGACACCTGCTCCTCGGTGGTGCCGAGGTGACGGGCGAGGTCGGCGACCTTCGGCGGCCGGGACAGCTCGGTGGTGAGCGCGGCTGTGGCCCGGCCGACTTCGAGGCTCATCTCCTGCAACCGGCGCGGCACGTGCATGGCCCAGCCGGTGTCCCGGAAGTGCCGGCGGAGCTCGCCGACGATCGTGGCGGCGGCGTACGCGGTGAACGGGCCGCGGTCCGGGTCGTACCGGTCGAGGGACCGGACGAGGGCCAGGTTGGCAACCTGTTCGAGGTCCTCGAGGGGTTCACCACGACCGCCGTAGCGGCGGGCCAGCCGGCCGGCGAACGGCAGCGCGGTCTGCACGGCGTGCTCGCGCCGCCGTTGCCGGACGCGGTCCCCGGCGGGCATGCCTGCGGTGTCCCGCAGGTAGGCGGTCACGACCGCGTCGATATGTGCGGCGTCAACGGGTTCGCTGCGCCGCTGCCCGGGAATACTGAGTGCGGCGTCGGTGAACGCGGTTTGGGTCATCGCGCAGCCTCCTCGCCCGCGACGAGGCGGGAGCTGCCGCGCGTGGGCAGCGCTGCCGCCGCGGTGTCTCTGCCCGGATGCCGACGACGACCGTGCGGCAGGGTCAACCCACCGTCCGCGGCCAGCGCCGACCTATCCCGCCGACCCTACTGCTGCCGATTGTCACGAAGCAATCATCGAACGTAGTCACGCGCGCATGGTGCCCGATCGTCCAGCCGCCTCCGGCGTTACTACCGCCCGGTCAGGGGTAGTCACCGATCATGCGATACGACGACTACCCCACCCCGGTCTCCGACCCGGAGGCCGAGGGACTGCCCGGCACCGCCGACGACGACTCCACGGCGGGCGACGACGTCGAAACCGGCCGGTGGGCGGACGGGCCGGATCCCGCGGCGTTGCCGTCGGACAGCCCGCTCGGTGTCGACCGTTTCGGGACGACCGCGCAGGAACAACGTCACGGAGAATCCCTGAACGCACGCCTCCTGCAGGAGGAACCCGACGTCCAGGCCGACGAGATGTTCTCTGATCCCGGCCCGCTGGCCGACGAGGCCATCGACGAGGCGGGCGCGCGCCAGGCCCGGCTGGATGCCGATGTCTACGGCGAAAGCCCCACCTCGGACCCGAACTCCCCCGTCTCCCTCTACGACCACGGCCGGCTCGACGGCACGAGCGGCCGCCCGGTGGGACGCCTCGTCGAATCCAACGACGGCATCGGGCCCGACGAGGAGCCCGACAGCGTCGCCTGGGACGCGGGCGCGGCGGGCGGCGGCGCGACCGCCGAGGAACTCGCCATGCACGAGACCAACCCCCCGGACTGAGCGGACCGGACTGAGCCGACCCGACTGAGCGGACCGGACTGAGCCGGCCCGACTGAGCCGACCCGACCGAGCAGTCAGTCGTCGAGGCCCTTCTCGATCGCGTAGCGGGTGAGCTCCACGCGATTGTGCAGCTGGAGCTTGCCGAGCGTGTTCTGCACGTGGTTCTGCACCGTCCGATGGGACAGCACGAGCCGTTCGGCGATCTGCCGGTACGACAGTCCCTTCGCGACAAGCCGGAGCACCTCGGTCTCCCGTTCGGTGAGCCGGGGTGTTCCGTCGTTCTCGGTGACCGGGTCGGCGGCGAGACGGCGATACTCGCCGAGCACCAGGCCCGCGAGGCCCGGGGTGAAGACGGTGTCGCCGGCCGCCGTACGGGCCACGGCGTCGAGGAACTCGGCGAGGGCGGCGGACTTGAGCAGGTAACCGGTGGCGCCTGCCTTGACAGCGTCGAGGACGTCCTGCTGTTCGCCGCTCGCGGAGAGCATGAGCACCCGGATGCCGGGGACAGCGGCGACGAGGTCGTGGATGACGTCGACGCCGGAGATGTCGGGCAGTTGCAGGTCGAGGACGACGACGTCGGGGCGGGCGGCTGCGGCGATGCGTACGGCCTGCCGGCCCTCGCCGGTGGAGGCGACGATCTCGTGACCGGCGGTGGTCAGGTCGCGGCAGACGCCCTCGCGCCACATCGGGTGATCGTCGACCACCATCACCCTGAGCTTCCGCACGCCCGTCACGATAGCGGCCGCCGCGGAACTTCGATCTCCACCTCCGTGCCCTGGCCGGGCACGGAGGCGATCCGGACGGCGCCGCCCAGGTCGATGATGCGGCCGCGAATGCACTGGGCGACGCCGAGCCGCCCTTCGCCCTCGGCCTGGGCGAGGCGGTCGGCGGACATACCGCAGCCGTCGTCGCGGACGCTGACCGTGACGGTGTTCGGTTCGTCCTCGACGAGAATCCAGACCCGGGTGCCGAGCGCGCAGTGCCGGGTGACGTTGTCGAGGGCGGCGGTCACGGCCGCGCCGATCTCGGCGGCGATCCGGGCGGGCAGCAGCACGGGACCGGCCGGGGACGCGATGGAGACGGTGGTGGAGGCGTACGGGCCGAGGACGGTCAGCAGGTCGAGGTCGGCCGCGTCGTCGGCCGGGCAGGGTGAGTGGGCGGTGACGAGGCAGCGGAGGGCGGCCTCCTGTTCACCGGCGAGCCGGGCGAGTTCACCTGCCTCCCCGTCGAGGGTCGCGCCGCGCCGCTTGACCAGGGCCAGCACCTGCAGGACGGAGTCGTGGATGTGCCGGGCGAGGCGTTCCCGTTCCCGGGTGGCGGCCTCCAACTCGATGGCCTGCTGAAGGCGGCGTTCGGCGGAGTCGACGAGGCCGACAAGGTGGCCGACCGCGATCGCGGCGAGCAGCATCAGCGTGGCGCCGGTGAACGAGGACTGGTCGAACTTCATCCGTACGGCGAGGTCGGCGCCGCCCATCAGCAAGGCGGCGACGACACCGCGGCGTTCGCCGCCGGAGACGGCCCAGCCGAGCACGGGTGCGACGTGCCAGGCGACGGCGATGGTGGGCCGGCCGTGGTCGAGTCCGTAGCGCCCGACGATGGGCTCGCTGGCGAGCAGCAGGCACATGACGATGAGCAGGTCGGCGATGAGCAGCGGCCAGCCGCGCCGGCCGGGGTCGGCGTACGCATAGGTGGTGACGACTGTCCAGGCGGTCATGACGGCGAGGGCGGGCCAGGCGAGGACCGGCCGGGCGTACGCACCGACGTTGTTGACCATGAGGAACGTGACGTACACGAGCGCGGCGATCCGATAGACGGCGATCGCGCGCCACAGCGGGGCCCTGAGGCCGGGCCCCTGCATCGTCACGATCGACATGCGACGACGATCCCACATGATCACCGGATCGGTGGGCCCGGGCCGGCCGGGGAGCGAAGCGTGCTTCGATCGCCTAGGTTCGAGGCATCGCCACCGATGTCCTGCTCACCGAGACCTTCGACCACAGCCGGGTCACCGCGCTGCGGCATGCGGTCGCGTCCTGCGCGGGGGCGTCGGGACTCACCGGGGACCGGCTCGACGACTTCGTGGTGGCGGTCAACGAACTGCTGACGAACGCGGTCCGGCACGGCGGTGGGCACGGCCGGTTGACGTTGTGGCGGGACGGCACGTCGGTGGTGTGCGAGGTGTCCGACGTGGGTACGGGGCTGGGCGACACCCGGACGGATCCGGAGAATCGCCCGCGACTGGACACGCCCGGCGGCTGGGGACTGTGGCTCGCCGCTGAGCTGACCGACGAGATGGACATCTCCAGCGATCGGAACGGGACGTCCGTACGGATAGCGAGCGCGGTCGGGCACCAGGCGTGACGCGCCGCGCGGCGGTCACGGGTGGGCTGCGTCTACGACGCCGGGGCATCGACCACCTACGGATCGACGTCGGCTGACCGGCCGCGGAACCGGGGGCACCGGCCCCCAAGGGGGAAGGAAGGATGGTGGGCGTGCAGAACTTCGTCGCCGCCATCGATCAGGGAACCACCTCGTCGCGGTGCATCGTGTTCGACGCGACGGGAGCCATCGTGTCCGTCGCACAACGCGAGCACCGGCAGCTCTTCCCCCGGCCCGGCTGGGTCGAGCACGACCCGGAGGAGATCTGGGCCAACGTCGAGGCGGTGACCGCCGAGGCGATCGGAGACCGGCAGGTGGCCGCGATCGGCATCACCAACCAGCGCGAGACAACCGTCGTCTGGGACCGGGCTACCGGAAAGCCCGTACACCCCGCGATCGTCTGGCAGGACACGCGTACGGGGGCGCAACTGGCCCGGTTCGCTGCGGCGCTGAGCGAGAACGAGTTCCGGTCCAGGACCGGGCTGCCGCTGTCGCCGTACTTCGCCGGGTCGAAACTGGCCTGGCTGCTGGAGAACGTGACCGACTCCGACGGTCTGCTGTTCGGCACCATCGACAGCTGGCTGATCTGGAAGCTCACCGGCCGGCACGTCACCGACGTGACGAACGCGAGTCGCACGCTGCTCATGAACCTCGGGACGCTCGACTGGGACGACGAGATCCTCGCCGCCGTGGGCATCCCGCGGGCGATGCTGCCGGAGATCCGCTCCAGCTCCGAGGTGTACGGCATCACCGCCGGAGGCGTACCCGTGGCGGCAGCGCTCGGCGACCAGCAGGCCGCTCTCTTCGGACAGACCTGCTTCGAGGCCGGTGACGCCAAGTGCACCTACGGCACCGGCAGCTTCCTACTGCTCAACACGGGGACCCGTCCGGTGGCGTCTCAGCACGGTCTGATCACCACCGTCGGCTACCAGATCGGCGACCAGCCCGCGGCGTACGCCCTCGAAGGCGCCATCGCCGTCACCGGCTCCCTCGTCCAGTGGCTGCGGGACAACCTGGGCCTGATCTCCACCGCCGCCGAGGTCGAGGATCTGGCCCGCGGCGTCGACGACAACGGCGGCTGCTACTTCGTCCCGGCGTTCTCGGGGCTGTTCGCCCCGCACTGGCGGCCGGACGCCCGGGGTGTGATCGCCGGGCTCACCGGCTACGTCACCAAGGCTCACCTGGCGCGGGCGGTGCTGGAGGCCACCGGCTGGCAGACCCGCGAGATCGTCGACGCGATGAACGCCGACTCCGGCGTACCCCTGCGACGTTTGAAGGTGGACGGCGGGATGACCGCGAACGGCCTGCTCATGCAGATTCTCGCGGACGTCCTGGGTGCCGACGTGGTACGGCCGACGGTCGCCGAGACGACGTGTCTGGGCGCCGCCTACGCCGCGGGCCTGGCCGTCGGTTTCTGGCCGGACCCGGACGCCCTGCGCGGACACTGGCAGGCGGACGCGACCTGGTCGCCGTCGGCCCCGCCGGAGCGGGTCGCGGCGGACTTCGCCCAGTGGCGCAAGGCGGTCGACCGGACCCTGGGCTGGACTACCTGATCGTGAAGCTGTCCCCGTAGACCTTCCAGGCCAGCGGGGTGGTCAGGGTGAGGTTGCCCGCGTTCAGGAAGACCCGCTGGGCTGTGTCCACCCGGGTGGTGTCGCTGTGCGCCCGCTCGATCCGCATCTCGGAGACCCGGGCATTCAGGAACGCGGTGAGGTACGCCTTCTCACTCCCCCCGGCCGCGGGCGTCTTCGCCTTGCGCAGCGCGGCGGAGCGTACGGAGAGCATCCCGTCGTAGCCGTGCATCACGGCCGCGTCGTAGTACGCGAACTGGCCCAGCGCCTGCAGCCCGTCCGCCTTGGCCCGATTCACCGCCGGGGTGAAGTACAGCTTGTCCCGCAGGTTGTCCTGGGCTTTGCGGAACACCGCGTCGGATGCGGCCGCCTTCCACGCCTTCACGTACGCGGTCCCGAGCCCGGCGTGCGAGGCGCCGCCGTCGACCTTGCGCAGCGCCGGCAGGTACGTCGCGAGCCCGTTGGCCGGCTTGCGGGCGGTGTAGAGCCGGACCAGTTCGAGCATGTCGGAGGTGCCGGAGCAGAAGCCGACGATGCCGCCGGTGTACCCGCGCCCGTCGCCGATGTCCTCGATGTAGGAGTACTGGGCCCGCCAGTTCAGGGAGGAGTTCTCCGCGCTGGAGACGAGCTGCATGGCGATCTCCTTCGGCGCCGCGTCGTCGAGGTCCACGCCGTCGGCCGTCGCGGCCGGGCCGGAGACCTTGACGTCGGTGAGGGAGTAGCCGGCCGGCGTCTTCGGCTTGACGAGCAGGATCCGCAGGTAGCGGCCGGTGCCGTCGAGACCGGTCAGCATGTCCGCGCCGCCGTTTCCGTTCCACGTGCTGTACAGCGACGTCCAAGTGCTGCCGTTCGCGGAGGCCTGCACGACGTACGCGGTGGCGTACGCCGGGCCCCAGACGAGCTGGACGCTGCCGATGTCGTGGCTGGTGGCCATGTCGATCCGGAGCCACTGGGAGCCGCCCGAGGCGCTGGCCCAGCGGGTGACGGCCGAGGCGTCGACGGCCCTGGCGGGGCCGTAGGAGGACCCGGCGACCGACGAGGCTGCCGCTTTCCAGGTACTGCCACCTGCGGAGACGGGACTCTGAACGCCGATCGTGGTGATCAGCGCGGACATGAGAGCAACTGCCGTGATCCGCCTCATACATGTCGGTTCGGCGGATCCGAACGGATCCGAAGGGGTTTCGGTTGATCAGCTCCAGCGGGAGCCGGTCAGCCGTTCGTACACCTCGACGTAGCGGGCGCGGGTCACCTCGATGACGTGGTCCGGCACCTCGGGAGCGGGGCCGACCTTGTCCCAGCCGGTGCTGAGCGACCAGTCCCGCACGTACTGCTTGTCGAACGAGAACTGGACCTTGCCCGGCTCGTACGCGTCGGCGGGCCAGAACCGGGACGAGTCGGACGTCAGCACCTCGTCGCCGAGGGTCAGCGTGCCGTCGGCCCCGTGTCCCAGTTCGATCTTCGTGTCCGCGATGAGGATGCCGCGGTCGGCGGCGAGCGCGGCGCCCCGCCCGTACACGGCCATGGTGACCCGGCGCAGCTCGGCGGCCAGGTCGGCGCCGACGATCCCGACCACGTCGTCGTAACTGATCGGCTCGTCGTGCTCGCCCATCGGCGCCTTGGTGGAGGGAGTGAAGATCGGCTCGGGAAGGCGGGACGCCTCGACCAGGCCGGGCGGCAGGACCACCCCCGAGACGCTGCCCGTCTTCGCGTACTCCGTGAGGCCGCCACCGGTCAGGTAGCCGCGCGCGACGCACTCGACGGGAACCATCTTCAGCCGGCGGCACCGGATCGCCCGACCGGCGAACTCGGCCGGCACGTCCGTCGCCGAGATGACATGGTTCGGGATCAGGTCGCTGAACTGCTCGAACCACCACAGCGACAGCGCGGTGAGCAGCTTTCCCTTGTCCGGGACGGGGGTCGGCAAGACCACGTCGTAGACCGAGATCCGGTCGGAGGCGACGAGGATCAGGTCCTCGCCGTCGGCGTACACGTCCCTGACCTTGCCCGAGTGCAGCAGCTCCACGGCGGCTAGTACATCACGACCACCCCCCGGCGCTCACTTGCGGCGGCGCCGGATGATCACCACCACGATCGACGCGGCGATCGCGACCACCAGCAGGCAGCAGATCCCGCCGCCGATCAGGACGAACCCGCCGAACCGTCCGCGACGCGCCCTCGCCGCCTCCACCACGACATCGTTGTCCGCCGCCCACGCCACAGCCGGAATCAGCACCGCACACGTGACCGCGGTCGTGACAGCGGTCCACCACTTCACCAGTTTCGCCATGGCCTCCATCCTGCGTAACGCTGGCAAGGACCGCGCGCCGACACCCCCAACGGCGCCCGGCACGGCAGGGTGGACCGCACGAACACCGAAAGGGGCGGCATGGACGCGGATCTCGCAGCACTGGCCGAAGCGCACCGGGTGGCGACCTGGTTCGAGAACTCCCGGCGCAAACGACAGGACGTCCCGGCCTCGTCCGTGGTCGCGGTCCTCGGCCTGCTCGGCGTCGACGCGACCACACCCGAGGCCGTACGCCGGGAACTCACCGCCGTCCGCAGGACCGACCGCCTCCCCGACACGGTCGTGGTCCGCATCGGTACCACGACCCCGCTGCCCGGCCCGGCCACGATCACCCTGGAGGACGGCACCAGCCGAAACGCGACCGGTGAGATCCCCGACGACCTGCCGCTCGGCTGGCACACGCTGACCGCGGACGACCGGACGATCACCCTCATCGTGGTCCCCGAGTCCCTGCCCGAGCCCCCGGACGCCTGGGGCTGGATGCTCCAGCTGTACGCCCTGCACTCGGCCCACTCGTGGGGCATGGGCGACCTCGGCGACCTGCGCGACATGGCCGGCTGGGCGGCCGCGGACGGGGCCGGGCTGATCCTGCTCAACCCCCTGCACGCGATCACCCCGACCGTTCCGGTGCCGTCGTCGCCGTACTCCCCCTCGAGCCGGCGGTTCGCGAACGCGCTGTACCTGCGGATCTCCGACACGGACGCCTACCGGCGCGCGGACCCGGCGCTGCGCGAGCAGATCGACGCGCTCGCGCCCGCCCGCGGCGACCTGATCGACTACGCGGCGGTCTGGCAGGCCAAGCGCGCCGCCCTCGAACTGCTCTGGCCGCTCGCCGACGAGGTCGACCTCACCGCGGATCCAGGCCTGGCCGACTTCGCCACGTTCTGCGCCCTCGCCGAGCTGCACGGACCCGACTGGCGCACCTGGCCCGCCGCCGTACGCCGCCCGGGCGCCGACGCCACCGCCGCGGCGCCCGCCGACCGGGTCGGATTCCACGCATGGATCCAGCAGCTCTTCGACGCACAGCTCGCCGCCGCCACCGAGGCCGCGTCGTCCATGAGCGTCGGGATCGTGCTCGACCTGGCCGTCGGCATCGACCCGAGCGGGGCGGACGGCTGGCTGCTGCAGGACGTTCTCGCCGACGGCGTACATGCCGGTGCGCCGCCGGACGCGTTCAACCAGCTCGGACAGGACTGGGGTCTCGCCTGCTGGCGGCCCGACCGGCTCGCCGCCACCGGCTACGCCGCCTACCGCGACATGCTGCGCCGGCTGCTCAAGCGGGCCGGTGGCATCCGCGTCGACCACGTCGCACAGCTCTGGCGGCTCTGGTGGGTTCCGCCGGGCGCGGGCGCCACCGAGGGCACGTACGTCTACTACGACGCGGACGCGATGCTCGGCATCCTGGCGCTGGAGGCGTACCGGGCCGGGGCGGTCGTCGTCGGCGAGGACCTCGGCACCGTCCTGCCCGAGGTGACCGAGGGCCTTCAGGCGCAGAACATGCTCGGCTCAGCCGTGCTCTGGTTCACCCGCGACGACGACGACCCCGCCGGGGGCTACCTGCCGCCGGCCCGCTACCCGCGCAACGCCCTGGCCAGCATCTCCACTCACGACCTGCCCACCGCACTCGGTTTCCTCACCGGCCAGCAGGTCCGGGTCCGCGCCGAACTCGGGCAGCTCGCCGGGTCGGTCGACGACGAACGCAAGCGCGCCGACGCCGACCGGGCACAGCTGCTCCACCTGCTGCGCGAGGAGAAGCTCATCGGCCCCCGCGCCACGAACGACGAGGTGATCGTCGCGATGCACGCGGCCCTGCGGCGTACGCCGTGCCGGCTCATCACGGCCTCGCTCTACGACGTCCTCGACGAGGTACGCCAGCCCAACCTGCCCGGCACCACCGACCAGTACCCGAACTGGCGGATGCCGCTACCCGCACCCCTGGAGGACATCCGTACGGACCCACGGGTGGCCCGTATCGTCGAGGTGCTCAACTGCGGAGAGGAATCATCGTGAGTTTCCTGGACAAGGCGAAGGACTTCATCGACAAGCACGACGAACAGGTCGACCAGGTCCTCGAGAAGATCGGTGAAGAGGCCGACAAGCGCACCGGAGGCACGTACTCCGAGCACATCGGCAGGGGTGTCGACGAGGCCCAGAAGCGCACCGGGTCCGGCGACACCGTTCCGTAACCGGGTTAGCCGCCGCCGGCTCGGGGAAGCCCGTCAGTGAAACCGACGAGAGGGGCTCACCATGGGCTTGTTCGACAAGGCCAAGGAGTTCGCGGACCAGCACGACGACAAGGTCGACCAGGGCATGGAGAAGGCCGGCGACCAGATCGACGCGCGGACCGGCGGCAAGTACACCGAGCACATCGACAAGGGTGTGGACGAGGCGCAGCGCCGTACGGGCGAGGGTGACACCGTCCAGTAGTCCTCAGATGTCGAGCGGCGGCGGGCCCGAATCCGGGTCCGCCGGTGCGTACAGAGCCGGGTGTCCGGCGGCCCACACGTCGGCCTGCCGCTGCCGGCACCGTACGGGCGGCAGCAGCGACGAGCGGTGGTGCGGGTGCTCGGTGCAGTGCCGCGTCGCCCGCCCGACGGCGTCCCTGTGGCTGCGCCCGCCGCCGTACTCGCCGCAGCGCCGGCAGTCCCATCGCCAGTACGACGGGCCGTCCTCGGGGTGGCACCTGCGCACCACGATCGCCGGGCCGGTCGGGACGGGCGCTGGAGCAGGCCTCCCCATCTCCGTCAGCACGCTGCTGGTCGACACCGGATACCTCCGCCGCTCGGCTCCTGGACTGATTCAGTCTGCGCGGCCCCTTCGCACCGTGATGCCCGTTTTGTCGATCAGGTCGAAGCCTGTCACCCGCACTGGTGCTTTCCGCCCGACCAGCCGACATGAGCGGCTTTCGGCCGGAACAGGTCCTCGGTGCGGCTGCCGTCGACCAGGCGGTCATCGTCCGCGCAGCCCCGAGTACCTCGCGCGCCCGGAGGTCTCATCGAGCCGTGACCAGCCCGTACGAGGTCGGAGTAACGCCCGGGAAGATCGAGCTGAGGCTGCCGACGCCGCAGCGCTTGCGCAGAATCTCCCCGATCACGGCCCGGTAGTCGGTGGTGACGGCGAGGTCGCCGGCCCTGAGGTTCGCCGGGCCGAGGCCGGGCCAGGTGCCGTACACGCGCCTGCCCCTGACGCCGCCGCCGAGGACGAACATGGCGTTGCCGTAGCCGTGGTCCAGACCGCGCGAGCCGTTCTCGGTGACCCGGCGGCCGAACTCGCTGACCGTGACCAGGGTGACCTTGCCGAGGCCGGTGCTGCCCAGATCGGTGGCGAACGCCGCGAGGGCGAAGGCCAGGTCGTGGAGGCGGTCGTACATCCGGGCGCCGGCCACCGCGGTGCCGAGGTTCTCGTGCAGGTCCCAGTCGCCGGAGTCGACGCACGCCGTCATCAGGCCCACGTCGGCCTTGACCAGGCGCGCGACGTCGCGCAAGGCGGCGCCGAGTTCGGTGTCGGGGTACGCCGCCCCGTTCGCCGCCGCGTATGCGGCGGCCTTCAACTCCCCGGTGGTGCCGAGCGCGTCGGTCAGCCGCAGGGCGGGCGCCTGGATCACGGCCGGGGCGTCGGCGTACAGGGCCTTCATGGTGGCGGCGACGGGGTAGTCGGGGTCGTTGGTCAGCGCGAACCCGTCGATCGAGTCGAGGCTGAGGTCCGGTGCCGGGCCGGCGAGCGTACGGGCGGGCATCGCCCCACCCACGGCGACGCCGGCGAACGGGTCGGTGGCGCCCTTGAGGCCGAGCAGCCGGTCCAGCCAGCCCGTACGGATCGAGGTGCCGGGCGCGGCGCGCTCCAACTCCTCCATGGCGGCGAAGTGCGACCGGTTCGGCGCGGGTTGCCCGACGGCGTGCACGGCGGCGAGCCGTCCGGCGTTCCAGTGCACCTCAAGCGGCTTCAGCGCCGGGTTGAGTCCGAAGCCGCGGTCGCCGCCGAACAGCTTCGCCTTCGGTACGCCGATCGTCGGCCGAGACTTGTAGTAGTACGGATCCCCCGCCGGCACCACCGCGGACAACCCGTCGAAGCCCCCGCGCAGCGACAGCACCACCAGCACATCTCCGGTGTACGCGGCGTCGGCGAACGCGAGCTGGGTGTTGAGCTGGTCCCCCATGAGCCCGGCGAACGCACCGGCCGCGGCGGCCCCGAGCACCGTACGGCGGGAGACAGTGCAGTCACAGCTCATGAAGGGTCACCGCACCTGGAAGTAGGGGGAGTTGAGCAACAGGGCGAGCAGGTGCGGGAACAGCCAGCGCACCGCCGCGTGGTTCGAGCCCAGCGTGCTGTCCGGCGTCTTGCCGTAGAAGGCGGCGATCGCCGTCACGTGGGCGGCGGACAGCGAACAGTGCAGCAGCCGCTGCGCCACGGCGTCGATGAGCCCGCCGTACGTGGCCGGGAGCGAGGTCATGAAGCCGTCGACGAGCTTGTCCGGCCTGCTGAGTTCCTTCGGATACCAGCCCGCGGCGATGCTGAGGTGCGCGTTCCACCGGACGAGGTATCCCGAGGGCGACGCCCAGGCAGTGGCGACGTCGGGGTAGCCGTTCGGCGGCCCCCAGGCCATCGGCGCCTGTCCGGCGTTGCGCAGGGTCCAGTACAGGGCGCGCACTGCGGCCGTACCGTCGGCTTCGATGCCGTACCCCAGGGCCCGGACGCAGCCGACGATGTCCTCCAGGGGCGTACGGACCTTCTGCCCGACGGACGCCGCGAACTCGTCCGACGTGAACAACGCCCGCAGGACGGGCACGATCGCGGTCTTGTTGGCGAGGTAGACCTGCGCGAGCCGGGTGACGAGCGAGGCCGGCGGGTCGTCGGCGACGAACCGGACGCAGAGCCGCCGGACGATCCGGGTGGCTGTGGCGGGGTGCATGGCGAGGCGGTCGAGCAACGCCAGTGCGGTCGCCTCGCCGCCGGCGGCCGTCGCGTTGGCGTACCTGACGCCGAGTACGGTGAGCGCGCCGACGTGGTGGACGGCGGGCTCGAACCTGTACCGGCCGGTGTGGCGGTCCACGGTCAGGCCGGTGAGCAGCCGGGCCGCCTGCTTCACGTCGTTCTCGGAGTGGACGAGCCCCACGGTGTGCAGTTCGAGCAGCTCACGGCCGTAGTTCTCGTTCGGCGCGAGGCGGGTGGAGTACCGGTTGTCCAGATAGGTCAGCATGGCCGGGTGCCGGGCACTGGCCTTCAGCATGTCGGCGAAGCGGCCGAGGGCGTGGCGGCGGATGACGGTTCGGTCGTAGTCCTGGCGGCTGTCCCAGCCCTCGGAGGTCGGGCAGGTCATGTTGAGGTGGTTGGACCAGACGTCCACCATCACCTCGTACAGCTGCCGGCGACTCCAGATCGCCCGGCCGACCGCGGCGACGCCGAGCTGCGTCATCACGTCCCAGGTGTATTCCTCGAGGCTGCCGTTGTTCACCTTGGCGCGCACGCCGTCGATGGTGAGGGCGGTGAGCGGCAGGCGGGCGACGAGGCCGTCACACTCGGTGTCGGCGATCGCGGCGGGGTTGAGCTGCTTTTCCAGCCAGGCGGTCGCGCCGAGGGCCCGGATCTCCGCGACGGAGGCGGTCGTGGGTCCCCAGGTGGCCCGCCGCAGCAGGTGCAGCAGCGGGTCGCCGGAAACCAGATCAGCCGTCATCACCACGGACATCGGTCGGATCGTGACGTTCTTGCGGACAGCGGGCGGGAGACAACCGGACCGCAACCGACCTGCATACTTCACCGCGTGGCGAGCAGGCGGGCGCAGCACAGGATCGTGCCGGTCGCGGGCGGGGAGGCGGAGCTCGTCCCCGATCCGGACCGGCCGTCGGCGTTCACGCTGCTCATCGACGGAGCGCCGCAGTCGCACGTCGACCTGGCCGATCCGACGCATCTCGAGTTCGAGTACATCCGGCGGATGGCGATGGCCCTTGACCTGGTCGCGCCCGCCGCCGCGCCGCTGCGGATTCTGCACCTGGGTGGCGGGGCGCTGACGCTGCCCCGCTACGTGGCGGCGACGCGTCCGGGTTCGGCGCAGCGGGTGGTCGAGGTCGACGGCCCGCTGGTCGAGCTCGTCCGCACCGAACTGCCGTGGGACCGCAAGGCCTCTCTGCGGGTACGCGTCGACGACGCACGCGCCGTCGTCACGGGCACCCGGGAGGCGGCGTACGACGTGGTGGTGGCGGACGTGTACGCGGGTTGCCGTACCCCGGCGCATCTGACGTCCGTGGAGTTCGTCGAACAGGTGGCCCGGGTGCTGCGGCCGGGCGGCTGGTTCCTCGCGAACGTGGCGGACGGACCGCCGCTGTCGTACGCGCGGGCGCAGGTGGCGACGATCCGGGCCGTGCTTCCGGAGTCCTGTCTGGTCGCGGACGCCGCGGTGCTGCGCGGACGCCGCTTCGGCAACCTGGTGGTCCTGGCCGGTCGGACGCCGCCACCGGTCGAGGCGCTGACCCGGCGCGCGGCCGGGGACTGGTTCCCGGGCCGCGTCCAGTCCGACCTGGGCCGGTTCGCCGCCGGGTCCGAGCCGGTGCGCGACGCCGCGGCCACCCCGTCCCCGTCTCCACCGCCGGGTCTGTTCCAGTCACGACGCTGAGGCGTACCGACGCGAGTCCGTTTCCGGTTGACCCCCGCCCGGCCCGGGCGAGCTGATGGCGCCACCGATCAGGACGTCTGGCCCTTCCAGGTGAACGTGGCCGTCGCCGACTTGCTCACGGCACCGTTGTTCGCGGCGACGGACCAGGAGAACCGGTAGCTCTTGCTCTGCCCGGTCCCCGTCGGCGCCCACGTCCCGAACCCGCCCGCGTACGTGGTGGGCAGCGTGTCCAGCGTGGCCGAGGTGCTGGTCTCCGCGACGAACGAGGCACAGCTCGACGAGGTGCCGCCGGCGCCCTGCTCCACCGTCACAGTGAGGTAGGGCCCGAGGGAACCGGTGAGGCTGGACACGTACAGCTTCACGTCCGACGGGAGACTGCCCGTGTAGTTGACCTGGATGCACTTCTGTCCCGTGTCGCCGGGCAGGATGTCGGTCGAGGTGAACATCGCACCGCTGCTGTCGTTGTCGAGCGTGACGGTCCCGGCCGCCCAGTTGTTGTTCGCGCTCTGGGTCGATCCGCCGAAAGCCGATTCCGACGACGTCCAGACCAGCAGGCCGCTGAGCAGGAGACCGCAGAAGGCACTCGCCAGCAGGACCGTGCGAACACCGCGCGGCGAGGTGGGTGACGCGATCGCCGCTGCGCCACACCGCCGGAGTTTGTGCACGGCACGGCCCACCTGCCGCGGCATCAGCTGCCGCACGTCCATCAGGTGGTCTGCGTTTCCCACGTGAACGGCATCGTGCAGGCCGCACCCTGCTGCCCGTCCGGGGTGGCCGCCGACAGGGTGTACGTGAACCGGAACGTCCGATTCTCACCCACGGCTGGACTCCAGCCGCTGGAGACGCCGTTGCTGTAGTTGGTCGACGCACCGACAGCGGTCAGCAGCTGGCTGTTGATGATCGTCGTACCGGGGGTGAAGCCGGTGCAGTCGGCGTACGTACCGCCGGAACCGACCTCGACGGTCATGTTGATGTAACCGCCCAGGGTGCCGGTCGGGGCCGCGGCGTACAGCTTGACCAGGCCAGAGGCGATGTTGCCGTCGTACGTCACCTTGATGCACTTGGTACCGGTGCTGCCCGGCTTGAGGCCGGTGGCGGTGAACATCGCCGTGCTGCCGTCGTCGTCGCTCAGGGTGACGCTACCGGCGGTCCACGAGTTGGTGGGGTTCGCGGTCGTGGCGGTGAACGCCGCCTGCGACGCGTTCCACACCATCGCACCACTACCGAGTACGCCAGAGAGCACCGCGGTGACCACCACCGTCACCGTCCATCCGCGCCTGTGCCGCTGCGCCGCGTCCCTGGCCATGTCGCCTCCTCAACCTCCGTACCACGAGATCCGTAGGCACCTCATCGGCGCTGGGGGGCCGTGCTCAAGGAAGTCACACCGTGGCGCCGGGCACACCCGTCGGAGACGATCCCTGCAGTTGATTCATCGGCAAGCGCAGCGGCAGCCTTAAGCTAACTTTGAGTTACATAGTTTAACTACCAATTGTCACGGCCTCCGTCAAGTGCCGGAACAGACCTCCTACTCAGCACCTCGGTATGTCGACATTAAGACCATTTGCGTGACACTCTGTAGCGGCCGAGACCCATCGCTCATCACTTTGCGTGATCGGGCTCACGTCAGTGAGGAGAACAATGATCACCGCCAGCCTGCGCTCCGCCGCGCTCAGGACGACCCTGGGAGTCGCCGCCGCCCTGGTCGTCGCAACACCTGCAGCAGCAGCCACCAGCACACCGACCATCTCGGCGCCACCGTCCCGGGTCGGGTTCGGCACCATCACCATCCACGGGACCGCCACCGCGGGCGCGACCGTGAGCCTCTTCGAGTCGGCCTTCATCTTCAACAACCTCGAGCAGGCCCTCGATTGGCAGCACGACAACGGGCCGCTCACCGTACGGGCGAGCAGTACCGGCACGTACTCATTCACCCGGTACCTCGACAGCGGCTTCCTCTTCGCCGTCAGGGTCAACGGGGTGATGTCGAACCAGGTCAAGGTAAGCATCGGCGCCCGCGCCGAGCTAGGACTGTCGTCGCCGTCGGCGGGTCAGGTCACCGCCACCGTGCAGGCCGACCCGGCCCAGCCGGGCCTGCCGGTGCAGTTGCAACGGCAGTCGGGCTCATCCTGGATCACCGCTGGAACCACCCACACCGGGACGAACGGCCGGGTGACGTTCACGGTCACCGGGCAGCCCGGCGGAGCCCACACGTACCGGGCGTACATCGGCGCCGACGGGTCGAACGCCGTCCTCGCCGGCTACTCGGCGAGCCACGCGGTTTCCGTCGGCGGTGGCACGGTCGTCACGCCCGCACCGGCCCCGAAGCCCACGCCGGTCACGGCCGTCGTCCAGTTCACCAAGATCGTGTACGACGCCCCCGGCGCCGACACCAGCGCCAACATCAACGGCGAATGGCTCCGGTTGACCAACAGGAGCAGCCGGACGATCAACCTCAAGAACTGGACCGTCCGCGACGCCGCCGGCAACACCTACAAGTTCACCGACTACACCCTTGGCGCTGGTCGCGACGTGCACATCCGCAACGGCAAGGGCTCCAACGGCTCCCCGGCGGGTTACCGCTACTGGAACTCGAGCCGGCATGTGTGGGACAACGGCCGCGACACCGCCACGCTGCGGGACAGCGCCAACCGGGTGGTCGACACCTGCGGGTGGACGTCCAACCGGGGTTCCACGATGTGCTGATCGACGCCGGCGGCGCGGCCCTCAAGGGTCGCGCCGCGGTCGTGTCACAGCTGGCGGGGCCACCGCCACCCAGGCTGCGACCGGCTGCAAACGAGCCGAACTCCTCGGCGGCCTCGTCGAGCGGGCCGTCCACCCGCCGTAACCGAGCTGCCCGGCCCGACCCAGCAGCGGTCCGGCCTGACCCGGCACCGTTCCGATAAGAATTCCGCGCGGAACTCCTCGTACTCGACAGGATTTCACGCCCACCTCGTCGGGAAGAACGGGTGAGCCCCAGCCATTGACCAGCACTGGAAGGGTGGCGAAGCTACAAAGGCCGCTCTGCTGCAGAGCCATTCGGCAAAGGAGGTAACATCGAAGGTGGCTGTGGCGTGATGACAGCACAGCGTCACATCCTGAGTGCCTGCCCGAACCCGGTTCCGCTGACCGAGGTGCACGCGGCAACCCTGCCGCCTCAGTCATGATCATTCCGCCGAGCCCATCTGGCTCAGGTGTCGGCCTTCGAGCAGGTTTAATCCGAGAAACAGCGGGCATACGGGGATCGAATATCCCATTTATCTATTAACTGGCCTTGCGTCGATCAACGCCCCGGTGCGGCGCCACGCCAGCATGCGTCCCGAGAGCGAAGACCCATGCCGATTGTCTTGCAGTTGCGCCATGACACCTTCACCGATCTTCGATCACAGACTGATCTTGCGGCTGCGGCCGCCACCCATGAACTCATTCTTATCGGCGCCCATCACCTCGTACCCGAGGGCCGGTTGTCGCAGTTGCGCCTAGCGTTGGCGCCGCGTCGGATGGTTGCTCTGCTCGTCGACGATCACATGCCTGCCGCGGAGCGGGCCGTGATCGAAGAGCTTCTCAACGACGGTGTCATCCCGGTCATCCTGACCACCTGCGAGCCTGCGCCGCCCGCTCTCACGTCCTGGCTGGACACCGCCAGCCCGATGCTCCAGCAGGTCAGGGTCCGCCAAACAGCACCTGACTACGAAGCTCGCGTCAGCTGAACCCGTCCGTACACGGGGTACAGGCGTCCGCACGGCCCGAGGTCTTCACCACACGTAGGTGGTGGCCGGGCGTCCCGGTAACGGCGCGGGTTGGTCCCTCGCCACCCTGACGGCCGTGGCCCGACGCTGCCAAAACCAGTCAAAACGAGAAGCATCCATCTGGTCGTCCGGGTGCAAGCGTTTCTGTTCGTCCACCTGGCGGTCCTTGCCGTTAGTTGGCCGGCTGGTGACCGGAGCGTTGGGCGGCGAGCCAGGCGGCGACCTGGGCACGGCTGGTGAACCCGAGCTTGGTCAGGATGTGCTCGACGTGGCTTTCGGCGGTGCGCTGGGAGACGACCAGCTTGGCGGCGATCTCCTTGTTGGACAGGCCCTGGGCGATGAGGTCGGCGACCTGCTGTTCGCGTCGGGTCAGCGGCATCGATGCGGCGGGAGCGGGGGCGGGGGACGGCGCCGGCTGGCGGCGATCATCCAGGGCGTAACCGATCACCTCGTCGTAGGGGAGGTGTCGGCCGTGGGGGGACGCCCCGGCGGCCGCCGGCGCGCCCCCGGCGGCGCGGGGCGGGTGTGGCCCACCCCGGGGGGGGCCCATCC
>CBIHNN010000020.1:0-68815 GCA_966211315.1 uncultured Micromonosporaceae bacterium | reverse complement strand
GAACATCGATTCGCACTCGGTGACGGGACGCGGGCCGAGCACGCAGTGCAGCCGCCGGTGGGTTGTCCCAGTGAACCCACTCGGCGGTGGCCAGCTCGACCTGGCCACGCTGCACCCCGGCCCCCGCGGCTTGATCAGGTCGGTCTTGTACAGACCGAACGTGGACCCCATCAGGGCATTGTCGAGGGTGCCGCCGACAGTGCCGATCGAGGCGGCGATGCCGGCCGCGGCCAGGTGGCCGGCAAAGCGGAAGCTGGTGTACCGGGCTGGTGATCCATCCGGGTGATGGACCAGCCCGGATCCGCAGGCGTGGCCGTCGCGGTCGCGGCGCTACAGGGCCATCTCCGACGCTGGATTGTCCGTTCGGCAACGCCACGTGTCGCATGGCGAACGTCCTCGGGTTCAGTTCCGCTGCTCGGCCATGCGTACGCCCTCAAAGTCGCCGTGTTGTTCCGCGGCGTGATGGTGTAGGCGGCGTTGCGGTAGAGATCTACATACACGGTCAGATGTCGATACGCACTACGGTGCGGTGGTACTGCAGGTGTCGCTACCAGTGTCGTGAGTAGAACGCCTCAACCGCCCCCTGCGTTGCGGAGCCCACGACCGACCGCCTGGCTGACATCGAGGTCGATCGCTCGCGCGGGCAGCCATCGCACAGCACACGTAGACCCATATACGTGAATCGATCGGGCTGGGGCCGAGGTTGACGGCGAGGACGTGGCCGAGGCGATGCCGTCGTATCCGCGGTGAGATCCGCGCATACGACGATCATGAACACAGGGGAACTCCGGGCAGCATCGCGATGGGTAGCTATGCGAGGGCTTCCCAACGGCACAACAGCCGCTGATTGCCCGAGATGGCCGTGGGCCGCGTGTCATGCCGATGGGCTGGACCGGAACGCGCCGCCCGCCGTCGGGCGGCCGCCCCACCGGTCGTCGTGCCGGACCAGATGCAACGGCCGGCGGCTGCGCCAGCCGTGCCGCTCCAGGTCTGGAACCTCCTGAAGCCGGGTGACTGCGCCAAGGCAGAGCCATGCCACCGGCCGTACGCCGCCCGGGATACCGAGCAGGCCCTGGAGAAAGTCCTCACGGTAGAAGGAGACCCACCCCATGCCCAGCTGTTCCGCGGTGGCCGCGAGCCAGAGGTTCTGAATGGCCAGGCACACCGAGTAGAGGCCGGCATCGGCGATCGCGTGCCGACCCAGCACTGCGGGGCCGCCGCGCTGCGGGTCGTAGGTGACCACGATCGAGAGCGTCGACTCCAGCACTCCATCGATTTTGATACGGGCGAACCGGGCGGCCGCCTCCGAGTCCAGCGTGGCGGCATACACATCCCGCTCGTGACGTACGTGCTCGTGGAACACCTCACGCACGGCCCGGTCCCGGACGACGATGAAGTCCCACGGCTGGGACATGCCAACGCTGGGCGCGGCGTGCGCCGCAGTCAGGATTCGATCGAGTGTGGCATCCGGCACCGGCTCACCGGTGAACTCGCTGCGCACGTCCCGCCGACGATGGATGATTTCGTACAGGTCTTGCATCATGGGCAGGCTCCCGCTGCGCTCGCGCCCCGGACGTGCCGGAGCCACCAGACGCGAGGCCGGTCTTCGGACTTCCGGATCATCACCTCACCACCCGCCTTCCCAGCCTTTGCAGGCCAGTGGCTGCGCCTACGCGCGTGGGCGGCAGCTCCCCGGTCACCGCGGCGGGCCCGTGCCGGATTCACACCGGCTTCCCGATTCTCCCCACCGCCCGGCAGGGCACCTCGCAAAGAGTTCATGCCGTCCAGAACGGTACGCGCCCACTCAATCCAGCATCGGGGCCCCCTCGCCTACGGCAGCCCGCGCATCGGTGAGGGCGGCGCGAGCAGGGCTGGCAGGTCTCCGACAGCACGATCGCCCAGCTGATGGCCGAACTGGGTCTGGTCGCCCGGGCCAAGCGGCGCCGGCGGGGCCTGACCCTCCAGGAGGAGCGTCCGGCCGCCCCGGCTCTGGTCCAGTAGGTGTTCGCCGCGCCCGCGCCGGATGTCGCCTGGTGCGGCGACATGACCGAGATCACCGGTCAGGGCAAGCGCTACCTCGCCACCGTCATCGACCTGTGCTTCCGGCGCATCCCCGGCTACGCGGTGGGCGCCCACCCTGACGCCGGCCTGGTCATCGCCGCCTTGAACGTGGCCGCGGTCACCCGGGGCGGCCAGGTGGCCGAAGTGATCCATGAAAACGGCCCCGGTAGCGAACACACCTCCGGCGACGTCGCCCGGACCTGCGCCCGCTGGCAGGTCCGCCTGTCGGGGGACGGGGCGGGGTCCTGCTGCGAAGAGGGGGGCGCCGGGGCCACGTCCGCCACGGGAACGGTGGTGGACGTCCACCGTCGTCAGTTCCGCACCCCCGCTGAAGCCCTGCACGGCGCCACCCACGGCCCCACTGGTCAGATCCCACGGGGAGCCGGACCAGCCCTGCCCGAGGGCCGTCCCGGTCACCCCCGTGGTGAAGTATGCGTGGCCTGCATCGGTTACAACCTTCTGTGTCACGCCCGCGACCCGGTGCTCACCATGGACTGCAACCGCTCCCCCAGCAGCTGCCCGGCCTGGCGTGCCACCGGTCCCAGCGTCAGGCCGATCGCGGCGCCGATCAGCGCGGTGAGGCTCAGCTTGTCGTCCCAGTGCCGGCGCCGCCCCTGCGCCAGCTGCGCCAACTGGGTGACCGCGTCAACGCCACCCGACATCAGCACAACGGTCGGGATCGACATCGCGAGTGTCTGTACGGCCTTCACCGCGAACAGCTTGCCCAGCGCCGCCAGCTGCGCCGCAGCCGGCAACGAAGCGCCGAAGGTCCAGTAGGAGGAGGTCAGCAGATGGGCGATCTGTCCGGCGAGGATGACCAGCTGCTCCAGCACGAGGATCTTCATGTACTGAACATTGACGGCCGTGTCGTCGACGAAGCGTGCGACATCCTGCGTCGCCGTTCTCATGTCGGCGACGGCACCCGACAGGCACTGCCCGGTCAACGCGAACACCCGCTCGGCTGGGCCATCCCAGTCGGAGCGGCGCACCACCCGGATCGGCTCCAGCATCGTCATGTGCAGCTCGTCGACGGCGATGCCCAGCCCCGTCCATTCCCGCGACAGAGCCCACAGCCCGTCCTCGTCTGCCTCCGGCCAACCGTCCCCGATGGTGATCAGAAAAATCTTGCGCGTCCATTCGGGAAGTTGCATACCCATCGACGTCTCTCCCCGTCAGCACTAGTGAGAGTAGGGATGGTCGATGTCTATCGAGCGCTTGTTCCTGACTGTCGGGCCTTCAAGGCTCGTCGCATTGAGATTCTGTTGCCGGGTCGTGAGATTCGGGCAACGGTCACCGCAGGGCGATTGTGCGCACCGACGTGGACGTGACCCGATCGACCTGGCCGGTGGGCGGGACTTGGGCATCACCACGGTGGCGATGGAGTCGACCAGTGACCTTCGGACGTCTTCGCATGTCCGGGAAGAGCCGACTGAGCAGCCGCCGAATATCCCCGAGAATCGAGCTGCCCGAAGCGAGGCGTCCGGCCCAGCGCTCGGCGACAGCGGAGACGAAAACGGTGCCGGGAGCGCCAAGGGCCGGAAAGCCACAAAGCTCAACGACACGGTCTTCGAGGTGGCCGCCGGCGAGCAAACCACCAACTTCTACATCAACAACAAACTGCGAGCCCGGCGGCGACCGCTAATGGCGCGTCACCTTCAACATGCAGGCTGAGCTGAGGCGCAGGTTCGACATCGAGAATCCGGACCCGGGCTGGCCGGTCGTCGGTGAGATCAGCGCCGAGCAGCCCGGCCAGTCCGACGGCGGCGCCAGCCCCGGTCGGGTGATACTCAGTGGTCAAACCGAGGACCAGAGGACAGCGATGCGCGAGGACCCGTACGGCAGTTTCCTGTCCTGACGATGCGCAGCTCAAACCAGCCCGGCCGTACCCACGGCCGGGCCGGTTCGGGTTGCCGGTACTCCGGCACGGCCGGGCAACGCCCTATCCGCCAGCGTGTAGCTTGCTCCGCTTCCCCTGAGCTGTGCGCTGCACCACGAGCTGCCGGGACTCGCCGTCCCCGGTGGGCATCATCAGCACGCTCATGACGTCGCCGTCGTTGCATCTGCCGTCGAGGAACGCATCAGCGAGCTGGTCGCCGATGGTCGATTGAACCAGGCGGCGCAACGGTCGTGCCCCGAACGCCGGTTCATAACCCGTGTGCGCGAGCCACCGAACCACTTCCGAGGTGACCTCCAGGGTGATCTGTCGCTGCAGCAGCCGTACGGCCATCTCCTCGATCTGTATCGCCACGATCGCCTCCAGCTGCTCGACCGCCAGTGGCCGGAAGACGATGACATTGTCGAGCCGGTTGAGAAACTCGGGCTTGAAGTGCCGACCGGCCGCGTCACGACATGCCTGCTGCCGTTCCTCCGCCGAGCAGTCCGGCGCCACGTCGGAGGCACCGAGGTTCGAGGTGAGGATGAGGATGGTGTTCCGGAAGTCGGCCGTACGGCCCTGCCCGTCGGTGAGCCGACCATCGTCGAGCACCTGCAGCAGCAGGTCGAACACGTCCGGGTGGGCCTTCTCCACCTCGTCCAACAGGATCACCGAGTACGGCCGCCGCCGCACCGCTTCCGTGAGCTGTCCGCCTTGGTCGTACCCGAGGTAGCCGGGTGGGGCGCCGATGAGCCGCACCGCCGCATGCTTCTCGCTGTACTCGCTCATGTCGATGCGCACCATGGCGCGCACGTCGTCGAACAGGAATTCGGCCAGCGCCTTGCCCAGCTCCGTCTTGCCCACCCCGGTAGGGCCGAGGAACAGAAACGATCCGGTGGGGCGCTCCGGATCCGCCACACCGGCCCGGGCCCGACGGACGGCGTACGAGACCGCGCGTACCGCCTCGCTCTGACCGACCACACGCTGCCCGAGCGCGGCTTCCATCCGGGCCAGCTTGACGATCTCACCTTCCCGCATACGGCCGGCGGGTACGCCGCTGGCGGCGGCGACCGCATCGACCACGTCGTCAGCGGTCACGATCTCCTTCAGCATCGCCGACCCGTCGCGCGTGGACACCGTCTCCTCGGCCAGACGCCGCTCGAGTGTCGGGATGCCGGTGAAGCGCAACTCGGCGGCTCGCCCGAGATCGCCGTCGCGCTCACACTGCTCGGCCTCCCGGCGCATGTGGTCGAGCAGCTCCTGGGTTTCACGGATTCCCTCGATGCTGCGACGTTCGCTGCGCCAGCGTTCGGTGAGGGCGGCCAAGTCGCCCTGCTGCTCGGCCAGCTCCGCTCGCAGGGTGGCCAGGCGTGACCGTGAGCCGGGATCGTCCTCCTTGCTCAACGCCATCTCTTCGATCTCCAGCCGGCGGACGAGCCGTTCTGCCGTGTCGATCTGGGCCGGCCGGGAGTCGATCTCCATGCGCCGCCGCGACGCCGCCTCGTCGATGAGGTCGATCGCCTTGTCCGGCAGAAAGCGCGAGGTGATGTACCGGTGCGACAACGTGGCCGCGGCAACGAGGGCGGCATCGGTGATGCGTACGCCATGGTGCACCTCGTACCGGTCCTTGAGCCCGCGCAGGATGCCGATGGTGTCCTCAACGCTCGGCTCCGCGACGAACACCTTCTGGAAGCGGCGCTCCAGCGCCGGATCCTTTTCGATGAACTCGCGGTACTCGTCCAGCGTGGTCGCGCCCACCATCCGCAGCTCACCGCGGGCGAGCATCGGCTTGACCATGTTGCCGGCGTCCATGGCGCCCTCGCCCTTGCCCGCGCCGACGATGGTGTGCAGTTCGTCGATAAACGTGATCACTTGACCGCAGGAACCGGTGATCTCCGACAGCACACCCTTGAGCCGCTCCTCGAACTCTCCGCGGTACTTCGATCCGGCCACCATCGCGGCAAGGTCGAGGGAGACGACCCGCCTGTCGCGCAGGCCGTCCGGCACGTCCCCGGCCACGATCCGCTGCGCCAGGCCCTCCACCACCGACGTCTTTCCCACGCCCGGCTCGCCGATCAACACCGGGTTGTTCTTGGTACGTCGGGACAGCACTTGGATGACCCGCCGAATCTCCTCGTCACGGCCGATCACCGGGTCGAGGCCGCCACGGCGGGCGCGCTCGGTCAGGTCGACACCGAACTGATCGAGGTAACTCTTGGCCGCGGGCGGAGCGTCCTTCGTCGTGGCCGGCGACGGCCGGGACGGTGCTTGCTGCGCGGCATCACCCATGATCGCGGCGGTGAGCGCCGGCGCGACCGTCTCGTGGCTGATGCCGTGGCGCGCCAGCAGGTTGGCGGCCTGCCCGCCTTCCTGGACCAGCCCGAGCAACAGATGCTCGGGCCACACGTACTCCTCGCCGGCCTTTCGAGCGTGCTCGATCGCGGCGGCGGCCACGCGCTGCAACTGCCGGCTCATGGTCGGAGCCGCGCCGACGACGTCGGGGGAGAATCCCACCAACTCCGCGGCCTGGTTACGAAGCGGGCCGAGGTCGACGCCCAGGCCGCGCAACGCCGCCGCCACCGGGCCGTCCCGCTGGTCGAGCAGCGCTTCCAGCAGGTGCGACGGGCGGACGTCAGGGCTGCCGGTCCGGACGGCCGACTCGGCCGCCCGGACCATGACGTGCTGCGCCTCCGGCGCCAGCGGAAGCTGTACGGACATCAGAACTCCGCTGGGCTGATCCGAAGGGGCTTAGGAACGCTGCACCGCATGCTCACACCTCTCGCTCACGCAGCTGGACGAACGTCCACTCGCGTGTGCCTTGGTTCTCCGTTGCGTCCTTGCGGTGCTCCACCGACACGACCTCGTACAGGCGTCCCGGCTGCACGACGGAGCCCATCGGCGTCACGGTGACGCGGCCCTGGATCTCGACGACGACGGGGCTGTCCGGTGGCAGGTCGCCCTGCCGCGGCACAACGCTGACGGGCTGGCTCAGGGTGATGACCTGGCCCGCGCTGAGGGCGGCCGCCTGTTCCGGGGTCAGTGCCTCCGCGCTGTACCCGGTGGCGTGGAACTCGCCCTCCGCCTCCAGGTCCGGCGGCTGCGCGGTGGCGCGTTGCTCCCAGGTCCTGCGCAGCTCCGCCCATGATGGAGGCGCGAAGAGCCGCTGATCCGCGGACACATGCACCGCGACGAGTCCGCGCAACCGGTCCGCGATCGACGGGCCCGGCGCCGTTGGCGCCACGGCCGTTTCGCCTTCCAGAGGGTCCCGCAGGCCCAGTGCGACGAGGATTTCATCGGCCGCCTGAGCCGCCGGGGCGCGCACGGCCAATTGCTCGCGGTGGGCGGTCAGCCAGCCGATGACGCGGGCCCGCGGCTCGGCGGGCAGAGCCTGTAGTTCGGCGGCGACCTGGGGACCGAAATCGGCGTTCATGCCACGATCCATGAGGACGGCCGCGGTCTGGAGGTTGCCGTCGGCGATGGTGCCGAGGTCCGCCAGTACGGCACGCAGGTGGTCAGCCACCTGGTGCCGGTACTGGTCGATCGCCAAGAACCGATCCGCCATCTCCTGAATGATGGTGGTGTCCAGCTCCTGCTGGTTGAGCGGACGATGTACCAGAGGGGTCCGAACGTTCTGATCATCCACCCAGTCCGGGTTGAGCCCCACGCTCCGCAGCATCTCGTCGGATATCTGCAGCGGTGTTGATCCCTCATCCTCGCCGAATGCGAGCGCCCTCTGCGCATCCTGCAGGGCCAATTCCCGCTCTTGCCACAGCCATCGAACGGCAAGCGTCCGCTCGGCAGGGGAGAGCGAATCCACCCGCTCGAACATGCTCGTGGTCATCATCTGTTCGGCGACCTGATCGGCGACATACTGGGCAGCCGTATCGACCTCCGTCGCGTCGATTTCGCCGCCGCAGCGCCCGAGCGCGTCGGTGAGCACCTGACGCCACCTGTCAGTGCCGTACCGCAGATCCAACCGTTCGCTGAGGGCACGCGGCCCGAACCGCCACTGCGGGTAGCCGCGCACCTTCAGCTCCCCGCCGTCCGCGGCCTGGCGGTCATCTTCGATCCGCTCCTTGAGGAAGCTCCTGAGCCGCGCCGCGGCCGACGAGTCGGTGATGGCCGAGTCCAGCTGCGCGAACAGGGCTGGCATCTCAGATACCGTTGCCTCTACCTGCAGAGGTTGCGCACTCTTCTTGCGCAGCCGCCCCCCTTTCTTGTTTTGATCGTTGCTGGTTTCCCGCAATATCTGCGCCATGCGCTCGTCATTGTTCCGACTTCCCACAAGCAGCACGTCCTCCTGCGGAAGCAGCGCCTGGATCTCCTCGTCGTAGCTGGTTTCCAGCAACGTCATCGCCATGCGCTGGTCCTTGCTCAGACCCCGCTCAAGCAGCTCGTGGATCAGCACAGCCTTGGTGTCGAGAGGCAATTCGACGGCTGATCCGCCGTTGTGGTGCCGGTCCGCCAGCTCCCACTGGGGTGAGTGCAGGTAACCGGCAACGATCCCGGAGTCGGCAAGACCTTGGCGTGCCTGCGCAAGTGTGAACGTCTCCGACCGGTTCGTGTACGCGTCCTCCAGGACGAACACCGACGCGCCGTCAACGATCCGCGCACCCAGGAAGCGGTGCACGCCTTTGCCGGACTCCACCAACATGCCCTGGCCCGGGCGCGCATAGACCGCCGCCCACAGGCGCGACGCGGCCTCCGCCGTGGCCACCTCAGGCGTCAACACGACCCAGCCGCTCAGCAGCGGCGAGGCCAAGGCGGTCTCCGCCGCCCGTGCGCAGTCCGTGGCCGACAGAACCGCCGACACGTCGGCCGGCAACTTCAGGGTCGCCACTCGCCACCGCGTGGTCAGCGCGTCCAGGGCGCGACGCGCCGCTTTCCGGTCACCATCCACTTCGAATCGCTCGACCACCTCGCGGGCGCCCGCCTCGATCCTCGTGAACTCGTGGCGGGCCGATACGACCGACTCGCGCGCCGACTCGTGGTGTCCCAGGCGAGCAGCGATCTCGTCGACCATGCGCTGCCCGACCGCCACCAACCCGATGATGGTCGGCACCTGGCCACGCACCGCCCGGCTTACCGGAGCCAACGACTTGGTCTGCAAGGCAAGCGGCTGTTCCACGCCGCTCGTAGCGTAGAGCGCCTCGTCCGCCAGCCCACTGCCGAGCAGCCGGCCGAACATCTCGTTGCGGGCCACGCCGGCGGCCACCGCCGGGTCCAGGTTCAGCAACGCCAACCGGGCAAGCCGCTCAGCCACCGGCCGCGACTGGTCGTCGCCGATGACCGCCAACGGCGAGCGGGAGCCCTTACCCGCCACCATCGGGTCCCGCCCAGCCGTCAGGTCGTCGGCCACGTCACGCAGCACCTGCACGAGGCGGGCACCGGAGACAACGGGTACCGTCCGCCCCGTGCCGGCCTCCACCGGCACCCATGCCGCCGACAGCAGCAGCAGGTTCAGCGTCGAACGCAGCCCACCCCGGTCGGCCGCACCCCGGCCGCGCGCCACCACCTCGGCGGCGATACGCGACAACTGCATGCCGATCTCACCGTTGTCGAACACCTGCGCCGGATCACCGGCGAACCCGCCGCCGGCCGACTGTGCCAGCGCGCCGGCCACAGTGCGCACATCCGGCTCGGACAGCGCCAACACACCAAGATCGTCTCTCAGCTGCGCGTAACCCTGCAGGTAGGCGTCGATGCGTTCGGACACCTCCGCCCCAGGTGCGTACGGTTCTGTCACGGTTGCCGACTCGAACTGCTCCTGCGCGGTCTCGTCCGCCAGTTCCGACTCCAGCGCGCTCCAGTCCTCGTCAGAGAACACTGTCTCGTCGGCCAGCTCCGACTCCAGTGCGCTCCAGTCCTCGTCAGAGAACACTGTCTCGTCGCCGTCGCGATGACTGTCGGACTCTGTCCGGTCCACCGCTGGGATCGGATCGACCAAGCGCAGTGCGGCGATCCGTTGCCGCACGTCCGCAAACTCCTCGTCCGATTCCGGCTCCAGTTGCTGCTCGGTGTCGGACGGCAAGCCCCGCGGCGACTCCGGCTCGGTCACCACCGGTTGCGGGACGTCCGCGATCTCCCCGATAGGCCCGCCCAAGGCGGTCAGCTCGGCGCTGATGACGTCGGCTTCGTACTGCAGCTCCGACCGGATCCGGCGCGCCTCCGTGAGCAGGATCTCGTCCTGTTTATCCCCCCAACGCTTCTGAGCCTCCCTATGTTGAGCGGCCAGGCTCTGCAGCTTCTGCCGCAGCGACTCCCGCGTGTCGGGTCCGCCATCGGCGTTGCCCCCGGGCCGGGTGGCGGCGTCCAGCTCCCGAAGCTGCCGTCTGAGTTTGCCGATCTCCGCGGCCAACCGTTCGGCGTCGGCGTAGGCCTGCGTGCTGTCATCCGTCAATTCGGCGACGTACAGCGCATCGAAACGCCCGTCGCGAATGGCCGGGGCATCGTCCAGCTCGGCGATCTCCTGTCGCAGCTCGGTGAGGCGAGCGACCCGCTGACTGGTGACCGCTTGCCGCTCCGCTCCGGCCAGCGGCTGCACGGCGGCGACGGTGTCGTCGAGGTGGCTCGCCGCGTTGACCATCGACTCCTGCGAGCCGACAAACACCTTCCCGGTCTCCGGCGGCCTGATTGTGTGGGTCTCGACCATCGGCTGCGGAATTTCCGCCCGGTGCACCCGACGTACCTGACCGGCCTCTGCCCCCTTGCCGACAGGCAACGGACGCGCAGGCGGCGACACCGTGGTACGACCGGGTGACTCGCTCAGAGGCGACCCATTCAGGTGTGACAGGACGTCATCGAGCTTCTGCCGATCCCGATCCAGCGTCTGGCTGTCCTCGAGCAACTGCTCCAGCGGGTCGTACAGATCTTGCTCGGTCTCCGCCGCACCATTGCGGGTATCCCTGGCCTCCTCGATGATGCCGATCCTCTTTTGAACCTCTGCCGCTTCGCTATCGAGCGCAATGCGGCGGTTATCCAGCCACGTCATGGCGGCATCACGGTCCGGCGACGAAAGCCCCGTTACGAACGCTGCGATGTCGGCGGTGTTCTCAGCAGTTTCAAGCCGCTGCCGCAGGTCGTCCGGATCGAATGGCAGACGCTGGTTCACCGCTTGACGGCTCGGCTCGAACCTGCCGGCCATCAGGTCCTGCATCCGCTGCACCCCCCGGGACAGCTCGGTGAGCAGCGGACCCGCGTCGTCGGGGTCGACCGTGTTCAAACGCGCACGAGTGTCGTAGAACGCGGCCATCACCTGGGCGAACTGCTGACGGACCGCCGACTGCTGAGTCTGCTCGATCGCGTCGCCCGCCAGCCGGGCGTACATCCGCCGAGTCAGCTTCCGCATCTCGACCTCGATCGGCTCGGCGTGCAGTCGCCGCTGGTGCGCCGGCTGCAGCGGCCACTCCGCCGTGGCCCTGCGCAGGTTACTCACTGTCACCGCACGATCCGGCACGGACCGGACTTGCCCGGTCCGCACCAGGTGGACCAGGTCGGCCAATGCCGCCAGATCCTGCACGGTGGGTCGCGTCGTGCCCAGCAGGTCACGCACCACCTGCCGGTAATCGTTGATATGGAAACGGTCGTCGTGCGGGTTCGCCCGCGGGTCGAGGTACTTGTCCACGACCAGATGGGCCAGGGCCTCGACGTCTTCGTTGGTGTAGGTGTAACCCTCCGCGATCGGTGACCCAGGAACCGACAGAGCCTGTTGGAGGGCGTCGTATCGCCTGTTCACCGCCACGGCGACGTTGCGCCGGAACTCCGGCTCCGCGTCGCGGCGGGCGTGTTCCGCCAGTTCTGCGACGCTGCCCCGAGGATACTTGTGCACCAGATCTGCCAGCGCCTGCACGGTCTTGCTGGTGAGTTTCGCCCCTGGTTCGACGACCTGCCGCACAACGATCATCAGATCCTGATCGGTCAGCGGGACAGTCGGCTGGGCCGCCGCCTGCGGGTAGTTCTTCCGAATCCATTCGCTCACCCGACGCAGCTCGAGCAGCTTCGCCACGTTCCAGGGTCCGAGTTCGGGCCGGCCGTAAAGCGCGCAGTAGAGACCGGCGACCTCCAACCTCAGGACACCCTGCGACTTACTCGGCCACGGCGAAGTCGGGTTCCCGACCGTATCCCCGACGCTCCTGAGGTCGTTGTCGTCGAGACGCCACTTCTGCCGGAGGTGTTCCCGACGCGCCTTAACCTGGTCTTCGGTAAGGCGATCAGCCAGGGGGGCCCCATCGGGACGCCTGGCGTACATCAGATTGCGGTAGCGACGTTCATTCTCGGTCGTTGATTTATCGAAGTCGATACCGGGATCCCAGCCGAACTCGAACCGGTGGAACAAACCAGGCGCCAGTTGCGTCTCGCCGGCGAGCTTCGCCACCGACGTCTGGTATCCGGCAAGCGCGGCCGCCACCAGCGACACGTCGCGGTGGATCGTGGCCCGGCGCGGCAGGGAGATCGTCAGCCCCAGGCCATGGGTGTCCCACAGGACGTCCTCCCGGCGCGCCACCGCCACGCCCAGTCCCGCGCGCAGCAGGACCGGCGCGATTCGCCTGAGGGCATCCCGGACCTCAGCGAGGTTCCCGGCGGCGACGTGCAACTTGTGGCCAGAATGCTGAGGCGCGCCTAGGAGCTGCAGCCAGCTTGTCGCCCCTGCCCCGGTTGTCAGCTTCCGGGCGCTGTCGATCTGCTGACGCTCGACCGCGTCGCAGAGCAACCTGGCGCGCTCAGCGACATCCGCACTCTCCCACTGATTGTCGGGAATGCCTGTCAGTTGGCTCCAGTGCAGTGCCATGCGGCTGTCATCCGGGCCTGGTTGATCCGGATCGGCCAACACGATGGGTAGCACCAGGGCCTGGTCAAGCACGTGGGTATCGGCAACACCGGCGGCCCGAGCCGATACGGGCGCATGCGATTGCGCCGCGGCAGCGGACGACGACGCCGCCCACCCCTGCGGGTCGACAGGCGTCACGTGCCCGGTCTCCGGCGGCCTGACCACCCTGGTCTCGGCTGTCGGCCGCGGAACTTCCGCCCGGTGCACCCGACGTACCGGACCGGCCTCTGCGCCATCGTCCATCTGGGACGGGTCGTCGGACCGGACCTGGTCGGGCTGGACCGGGTGAACACCGAATTCGTTACGCCTCGCCTGTTCGGTCGTGTGGCTCTCGGAAAGCGCCTGCTGGATGCCCAGTTTCATGACGAACCGCTGCATTTGCCGCAGCTTGGAGATCATCGGTTCCAACGCGGCCGCGTCGGTGCCGTTCGCCGCCGATCGGGCATCGTCGAACTCGCGTTTCATGTTGTCCACGTTGTCTTGCAGACGCCCGCGCCGGCCTTCGTCGGGCACCGTCGCCACGATGGCGCGGAACTCGGCGGTGTAATGCTCCATCTGCTCGGAAAGGTTCTCGACGTTCGGCTCATTGTGCGCAGCCAGAATCTGAACCAGCCCGGCCATGGCGCGCAGCAGACCTCGCTGTCTCTGCAGGAGCGGACCGGAGACCACCCCGTCGTCGACGAGCTGCTTCCGCACGTCGCGGAAACGGTCGTTCAGCTCGGTGAGCTCGGTGAACTCGGTGAACAGGTCCGGGTCGACGAGGCTCGCACGGTACCCGGCGAGTTCACTATCCAGCCGGGCGAATTCACTATCCAGCCGGTCGATCGTGCTGGCAGGAATCGCGGCGGAGAAGTCGTCCCACTCGCGGACCAGATAGGCAGGTACGCCGTCCTGCCTGCCAACGAGCGTCTCGTGATCACCGTCAATGACCGTCAGTGCGAGGCCCAGCTCCCGGGCGGCGAGCTCCATGATCCGGCCGGCCTGGTCTCCGGCATCGCCCGACCTGACCCGCGCCACCAGCTCCGCGGACTCCTCCGCCGGCAACCGGTCTGCGACAAACGTCCGAACCAGCTCGGGATACAGCGCCACCGCACCGGGCCGAGGACCGAGGTACGCCGAACCCAGCGTCGCCCGGATCTGCTCGTCGGCGACCACGATCAAGTTGTCCCACAGGCTGTCAGAACCCAGCTCCACCTGCGCCAGCATCAGCCCACGAGCGGACAGTGCCGCGCTACCGGAGGAAACCCCCGGCGCCTGCAGGTTGCCAACCCGCACGTGTTCGGTCTCCGGCAGCCTGACGATGTGGGTCTCGACCAGTGGCTCCGGAGCTACGAACCGATCAAACCGCCGTAGCGAACCGTCCCGTGGCCCGTGGTCGAGTCGGGACGGACCGGCGGGTTCGTGCTGCAACGCCGCACTGACAGTCCCGGCGTCGTCGACGGCGGCATGGAGGCGTTGCGCCGCCCGCTCGCCCAGCGACAGCGGATCGACCCGTGCCGGCGGGTTCCCGCGCGGAACGACCACGCCCTCCCGCAGCTGCGCCCGACCGCCCTCAAACCGTGCCGCGAGGAAGGCCGCGAGCCGCCCGCCGGCGTCGCCGACGATGCGTTCCTCGAGCCGGTTCAGGAACGGGTAACCCTCATCCGCGCCTTCGTCCTCGGAGGACTCCATATCCGAGTCTTCGCCCATCCACGCTGGCATTGCCTTCCAGACGCGGCTCAGCCCCGTCCGGAACCAGGTGGACGTGCTGGGCGTGGCCAGCGTGCCGTCCTGGTCAGATGGCTGCTTGCCGAATCCTTGCGGGTTGAACAACGCCGCGAGGTCGGCGTTGTCACTGAACCACAAGAGGTTGACCACAGCATCCTGGTCCCTGGCCGTACCCCGGTCTAAGAACTGGTCGATCAGAGAGGCCTTGTCTGCGACGGTCAGCCTCACGTCCGGGTCACCACTGCAGTAACGAGCAAGCGTGAGCTGCTGCTCGGTGACGGGCAGCCGGCCGCGTTCCACGCCCCGGTCACGCAGCTGCTGCGCGATCTCGGGCAACGGTACGGACGTCGGCGTACCGGGACCCGTGTTCACGCGACCTGCGGTGTCGATGACGAACACGGGGACGCCGTCGGACTCCTTTGCGCGCAGGAGAAGCTTCGTGCCGTCACGCGTCTCGACGACGACGGCGCGGCTTGGCTCCAGCCGCAGGGCCGACCAGAACCGTTCCCGGGTGGTCTCGTTGGCCAGCTCCGGCTCCAGCTTGCTCCAGTGCCAGTCAGTCCAGTCAATGCCAAATGCGAAGGCCGGTTTGGAAGTGTCTCTCGTGGATGATGACGTTGCCTCGCGCAGCCAAGTGAACAGGAGGCGCATGGTTTCCACTGTCTCGTCCATGCGGTCGACCACATCCGCATCTCGGCCATCGCCCAACTGTGATCGAAGGTCGCCGAACTCTTGCTCCAGCGTGGCCGCGTCGATCTCCGCTTGCTGCGAATCCTTGCTGGGCAGCAACGCCACGATGTCTTTGACCTGGGCGGTGTAAGCCGCCATGTGCCAGACAAGGGTCTCGACGCTCGGCGCATAAGGCGCAGACCGGGTCTGGTCCAACTCGGCCATGGCCCGCAACAGGTCTCGCTGCCTCAGCAGGAGCCGACCGGATACCACCCCGTTGGCGTCGATGAGTTGCCCACGCACGACGCCGATCTGTTCGTCCAGCTTTGTGAAGCGGGGATCGCCGGCGAGACGCTCGCGGTACTCAGCGAGCTCAGCGTCCAGCCGGTCGATCGTACTGGTGGGAACCATGGCGGAGAAGTCGTTGCCCTCGCGTAACAGATGGGCGGGCACGCCGTCCTGCGGGTCCATGGTCGTGGCCGGACGGTGGTCAACGACCGTCAGCGCCAGGCCCAGGTCGCGGGCGGCGAGCTCTACGATCCGGCCGGCCTGGTCCCCGGCATCGCCCGACCTGACCCGCGCCACCAGCTCCGCGGACGCCTCCGCCGGCAACCCGTCGGCGACAAACCCCCGCACCAGCGCGGGACGCAGCGACACCGCACCGGGCCGAGGACCGAGGTACGCCGAACCCAGCGTCGCCCGGATCTGCTCGTCCGCAACCGTGATCAGGCTGTTCCACAGACTGTCGGGACCCGGCTGCACCCGTACCAGCGTCAGCCCCAGGTTGGACAGGTATGGCTGGATCATCCCGTTCAGAACCTGATCCACCATGTACACCTCGTGGCACGCCCGCGCCCACTCCACGTACGGCGCAAGCGTCGCCAACTCCTGCTCGACCTGCGCCCGCTCGGGCCCGTCGACAAGCTCGGCAAGCTGGTCGGTGAGCTCCCAGAAGCGGACGAAGTCCTCCTCGAACCGTCGCTCGACGCCCAGGTCGAGCCCACGCTCCAGCTCGGTCAGCCGGTCACCCAACTCGCGACGCCGCGTGCCGAGCCAGTCGCTGACCCGTCCGCGCTTCGAGCCGGGCAGGGTCCTGATTGCCTCGGAAATGACATCGACATCCGCCACAAATACCAGGTCATTCATCTGGCCATCGACCAGCATCTCTGCCACGCCGGGCAGGGCAAAATTGATTTGGCGCAACTCTTCCCGCACCGTGGCCTGCTTGGCCCGCAGCGGCGCCCGCTGTAGATCCTGCTGATGGAAATTAAGCTGCGCACGCAGATGGCCAAGGCGGTCGTTCTGCTGGCTCCACTCCCACTCCCACTGCCACTGCTTCGCCATGGCCGGATTGCCTCCGACCGCTGTCGTGGCGGATCCACCACCCTGCTTGTTCAGCCATTTCTCAGCATCCTGCCGGAAGCCTTCAAGCGTCTTCAACCGGTCTTCACGTCGACCGATCTCCGATTTTAGCTCCGCGATACGTTGCTTAGCCGTGGTCACGTACTTCTCGTCGAAACCCCCTCTGTCAAAGCCCTGCTCGGCATACCGGCCCACCTGCTCCGCCAGCTTTTCCAGACGCTGCCCCAGCTTCTCCCGGCGGTTACTGAGCCAGGCCACCGCATCAACTCGCTCCGCCGTCGACGACTTCCGTACCACGTCGAGGATGGTGTTGGCGGAACCGTTGGCAACGGCCCACGACAGCCGCTCCCCAACAGACTCCTCCCCGTCACTCGACGAATCGTCACTCCACGACAGCCGACGGAGCCTGCCGCTGTGTACCCGCCAAATATCCCTGCCGCTGTCTACCCGCCAAGACTCCAGGCCGTCCTTAACGCGCGCAACGGGAGACTCCGCGTCGAGCTTCTGCCTATCACCGCTTGGCGCCTGGTCAGGCACGCTCTGGATGGCCACGCTCCTCAGGAGGTTTCGCAGCGTCTGCAGTTCGTTGTTGGAGATGTTGCGGTTGGCGTCGATGAGGCGTCGGCGCGCCGCATCGGCCGTCTTGTCCAACTTCGCGCGGAGAAGGCGGTCACGGTGGGCGGTGAGCTCGCGGTCCAGCTGGGCCACGGTGTCGTCGGGGATCGCGGCGCAGAAGTCGTTGCCGTGCCGGATCAGGAGGAGGGGTTGACCGTCCCCGGGGTCCAGGACGAGGTCCTGGCCGTTTTCCACAAGCTTCAGGGATAGGTCGAGCTCGCTGGCGACCAGCTTCACGATGGCCCCGGCATCGTTCTCGGCATCGCCCGATCTGATCAGGGCCACCAGCGCGGCGGGCGCGTGCGACTGCACCTGATCGGCCACGAACTGTCGTATCAGGTCGGGAGAGAGCATTTTGACGCTGTCTTTGCGGCTGGGGTCGTGCGTTTCCAGCTTTGTCTGGATCGGCTTATCGGCGACCGCGATCACGCTGTTCCACAAACTGTCGGATCCGGGCTCCACCCGTACAAACGTCAGCTGATGGTGGGCGAGGGTGGGTCGGACCAGCTCACTCAAGACCTGATCGACCACAACGGATTCGTTGCGCAGCAGCACTCGCTCGAGGTACGCCCGCGTGGTCTTGTCCTTGAGTGCGGTGGCCAAGTCGATCTGCCGAAGGTCGGCATAGTCAACGTTGAGTCTCTGTATGGTGTCCGGATCGAGCTGACGTTCCAACGCGGTCAGGGCCTGATGCAATTCCCGACGGCGGGTGCCGAGCCAGTCGATGGCGTATGCATACGGCTGTGGGGGCCGGTTTTTGATGGCCTCGACAATGACATCGGCGTCCGCCACATACACCAGATCGTGCGTGTACGGCGCGACCAGCAGCTGAGCGGCGGCAGGCAGGACACTGTCGATGCACTGGGCCTCACGTCGCACGACGGCCAGCTCGTCGCGGAGCGGCATCGCCTCCAGGTCCAGCAGAAGGAACTCACGGTCACTACGCAGAGACCTGAGTGAAGTGCGAACATTGTACAGGTTTGCCAACAGACCCTGCACATCCGTGTCGCGTCCCTCGGTAGCTGGCGTCAGCTCTGCCTCAAGCTTCGCCAAGCGCTGTTCCTGGACGCTGATCTCGTTATTCAATGTGGCGATACGTGCCTGATGCTTGGCCACGATCTTTTTTTTGATGGGATGCTCAAAGCGCCCACCCAACTGCTCCATCAGCTCATCCCGGCGCTGTCGCAACTCAGCCCGGCGGGTCGTGAGCCAGGCGACCGCGTCGGCGCGGCGCAGAGGCGGTAGATCCCGCACCGCCTTGATGATCGGGCCGGTGTCCGCGGTGGCGGTCAGCCCAGACAGCTGCACGCTCGGCGCCGCCGCCTCGCTCGATGCACTCTTCGCCGCACCGGACCACGCCAGTTCAGTGGACCCGCCCCTGTACACCCGCCACAGGTCCGTGCGGAGCTGAGAATCAAGGATCGGCATGCCGGGATCGGAAGGACTGCTCTCTCCGTCCGAGAAATCCCCGTCGCTTTCACTGTTCGCCGGCCAGATGAGCGGGCTCCGTAGGTCCGACGCCCACAACCGCGCCTGCAGCGCCTTTACCTGATCAGCAATCTCGTCCGGAGTTTGCGACACCACCTCCTCCACCGAGGCGGCGGTCACTTCGGCGCCGCCAACCGCGCTCTCCGGTGACTGTTCCCGATCGCCACCACGCTCGGTGTCGTCGCGGGGGCCGGCGAGGCGGCGACGCTGCGGCTGATCCGACAGGTCGCCACCACGCTCGCTGGCCGATAGGTCATCACCACGCTCGCTGGCCGAGCGCGCGGCCGACGGGCTCGACGGGGCCGACTCCGATGAGCCTGTCCACGCCGATTCCCGCACGGAGTTCGCCAGATCAGCACTGCCGGCCGGCGACACCGCCTCGCCTACCGGCACGGCGATCTTCTCATCGACGTCGCTGACGGCGGCTTCGTCGCGCTGCTCGGCCGCTCGCCGTACCGGCTGCGCCCGGCGGGTCGGCGACTGCGGTGCCCCGGCCTCGTCCGTCGCCGAGTCGGCCACGGCAGTGTCCGTGGTGCTCGTGACGCTGTCCGGCGTCCGCCGTCGCGGCGACGGCGGGGCCGACTCGCTCGGCGGCGCGCCGGCGCCCATCACCCTCGTCAGGATCGGCGGCGGGCTCTGGTCGAGCGCCGGCGCCGACATGGCCGGCGCGGCGGTGCCGGTCTGGTCGTCCGGGACCCCGGGTCCGCCGGGGCCGGCGGGCGCCGGGTCACCGGCGGCGCCGCTGGCCGGGTTGCCGGGGTCCGCGATGGCAGAGTCGCCGGGGTCCGCGGTGGCAGGCAGCTCGGCCGGATCGAGTGTGGCCGGTGCGGCCACGGCCACCGGGCGAGCCTCGCCCAGGTTGACGGGGGTCGTGGCCGGGCTCGTCGGCGATCCGCCCGTCGCCGGGGACCCTGGGCTGGTGTTGGCCGACGGCACGGTCTGCGGTGCGCCATCGTAGTGGACGGGAGTCACCGGGACGGTGATATCGGGCAACGTCGACACATCGGGAGCCGCGCCACCGCGACGACGACGCAGCAGGTGACCTGCCGCGTCGGTGGCACCGTCGGTGGCACCGGCGGTCAGGTCCCAGGGCTTGCCGATGTACCCCTGCCCGGTCACCAACCCGGTACCAACCGCGGTGGCGTACTCGTGGACGGCGCTGACCCCGATCTGCTCCACAGCCTCGGCGGCCGTCTTACCCACCGCTTGACTGACTGCCCGGCTGGCCACACTGCCCAGCGCACCCAACGCCGGCCCCAGGGCGGCACCGACGGCCCCGGTGATCGCGGCGTTGATGGTCAGGCTTTCGTCCCACTCCCGGCGGGTGTGCAGCGCGAACTTCTGCAGGGCCTGGATGGACGCGTCGAGGCCGACCTGCAGCACCTCCCCCACAGCCAACGCGGTGACGAGCTGCCGCACCGCGGTCACCGCGAACGCCCGCCCGGCGGCCTGCACCGCCGGAATCCCCGCGGCCGACGCCCCGAACGTCGACACGGCCATGCTGGCCATATACGCGATCTGCCCGGCCAGGATGACCAGCTGCCCCGCCACGATCAGCTTCATGTACTCGACGCTGGCGCTGGTGTCGTCGATAAACGTCGACAGCTCCCGCGATCCGGTCCCCAACGCGGTCAGCTGCGGGCTGCGCGGTCCGGCGAGCACCAGCTGGGCGGCGGTGTACGAATCGGCCGCCGGCCCGCCCCAACCGCCACGACGCCCCACCAGCACCGGCTCGCTGAGCCGCTGCTCCAGCCCGTCGATCACCTCGGCGACACTGGACCATTCCCGCGCCAGCGCCCTCAGGCCGTCCTCATCAGCCTCCGGCCAGCCGTCGCCGGTGGTGACCATAAACATGGTCCGGACCCATTCAGGAAGCTGCATACCCATGAGGACGTTGACCTATTCCCTAACCCGAAATGTGCAATGCGTTATTTACGGCCGTCGACATGACGCGTCAGACCAGTCGCAAGGTCGTCGGCGTAGTCGTCGGCGCGGTCGTACGCGGCGGCGGTGGAGCCCAGTCCACCGGCGTAGTTCTGCAAGATCTGCGGGATCACTTCCAGGCCTGCGATCAGGCCATCCCGTGGGACGACATAGACCTTCTCGAACTGCTCACCGGTCTCGTCCTTACCCCATACGCCGTCGTACTTGTTCAGCTGATGGATCTTCTCGTTGATCACGTTAATGGCGTCCAGGCTGGCCGCGTCGAACCCGGCGCCCGCGGTTCGCACCGACGAGGTATCCACCTTGAAGTGATCAGACATCGATGGCTCCCTTCACTCATGACGAGGGTCAATCTTCTACTGTGTCCGGTCGATTGTTCGACCGCGGACTGAACGGTGTGGTCTCCGGCACGTTCTCCGGTATCAGGCTCGACCAGTCGAAGTCGGGCTTCCGCAGGTCGTCGAAGGACGCGTTGGCGAACGGCGACGCCGGCATCACCTCACGAATCTGGCTGGCCAGCCCGTCTCGAGCCTTTCCCAGGGTCTCCTGGATCGCAGTTGCGAGCTCCTTCGGCCGCATATCGCGGTACTTCTCGTTGTTGAACTTCAGCTCGGTCAGATCGCCCTGCGGCCCCACGGTCATCGTGAGGAAACCATCCGGGGAGGTCACTGTCGACGTCAACGCTCGCAGCTTGTTGCCCACCTCGACGAACTCAGTACGAGTCCGTTGATATTCCTCACGCAGCCGTTCCAGCTCGTGTGCGTACGGTGACGTCACGCCATACCTCCATACTTTCCACGGTCCTCATCGGATGGTCGGCCGAGAACACCTTGCGTCACGTGATCGCTGTTCAACCACGTCGTCGAGTCCTCCGTCAGAAGACGGTTGGGCCCGCCATCCGGATCACCCTTACGATCGAGAACGCCGAACAGACCACGTTTTCCGTCGGCGCCGGGCTCGCCTGCCGCGGACGCCCGCGCGTCCTCACCCGACGGATTCGCCGCCATTTTCGCCTCATGTTCCGCGATCATCGCCGTGAACGAGCGGGACCCTGCGGCTGGCGCGGTCGCCCGGAAGCGGGCTCCCTCCCGGCTGAAGAACCGCATCACACCGGTGGCACCCGATCCCGGCTCCCTGCGACCCGTCATCGATCCAGCCGAAGGGTCCTCGGGCCCCGCCACGGAATCCGCGGTGGTGAACGATGTCGATGACGCCAGCACGCCAGGCTGGCCGAGATCCAACGGCTGCGAGGGCGCGCTGTCGCGCTCACCGCGCGACCGACGGGGAGGAACCGGGTCGGCATCCTCGGCGTTCCGCAGGATGCCACCGGCGCCGGCGAAATTCGGCGTAGCGGGTGCCTTGATGACATGGCCGGACAGCGGGTCGGTCGCATCTTCGTCCTGGTACGACGACTCGTCCGGAACGGACCGGGCACTCTTGCGACGCGGCTTGTCCTTGCGTCGCCGGCCGCGCCAGAAAATCAGAGGCAGCACGGTCAACTGGTCGTCGTCGTCGCGATCGTCCGGATTGGGCGGCACGGTCGACGCGCCGGTGTACGCCGCGGGAGGCACCGCCGCGACACCGACGGCGCTGGGAACAGGTGTGTCGTGCTCGTCAGGGCCGGACGCGTCGGGATGCCCGTCCGTCCGCGACACCGGTGCGGCGCCGCGACGCGACGGAATGCTGTCGTCGGCGGGGGTCGCCGCGTTCGGCGTCACCACCGGCGTCAGGCCGGCTGGGCTGGCCTGGCCACCAGGGTTCATGGGCTCCATCGCAGCTCCGGGGAACAGCTGCGCCATGGGACGCCCACCGGGCACCATGTTCTGCCGGTCACCCCCTGGCATCCCGCCGCCGGGCATCATGGGGGGCATCATGGGGGGCATCATCGGCATGCCACTGCCAGTGGCGTACCCGACCGGACGGGCTGCTTCGGCCGGCATCTCCCTCGCGAGCCGGGCCGACGTACTGCCGGTGTGTTCCTGCGGGGGAACGAAGGCGGACGTACGCACCGAGGAGGGTGACGTCACGCGCGGCACCGTGAACGGGACCGTCGGGACCGTCGGGACCGTCGGGATCGTGGGCATCGTGTGATCTGTCGGCTGCGTGGGGAGCGAGAGCTGGGGCGGGATTCCGCCTCCGCGGAGGTTCTCGATGTAGTACCGCTCCGCGACCTGCTTCATGACCGCGCGGAAATCCAGGGTCATTTGCTCGACGAGATACGGAAAGTCGGAGATTCTGGTGAGCCACTCGCCGTTGATATTGACGGATCCCGCACCGATGTCCCGCGCAAAGGAGGCGTAGAATTCGTCTAACACGGTCAGCATTTCCTGCCCCTGCAGCAGGTACCAGCCGATGTCGTGAAGCGACTGGCCCAGCGACTTCTGGCCGGTACGACTCACCGATCCGTCGGCGAGAGCGGTCCACATCGCGTCCAGCGTGCCGCAGACGCGCTGCATGAGTGCGCAGAACGCCTCCGCGGCAGGTCCCTTCCAGTTTTTGAGAAGCTTGTTGGTGCCTTCCATGAGGATGTCGGTTGCTGATCGAATGTCTTCGGTGGCGGCGACGAATCCTCGGGAAGCCTGGTAGAGCGTCTCGTGGTCGGCGATGGCGTCGAGATCGTTCTTTTCCCGGTACTCGTGACCGACGGCAGCACCACCGGTCAGCGCATTCTGAATCTCTCGCCAGGACCACGTGTCGTACTTGTTACCCGGGGGGCGCGGACACCCGCGATAGGTGTCGTCGTTCTCTGGCATGCCTTCTCCCTGTGAGCGGACCGCGACGCACGAGCCGGTGCGAACGGATTACTGCGTTTGTGGATCCGGCATGCTCACCTCGAGCGGTTTGAAATTCTGGAGCTGCCCCGTGGCCCTCTGGAACTCCGTCCCGAGCCCCTCGACGGTTTCCAACGAGGCGTCGGCCAGGCGCTGATACTTCGCGGCCTGGATGGTGAGCGTTTCCTTCAGGCTCGACAACACGCCGTCGAGGGTTTCCAGGTTACGCATCGTATCGGTCCTGACATTCGCGAAGAACGTCCTGATGGAATCCGCCTGGTCGAAGTTTCCCGGCTCCACGTGCAGCGGCTCTACTGCGTCGTACGCAGCCTTCAGCCGCAGACGCGCCACCTCGACCACCGAGTCGCGGAAAAACTCAAGCCAGTTGACTCCGGGGAAGGAGAAAAGCTCCTTCTCCGTCATATCTTTCGGAGGGGTGATCGTCAAGGACCGGTGTACAGGTACCTCCACCGGAGGACTGTCACCGAGCTTGATCTGCATGCCGCCGTTGTTGTGATTTTTCCAGGCGGTTTCCGGATTCCACTCAGCCATCGGCCATCTCCTTGACAACGATCTTCATGGCGGTTCTGACCCGCGACCTCGTCGGTCTAGCGTCCGCTGCTTGTTTGAGACCAGTGGACACCGGCACGTTGGGCCGGCAGTCGCGGCGCCGCCGGCCCAACGTGGCTCCCTGCTACATCCGGAAGTCGCCCCAGTGGGACGCGTTCATGTGCTCCGCCCTCCGGTAGCCGTCATGCACGTCGCCCAGAGTCTGGCTGGAAAGAGTGAGTAGGTCCCGCATCTCACGGATGGCGGCATCCCATTGCGCCATGGCGGCGGTGTACATCGACTGGGCCTCACCAACCCAGGTGCCAAGCGTCGCCGCACAGGACTCTTCAAGGTTGTTGACGACGTTCTCGATGGATTTTGTGGCGCCCATCATTTCGTCGATCGCCGCATTCACACCGACGCTGCTGATTTCGTACGCGGTCACGTTCGAGGGACTCCCTTTGGATTCGGCTAGCAGATAACGCGACGTTCAGTTACCGCCGCATCGCTGCAACATGGTCGACGGCCTCAGCGTCGCTCTTCTCATACTCGGTGATGCTGCGGCCGAGCGTGTCCTCCATCTGGTGCAGAGCACCAGTGACCCGCGTGAAACGCTCCTGCCAATCCGTCATGACGGCCTGGAACCGCATCGCGACGTCGCCGGACCACGCGACGCGAAGGCTCTCGATCGTCGACTGCAAGGTGTTGTTGATGGTGCTGCACTGGTTGGAGCTGGTAGTGAACTCCTGCAGCGCCCGCTTCATATTGGGGGTGCTGACGGCAATGTCCGCCATGTCCATCCCTCCTGACGTGTCTCGGCGGGCGAACCAACCCGCCTGCCGGCATGGCCCCGTCATCGGAGCCTCGTCCATAAGACGACAGTAACGCGGCCGCAGCACGTGGCTGGGGGGCAGGGAAATCCCTCAAGATTGGGCCCTCGACGCGTCCCGCATCGACATCGGACACCGACAAACGCGCCCCGGAACTGTTGTGTCACGGTACGCGGCGGTAACCGGTGTGATTGGCGTACACGCACATCGGTCTATGGTTGCCGAGCTCGTGCGGGATCCAGGGCGGGGCCGACCGGAATCAAGTCAACAATCGACTGCGGCATTGGGATCGAGCCGCTGCCGTACCCCAGCGTTGCGGCGACCAACGTCACATCTTGTTGGGCCATGCCCTCGGACCCAACGGGATACCTGCGACCTTGGTCCGTAATCAGATACAGGATCCGGTGATCAGCGCCGACATCCGAGGGCACCGTCACCAACGCGCCGCTACCGGATCCGACCTCGACGCTGACAGGGTCCGACCCGGCTTGCTGCTCCGGTTGGTCCCGCGCCTCCCGGCCGGCGGGACCTGGTGCCACGGTACCCAGCTGCACGCGCACGGCGCCGTCCGGCTGCGGGACGACCCGGGCGCAGGGAACGACCTTGTCGCCCGCGGAGATCACCACGGTCGGCGGAGTCGCCGGCCAGCCGCCGTCCATGAGGGTGGAACCGGCCGATGGCACGGCGGCGATGTCGGCCGCACTCACGGCGATAGGCCCCCGGCGTCCAGCTTCGTAGAGCCCGGCGTTGGACGGATCCGCGGCCAAAATCGCGGCCATGGTGACGGTGACCGGCTGCATGCCCTCGCGGAGCAGGATGTAGTAGCTCACCGCCCCGCCGAGGGTGCGCGCCTGGAACACCTGCCCGACGACGCCGGGCTGCCCTGCGACGACTGGTCCGCGTCGTCCCTTGCCAGGAACGTCGGGTGAACGCAAGTCCTTCTTCGCCGGGAAGAGGTCCAACCATTGTTGTCGGACGGACAGTGGTCGCACGTTCCCGAGTCCGAGCGCGACCGCTACGGCATCCGACGAAATCGTGAACCGGTGTCCCTGCCAGATGAGATGTCGCGCGTTGTTGGGTGTCGAGACCATCAATCCCTGAGCGTCATCGACATCACGATAGCCGGCCTTGCCGCCCAGAGTCAGCGTCGTGTGAACGCCCGCCGGCGCGTCGTGCGCCGTCTGGCACGCGGTCCACGGACCGGTGGCCAGCTTCCGAGGGTCAGGCAACACATCCGGAGCACCGGGGATGCCCACGGAATCGCCACGCGGGAAACCGTTGAGCGCCGATGCGGAGACAGCCACGATGTCGGGGCGCCTGCCCGATCCGATCGCCAGCAGTGCCGAGGTCAGATTGAGCACCGGGTGTAGCCGTTGTTTGTCACCGAACAGGATGTAGCGGGTGCCCGTTTCCTTGTCGACGATGACCGCATCGCCGGTGCGCCACCTCGACTCACCGCCACCACGGACCAGCCCGTAGATGGCGAAACCGGCCACCACGAGAACCGCCACCATCAGGCCGTAGAACCATCCTCGCGTCGCGCGCCGCATCGGCGCCACCGCGCTGTCCGGTTCCGCTCTGACCATGGCATTGACGAGCCGCCCCACGACGAAGCGGTGGGCCTGCAGCCGATCACGGTTGTTCTGCATGTTTCCCCAACCACCAGTGCGGTCCGGCGACTAGCCGGCGAGCATGCGGACGAAGCCATAGAGGCCGAGCACCTGGAGCAGGATCGGCAGGACGCTGACCGCCGTCAGCGTCTCCAGCACGTCAGCAGCCCAGGAGAATTGCGGCGACAACCGGCGCTTGGGCAGCCTTCGTGCTCCGACCAATGCGAATATGGCCAATACCGTGAGAGCGCCGAGCATCAGGACGCGCTCGCCCTGACTGACTGCGCCAGCCGTGGCGATGACGAGGGCCTGGAAGCAGACGAGGCCCGCCGCGGCTGTCGCGATCCGCTGGCCGCGTCCTTGGAGTAATCGAGCACGCAGGGCCAGCGCCGTACCGCACACCGCGACCAGCGCCGGACCCGCCCAGCCGTGCAGCCCAGCGGCCGGCACCGCGGCAGCCGCGGCCACCACGGACGTCGCACAGGTCAACGCGGTGAGGTAGCGGTCCGCGAGGGCCACCTGGATCAGTAGCGGCTCGCCGGGCAGCGCATCGATGCCGGAGGTCAGGTCCGCCGGGCCGGCCGGCAACGACGGCACCCGCAACCTGGCAAGGGGATACGCGAGCCTCGGCAGGAACTGTCCCAGCAGGACAGCGATGGCCAGCAGGACAGCAGAGGTGTGACCGACGGGCTGCGCGACGACCAGCACCAGCACGGCCCAGCAACCGGCCAGCGCCGCGACCAACGCCGTTCCCACGAGAAGGGGACCGAGCTTACTGAGAAGACACCAGCTCAGGAAGGCGGTGAGGAACAGCGCTATGGCGGCCATGAGGATGTTCCCCGGGGCGACCGCCAGGCCTCCGAGCCGGGGCCCGCCAGTCGAGATGACCAGTCCGCTCAGCACGGCCAACGGTTGCGCCGCGCAGGCGGTCACCGTCGCCGCGGCAGTGTCACCGTGGCGGTACAGCACAGCCGCCGTGACGACGAGGACCAAGGCCAGAAACGCCGCGGTGAACGCGCGGGGCAGGGAGGGGCCCGGCAGCGACAACACGACTGCCGCCGTCGCCACCGACGCCGCCGCGAAACCGAGAAACAGCGCCTTGGTCAGTGAGGGCGTCCACCTGTTCGGACTGTCGCGGATGCCGAGGGCGACCCCGTCGACGAGATCATCGAACTCGATCGGAGGTAGCTGGCTTTCGACGGGCCGCAGGTAGAGCGTGTCGCCGTCGACGATGCCGAGGGTCGCCGCGGACGACTCCTCGTCCAGCGGCGGCTCACCCAGCCGCTGCACGACGACCGGACGGTCCACCAGGTTCTCGTCGCCCACGTGCTCGATCAGCGCCGGCAGGACGTCGACGAGCGGGATATCGGCAGGCAGGGCGACGTCCGCCCATCTCGTCGGAGTCACCACCGTGACGCGGCTGAGGTCGCTGCTCGCGCTCGTGGTCACACTCCATCACCTTCCGCCGATGTCAATACTCCGGGTGCTCGCGCGCCCACTCTGCGATGGGTCTGTCGCGAACCCTTCCCCATGGTCAGACGCCTTTGTTACCAGACGACGGTGCACTCCGTTCGTCACGCGTGAGGTTCATCGCTATTCGACCCCGCCGTCGCCGGGGGCCACGTTCAAGAACCGCGCTAGCATGTGGCGTCGTCGTCGGGGACGAGTCCAATACGCCACCACGTTGGGGTAGCAGGCCAACGCTAAGCGAGGAGACCTGATGGCAACGACTCAGTTCCGTCGACAGCCCCGCCAGAGCGGGCCGCCGTTGCCCTCTGGCGAGATCCAGCTCCAGGAGCCGCCCGCCCTCCCGGACGAAGCCGCCGGCCAGCTCTCCAACGTCATGCTCTACCTACCCATGGTCGCTGGTGCGGCCGGCATGGCACTGTTCTTCACCAGCTCCGGCTCCGGCGGCGGCGGCGTTCATCTGCTCGCCTCGGGCCTCATGGCGGTTTCCATGATCGGCATGGCCGCCGGTGCGTTCGTCCGCAACGGCGGCAGTCGCAAGCGGGAGCTCAACAGCGCCAGGCGACACTTCATCCGCTACCTCTCCCAAACTCGCGAGAAGATGCGGACGAGCATCGCTGAGCAGCGCGAGGCACTGCTGTGGCTGCACCCCGATCCGCACCACCTGCTCAGCCGGGTGCGCGGGTCGCGACTGTGGGAACGGCGCGCCTCCGACGACGACTTCGCTGAGATCCGCCTGGCAGTCGGCCGCCAGCTTCCGGCACCCAAACTGCTGCCACCCGAGACAGCCCCGGTGGAGGATCTGGAGCCGCTGTCGGCGATCGCGCTACGCCGATTCCTGCAACTGTATTCCTCGGTGCCCGACCTTCCGGTGGCGGTGAACCTGCGCGCGTACGCACGGGTGTTGCTCGATGGTGTCGACGACGCGCCGGCCGGCCTCGCGCGCGCGGTGATCGCGCAACTCGTGGCGGTGCACTCGGCAGAGGACCTGCGCATCGTGGTGTGCGTCAGGCCCGATCGCCGCAATCAATGGGAATGGGTCAAGTGGCTGCCCCACAACCAGCATCCCACCGACAGCGACGCCGCCGGCCCGGTACGGATGGTCACCGACTCCTACAGCGGTCTGGAAAAGCTCATCGGCACCGGCGAACTCGAGGATCGGCCGCGCTTCGAGCCGTACAGCGCCCCGTCCAGCGACGAACCGTATTATGTCGTGATCCTCGACGGTGTTACGGTGCCCACCGGTGGTCGGCTGGCAGGCGCGGGCACGCGCAATCTCACGGTCATCGACGTGGACGGCGCCCTCGCCTGGCGATCCGATCGGATTTCGCTGCGGCTTCGGCTTTCCGCGGACAAGATCGCCGTGGTGGGGTCGGCGCGATCCGGCAAAGACTCGGTCGACACGATCGGCAAACCGGACACTGTCAGCACGCTCACCTGCCGCGCCCTCGCCAAGTCCCTGGCCCGTTACGGCACGAACGGCACCTTCGACAGCGGGGCGGCTCTGAAGGCCGACGTTCAGCTCACCAGCCTGCTCGGCATCCCGGACGCGCGCACGTTCGACCCGCACACGTTGTGGCAGAACCGTTCGATGTCGAACAGACTGAGGGTGCCGATCGGCGTCGACGAACAGGGCGCTCCGGTCGAACTCGACATCAAGGAGTCGGCACAGGGCGGAATGGGCCCGCACGGCATGCTGGTCGGCGCCACCGGCTCAGGCAAGAGCGAGCTGCTCCGCACCCTGGTGCTCGCCATGGCGGCCACTCACAGCTCAGAGGTGCTCAACTTCGTCCTCGTCGACTTCAAAGGCGGGGCCACCTTCCTCGGCCTCGACAACCTCCCGCACACGTCGGCGATCATCACCAACCTCGCAGACGAGCTGCCGCTGGTGGACCGCATGCAGGACGCGCTGCACGGCGAGCTCGTGCGCCGCCAGGAGGTGCTGCGCGCCGCCGGATTCGCCTCGCTGCTCGAGTACGAGAAGGCCCGCGCCGCGGGCGGCGACCTACGGCCACTTCCCACGCTGTTCCTGGTCATCGACGAGTTCAGCGAGCTGCTCGCCGCCAAGCGCGAATTCATCAACCTGTTCGTCATGGTCGGCCGTCTCGGACGCAGTCTCGGCGTGCACCTGCTGCTGGCCACCCAGCGCCTGGACGAAGGCCGGGTGCACCAACTGGAGGGTCACCTGTCGTACCGGATCGGTTTGCGCATGTTCTCCGCGATGGAGAGCCGCGGCGTGCTGGGCGTCACGGACGCGTACGACATGCCGTTGTCGCCCGGCAGCGGGTTCCTCAAGACCGACACGACGACCCTGGTGCGTTTCAAGGCGGCCTTCGTCGGTGGCACGGTCAAGTCCCCCGGGGACCGGCGCGCGGTCTCCCGCCGCGTACGACGAGAACTGCTGCCGTACACGACCCACTTCATCGCCCCGCCCGCCACCCCGGCCGAGGACCTGCTCGAGCCGGAGCCTGAGGAGCCGCAGGACGGCGAGAGCCGGACGACGTTGCTGCGGGCGTTGGCTGAACGACTCACCGACGCGGGTCCGCCCGCCCACCCCGTCTGGATGCCCCCACTTACTCATCCCCCCACCTTGGACGCCATGCTTCCCGGCATCGTGGTGGAGGAAGGGATAGGACTGATCGCGGCCGGGTGGCCGGGACGACACGGCCTTCAGGTTCCTGTCGGGATCATCGACAAGCCGTTCGAGCAGCGGTGGGACCTGCTGCTGGCGGACCTCGGGGCTAGCGGCGGCAACGTGGGCATCGTCGGCGGTCCACGCAGCGGCAAGAGCAACCTGATCCGCACCCTCATCCTCGCGCTTGCGCTGACTCACACACCGCACGAGGTTCAGTTCTACTGCCTGGACTTCGGCGGCGGCGGGCTCGCCGTTCTCAACGGGCTGCCACACGTCGGAACGGTGGCGGGCCGACGCGACATCGAACGGACCCGGCGGATGCTGGTGGAGATCGACAGCATCATCACCCAGCGGGAGAAGACATTCACCGAACGCGGCATCGATTCCATCGCCGCCTATCGCCAGATGCGCGCGACGGGTGTCGTCACCGATGACCCGTACGGCGACGTCTTCCTCGTCGTCGACGGCTGGTTCACCCTGCGCCAGGATTTCGAGGAGCTCGAGCCGCTGTTCCAACGCATCGCCTCACGCGGCCTCGGCTACGGCGTACACCTGGTGGTGTCCGCCCATCGATGGTCGGAGTTGCGGCCATGGCTGCGTGACGTGCTGGGCACCAAGTTCGAGCTGCACCTCGGTGACCCGTTGGAGTCCGTGGTGGGCAGCCGGATGGCCGCCAACGTGCCGGCGGTGCCGGGGCGCGGGCTGACAGTCGACTCGTTGCACTTCCTCGCCGGCCTTCCCCGCGTCGACGGGGGAGTCGATGTGGCGGGGCTGACGGAGGCCACGGGGTCGGCCATCGAGATGATCGCGCAGTACTGGCCGGGCGGCAAGGCGCCAGGTGTGCGTACCCTGCCTGCGGTCCTCGACGTGCGGGAGCTGCCCGGACCCGATGCGCAACTCCCGGTGAGCGCGGGCCTGCGGATGCCGATCGGCCTGAACGAGGCGGGGCTCGATGTGATGTGGCACGACTTCGACCAGCATCCGCATCTGATGGTCTTCGGCGACACCGAATCCGGCAAGACCAACCTGCTACGGCTCGTCGCCGACGCCGTGGTCAGCCGGTACTCCCCGGACGCCGCGCAGATCCTGCTGGCCGATGTCCGCCGCGAGTTGTTCTCCGCCGTCCCGGCGGATTATCAGCTGGGGTACGCGATCTCCAGCGGCAGCCTGAAGCAGATCATTGCCGAGGCAGCACCACCCGTGACCGAACGGTTGCCAGGCCCGGGCATCACCCCGGAACAGCTGCGCAGGCGCGACTGGTGGAGCGGTCCTCGACTCTTCATCCTCATCGACGACTACGATCTCGTTGCCGGCAACAATTACGACTCACCGCTGGCCCCGCTCCTGGATCTGCTGGCACAGGGCACCGACATCGGGCTGCACCTCATCGTCGCCCGATCCACGGCGGGCGCCGCGCGCGCGATGATGGAGCCCACACTGCGCCGGTTGTGGGATCTCGCGACACCCGCCGTCCTGCTGTCCTGTTCCAAGGAGGAAGGTGCGTTTCTCGGCGGGGTCCGGCCACAGCAACTGCCGCCCGGCCGCGGGCACTACGTCAACCGCCGCACCGCAACCCTCCTGCAGACCGCATATGTCCCCGACGCGGTGAGCGCGAGCACGACCCGGTAATCACGTCCCATCCGAACATCTCGCACACATATCCCCGGTTCCGACGAAAAGGCGCATTGACATCATGCGACAGCAGCACGGTGGCCTGGACCCCGACACCGTCGTCATGCCCAAGATCGGCGACACGGTCATCCTTTCCACTATCGGCAATCCCCCATGGCAACCGCCCAACAGCACCGTGCCGATGCCCTTCGGCTCCGACCGTCACCAGCCCGGCGGCGACCGGGATACCGTGGTCCTGCCCCGCGTCACGGGCCATGACAACCGCCCTCACGTGCCGAGCGAGCCTGGTGTGGGCGATGGTTGGGCGGCTGGCCACGGTACTGTCGGACTGCCGTTACCCGACGCCCACGGTGCGGGTAAACCGTCAACTCGCATCAAGCGGGCCTGGCGCGTGGCGTTGGTGCGGCACCGCTGGATCGTTCACGTCCTGTTCGCCGCGGCGGCGTTGACTGTCGACCGCCGGCCGATGGTCGCCATCGTCATGGCGACCATCGTTGTGCTCGCCATCGGCAATGCCGTCATCACAGTCGGCGGTCACCACCCACATGAGTGGATTCGTTTCTGGTTCGCCCTGCGTCGAAGGAACAGGCGCCAGCGGACGCGTCCGCCCGGAGCGCTCGGGCCCCTCAATCATCTGCTTCCCCGGTCGCGGCTCACCGCCATTCCCGGTACGGGTGACCGTCAACTGGGCGTCATGTACGACGGTACGGGATGGGCAGCGGTCATGGCGGTGACGGCCCCGGTGACCGCCGGTGACGGCACCTGGTTGGTCCGCCTGACCGAGGCGGTCGGGCCCGCTGTCGCGGGCACGACGGCGCATGTCGTGCTCCACCAACGTGGACCCGCGCCGGACGGACTGACCGGATCACAGCGCCAGGCGTGGATTGTCATGCGAACCAACGGAACCGATGTCGGCGCGCCCGTGAACATCGGTCCTGCGGGCGTCGGGGTCGTGCTGCGGACCTGCGTACGCCGGCTGTCGCTGGCGCTCGCCGAGGCGGGACTGACGGCGGTCCCGCTCGACGTGGACGAGGTGCGCGCCGCGCTGGAATCCGCCATGCAGACGCGAACCGTCGGGCCGCGGAGCGCGGCGGTCGAATCATGGCGGGCATGGTCGTGCGCCGGGCGCACGCACGTTTCCTTCCAGATTCGCGCATGGTCGGTTCCCCTCGTCGGACAGCTGCTGCATGGCACCGCCTCAGCGATCGGGGCCACCACCACCGTGTCGTTGCCCATCGGCGGGACTGAAGACTCTCGCACGGGACCGGCGTTGCTTCGCATCTCGCACCCGGACCGACGCCGCGCGGAGGCGACCGCTGACGCCCTACGTTCCTCCGGGATCCGGCTGCGCCGGACGAACGGCAGGCACCTGCCCGCTGTCGCCGCGACCATCCCGCTCGGCCGCCCGCTGCCGTAACTCATCCGATTCGCCATGCCCACATCACGACCAGAGGATCAGACTGCCCGTCGCGCATTCGTCGGCCGCGACGCCGACCTGGCGGCGCTGGCGGAACTACTGTCGCCGGCGGCGACGCCCAGGCGTTTCGCGGTCGTCACCGGTGCCCCCGGGTCGGGCTGTACCGCCCTGCTGCGAGCCGTCTCCGAGCTCGCCGCGGCGCGCGGCACCGCTGTGCTCGCCGGCTTCTCCATCACCGACGCGCGCCGACCGTACGGCACCCTGCTGGCGCCGCTGCTGGACCCAGCGCCCGGCAGCGCCGCGTACCCCGGCATCGACGGACTCTCGGCACGGCGGCTGCACGACCTGGCCCGGCAAGCGGAACGGGAGCCGATCGACCACCTTCCCGGCCTTGTCGAAGGGTACGTGTCGGCCGTCGACGCCCTTGTCGGGGCTCAACCCATGGTCGTGATCATCGATGATGCGCAGGCCGCTGACGCCGGGTCGCTGCGAATTCTGCCTCTGGTGGCCCGGCGGCTGACCAACAGCAGCTGGATCGTCGCGACTCACGTGCACGGCGAGACACAGCTGCCCGCGCGCTCCGCCGTCGGCGATCTGCTGGACAACGCGCTACCTGACGACACACTGCACGTCCCATTACGGCCACTCACCGACACGGACGTCACCGCCCTGGTACGCCAGACCGTCGGGCTACGCCCGAGTAGTCAACTGGTGTCGTCGTTGGCCCACCATCTGGGCAGCGCCGCCGGCCTGCCCGGTCCGACGTTCCGCTTCGTCACGACCCAGCGGGCGGCCCGCCGGATTCGCAAGATTGACTCGCTCGACCACCTCGTCGACCCGGCTGAACCGGCTCTCCTGTCGGTGGAGGATCCGCTGGTGGTTGCGCTGGGGGGCGCGGCCTGCGACACGGCGCTCGTCGTGAGTGTGATCGCCGCGCTGGGGCAGGCCGAACCCGAGACGCTACTCGACATCGCCGATGTCCAGGCAACAGACCCGGTTGAGCTGAGCCAGCGCATCGATCGGCTCGTCGACCTCGGGCTGCTGTCGTTGGACAGCCGCCGTCGTCTACGCGTCGCCGTACCGGCTCTGGCGCACACCCTCCTCCGGCACACCGCCGGCCAGGCCGCCGTGCACCAGCGGCTGGCCAGTCTGCTACTGGCCCGTGGCGCCCCCGGTAGTCCGCAGCGGACACACCGGCTCGCCGACCATCTCAGCATGGCCCTCGCCACGTCCCACGGCACGACGCCGGGCAGCTCCGCTGTCGGTGCCGACGGGTGGGACCTGCCTGCGCCAGCGGTCACGCTGGCGATACTGGCCACGGCGATTCGATCCGTCGACGGCGACGTCGATCCGGTCCGGGCACGGCGGTGGGCCCACACCCTTTCGCGCGTCCTCACCTGCCTGTCCGAAGGTGAGAACGACGCCGGTGCTGCATGGGTGGACAGTGATGTGCTCAGCACGTTGGCCGACGTGGTCGCCCGCATCCGGCGCCTCGGCTACCTCGCGGACGCCGTGGCGATCGGCCTGGGGGCGCTGGCCCTTGTCACCGCACACCCCGACACGGACGCCACGCGCGGCGCCCTCGCCGTGGTGACCGCCACATCGCTCGCCGACGGTGGCGACCTTTCCGAAGCTGAGCGGCTTCTCGCCCGTGTCGACCTCGATCGACTGGAAGAACCGGAGCTGCTGGCACAGGTCGCCCGGCTGTTGACCATGACAGGACGTCCGGAACGGGCTCGGCAACTGCTGACCCGGCCCGGCTCCACCGCCCATCCGGTCCTGGTGACCGAACGGGTCGCCCTCGAGGCGACGTGGGGCGACAGTCGTCACTGGGCAGACGCCTGGAGCACGTTGCGCGCCGCTGGCTCGCGACAGCCGGACATCGACGGCGAAGCAATCCGGGAACGGGCGTGCCTCGGCACCGGGGAAGTGGTACGGGCGACGCTGATGGTCGCGCTCGGCGAGCGGCCGGATGTGGACGACCGTGAGGCCCTCGTAACCGCGGCGTGGCTTGACGGCGACTGGGACGAGGTGATCGACCGCGCGGGCCGCCTCGCCGCATGCTCGGCAACAGCGGCGCCGGCGCAGACGATGGATGTGGCGCGGGCGCTCGCGGCCGAGGTCTGGCTGCAACGTGGTGAGCCGCGCCGGAGCCTGCGTTGGGTTCGCACCGTGCCGGACGACCGGGCCTGCGTACCCGTGGTGGCCTGGGCACTCAGCGGCGCCACGTACGCCAACGGAGAACCGGCCACCGCCCAGGCTCAGCTCACCTGTGCCATCGCCGGATACGTCCGCAGCGAACGGCTGCCCGGTTTGGAGCTGCTACTTGCCCGGCTTGTCGACCAACGACTCGAGATGGGCGACACGGCCGGCGCCCGCAGCGCCGGCCGCCACCTCCGCGAGGTCGCCGATGCGCTCGGCAGCCGGCAGGCCAGCCTCCTGACCCTGTCCGCGCAGGCCCGACTGGGCGGCGATCCCGATGCCGCCGAAGCGGCGCTGGCGCTCGCCGCGGCGGCCGGTATGCGGTTCCAGCGTGCACGGTTGCATCTGCTGTGCGGGCAGCTCGGCCGGAACCCGACATCGCACCTTCACGAGGCCCTACGGCTGTTCCACGCACTCGGTGCGCAACCCTGGGCGCAGCAGGTGGGCGCCGTGTTACGTCAACGCGGTGAATCGGTGCCACGACAACGCGGTCCATCGAGCGACCTCACCCCCGTCGAGGCCGAAATCGCGGACCTGGTCGCCGCCGGATTCGGCAACCGCCGGATAGCCGCCCGGCTGCGCCTCAGCGAGAAGACCATCGAACGAACGCTGACCAGAATCCTCACCAAGACCAATTGCCGCAATCGGGTCGACCTCGCCGTACGGCACCGGCCCCGGGGCAACCGGCACCGGTGACCGGTGACCGGTGGATCGCGACGACCGCCGGGTGTCCCTACAGCCATGCGGCGGTCAATTCGCCGTGGCGGAATGCCACGGCGAGCTCCGCACGCGACCGGTAACCGCTGCGGGCGTACAAGCGGCCCAGCCGGACCTCGACGGATGCGTCGCTGAGATGCAGCACCCGTCCGATAACCCGGGTGGGGAGTCCTTCTGCTACCAGGGCGAGCAGCACCCTGGTCACGTCGTCGTAGCCGTCGGGGCCCACGGCGGCAGCCGGCACCCGGACCCGGCACGCGCGCGCCACCGCGGCGGCGCGGCACCATGCGGGAATCGCCCGTAAACCACCGAGCAGGTCGAACGCCTCGCCCAGCGTCGAGCCGGGCGGGGCGCCCACCTCGGCAGCGGCCAGGCAGCTCAGTGCCAGCGCGTAGGGCTGCCCGAGGCGGCGGGCGAGCCGCATCGTGTCCACGGCGGCTACCGGGTCGCCCACCGCCCGCGAACGCGCCAGCATGAGCCAGAGCCGATCATCGTCCGAAAGATCCGTTGTCGAACGGGCAGCCCACCTGTCGTTCACCAGCTGTCGGCCGCGCTCGATCACGCCATCGGCTTCTGGCACCCCGTACGCCGACACGTGCGCCACCAACTCGGCCCAGCCGGCAGTGGCCCACTCGTCCGGGCCCTCCCCCATCACCTGCCCAGCCCACCGATACTCGCCGCACACCAGCGCCAGCTCGGCCTCGGCCAGCCGCTGTTCGCCCGACGTGTCACCGACGGCCTCGAACCGGGCGAGCCACTCGCGGGCACGATCCGGTCGGCCACGCCGCACCCAGATCAGGGCCGCCAAGGCGTCGACCGATGCGAACGGATCGTTCCCGGCCGAGCGTTGTCGAGGGTGGAGTTCGATGCCGGCGGCGATGCGACGCGCGTGGTACAACACCGTGTCCCACTCGCCACGCCGATACGCCACCGCCGGATCCGGCGCAACCGGCCGATGTGGTGTCTCAGCGGGCGGCGGCATCGCATCTCGGACGGGCGGCATCTCACCTCCGACAGGCGTCATCGCGCGCCACCTGGTACGCATGACGGGCCCCGCATAGGAGCTGAGCGACGTACGAAGCAACTCGTCCGGTATCGCCAACACCCCGCCCGCCTGAGACGTCTGCTGAGCCGTCGTCAGCACGTCGACGCAGCGTGCGACGGCATCCTCGGTGAGCCCGCACAGCGCCGCGAGCCGGGGAACCGCAACCGTCGCCGGTAGCGGTCCCACAACGGCCAATGCCACTGCGGTGAGCCAGGCCCGTGGGCCGAGCGCGCGTACTGACGCCAGCTTGGGGTGCCAGGCGGGTAGGGTCGGCACGGCGTTCGGCTCGGTGAGGAACGCGTGGCGGTCGACGTACTCGATCGCCGCGGTGCGTTGCCACCTGTCGAGCAGCCACGCCGCACTGGCGGCGTTGCCTGTGCTGAGTTGTCGCAGCCGCGCCAGCAGGGTCTCGTCCGCCGCGGCACACAGCACGTCGTGAGCCAGGTCGGTCAATCCAGCGTCGTCCAGCGGCTCGAGCTTCACGAGGGAGGGCTGCACCGCGTGCAGCGCCCGCAGCCCTTGCTCCGTACCCGTGGCGGGGGCCAGCAGGACACTCACCCGCTCGCGTCGCGCGCCGCCCAGCCGTTCGATCAGGTCGACCAGGTGGTCCCGCGCCGGCTCCGTGCCGACATCGACATCGTCGACGACGACGAGAAGTGGCCGGTTCCGCCCGTGTCTGGCGAATGCCGCCGCTACCCGCTCGCCACGGGAAACGGTCAGGTCGACGTTGCCGCTGCGCTCCGGTGTGGCGACGGTTTGCCGAAGTACGCTGTGCGCCGTCGGCGACAACACGACCTGGCTTGCCGGATCCAGCAGGGCGTCGTACAGCGCCGTGTAGATGGACCCGCCGGGCGACGGCACGGCCCGGCCACTGAGCACATCGACCCCGGCGTCGCGCAGGCTGCCGTCCACTGCGGCCAACAGGCTGCTGCGGCCCGCCCCGGGCGCACCAAGAAGCACGGTAAGGCACGGCCCGTCTCCGCGTGGATCGACAGCATCGGTGAGCCACCGAACCGCTTCACCTCGCCGACGCGGGAGGCTCCGGTGACTCAGGCCTGGGCCCTCATGGCGCGCCGGTCGCATGACGAGAGGGTTTGGAGAGGTAGGCACGGCGCAACCCTTCGCGTGCGCGGTACGCCAGCGATGTGACCGTGTTGGTGTTGAGTCCCATCATCTCCGCGACCACATGCGGTTCCTGCTTCAACACCGCGGTGTGCCACAACACGACCTGCCACCGCTCAGGCAAGGCCGCGAAGGCGTGACCGACCAGGTTCTGCTCCAGAGCGGCTTCCACGGTGTCCACGAAGGGTACCCCTGGCTCATGTGCCTCGATGTCGTCGGTGAATTCGAGCCGCCGGTCCTTTTTGAACGAGTCGAACGCGACATTACGCACCGTACGCGCCAGATACGCGCGAAACGACGTGTCCGGACCACGACCCGCCCGAAGGGCGGCCAGTATCCTCGCAAACGCTTCTGAAATGACGTCCTCGACGTGCGCCGATGACGAAATGAATCGCTGCGCGGTACGGGATGCGGCATCGCGGTGACGCTCGTACAACAATCCGTAGTCGGTTGTCGACCCCCGTCGCACCGCAGCGATCAGGTATTCGTCACTCAGCGAATCGTGGTCGCAATCCAAAGACGCCTGATTCGTGCACAACATTCTCGCCGTCTCCGTTCCCCACGGGGACCGTACACCCGACGGGCCCGCCGATCAAATCGGCTCATTTCGTAATCCGAACGACAACCCACCGCATCGGCTTGCCCGAGGAGGACATATTTCCAGGCACCGGCGAGCACGTCACACACTGGTAGCCGACGGATGCCGACTGTTACCAGGGGAAGGCTCCCGGCCGTTGGGCACCGACGCATCCGACCGATCTACTCAGCGGGGTATACACGGCCCGCCGAGCTTCCTTCACCACATTTGACAACCCACCTCGAAAGGGTTGAACAGTATCTCGATCAATTTCCGGCCGGTCGCGTTGCCTGCCGGCAATCTTTCGGAATTCCGGCACCGGTGACCGGAACACCTTGCAGCGCTGGACCTGCGCAGCCCTCTGCGCAGGTCCAGGCGGTCATCGCGCACAAACGGCCGGCGCGCGGTACCGACGCCACCGAGCGGCCGCCACCGCCGACCTGACCCTGCGGCACGGCTCCGGCGCGGTCGACGGCAACGCCCACCACCAAGATGGTCAATGGCGCCGGCCCGTTGACATTCACCCGGCGAGGGGGGACACCTCGTCGGCAGGAAAGCCGGTGAATCTGCAGAAATGATCGATGACCTGCACCGCGTCGCCCGGATCACGAGAGACCAGCGTGAAAACCGTGGATCTGTGGTCGATAGATCCGACGAGCGCCACCACCTCCCCCGAACGCAGTCGCAAAACCATCACCGGCAGCTCGCCCGCAGGGGTGGGCACCGGGTCAAACCCTCGGTTGAGCAGACCGATGACGTCTATCGCCGGCCGGTTGATCGTCGCGAGGGGCTCGGCGTCACCGAAGCCGTTCCATGCACTGATGTCCAGTTTGAGGAATGCGGGACGGGGCCATGGCCTGAGTTCATCGAGTCTTCGGTCCAGACGAGCCAGATACTCCAGGAGTTCGGCTTCGGAGAACCGTCGGCTCAACTCCCGCGACTGCGTGGGAAGCGACCCTCTGTTCAGGGTCGCTTCCAGCGCCTGCTTGTACCTCTCTGCCGGTTGGCGGAAGTATCGCTGACCGATGACTCTTTCCGCGCAGTGTTCAACCGCTGCCGCGGCAGTGAGATCACGAACCTGATCAACGCCGTAGAGGAGCTGATTCATCAAACCGCGGACGGTATTCTCGTCCATGCCTATCTTGCCTCGCCCTTCCAGTTGCACAAGGTGAAGTCCGGGTCCGTTCGAAGGCCTTGAGCGCGAAGGCTGCGCAGGACGCGATCGTTCGCTTCCGGTCTCGGCGCGTAATGTCCGCTTCGATCATTCATCCACATCAGCCTCCCGTTGCGAACCTCCATATCTCCCGCACCGGCGACTGGTTCGCCTGCGAGAATCGACGAATGGTGGATGTGCCCCGCGGCGTGGTGGACGGTCGCGTAAAGGTTGCCATGGCCGTCCATGGCGAAGATTGCGTGTCGTTGGACCTTACGTGGTTCCATTTCTTCCCATTCCCAGTCCGAGTCCGAGTCGGAGCCCGAGTCGGAGCCCGAGTCCGAGTCCGAATCCGAGTCCCAGCCCGCCTTCGCCTTCGAGGCCGTGCCGGTGCCCGTATCGAACAGGGCGCCGTCGGCCGCCCGGCGGAGGTTGCCGTCGGAGTCGACGAACAGCCGGCAGGCTTCGCGCTCCTCGAGGGAGAAGTAGCGGACGGTGTCCGGATAGAAGATGCGATCGGCGTTGTCGGGGTCGTTCTCGCCGACATAGGCGTTCTGGAGCCTCGTGTCCGCCGGCAGTTCGTCGCCCGCGCGTGGCGGGGGTATGACCTGGCGGGCGCCGGACGACTCGGCCACGTCCTGCCCGCGCAGGGGTGCGTTGCCGGAAAGGTGGGCATCCCCACGGCTCACCTCCGGGGCAGGTAGTGGAGCCAACGACTGCTCCGCCGCGGACGAGACGAATGCCTGAATCCTCTCGACTTCGCCGAGGAAGTACGCGGCCAGCAGGTTCTCGACGCCCACCGCCCCGGCCAGCCGTACGGCCGCGGCGTGGGTCGGGTACCTGGGCCGCTCGCGCAGCCACTCGCGGTCGTCACGCGCCCCATCATCGCGGAACTCGTCGCCCTCCACATCGGCGCGCAGACTCCGATCGGTGAGGCGGGAAGCGGTACGGGCCCGGACGATGTCGGTCAGCAGTTCGCCGATTCCTTCAGCGAGCAACATGTGCTCGCAGGAGTCAGGGCCGAAGCTGCTCGCGTAGGCCTGATAGGCCGGGTGGGCCGTAGTGTGCAGGTACTCGTGAATGAACGTGCTCTGCGCCTCCCACAGGGCAGCGCGCTCCAGGGCCGGACTGAGTTCCCGAAACCGCTGAATGTATATGTGCCCATTCTGTGCCGTCGACCAGGCGCGATTGATCTTCCACAGCTTCGTGGACAACGTCTGGCTGCGTACCACGTCTTCGATCACGCGGATCTCCACCGACGTGTCGACGCCTCCGTTCCTGCTCTGCTGACCGCGGACCCTGGCGATCTCGCCTACGCCGTTGGCGCTCAAGGCGATCAGCCGCTGCCTCGCCATGGCCCGGCGCCGCCGGGCAATCCACAGGTCGAGCCTGCTGTCTTTCATGACGAACCCGTCGTGGACGTTGCCGCGCCGCAAGGATCGGGGCACCCAGGCGGGCATCCGGTCCGCGCGCAACGGATCGCCCCCGCGCAGCCGGCCGTACAACGCGTCGGTCTCCCGCTGGGCGCGCTGCACCATCCGCTGGATCTGAGGCCAGGAACGCAGCCGCGCAGGGTCGGCATGCTCCCGCCGGCCCTGGCCGCGGACGTAGGCGTCGTAAGTGCTGTCGATGTCCGCCTCGATCGCTTGACGCAGGCGCTCGGCATAGCCGTCGTCGGTGATGTGCCCGTCGCCGGAGGCCTCCGGCGCGTTGACCGGCCGAGCATCCGTGCCATCGGACTCGGGCGGTCGGGGCCCCGTGTGCGGCGCCTCCGGCGCGATGGTCACGCGTCGCAGGGTCTGGACATCGAGGTTCCTGGCGACGTCTGCCCAGAGCGTGGTGAGCACCTCGTCGACCAGGTCCGCATGGCCGAGCTGGTGACGCTGGCCGGCGAGCCACCGGGTGGCGGCTTCACGCTCGACCGAGGGCACGATACTGAGATACCTGACGATCTCGGAGAAGATCACGTCGTCCAACGCGCGTTCCAGGGCGACCGCGGCCGCATGGAGACGCCCAGCGGTGACCGTCGCGTACTCGTCGGCGTCCAGGGCGTGATCAGGTTTGACGGCCGCGGCGCCGGTGTCGGCCCTCGTGATCTCCTCGTGCGTGGACAGCACAGCGTGCAGATGCGTACGCACATCCGCGGCGGTGTGCCGCTGCGCCAGGACGAGCCAGTGGGCAAGCTCCTGCACCGCCGGGTCGGCCAGTTCCTGGGGGGCCAGCTCCCGAACGGGTCCGTCCGGAATCCCCAGCTCTGTCATGACGCTCGCGACGGTGCCGGTATCGTCCGCGTCGCGCCGCTGCCGCAGCCAGGCGACGGCACGCTCGTACGGTTTCGGTGGCAGGTCGGTCACTCGTCTGACCATGCCGGCCCGGGCCTGAGAGGCCACCTGATCGGCGATGGCGGCAGCGCCCTCGTCGACCGTGTCGGCGGTGATGCCGCCGAGGCGTCGCGCGAGGTCGTCGAGCCAGGCGTCCCGGCCGGCGGGGCCGTACCGGCCGGAGATCAGCACAGTCATGGCTTGACGGGCGAACGGCCGGCGAGGCATGCCGTGAACCGTGACCGCGTCCCCGCAGCCCACCACTCGAACCGCCTCTGGGCCGGTGAGGCCCGGCGCGGTGAACCGCTCCTGGAAGAAGACGCCGAGCCGGGCGGCGGCCTGCGAGTCGACGATGTTCCGCTCCAGCCGCTCGGCGCTCATCGATGACGGGAGCAGTGCGGCCGTCTCGTCGATCGACGGCAGGACGAGCCGCGCGCCGCCCGTTGACCACCCGCCCGGCAGGGGGTGCCCGCCGGCTCCCGCGGTGAACAGCGCCCTGACGTCCTCGTCGTCGCTGATCTCCAGCAGAGTCACCACCGCGTGCTGGTCCTCGGCGGTACCGCCGTGCAGCAGCCGTTCGATCAGATCCGCCTTCTGCCCCACACTCAGCCGTGCCTGCGGATCCCCTGAACGCATCCGGCGTACCGCATCACGCAGCGGTGAGGAGGGCAGGTAGGCACGCGTGAGCCCCTGCTGCGCCAGGTACCCGCTCGCCTGCGCCAAGGCCACCACGGTCGAGCCCCCGTCACCCGGGTTGGCCAGCACAAGGACCGGACGGCCGGCGCGGGTCTCCGCGGCAAGCAGGAACGGCCGCCCCAGCGCGGACTCGACGAGGATGCTGCGCCCGGGTGCGGCGTGCACCGTCCGCCAGAATCCTTGACACGTGTTGTCGTGCGCCACCTGTGCCGCCAACGACACCGGCTCACCGACCAACGGTGCCGTCACCACACCGGCCAGCGCCCGCGCGTACTCGCCGGCGGCCACGGCAACCTGGCGCCGGGCCATCCGTTTCGGCTCCCACGCCAGCCCCAACGTAGCCGGGATCGCGGCCGCTGCCCCGACCTGCGCCATCGCCCGGCTGACGCCCGGCGCCTGCGGGAACAGCTGCCGCCGCAGCACAGCCAGACCGTTCAACGCCGACGCGGGGGCCCGTTCGTGGAGCACCGACAGCACGGACAGCTTCTGGGTCGCCGCGCTCCACCGCCTGGTCAGCTCACCCAGGGCACCACGCGCCGCCGCCCGATCGCCATCCTGCTCGAACCGCGTGACCACCGTCTGCGCCGCCGCCTCGATCGCCGAAAGTTTCTTCTTCGCAGACCACAGGTACGTGCGCGCCATCTGGTCGACCGTGCGCCTCGCACGCGGCCACCCGCGCCGCTCGATACGCCCTAGCACCGGATGGCCCGCCTGCGCCAAGGCGTCCAGCCGTGTCTCCAGCTCGGCGATGAACCCCCGTCCCACTGACACCAGCCCCGCGATGGTCGGCGTCTGCGCCCGTACCAGCTGGTTCACCGCCGCGACCCCGGTGGTCCGCAGGAACATCCGCTGCTCGGCCCCGCCCGCCGCCAACAATGCCTCCGCCGCCAGCCCACAGCCGAGCAGCCGGTCGAACACATCGTTACGGGCAACGTCAGAGGCCACCGCCCGGTCCAGATTCAGCAACGCCAACCGGGCAAGCCGCTCCGCCACCGGCCGCGACGGGTCGTAGCGAATCACCGCCAACGGCGAGCGGGAGCCCTCACTCGCCACCATCGGATCCCGTCCGGCCGCCAGGTCGTCGGCCACGGCACGCAGCACCGGCGCCAACCGGGCACCGGAGACCAGCGGTACCGCATGCGCCCTGCCGGCCTCCACCGGCACCCATGCCGCCGACAGCACCAGCAGGTTCAACGCCGAACGCAACCCATGCCGGTCGGCCGCACCCCGACCGCGCTCCGCCACGTCGGCAGCGATCCGCGCCAACTGCACACCAATCTCACCGTGGTCGAGCACCTGCCCCGGGTCAGTAGCGAACCCGCCGCCGGCCAACCGCGCCAGCTCCCCGGCCACAGCGCGCACGTCCGGCTCGGACATCGCCAACGCACCAAGATCGTCCCGTAGCTCCCCGTAACTCCGGTAAGCGCCGATGCGGCCGGCGTACATCTCCGGTACCGGATGCGCCTCAGCGGGGGCCGCCCGCAGCAGGGCGGCAGCCATCAGGTCGGCGTCGTCGACCCCGGTCTCGGGCGCCGGCACACCGTCACTGCCGCCGTCGCGGACCGAATCCTTCCTCACCGACGAGTCGTCCGGCGAGTCCCGGTCCAGCGAGCGACCGGGCCGCTCCAGGCCTGAGTAGCCCAGCGAGTCCCAGCGAGGCGATTTCACGTCGACGAGCTGCCCGCCGTTGGACCCGCCGAGTGAACGCCCGATCCCCCGGATCGGATCACCGCCGGTAACCGCCGACGGCACGGAGGGCTGGCCCACCGCGACGACGGCTGGCTCATCGATGTCGCCGACGCCGGCCTCGCGGCGCTGCTCGGCCACCCGACGAAGCCGCTGCGCCAGGCGGCTCGGCGCCTGCGGCGACGGCACCGACCGCACGCCCGTAACCACCCCGCCCTCATGCAGCGCACCCTCATGCGGCCCGCACTCATGCCTGCCCTCATCCGGCGCACCCACATGCGGCCCGCCCTCATGCGGCCCACCCTCATGTCCGGGCGGCCCGAACACGACGACATCGGCCCTGCTCTGGTCGGTGTCCGGGGTGAGCCGCCGCGGCAACCGGCGTCGAAGCGTGGTGTCCACCCGATTGGCCGACGTGGGGCCGGTGGCGGCCGCCGGCATCGGCGTCGCCCTGGGCGAGTCGGTGGGGGGCGTGACCGTGGGCAGGTCGATGGGGAACGTAACCGTGGGCGGGGTGGTGGGGGGCGTAACCGTGGGCGGCATGGCGAATTGGCTTCCCGAGACGGCGGCGCCCGTCGCCGTCGCCTGGCCTCGGCCGGAGCCAGCGTCAACCGACGGCGACGGTGCGGTGAGGGGGGCGCCGACGGTGTCGGCGTGGCCGCCCCCGCGGGGTAGCGAGACGGCGATATCGGGCCCCGTCGGCACAACGAAAGCCGGGCCACCCCGACGGCGACGCAGCAGCTGACCCGCCGCATCGGGGGCATTGCCGGTGGCCCCGGCGGTCAGATCCCACAGCGTGCCCGCACATCCCTGCCCGGTCACCAACCCGGTACCGGCAGCGGTGCCGTACTCGTGCACCGCGCCGACCCCGACCTGCTCCGCAGCCTCGGCGGCCGTCTTACCCCCCACCTGACTGGCCGCCCTGCTCGCCACACCGCCCAGGGCGCCCATCACGGGCGCCAGCACCGCACTCACCGCGCCCGTGATCGCCGCGGTGCTGGTCGCCTGGTCGTCCCATTCCCGGCGGGTATGCAACACGAACTTCTGCAGGGCCTGGACGGTCACATCCAGACCCACCTGCAGCACCTCGGCCGCGCCGATCGACACGAGCAACTGACGCACCGCCGTCACCGAGAACGCCCGCCCCGCGGCCTGCAACGACGGCATTCCCATGGTCGACACACCGAACGTCGGCCCCGCCATAGACGCCAGATACGCGATCTGCCCGGCCAAAATCACCAACTGCCCCAGCACGATCAGCTTCACGTACTCGACGTTGGCGCCGGTGTCGTCAATGAACGTGGACAGCTCCCGCGACCCCTGCACCAACGCGGTCAGCTGCTGATTACCGTGCGCCGCCAGCACCTCCCCGGCGGCGGCGAACGAATCGGCCGCCGGCCCGCCCCAACCGCCACGACGTCCCACCAGCACCGGCTCGCGGAGCCGCTGCTCCAGCCCGTCGATCACCTCGGCGACACTGGACCATTCCCGCGCCAGCGCCCGCAGGCCGTTCTCATTGGCTTGCGGCCAGCCGTCGCCCGTCGTCACCAGAAACATGGTGCGAACCCACTCAGGAAGCTGCATACCCATGAGAATGTGACCCTAATCCTTAATCCGGACATATCGACGCGGTGAGCTACTTCCTGCCATCGACCTGATACGACAACCACGCCCCCACATCCCGGCATGATCGCCAGCGCGATGGCAAACAGCAGCGGTCGGCCCACGGCCTCCGAAATAATTCCGCAAAATCGGCGAAATAAGAAATCGATGACACGTCGGCAGACGGGGAAGCCGAATGACCTCGCGCATCTTGGTGGCCAACCCGTCCGGGGTCTCGGCGGTCCCAGAGGCCTCGGGGCCGCGGCATGCGCAGCCCGAAACAACCTGGCGATCCACGGCGCGGTTCTCGGCGCCCTGGGGCACGTCATCCGCCCGCGGCGTCCTCCCAGCGCAGCAGGTCGCCCGGCTGGCACTTGAGCACCTCGCAGAGCGCGGCGAGCGTCGCGAAGCGCACCGCCTTGGCGCGGCCGTTCTTGAGTACCGCCAGGTTGGCGGGCGTGATCCCTACGCGGTCCGCGAGCTCGCCCACGGACATCTTCCGCCTGGCCAGCATCACGTCGATGTCGACGGCGATCGGCATCAGATCACCTCGTCCAACTCGGCCTGCATCTGCGCCGCTTCCACGTCGCGCGCGACGGCTTGGGCGAGCAGCATCCGTAGCACGAGCACGAGGAGTGCGACCCCTAGGATGGCCACGCCGATCCCGCCCATGATGACGGTGACGCCGGGGTCGTCCCGCTGGCCCGGCGCATTGAGGACCGTGATCGCGAACCACACCAGGGCGGCCGCCACGATCGCGCCGATCACGATGTCCACGTACCGGAAGGCGGCGTGGGAGAACACGGTTCCACGTCGCACCATCGTCACCAACCGCCATACGCAGACCAGGGCGACCTGGACCGACACCAGGCCCAGGATCGTGACCACGCGCAGCGCGGTCAGCGGGAGCGACCCGTCCTCCGGGTCACTTCCGCTGACCAACGCCCACACCATCAATGCCTGTACGCACACGGTGCCGGCGAGCACCACCGCGAGCACGGCGCGCAGCGCGTGCACTGTCAGCTTTCCCATGACCCATCCTTCCATCGATTTACGATGACAATCTATCGAATCTCGATAGATTAAACAAGGCTGGGACAGAGGGTGGGCGGTGTTTCGGACCGTGTCGGAACGCCGCCCCCTCCCATGGCATGGCATGACGTGCGCGCGGCAAGCCTGGCAGCAAGCACCATCTGATCAGCGACGGTAACGGCGCCCCGATCCACCCGGTGACCAGCCGCGCAAAGGAGATCGTCAGTCAGCAGTTGCGCAGCTCCGGGGACTGGTTCAGCACCTGCCCGCGCGGCGACACGAAGCGCTGGTAGCGCTCACCGCCGACGGCACCGAAACGGAACGCGGCCACCCGGTGACAGTTCTGAAAGGCCAGCTTCGCGCCGAAGTGCCGCTCGAGTCCGCCTCGGATGGCGTCACTTGCCAACGCCCGTAGCAACTGCCCACGCTCAGCGTCGGACGGCGGTGGCACCTCGTGATCGGCGAACTCGCCGCCGCCTGCGTTGAGATCGGTCATCACCTGGCTGACGACCTGCCAGGCGTACGGCAACGACGTGCGAACGCACTGCACGAAATCGGTGTCCGACACCTCGCCTCGTTCGGCACTGTCGAGCAGGTCCGCGGAGACATCAAGCGACATGGTGACCTCTTCCTCGTGAAGATTCGGCGGTGACTACCACCGACGCTTCCCATCCTGTTGAAAACGGTTTTCATTGTAAAGGGCGACACGCACCAGGACATCGGGTAGCGAATCGTGGCGACCGACGCCACCCGCGAGGGCGGCTGGCGACGTCGTAGATCACGGTTAGGGTGGACGCGTTACACGAGGTGCTCGGCCGTGGCCCTTCGCTGCCGTCGCACGGACGAAGGGAGCCACGCCGTGAGACCCAGCGAACCGGCCGACATCCACGGCGGGCGCGAACCCGACGAGATCGACTGGACGGCCCTCCCGCCGCCCACTCCGGCATCCGACTCTGCGCCATCGTCGCGGCGTCGGGGGTTGAGCGACCGGGTCGGCTCCGTCGAGGTGCTCACCGTCCTGCTCGTCGTGCTGGTGGTCTTCCGCAACCCGCTGGCGTCCCTGGCGTCGGGGGCCCGGTTGCAGACCTGGACGACGGTGTTCGTGTCGGTGCTGGTGCAGGCGGTGCCGTTCCTGGTCTTCGGGGTGGCGTTGTCGGCGGTGATCGCGGTGTTCGTGCCCCGCTCGTTCTGGGCCCGGGCGCTGCCGAAGCGGCCCGCGCTGGCGGTTCCGGTCGCCGGGCTGGCCGGGGTCGTGCTGCCAGGCTGTGAATGCGGGTCGGTGCCGATCGCCGGGTCGTTGATCCGCCGCGGGGTGGGTCCGTCGGCGGCGCTGGCGTTCCTGTTGGCGGCGCCGGCGATCAACCCGATCGTGTTGACGGCGACGGCGATCGCGTTTCGGAACAACCCGACGATGGTCGTAGCGCGGGGCGTGGCGAGCCTGGTGGTGGCGGTCGCGATGGGGCTGCTGTGGCTGCGGCTGGGGCGTACGGACTGGATCCGGTTGCCGCATCGCCCGGACCTGGATGACGTGTCGAAGGGCCGCGCGTTCTGGGCGGCCTGCCGGCACGACATCATGCATGCCGGCGGTTTCCTCGTGCTGGGCGCGGCCGCGGCGGCGACGATCAACGTCGTGGTGCCGGAGTCGTGGCTGCAGGGCCTCGCCGCCCACCCGGTCCTGTCGGTGCTGGCGCTGGGCCTGCTGGCGGTGTTGTTGTCGATCTGCAGTGAGGCGGACGCGTTCGTGGCGGCGTCGTTGTCGCAGTTCTCGCTGACGTCCCGATTGGTGTTCCTGGTGGTAGGGCCGATGGTGGATCTGAAACTGATCTCGATGCAGGCGGGCACGTTCGGGCACCGGTTCACGAGCCGGTTCGCCCCGACGACGTTCGCGATGGCGGTCGTGGTGGGCGTCGCCGTGGGGACGGTGCTGCTGTGAACCGGCAGGCTCAGGCGGTGGTGATGCTGCTGTTCGGCGGGGCGATCCTGAAAGCGAGCCTGACGGACATGTACCTGCGCTACGTCAAGGCGGGGCTGCAACCGTTCCTGATCGCCGCGGGAGTGCTGCTGGTGGCGGCCGCTGTCATGACCCTCTGGTACGACCTGCGCCGCCCCCGCACGAACGCCGCAGGAGACCCGCTGGCCGATCATCACCACGATGAGGCGGAGGACGACGGTCACGGGCACAAGCATCATGAGCCTCGGGTCGGGTGGCTACTGATCCTCCCCGTCCTCGGGCTGCTGCTGGTGGCGCCGCCCGCACTGGGCTCGTACGCCGCCGGGCAGGCCGGCACCGTCCTCGTCGCCCAGAACCCGGACACGGCCTTTCCGCCGCTGCCGCCCGGCGACCCGGCCCCGATCGGGCTGCTCGACTACGCCTCCCGCGCCGCCTTCGACGACGGCAAGACGCTGGCCGGGCGCACCGTGTCGCTGACCGGGTTCATCACCCCCGGCGCGGACGGCGCACCGATGCTGGCCCGCATGGTGTTGAGCTGCTGCGCCGCCGACGGCCGTCCGATCAAGATCGGCCTTGCCGGCGATGTCCCGGACTCGGTTCCGGCGGATACCTGGGTGACGGCGGTCGGCACCTATGTGGCGCGGCGGGACAAGGACGCGGTCAACGGTGCGGTCGTGCCGTACCTGCAAGTGGCGACCTGGCAGGAGACCGCGCAGCCCAAGGACCCGTACGAGTGAACGCACCCGCCGTCACGCCCACGGCCACGGCCCCACCCACCGACCGGGCACCCGCGCAGGCCGGATGGCGCCGAGGCGTTCCCTGGGGACTCGCGGCCGCCCTCGCCGCCGCGGCGGCCCTGCTGATCCTGTCCCCGACCGGACGCGAACCGGCCGCGCCCGCAGGTCGGCTGGGGCCGGCGCAGGCATGGCCGCACGTACGGCAGGCCGACATCGCCGGCACCGTGCCGGACGGTCCCGTATACCAGCCGCTGTTCTTCACCAACGTCCGTACCTCGGTCGGGACGGCGCCGTCGCCGGACGGCAGCCGGATGCGGCTGTTGCTGCGCGACGCCGACGGCTCGATCCAGCAGCTGCGTAGCCTGCCGCTGGACGGGAATCCGCAGTTCACCGCGGTGACAGCCGACGGTGACGAGCTGGCGTGGGCCGAGTCGAGCCAGGGCGGCCCGACCAGCATGTGGGCGATGAACCTGCGCACCCGCGCCGCGCCGCGCCAACTCACCACCGACACCGGCAACGTGCTGTTCTTCCACTCGCAGTACGACATGGTCATCGCCGACGGCCGCCTGTACTGGGCCGCCGCCACGCCGGGAGACGGCCAGGACACGCAGATCCGTTCGGTCGCCCTCGCCGGCGGCCCGGTGGACGTGCGCACCGAGAAGGGCGCGTGGGCGCTGACCGCGTGGCCGTGGCTGGTCGACGGGGTCGGCGACCGCACCGGCGCGACCGTCCTGCGCAACCTCGTCACCAACACATCGACGACGGTCGCCGGCTCAGGCAGCGCGCTGACCAGTTGCAGCCCGAGCTGGTGCCGCGTCATGGTGCTCTCGGGCGGCGATCTCGTCCGCATCGACCTCGTGCATCCGGACGGCACCGGGCGCCAGCGCATCGCCGGTGGCCAGGCGTCCGCCGCCATCAGCGATGTGGCACCGCTGGACCGGTTCGAGATCCTCTCGGAGCCGGACGCCACCTCCGACACGTACGGCACCCAGCGCCTGCTGGTCTATGACCTGTCGAGGAAGACCACCGTGGACCTCGGTGCGGGCGCGAACGCCGCCACGTACTGCGCCGGTGTGCTGTGGTGGTCCACTGGCGACCAGGACAACCTCAGGTGGCACACGATCGACCTGCGCACCGCCTGATCCGCCTCGTCCAGCGGACGGGGTGGATACGCCGGTCGGTCAATGCCGGGAGTGCCGGCCCGCCCGGCCTGCTATGGGGCGGATGTCGGCCACAAGGGCGGCCAGGCCCGTGGTGATCGGCACCGACGCGACGAGTCCTATCGTGCCGACCGCGCTGCGCAGGATCTCCTGGGCCAGGAACTCGCTTGTCAACAACTCGCCGACCGGCTGGGTGCCGACGGTGATCAATAGCAGCAACGGCAGTGACGTGCCCGCATAGGCGAGCACGATCGTGTTCACCGCCGATGCCACGTGCGCCCGTCCGACCCGGCTCCCGGCCCGGTACAACTGCAGGCGGGTGGTAGGAGCTGCCGCCGCCATCTCGGCCACCGTGACTGCCTGCGTAACGGTGACATCGTCCAGGACGCCGAGCGCGCCGATGACGATTCCCGCGAGCAACAGGCCCCGCATGTCGATACCTTGGGTGACGGACAGGAACGAGCTGTCGTCGCTGCCCACCCCGGTCAACCGCATCAGCGATGTGAACGCCGACCCCAGCACGCCGGTGAGCACCAGACTGGTGAGGGTTCCGGCGACGGCCACCGAGGTGTGCACGTTGATGCCGTGGGTGAGATACAGCGCCGCAAACATGATCGCGGACGAGCCCACCACCGCCACGAGCAGCGGCGCTGACCCGTGCAGAATCGCCGGGACCACGAACAGCAACAGGACGGCGAAACTCACCGCCAGACCCGCGAGCGAGCTGAGCCCCTGCCTGCGGCCGAACACGAGGATGACCCCAGCGGCCAGAGCGAGCATCCAGACCATCGGCGTCGTGCGCTGATGGTCCACGACCGAGTACGTCGCGCCACGCTGCCCGAAGGCCGGCTGATAGAGCAGCACGACACCGTCACCGACACGCAACTCGGGAGCACCGGGCCCCTGCGGCAGGTCCACGGCCGCCCCCTGCCCGGTGCCCGGCCCCTGCGTCACGGTCACGGTGGCCGACCCGCATTTCTGGCCCGGCAGGGCGGGAGCTGCCCCGTTGGTGGACGGTGGACACCGGTGGGCCTCCACCGCGGTGACCGTTCCGAGCGCCCGGACACTGTCCTGCGCATCCGTCGTCGTGGACGGCGTCGCGACGGAGCCAGGCCACAACACCATCATCGCGACGACCGTCGCCAGAGCCGCCGGGACGAGGACCGCGGTCACGATTCGCCGGGTGTGCCGCGACGCCGCCGGAACCGGCCCGTGACCATGACCATGCGCATGCCCGACGACACCCGCCGCCGTATCCGGCGGCGGATCATGGGCGGCGCCGGGCTGTAGGCGACCGCCGTCGGCCGCTGCGGTCGGATGGTGACTCACGCGTAGATCTGCTCCCGTCATCGCGCGACGGCGGCCGGACACGATGTCGGCTTCCAGCGGTCGCGCTCATCGCAGGGTATGCCGCACTCGACCACGGTGCGGGCTCCACGCCGAAGTCCCACCGCCGCCCGGCATCACCCCTGAGGGCCGGCGAACCCGATTTCTGGTTGCCTGACGTGCGAGTCTTCGCGCGGTTGAACTCTCGGTGGCTATCAGGCCGCGGGTCGAGAGCGCGTCGCTTCGCGGAGATTGACCTACGCGGCGTTCCGTCGCTTCGCGGAGATTGACCGTCCGCAGCGGGCCATGGAGGGAGACGAAGTCCCACCCCTTCCACTCTCAACGTATAGCGGACCGGGGGGCTTGCGGCAAGGCCCGGGTCCTGCCGCAGAATCGCTGGTCGAGACCAGCACCTGCGGAAATGGGGTCGCGAGATGCGTGTGTTGTTGTCAACGTACGGGGGGCGCGGGGACGTCGAACCGCTGGTGGGGCTGGCGGTGCGGTTGCGGGCGCTCGGCGCGCAGGTGCGAGTGTGCGCGCCGCCGGACTGCGCGGAGCGGCTGGCGGAGGTCGGCGTGCCGCTGGTGCCGATCGGCCCGCCGGTGCGCCAGCTGATGCACGGGACGACGCCGCCGTCGGTGGCGGATGTGCCCCGGCTCACGGCCGAGTTGATCGCCGAACAGTTCGACGAGCTTCCCTCGGCGGCCGAGGGCTGCGACGCCCTGGTGGCGACGGGCCTGTTCCCGGTCGCGGCCAGTGCGCAGTCGGTGGCCGAGAAGCTGGGCATCCGGTACGTGTTCGCGGCGTACTGTCCGATCTTCCTGCCGTCGCCGCACCATCGGCCGCAACCGCTGCCGGGCCGGCCGTTGCCGCCGGACGTGACCGACAACCGGGTGCTGAACGAACTGGACATCGAGAACTACAACGCACTGTTCGGCGACGCACTCAACACCCACCGGGCGTCGATCGGCCTGCCACCGGTGGACAACGTCCGCGACCACGTCATCACCGGCCACCCGTGGCTGGCGGCGGATCCGACCCTGGCCCCCGGGCAGAAGTCCGCGGACCTCGACGTCGTGCAGACCGGCGCGTGGATCCTGCCGGACGAACGCCGGCTGCCCGCCGACCTGGAGGCGTACCTGGCCGCCGGCACGCCACCGGTGTACGTGGGCTTCGGCAGCATGCGCGCCCCGCAGGACATCGCCCGGGTGGCCGTCGAGGCGATCCGTGCGCAGGGCCGCCGCGCCCTCGTCGCGCACGGCTGGGCCGATCTCATCCCGATCGACGACCGGGACGACTGCTTCGCCGTCGGCGAGGTCAACCAGCAGCAACTGTTCCGCCGGGTGGCCGCCGTCGTGCATCACGGCGGCGCGGGCACCACGACGACCGCCACCCGAGCCGGCGTACCGCAGGTGGTGGTACCTCAGATGGCGGACCAGCCGTACTTTGCCGGCCGGGTGGCGGAGTTGGGCATCGGCGCCGCACACGACGGTCCGACTCCGACCACCGAGTCCCTGTCAGCCGCGCTCAAGGCGGCCCTGGCCCCCGAGACGTACGCACGTGCCACGGCCGTGGCCGGCACGATCCGTACCGACGGCGCCACGGTGGCCGCAACGCTGCTGCTCGACGCGGCCAGCCGAGAAAGGCCCCGGGTGTCCGCGTGACCCACGCGGGACCGTCGAGCCAGTGCCGAGGACACGAGGACCTGCAGTTGCGAGACCTCAGATCGGAGCTGATGGGAGTGAACCCCCTGATCACCAGCGTGTTCGACCTGCCCGACCACCTCTGCCCCAAGGCCGACCCGACGCTGATCGCCCGCGACGAGCAGCACTTCGCGGCCATAGCGGAACGCCTCGATCAGGTGTCCGCCGATCTGTCCGACCGCCTCGACGCCGCGCGCAAGGCGCCCGGGGGCAGAGGCCGGCGGGCGTTGGACCGGGACCAGGAGATCCGTCGGCTGACTGCTCGCCTGCGGGATCTGCGTCGCTTCGGTGTGGACCTGTGCCTGGGACGCATGGTCAGCGCGGACAATCCCGAGCCCGCGTACGTCGGACGACGTGGCCTCACCGACAGCGCGGGTCGTCGGCTGCTGGTCGACTGGCGCTCCGCAGTGGCTGAGCCCTTCTTCGGAGCGACCCACGCCAATCCGATGGGCCTGGCAAGCCGCCGCAGGTATCGCTGGACCCGCGGCCGGATCAGCGATTACTGGGACGAGGTGTTCACTTCGGACGGGCTGGAGGGGCACGCCGCTCTCGACGACCAGTCCGCGTTCATCGCCGGCCTGGGAGCCAGCCGGTCGCCCCGGATGCGTGACGTGCTCGGCACCATCCAGGCCGACCAGGACGCCATCATCCGGATGGGATCCCGCGGCGCTCTGGTCGTCGACGGTGGTCCGGGAACCGGGAAGACCGTCGTCGCGCTGCACCGCACCGCCTACCTCCTCTACCGCGACCCTCGCCTGGGTCATCGCCGGGGGGGCGTGCTGTTCGTCGGCCCCCACCAGCCCTACCTGACCTACGTCGCCGATGTCCTGCCCAGCCTTGGCGAGGAGGACGTGCAGACCTGCACCCTGCGGGACCTCGTCACCGAGGGTGCCGCTGCGGCGGTCGAGACCGACCCGGACGTGGCCCGCCTGAAGTCGTCCGCGGACATGGTGAAGGCGATCGAGGCGGCCGTCCGGTTCTACGAGGAGCCGCCGGCCAAGGGCATGACGGTCACGACCGGAGAGTCCGACATCTGGCTGAGTGTCGACGATTGGGCCGAGGCGTTCGACGTACCAGGACCCGGCACTGGACACAACGAGGCGCGCGACGAGATCTGGCAGGAGCTGCTCACGATCCTGGTCGACAAGCACGACGGCGGCGAACCGGCTGACCTGCTCCGCAGGTCGCTGCTGCGGAACAGGCGGCTACTCACGACCTTCAACCGCTCGTGGCCGTTGCTTGAAGCGACCGACCTGGTCGGCGACCTGTGGTCGGTCCCCGCGTACCTGCGCATGTGCGCTCCCTGGCTCAGCCCTGACGGGGTGCGGACGTTGCAGCGCGCGGACGCCCAAGCCTGGACGGTGTCCGACCTCCCGCTGCTGGACGCGGCACGGCAACGGCTCGGCGACGCGGAGGCGTCACGGCGTAGGCGGCGGCACGACGCCGCCGTCGCAGCCGAACGGGAGCACATGGACAGGGTCGTCGAAGACCTGATCGAGGCCGATGACGACCCCGAAGGCGTGATGCCGATGCTGCTCGGGCGGGATATGCGGGAGGCCCTCGTCAACGAGCCCGCAGTGCACGGCACCGACTCCGACCGCCTCGCCGGCCCGTTCGCGCACATCGTCGTGGACGAGGCTCAGGAACTGACCGACGCGGAGTGGCAGATGTTGCTGCTCCGTTGCCCGTCCCGCAGCTTCACCATCGTCGGGGACCGCGCCCAGGCCCGGCACGGCTTCACGGAGTCGTGGCGGGAACGGCTGATGCGGATCGGGATCGATCGGATCAACCTGGCCTCCCTGAGCATCAACTACCGGACGCCGGAAGAGGTCATGGCGGAAGCCGAGCCGGTCATCCGGGCCGTGATCCCGGACGCCAACGTGCCGACCTCCGTCCGCAGCGGCGGCGTCCCCGTCGTACACGGATCTGCTTCGGATCTGGACTCGATCCTCGACACCTGGCTCACCGCGCACGCCGACGGAATCGCCTGCGTCATCGGCCATCCCACGCTCCGGACGACGGCCCGCGTCCGGTCGCTGACCCCGGAGCTGTCGAAGGGGCTCGAGTTCGATCTGGTCGTCCTCATCGACCCCGAGACGTTCGGCGAGGGCATCGAAGGAACTGTCGACCGCTATGTCGCGATGACCCGGGCGACCCAGCAACTCGTCATCCTGACGACGTGATCGCCACCTGCCGATCATGCCGCACGGCTGCACAGGAGGGGCCACTCGCGCCGATCGACGTGCGGTTCGGGACCCGCCCGCCCACCGTGTGCCGGGGGCGGGCGCGTCGCGTACGGGTGGATCCGTCAGATCTTGCCGGTGCCGGCGCCGGCCATGACCGTCGCCTTGACCGTGCTGTTCGCCTCAGCGGTGTACGAGTACGGGATCGCCGCAACGCTGCCACTGTTGCGTACCTGCTCCGCGCCCGAGTTCGCCTTGTAGTTGTTCAGCACCTTGATGTTGCCGGGCTCGGAGTCACCGGTCGCGGTGACCGTCGGGTTCTTGACGTTCTCGAAGTAGTTCCGCTCGACGAGGACACCGGCGTTCATGGTCGATGCGACACCGTACGAGCCGATGTTGCTGTAGTAGTTGTTCAGCACGTGCACGGGGTTGGCGAACCGGACCCGTGGGTGCCGCTGGTTGGTGCCCTGGAACCAGTTGTGCACGTAGGTGACGCGCAGGTGGCCCTTGTCCTGAGAGGCGTTGTCGTCACTGTGGCCGAGCAGCATGGACTTGTCGTGGTCGTGCAGGCGGTTCCACGAGACCGTGACGAAGTCGGATCCGCGCTTGATGTCGATCAGTCCGTCGTGCCCGTCGGACAGGTCGTTGTGGTCGATCCAGACGTTCGTGGTACCGGACTGCACGTTGATCGAGTCGTCGTTCGCGTTCTTGAAAACCAGGTTTCGGATGATCACATTCTTGACACCGGACAGGTTGAAGCCGCCGCCCGTGACGCCGGAGGCGGAGCCGACGCCGACGACGGTCTTGTTCGAGGCGACTGAGTACATCCCGGAGATCGAGATCATCCCGGAGATCCTGACCGTCTGGGAGGTGCCGGAGCTCAGTGCGGACTTGAGCGCGGACGCCGAGGTCACGGTGACCACGGTGCTGGACGAGCCGCCGCTGGTACCGCCGTTCATGCTGGCATAGCCGACTGGCTTGCTTTCGGCGGCGGAGGCCTCGATCGGTGCGACGGCCACGATCGTACCGACGGCCAGGACGCCGGCGGAGACTGCGGAGATGACGGTGGTACGGCGACGGCGGTGAGAACGGGCCACCGTCTGGTTTGCCGTTTCAGGCATGAGGATCCTTTCGTACGTGAAAGCGTCGCGTACCCACCTGGGTCTGGGCAGGGGCTCCCGGCCCCGGGCGTGGGTACTCCGGGCAGGTGTGAGGTGGGCGACCGCATGCCAGGTCGCCCGCATGCGACCGGGTTGCCAGTGGAGATGTGAGGCCGCTCTGCGGTAGCTGCATGATCAGACGTACCAAACAGGAAAGCGCTTACCTAGCCACAGGTTAGTCATATACTTAAATATGTCAATGTCTTGTGTCGGTCTCGCCTCTCGGGTGCCCACGTCACGACCGCTCGTCGTGGGTGATCATGGAACCGACATCTCGGCCAGGAGCCGCCGGTCGCCGGTCGCCGGTCGCCGGTCGCCGGTCGCCGGTCGCCGGTCGCCGGTCGATCATCGCCCGCTCAATGCTCGCCCAGACGCAGACGCCGGTCGGGCAGGGGGCCCGACCGGCATCGCATGCGTGCCCGCGGATCAGTCCGCCATGCCGCTCACACCGGTGGCGACCCGGCGCCGAGCGGTCATCGCGTACCTTTCACACGTCGTCCAAACGCCACCCGGGACGTACGGGGGGTGAGCCTGCCGAACGGTCAGCTCGGTGGGATACGTGACGGGGCGGTGAGCCTGCGCTGTGCGGGGCCGACTCCTAGCTCGCCCGCCCGGCGGCCGTCGGCGGCAGGTGCAGCACAATCACCCCGCGAGGTGCGAGCGTGCCGGCTCGCGCGGGGCCGAGCAGCGCGTCGCCTTCCAGGCCGGACAGCTCCACCGGCTCGTCCGTTCGGTTGATCAAGAACCAGAAGTCGCCTCGTACGGCCAGCTCGACCCGGCCGCGCAGGGCGTCCGGCAGCTCGCTCGTCACGCCCGCCGCGCCGGCCAGCCCGGCCAGCAACGGCCTCAGCCCGGTGGGACCGAGCCGGGTCGACACGTACGCGGCCGAGCCCGCACCGATCGTCCTGCGGGTGATCGCCGGGCGGCCCGCGTGTTCCCCCGTCTTGTACGACGCGAGCACGGCCACGTCGACGCCGGTGACGTCGATCCGATCAGTCCACAGGGTCCCGACGGTGCCGTCGTCCAGCGCCACGCTGTCACCGCTGAGCAGCGGACCGAACTCCTCGATGCGGATGCCGAGCAACTCGCGCATGGCCCCCGGGTAGCCGCCCAGCCAGACGTGGTCGTGCTCGTCCACGACCCCGGAGAAGTACGTCGTGACGAGGTGCCCGCCGCCGGCCACGTACGTGTGCAATGTCGACGCCACCGTTGCCGGCACCACGTGCAGCATCGGGGCCACGACCAGGTCGTAGTCATCGAGGGCGGCGGTCACCGGAATCACGTCGACCCGGATGCCGAGGTCCAGGAAGGCCGAGTACCAGTCCAGTGCCTCCTGCCGGTAGCGCAGCCGGGAACTCGGGTGTGAGTCCTGTTCGCTGGCCCACCACGACGTCCAGTCGAACACGATGGCGGCCCGGGAGGGCCGTCGTGCCGATCCGGCCACCGGGGCCAGCGACGCCAGGTCCCGGCCGAGGCCGGTGACCGCGCGGAAGACCGCGCTGTCCTCGCCGGCGTGCGGCACCATGGCCGAGTGGTACTTCTCGGCACCGGCCGCGGATTGCCGCCACTGGAAGAAGCAGACGGCGTCGGCGCCGTGGGCGACGTGGGTCAGCGAGTCGCGGGCCAGCTCGCCGTCGCGCTTGGCGAGGTTGATCGGCTGCCAGTTCACGGCGCTGGTGGAGTGCTCCATGAGGAACCACGGCCGCCCACCGGCCAGCCCGCCGGTCAGGTTCGCCGAGAAGGACAACTCGTCCAGCGCCTGCGGTCCGGGCAGCACATAGTGGTCGTTCGACACGAAATCGACCTCGGAGGCCCACTCGGCGTAGTTCATGCCGGCGGTCTCCCCCATCACCATGAAGTTGGTGGTGACCGGCACGTCGGGCGTGAGGTCACGGAGGATGTCCCGCTCGGCGCGCAGGTAGTCGCGCAGGGCGTCGGAGGAGAAGCGCTTGAAGTCGAGCTGCTGGGTCGGGTTGGGATGGGAGGCGGTAAGCCGGGGCGGCAGGATCTGCGCCCAGTCGGAGTACCGCTGCGACCAGAATGCCGTACCCCACGCCCCATTGAGCGCGTCGACGGTGCCGTAGCGTTCGCGCAGCCAGTCGCGGAAGGCGCGGGCGGCGTCGTCGGAGTAGTCGTAGACGTTGTGGCAGCCGAGCTCGTTGGACACGTGCCAGGCGGCGAGCGCCGGGTGGTCGGCGTACCGCTGCGCTATGACCCGCACCAGCCGCAACGCGTGCTGCCGGAAGACGGGTGACGTCGGACGCCAGTGCTGCCGGGCGCCGGGCCAGATGGTGTTGCCGAGCCGGTCGACGGGCAGGATCTCCGGATGCCGGGTCGTCAGCCAGGGCGGCGGCGACGCCGTGGCGGTGGCCAGGTCCACCGCGATGCCACCCGCGTGCAGAAGGCCGATGACCTCGTCCAGCCAGCCGAAGTCGTAGCAGCCCTCTTCAGGCTCCAACCACGCCCAGGAGAAGATCCCGAGGGAGACGATGTTGACTCCGGCGGCCCGCATCGCCCGCACGTCATCGTCCCAGACCTTTCGGGGCCATTGCTCCGGGTTGTAATCCGCGCCGAAGGCGAGCCGCGGCGTCCGCCCCGGATGGGGCCAGCGCAACCAACGGGCCGAAGGACCGACAACCACAGAATTCTCCTCGGGTACGTGGAAGGACGTGCCCCGCGCCGGCCGGTACCGGCGCGGGGTTCGAGCTCACTTGACGGTGAAGCCCTGCTGGCTGCCGTACTTGGCGGATGCCTGCTGCCAGGCTTGGAGACCCGCCTGCAGCGTCGTCGGTGACACGTACGCCTGGCCGACGGTGTCCTTGTAGACGTTGTTGGCGTAGACCTGGAAGGGCAGGTAGGACCAGCCGCTGACCACGTTCTTGGCGGACCCGGCAAAGATCTGGTTGGCCTGCTGACCGTCGAAGTACTCGAACTTCGCGTCGAGGAACGCCGGGGAGTTCAGGTGCGCCGTGGTCGCCGGGAACGCGCCGTTGTCGATGCGGATCTGCACGCCGTCACCGACGTTGGCGAACTTGATGAACCCGTAGGCGAGGTTCTTGTTTCCGCCCTTCTCCGGCATGGCCAACGAGCTGCCGCCGTTCTCGGCGCTGGCCGTGGCCCCCGCCTGCCACTGCGGCAGCGGCGCGACCCGCCACTTGCCCTTGCCGCCCGGCGCGCCCGAGGTCAGGTTGGCCGGCATCCAGGCGCCGGTGGCCAAAGTGGCGATGGTGCCGTTGGTCAGGCCCTGATACCACTGGTCGCTCCACGAGCTGATCGGCGCCACGAGCTTCTCGCTGATCAGCTGCTGCCATGCCCGGGTGAACGCCGTGGTGCCCTTGTCGGCGAAGTCGATCGTCACGTTCGTGCCGTTCACCTGGTACGGCTTGCCACCGGCCTGCCAGATCAGGCTGGTGGTGAAGCCCGCGTCGCCGGTGTCGTTGGCGATGTACACGTTCGGGTCGGCCGCGTGCAGTCTGCGCGCGGCCACCAGGTAGTCGTCCCAGGTCTTCGGCACCTCGATGCCGTGCTTGTCGAAGACCTCCTTGTTGTAGAACAGCGCCATCGGGCCGGAGTCCATCGGAAGGCCGTACACGCCGCCGGCATGCACCGACGACCACGGGCCGGGGGTGAACGCGCCGTTGAGGCTTTCAGCACCGAACGCGGTGAGGTCCGTCAACGACTTGCCGAGCGCGAACTGCGGCAGCGCGAAGTACTCCACCTGCGCCACGTCCGGAACGCCGTTTCCGGCGGCGATCGCGTTCTGCAGCGCGGTGTACTGGTCGTTGCCGGTGCCGGCGTTGACCAGGTTCACCTTGACGCTCGGGTACTTCTGCTGGAACTTCTCGACGACCTGCTTCAGGGTGGGTTCCCACGCCCAGACCGTCAGGTTGCCGCCCTTGGTCAGCGCGGCCTCGATGTCAGCGTCCGTGACGGTGCTACCGGAGCCGGAGCCCGAACCGGTGCCCGGGCCGTCGGTCGAGCCGCACGCGGCCAGCGTGAGGGCGGCCACCGTCGCGGCGGCCGCGCTCAGCAGGCGCCGTCGGGTTGTCGTGATCATGGGTTTCCTTCCCGAAATCCTCAGGTGTCAGGACTTGACGCTTCCGGCGGCCAGCCCGGACTGCCAATAGCGCTGCAGCATCAGGAAGGCCGCCAGCAGCGGCAGGATCGTGAGCAGGGAGCCGGTGATGACCAGGTTGAAAACGGCGTGCCCACCGGCGGTCGCGGCCTGCTTGTTCCAGGCGTTGAGGCCCAGGGTGAGCGGGTACCACTGGGGGTCCTTCAGCATGATGAGCGGAAGGAAGTAGTTGTTCCAGGTCGCCACGATGCTGAACAGCAGGACCGTGACGGTGCCGGGCGCGAGCAGCGGCAGGCAGATGCGGAAGAACGTGCGGAACTCACCGGAGCCGTCGACCCGGGCTGCTTCCAGGATTTCGGCCGGGATGGCCTCGGTGGCGTAGGTCCACATGAGATAGAGGCCGAACGGCGTGACGAGCGACGGGATGATGACCGCCCATGGGGTGTTGGTCAGTCCCAGCTTGCTGAACATCAGGAAGGTCGGTACGGCCAGTGCGGTTCCGGGTACGGCGACCGCACCGATCACGATGGCGAAGACGCCCCGCTTGCCGGGAAAGTCGAACGTGGCCAGACCATAGCCGCCGAGCAGGGCCAGGAACGTGGCCCCACCGGCGCCGAGCACCACGTACAGCAGGGTGTTGCCGAGCCAGCGCAGGAAGATTCCGTCGTCGTATGTGAGGGTGTCGCGGATGTTGTCCCAGAGGGCGACGTGCCCGCCGTCGAACCACAACCCGAACGAGGTGAACAGACCCTGCTGCGTCTTGGTGGCGTTGATGAACAGCCAGACGAGCGGCACCAGCGTGTAGACGAGCATGATGCCGGTCAGCACGGTCAGGATCAGGGATCTCCGTCGGCGGCTGGGCCCGCTGCGTACCGCTCGCCGCAATGGCGGCCGGTAACGCTTGGCCTGGGAGACGTACGGTGCCGAGACGCTGGTTTCGCTTGTTCTCAACGTGGCGTCCATGTGGCGATCAGCGCTCCCCTCGTAGGCCGCGCACCTGAACGACGTAGGCGACGACCATGGTGATCAGGCCCATGACGATGGCCACGGTGGCGGAGTAGTTGTACTGCTGGCCGGAGAACGACAGCGAGTACGCGTACAGGTTGGGGGTGAAATACGTGGTGATCGCGTTCGGCGCCAGGGTCTGCAGAATGTTCGGCTCGTTGAACAGCTGGAAGCTGCCGATGATCGAGAAGATCGTCGCGACGACAAGGGCGCCCCGGATGGCGGGCAGCTTGATCGCGGTGACGATCCGGAACTGCCCGGCGCCGTCGATGTCGGCCGCCTCGTACAGGTCCGCGGGGATGACGCGCAGCGCCGAGTAGAAGATCAGCATGTTGTAGCCGACGAACTCCCAGGTGGTGATGTTGCCGATCGAGGCGAGGATCAGGCTGGGTTGCAACGGGTCCGGCAGCGAGGTGCCGAGTGAGTCGTTGATGTTGCCGACCAGGCCGAACCGGGCGCCGTAGATGAATCCCCACATCAGGGCCGCGACCACAGCGGGCACGGCGTACGGCAGGAAGATCGTCACTCGGAAGAAGCCCTTGCCGTAGAGCCGGCCGCTGTCGATCGCGAGGGCGACGAACAGCGCCAGGACCAACATGACGGGCACCTGAACGGCCAGGAACAGGCTCACCCGGCCCAACGCGGCGAAGAACTGCGGATCGGTCAGCGCCTGCCGGTAGTTGGCCAGCCCGACGAACGAGTTGCCGCCGATGAGCCGGTTCTGGAAGAGGCTCAGGTAGATCGAGTACGCGATCGGGGCCAGGAAGACGAGGGTGAAGATGATCATGAAGGGGCCGACGAACCGCCATCCCACCCACGAGCGCCACCGCGCCGGTCTCCGCACGGCCGGGCGCCGGAAGGCAACCTGTGAGACTGCCACGTCGTGGTCATCCTTCCGGTCGGTGCGGCGCCTGGTCCCCGGACAACCGGGCGACGCAGGCGCGCTGCTCGAAAGCGTGTCGCCGTGATCAGCGGGCATGACTGCAAAGCTGAAGCCGTCAAGGATGTCCGATGTTTACGTAAACATTGGCGGTGATAGTTTCACCATGACCACCCATCGTCAAGAGGAGCCGCACGGCGATGACCGACGACGCTGTGCCGAACCCCCCCTCGGAGGAGCCAACCGCCACCGAGGAGGCGAAGGGTGCCCGCCGCCCACGGCGTGGGGCGTCGATGGCGGACGTCGCGCGGCTGGCCGGCGTGTCGTCACAGACCGTTTCACGGGTGTCGACCGGACATCCGAGGGTGACGGCGGCGACGCGCCACCAGGTGTTCGCGGCGATGAAGGAGCTCGGCTACCGACCGAACAGCGCCGCCCGTGCCCTGAAGCTCGGCGAATTCCGCACCATCGGCGTCATCCTCTTCACCCTCTCCACCATGGGTAACAGCCGCACCGTGGAGGCGATCGCGAACCATGCCGCGCAGGAGGGCTACGCGATCACCATCATCCCGGTCTCGGTGCCGACGCAGGACGGCGTGCTCGGCGCGTTCACCCGGCTCGGCGAACTGGCCGTGGACGGCGTGATCATCATCATGGAGAACCACCTCCTGGATGCCCAGCAGGTCACGGTGCCGCCAGGCGTGCACGTCGTCGTGGTCGACTCGGACGCCGGTGACCGGTACACGGTGGTCGACACCGACCAGGCCGACGGGGCCCGGCAGGCCGTCCGCCATCTGCTCGACCTCGGCCACGAGACGGTCTGGCATCTGACCGGTCCCACCGAGTCCTTCGCCAGCCAGCGCCGCGCGGCCGCGTGGCGGGCCGTGCTCGCCGAGTCCGACAGACCCATCCCACCGGAATGCCGCGGCGACTGGTCCGCCTCCGCGGGCTATGCCGCGGGGCTGGCGCTCGCCGACGAACCGTCGTGCACGGCGATCTTCGCCGCGAACGACCAGATGGCGCTCGGCCTGCTGCGCGCCTTCCACGAGCGTGGCCGCACCGTACCCCGCGACGTCAGCGTGGTGGGATTCGACGACATCCCGGACGCCGGATCCTTCATCCCGCCGCTGACCACGGTGCACCAGGATTTCGCCGACGTCGGCCGACGCTGCGTGCAGGCCGTGCTGCAACAGATCCGCCACGAGTCGGCCGAGCCCGGAACCACGCTGGTGCCAACCCGTCTGGTCGTACGGCACAGCACCGCAGCGCCAAACGCGCACCCATGACGAACCAGGTCCTTCACCTCAGGTGCGGCAGGACCGGCGAAACGCGCCCGCAGCGCCGGATCCCCGCCCCACGAAGCTGATCAGCGGAGGCCCGCGATCGCCTGCTCGACACCTGTCAGCCGCGCTTCCGACGCGGCAGGCAACGCCCTCGACGGTCGCACAACCCACCGCACCGAACTGCACCGTCGGTGATTCACCCCGGCCGGATCCCGGCGCCCGACCCGGCGAACGCTGTTCACCCCACTCCACCGCACCGTACGTCGTTGACGGTGCACGTCAGCGGCGTCATGCGGCTGCCCGTCCGGGCGAACTGGAAACGCAGCGGCACCGACCCACCCGAAGGCACCGGCTGGGCGCCGGTGAAGACGACGGTCTGCCCGGTACGGCGAACCTGAGGCGGCGGCGTGCCGTCGACCCACGAGGAACGTAGCTCTGTCACCGTGTCGGGCAACTGCATCGACACCTGCCACCTCACCGCCTGGCCGGACCCGTTCCTCACCATCACCTCGCCGATGAACCCCCCGGGGAAGGCGTCAACCACGCGATACGTGCCACTGACCGAGGCGGCTGCGGGTGACGCGGGCACGCCCGGCGGCGGCACCGTCCGGGATTCCCGCGGCCGTTCGCCGCCCGGCTGGCGCACCTCCGGGGCCGGTGGGTTCGGGCGTGGGGCAGCCGTGCGCGGTGCCGGCTGAGCCGTCGGCGGGGGCTCGAAGGTCGGCAAGGACGTCATGAGTGCGGGGGGCAGGGACGGCGCAGGTTCAGATCCGTCGACCGCCGGCTGGTCCAGGACGGACTCGGATACGTCCAGCGGCGCGGCGGCCGGTGTGTCGTTCGTCTGCGATCGCCACACCGAGACGACCACGATCAATCCGGTCATGATCAGTACGCCGATGCACACCCTCCGCCATGGTATGCCGGTGGCCGATGATCGCGGAGCCCGATGCATCCCTCGGCCGTCACGCTGCGGTGACTGCCCCTCCTCGACCCGCACGACGGTAGCTACGGATCCGGCGCCACCTTAGATCAACGGTTTGCAAAAAAAATGTCGGCGAAGCTGATCCGGCGCCTGGAACGCCCCGCCCCTGTCTCGCCACGATCATCAACGGCATGGCGGCCAAGACCGCCGCAGGTGAAATCCATGATCGCTACACCCGGCTCCGCGCGCCGATGGCGAGGACATCCGACGCTGTCGTCGAGAACTTCTCTTTCGCCCCTATAAACCATGTTCACGGGGTGGGCCAGTTCCCCAAGCGCGGGGCCTGCCAGGGATGATGGAGGACGGGCCGGGTCATTTCTGAACTGTGGATGGTGACATGACGGTGCAGGGCATGGTCGACCGACTTCAGCTCGGGGATCACATCTGCGCAGTCGTCGATGGCGTCGATGAACGCCTGGACGCGATGGTGCGGGTGGCCGCCTTCGGAGCGGACGTGATCCCATGAGCGCCGCCACCGTGAACCAGTTCGTCCACCCGGCGTTGCTGTACCGCGACGATGCCGAGTACCTGGACGGCACCGTGCCGTTCATTCGTGCCGGGCTGGCCGCGGGCGAACCCGTGGCGGTCGCCGTGCCGGGCCGCAACCTTGAACTGCTGCGTACCGCCCTGGGCTCCGACAGTGACCGGGTCGTGATGCGCGACATGACGGTCGCCGGCCGCAACCCCGGCCGCATCCTCCCGACCGTCCTGCTGGCCTTCGCCGGGGCCCACCCCGGCCAGCGGGTACGCATCATCGGCGAACCGATCTGGGCGGGCCGCAGCCCCGTTGAGTATCCGGCCTGCGCCCAGCACGAAGCATTGATCAATGCCGCGTTCACCGGCCGGCCGGCGACGATTCTGTGCCCCTACAACACCACACTGCTGGACCCGGTCTGGGTGCATGACGCGTACAAGACCCATCCGGTCATACTCGCCGCCGGGGACCGCTGGGACAGCCCCCATTACATGGACCCGGCCGTGGTCGCCGCTGATTTCAACCGGCCGTTGAGCGATCCGCCCGTCGACGCCGCCGCCATCGCCGTCGACCTGTCCACCCTGTCAGCGGTACGCCGCTTCGTCGCCGCCCAGGCCACCGTCGCCAGGCTGGCGCCCGACCGAGTCATCGACCTCACCATCGCGGTCGGCGAGCTGGCGGCCAACGCCATCGAGCACGGCGGTGGGGGCGGTGAACTGGCCGTCTGGACACAGGACGACGTTCTGGTGTGCCAGCTGCGTGATACCGGGCATCTGATCGACCCGCTCGCGGGTCGTATTCCGCCGGCGCTCGGCGCGCCCACGCCCGGAGGTCGCGGGCTCCTTCTGGTCAACGAGCTCTGCGACCTGGTCCGGGTTCACACCACACCGGCCGGCACGACCACCCGCCTTCACCTGCACCGCTGACACGCCAAACCCGCCACCGTGGACAACCGGCCAAGCTGTATCCCGCGGTGGTTCCGGGCGTGCGCCGCGGACAATGTCGACGCCTATCAAGGCAGCCCGTACTTCGTGACTTGATCTATGTGCATGCTGCTTCGCCGGACCGGGAGTGCGGGTGACAGCGCGGCCACCGCGTGAGCATCCGTGTTGTGTCGACAACGAAATATCACGAGGTGGCCGCTTCGGTCATGGTAGAGGCCGGGCAGATCGCTGAGAAGCTTGCCGAGTTGATGGACCACTTGAGTGGGCATTTCGCCCGCTGGGAGCCCCTCGCGCAGGCGGGTGAGCATGTGCGCGGGCTGCTCAGTGATCTGCCCCGGAAGAACTGCTGGACCCTGGCGGAGTATGCCCGGGACTCGACCCCGGACCGGATGCAGCGGCTGCTGGAGCGCGCGTCGTGGGACACCTCGCGGCGATGGGCACGGTCCGTGACGTCGTCACCGAGCACCTCGGCCGTCGTCGCCGACATGCTCGGCTACCACCACGAAACCACCACCAAGCTGGCCACCGACGTCGGCGGCCTCGGAGCAACCACGCCCCCCGGCGACAATTCTCGGTCACTGCACTGCCCCGGGTCCCGAGACCGAGAAAACCGACGACTTGAGTAACGGTCCCTGCCAGTGTCGGCCCCCTCTCGCGCCCGCCGATGTCCATCACCCGGGGTCCGGGCGAGGCGACGCAACGCCCCGACCCCACGATCGCCACGACCCACCATCGCCGCGTTCGTCACCGCCGGGGCCGTTTCCGCTGGGGGCGGGCGGGGGCGTCGCGCCCGGCCGCCGGTCGGCGATCATGGTGCCCGCCCCGGACGGGGCGCAGCCTGCCGCCTCGGAGTGGCTCTCCGGTGCGCCCGGCACCGCCGGACGCACCGCCTCAGCGACGACGGTGTTGCGCACCCCGCGAAACCGGGAGAACTCCTCCCCGGTCAGCGCCCATGTCCGGGGTTTGGCCAACCGGACGTCGTCGCGGCCGTGCTCGTCTTTGCCGATGACGAACAGCTTCCCGTGGGCGAAGCGGACCTCCACCCGCTGACCGCGCAGCCTCTCGCCGACGTAGAGCTGACGCTGGTGCGCTGGTCCGGCGTCACCCCCCGCTGCGATCCCCAGAGACACTTTGCCGAATTTATCGACTATGCGCGTGACCACCATGGGCCGGGTCGGGTCGACCGGTGGGTGGGGAGGCTGGCGGAGCCGCTCGGGAGCCGAGACGGGGTGCGCGCCGACCGGGGCGGAGGACCCGGCACGTGACGCGCGCCGCTTACCGCCCGGCGGCCCGCCCGGAGATGCCGCGGGCACGCCGTCCAGCCCGGCCTGCCGGGCGGAT